>NZ_QUZK01000049.1 GCF_003410055.1 Wenzhouxiangella sediminis | reverse complement strand
CGCGAAGGCGGCCGCACCGTGGGTGCCGGCGTGGTGTCGAAGATTATCGAATGATGAAGAAGGTTTCAGGTTGAAGGTTTCAGGTTTCAGGGTGGGCTTCGGCCCGGTTTTCCTGAAACCTGAACCCTGAAGCCTGAAAACTTTCTCGAGTTTTATAGGCGAGTAGCTCAACTGGCAGAGCAGCGGTCTCCAAAACCGCAGGTTGGGGGTTCGAGTCCCTCCTCGCCTGCCACCGATCAAGCAAGGCAACTCAATGGCTGCTGAAAAGACGTCTGCACGCGACTACCTGATTTGGTCCATCGGGCTGCTGATTGTGGCCGCCGGTTTCTATGGTTTCTACCAGTTTTCCGGTGATGTCATCACGCCGATTCGGGCTGTCGGGCTGCTGGTCGCGATCGTGATCGCGGCTTTTGTGATTGCCCAGACCACACGCGGGCGGGAATTCTTTTCCTTCCTGCGTGAAGCCGACGTCGAGCGTCGCAAGGTTGTCTGGCCCACGCGCAGCGAGACCGTGCAGACCACGCTCGTGGTGATCGTGCTGACGATCATCGCCTCCATCGTGCTGTTTATCCTCGACACGATCTTCGGCTGGGTCATTCGCCAGTTGATCGGCGCCGGGGGCAGCTGATGGCCAAGCAGTGGTACGTGGTTCACGCTTACTCGGGCTTCGAGAAGGCGGTCAAGCGCTCCCTCGAGGAGCGCGTCAAGCGTGCGGGCATGGAAGACATGTTCGGCGAGATTCTCGTTCCCACCGAAGAGGTGGTCGAGATGCGCAAGGGCGTCAAGCGGCGCAGCGAGCGCAAGTTCTTCCCGGGCTACGTGCTCGTGGAAATGGAAATGAACGACGATACCTGGCACCTCGTCAAGGACGTGCCCAAGGTGATGGGCTTCATCGGCGGCCGCCAGGATCGGCCCGCGCCGATCAGCAAGGCCGAGGCCGACGCGATCCTGCAACGTGTTCAGGAAGGCGTCGACAAGCCGCGGCCGAAAGTGCTGTTCGAGCCCGGCGAGATGGTCCGGGTCACGGAAGGTCCGTTCAACGATTTCAGTGGTGTGGTCGAAGAGATCAACTACGAAAAGAGCCGGCTCAGGGTGGCGGTATCGATCTTCGGTCGATCCACCCCCGTCGAGCTGGACTTCAATCAGGTCGAGAAACTGTAACGCTGCGCGTTACAGTGTCTCGATCCCGGACCCCGATCCGGGATCTTCCTTGAGCGGCACGGCGCCGATCGAGGGAGCGACGAAACCCGGGTCTGCGATTGCAGCCCCGGCATTTGAACCAAACGGGGAGCCGAAGGTCCTATGTGACCCGGCGCCGGAACCCGAGGAGAGAGTACAACATGGCTAAGAAAGTCACCGGTTACATCAAGCTGCAGGTGCCGGCCGGACAGGCCAACCCGAGCCCGCCCGTGGGCCCGGCGCTGGGTCAGCACGGCGTCAACATCATGGAGTTCTGCAAGGCGTTCAACGCCCAGACCCAGGATGTCGAGCCGGGTCTGCCCATTCCGGTCGTGATCACCGTTTTCAACGATCGCAGCTTCAGTTTCGTCACCAAGACTCCGCCGGCGGCGGTGCTGCTGCGCAAGGCAGCCAAGATCCAGAAGGGATCGGGCGAGCCGAACACCAGGAAGGTGGGTACGGTTACCCGTGAGCAGCTGGAAGAGATCGCCAAGATGAAGGAGCCCGACCTGACCGCAGCCGACATGGACGCCGCCGTGCGCACCATTGCCGGAAGCGCGCGCAGCATGGGCCTGAACGTGGAAGGAGTCGAGTGATGGCCAAGTCGAAGCGTATTCGCGCGATTCGCGAACAGATCGAGCCGGGCAAGGTCTACGGCGTTGACGAAGCCCTGGACCTGCTCAAGTCGATGAGCAAGGTCAAGTTTACCGAATCGGTCGACGTCGCCGTTCGCCTGGGTGTCGACCCGCGCAAGTCGGATCAGGTGGTCCGTGGCGCGCTGGTCCTGCCGCACGGTACCGGCAAGAGTGTGCGCGTGGCCGTTTTCGCCCAGGGCGAGAATGCCGAAAAGGCCGAGGCCGCCGGTGCCGACATCGTCGGCATGGACGACCTGGCCGAAACCATCAAGGGTGGCACGATCGATTTCGATGTGTGCATCGCCACGCCCGACGCCATGCGCGTGGTCGGCAAGCTCGGCCAGGTGCTGGGTCCGCGCGGCCTGATGCCCAACCCGAAGGTGGGTACGGTCACCACGGACGTCGAGACGGCGGTCAAGAACGCCAAGGCCGGCCAGGTGCAGTTCCGGATCGACAAGGCCGGTATCGTGCACTCCACCATCGGCAAGGCCGATTTCGATGTCAATGCCCTGCGCGAAAACCTGCAGGCGCTGGTCAGCGAGCTGGTCAAGGCCAAGCCGCCGGCTGCCAAGGGCCAGTACCTGCGCAAGATCGCGGTGTCGACCACCATGGGTCCGGGTCTGAGCGTCGACACGAGCAGCCTGAGCGTTTGATCCTGGAAGAAGGTTTCAGGCTTCAGGCTTCAGGTTTCAGGAAAAGAATTGGAGGAGGATTGGAGATCGGGTGACGAGGATCAGGAAGCGGTGCGGGGCCGGACGTGAAGCACAAGGTTCACGAAAGCCCGCCCTGAACCCTGAACCCTGAACCCTGAAACCTTTCCTTCTTCCGGGCGTTCGCTTCCTCTCGGGGAAGCGCCCGTCCAAGACCGCGGGTCGAAGCCGGTGATGAACCGGCGGCGGTAATGGTCCGAAAGGGCCGCCCGCGCAGATGGTGTCGCCCGACTATCCCGATGCTACGGGAGAAACGGCCACCAGTAGGTCCGGACTTTCGGGTCCGGGTGGTATGGGTCGCCGAACAGTATCGGTGATCCGAACTCAATGGAGGTAGCCAATGGCGCTCACACTCGAGCAAAAGAAGGCAGTGGTGGCGGAAGTCGCCGATGCGGCGAAGTCTGCTCACTCTGCAGTCGCTGCCGAGTACCGTGGGCTGACCGTCAGCGATATGACCGAACTGCGCAAGAAAGCGCGCAGCGAAGGCGTATTCCTGAAGGTTGCCAAGAACACGCTGGTCAAGCGTGCCGTTGAGGGTACGGACTTTGAATGCATGAGCGAGGGCCTCAGCGGCCCGCTGCTGTTTGCGTTTTCCATGGAAGACCCGGGCGCCGCAGCGCGCCTGATCAAGGACTACGCCAAGGAGAACGAAAAGCTGGTTGCACGCCTCGTGGCGGTCGGCGCCGAGCTTCACGATGCAAGTGAGCTCGATCGCCTGGCCAAGCTGCCGACGCGCGATCAGGCAATCGCCATGCTGATGGGTGTCATGAAGGCGCCGATCGAGAAGTTTGTCCGCACCCTTGCCGAGCCGCACACCAAGCTGGTTCGCACGGTCGCGGCGGTTCGCGACAGCAAGCAAGCTGCCTGAATCATTTTTTGACTATCAAGCAAAACCTATTTTGGAGTAATTGAAAATGGCCGTTTCCAAAGACGATATTCTCGAAACTATTTCCGAAATGAGCGTGATGGAGGTTGTCGACCTCATCGAAGCCATGGAAGAAAAGTTCGGCGTGTCCGCTGCTGCCCCCGTGGCCGTGGCCGGTGCTGCTGCTGGTGGTGGCGAAGCCGCCGCTGCCGAAGAGCAGACCGAATTCGACGTGGTTCTCGCCAGCTTCGGCGACAACAAGGTTGGCGTCATCAAGGCCGTCCGTGGCATCACGGGCCTGGGTCTGAAGGAAGCCAAGGAACTGGTCGAAAGCGCTCCGGCTCCGGTCAAGGAAGGCGTGGAGAAGGACGAAGCCGAAGACATCAAGAAGCAGCTGGAAGAAGCGGGTGCGACCGTCGAGGTCAAGTAACCATTCCGCATATTCAGCTGATTGATGGAAGCAGGGCTGGGTGCCTGAAAGGTGCCCGGCCCGTTCCCGTTTGTACCACGCAAGTGGTCGCTGCCCAGGGATGTAACCGGGTGCCACGGCAGCATTGTATGACAAGTCCCGGCCGACGCAACACCAGGTGGGAAAGACGCTCATGAGCTACTCCTTCACGGAAAAGAAGCGTATTCGAAAGGATTTCGGCAAGCACCCTCAGGTGCTCGAAGTGCCGTTTCTTCTGGCAACCCAGATTGACTCCTACAAGCAGTTCCTGCAGCTGGGCGTCGGTGAAGCCGACCGCCAGGAGTCGGGGCTGCACGGTGCGCTCAGTTCGGTTTTCCCGATTACCAGTTATTCGGGGAATGCCGCGCTGGAATACGTCAGCTACGAGCTCGGCGACCCAGAGTTCGACGTGACCGAATGCAAGCTCAGGGGCATGAGTTACACCGCGCCCCTGCGCGTCAAGGTTCGCCTGGTCATTTACGACAAGGACAGCCCGGCCAAGAACAAGCGGGTCAAGGAGGTCAAGGAGCAGGACGTCTACATGGGCGACCTCCCGCTGATGACCGACACCGGCACGTTCATCGTCAACGGTACGGAGCGAGTGATCGTCAACCAGATGCATCGCTCTCCGGGCGTATTCTACGATCACGACAAGGGCAAAACTCACTCCTCGGGCAAGCTGCTCTATTCCGCGCGCGTTATTCCGTATCGCGGCTCGTGGCTCGACTTCGAGTACGACCCGAAGGACTGCATTTTCACGCGTATCGATCGCCGCCGAAAGCTCCCGGTGACGATCCTGCTGCGTGCGCTGGGCATGACCGAAGAGGAAATGCTCGACTACTTCTTCGACAAGACCAGGGTCACGCTGCGCAAGGGCGACGCCAAGATCGACCTGGTGCCGCAGCGCCTGCGCGGCGAGTCGGCCCTGTTCGATATCGCCGACGCCAAGGGCAACGTGATCGTCGAAAAGGACAAGCGGATCACCGCGCGCCACGTCAAGCTGATCGAAGAGGCGGGCGTGAAGACGCTCGATGTTCCCGATGATTACCTGATCGGCAAGATTCTGGCCCACGATATCGTCGATACCGATTCGGGTGAGTTGGTGGCCAAGGCCAACGACGAGATTACCGAGGAAGCCCTCGAAGCGATGCGCGAGGCCAAGGTCAAGAAGTTCGACGTGCTCTACGTCAATGACCTCGACCAGGGCCCCTACATCTCCAACACCCTGCGCATCGACCCCACCAGCAACGAGCTCGAGGCGCTGTGGGAAATCTACAAGATGATGCGTCCGGGTGAGCCGCCGACCAAGGAAGCGGCGCAGAACCTGTTCCAGAACCTGTTCTTCACTTCCGACCGGTACGACTTGTCGGCCGTTGGCCGGATGAAGTTCAATCGCCGCGTGGGCCGCAAGGAAATCGAGGGTCCGGGTGTCCTGGATCGCGACGACATCCTCGAGGTCCTGAGGGTGCTCATCGACATCCGCAACGGTAACGGCACGGTCGATGATATCGACCACCTCGGCAACCGGCGCGTGCGTTCGGTGGGCGAGATGGCGGAAAACGCCTTCCGCATCGGCCTGGTCCGTGTCGAGCGCGTCGTGCGCGAGCGCCTGACGACCGTCGAGAGCGAAGGCTCCTCGCCGCAGGACCTGATCAACGCCAAGCCGGTGGCCGCCGCGATCAAGGAGTTCTTCGGCTCCTCGCAGCTGTCGCAGTTCATGGACCAGAACAACCCGCTGTCGGAAGTCACTCACAAACGCCGCGTCTCCGCGCTCGGCCCGGGCGGCCTGACGCGCGAGCGCGCCGGTTTCGAGGTGCGCGACGTGCATCCGACGCACTACGGCCGCCTTTGCCCGATCGAGACGCCGGAAGGCCCGAATATCGGTCTGATCAATTCGCTGGCCTGCTACGCCCGCACCAACCAGTACGGTTTCCTCGAAACCGCCTACCGGAAGGTCAGCGGCGGCAAGGTCGGCGATGAGGTCGAGTACCTGTCGGCGATCGAGGAAGGCGAGTACGTCATTGCACAGGCCAACGCGGACCTGGACAAGAACAAGAAGTTCAAGGACGAGCTGATCCCCTGTCGTTACCAGGGTGAGTTCACGCTCAAGCGCCCCGACGAGATCGACTACATGGACGTCTCGCCGCGCCAGATCGTTTCGGTAGCCGCATCCCTGGTTCCATTCCTGGAGCACGATGACGCCAACCGCGCTCTGATGGGCTCGAACATGCAGCGCCAGGCGGTGCCGACCCTGCGTGTCGACAAGCCGCTCGTCGGCACCGGCATGGAGCGCTCGGTCGCGACCGATTCCGGCGTCACTACCGTGGCCAAGCGCGGCGGCACGGTCGACCAGGTCGACGCCGGCCGCATCGTCGTCCGCGCCAACGACGACGAGGTGGGCGAGAACGACCCGGGCGTCGACATCTACAACCTGGTCAAGTACGAACGCTCCAACCAGAACACCTGCATGAATCAGCGTCCGCTGGTCAAGGTGGGCGACAAGGTCGAGAAGAAGGACGTACTGGCCGACGGCCCGTCGACCGACCTGGGCGAGCTGGCTCTGGGCCAGAACATGCTCTGCGCCTTCATGCCCTGGAACGGCTACAACTTCGAGGACTCCATCCTCATTTCCGAGCGCGTGGTCGAAGAAGATCGTTTCACCTCGATCCATATCGAGGAGCTGACCTGCGTGGCCCGCGATACCAAGCTGGGTTCGGAGGAGATTTCGGCCGATATCCCCAACGTCGGCGAGTCGACGCTTGCGAAGCTCGACGAATCCGGCATCGTCTACATTGGTGCCGAGGTCAAGGCCGGCGACATCCTGGTCGGCAAGGTCACTCCCAAGGGTGAAGCGCAGCTGACGCCTGAAGAGAAGCTGCTGCGCGCGATCTTCGGCGAGAAGGCTTCCGACGTGAAGGATACGTCCCTGCGAGTGCCCACGGGCATGGATGGTACGGTCATCGACGTTCAGGTCTTCACCCGCGAAGGCGTGGAAAAGGACGCCCGGGCCATCGCCATCGAGAAGGAAGAGATCCGCCAGGTCCGCAAGGACCTTGATGATCAGCTTCGCATCATGGAAGACGCCATCTTTGCGCGCCTCGAATCGGTGCTGGTCGGCAAGGTGGCCGACAAGGGGCCGTCGGGCCTGAAGAAGGGCGCCAAGGTGACCGAAGCCTACCTCGCCGAGCTCAAGCGCGACGACTGGTTCAAGCTTCGCATGCGCAATGAGGAAGCGCAGGAGTTGCTCGAACGCGCAGCCCGCCAGATCGAGGCGCAGCGCAAGGAATTCGACAAGCGCTTCGAGGAGAAGAAGGAAAAGATCACCCGCGGCGACGAACTTGCGCCGGCTGTTCTCAAGATGGTCAAGGTCTATCTGGCCGTCAAGCGACGTATGCAACCGGGTGACAAGATGGCCGGCCGTCACGGCAACAAGGGCGTGATCTCGACCATCGTCCCGACCGAGGACATGCCTTTCATGGAAGACGGCACGCCGGTCGACATCGTCCTCAACCCGTTGGGCGTGCCTTCGCGCATGAACATCGGTCAGGTGCTAGAAACGCACCTGGGGCTGGCCGCCCGCGGTCTCGGCCGCAAGATCGAGAAGATGCTCGAGGCCAACGAGAAGACCGAGAAGGTCCGCAAGTTCATTGGCGAGATCTACAACTCGGACATGGAAGGCCGCGTGGACATGAAACAGTTCACGGAGGGAGAGGTCATGGAGATGGCCGGAAACCTCAAGGGCGGCGTTCCCATGGGAACCCCGGTCTTCGACGGTGCCGACGAGGAAGACATCAAGAAGCTGCTGAAGATGGGCGACATGCCCGAGACCGGCCAGATGACGCTTTACGACGGTCGAACGGGGAACCCGTTCGATCGCCCGGTCACGGTCGGCTACATGTACATGCTCAAGCTCAACCACCTGGTCGACGACAAGATGCACGCCCGTTCGACCGGTCCGTACTCGCTGGTGACGCAGCAGCCTCTGGGCGGTAAGGCCCAGTTCGGCGGCCAGCGCTTCGGCGAGATGGAGGTCTGGGCGCTGGAGGCCTACGGCGCGGCGTACACGCTGCAGGAGATGCTCACCGTCAAGTCCGACGATGTGCAGGGCCGTAACCAGATGTACAAGTCAATCGTCGACGGCAATTATCAGATGACCGCGGGTATGCCGGAGTCCTTCAACGTTCTGGTGAAGGAAATCCGCTCGCTGGGCATCAACATCGAACTCGAAGAGTCCTGATTTCGGAGGAGGCAGCAAGTGCGCGACCTTTTCAACCTGTACAAGCGTCAGAACCAGATCACGGAATTTGACGCCATCCGCATCGGCCTGGCTCCACCGGAGCTGATCCGTTCCTGGTCCTTCGGCGAAGTCAAGAAGCCGGAGACCATCAACTATCGGACCTTCAAGCCGGAGCGCGAGGGCCTGTTCTGTGCGGCCATCTTCGGGCCGGTGAAGGACTACGAGTGCCTGTGCGGCAAGTACAAGCGCATGAAGCACCGCGGCGTGAAGTGCGAGAAGTGCGGTACCGAGGTCACCCTGACCAAGGTGCGGCGCGAGCGCATGGGTCACATCGACCTGGCCTCGCCGGTGGCCCACATCTGGTTCCTGAAGTCGCTACCGTCCCGCATCGGCCTGATGCTGGACATGACGCTCAGGGATATCGAGCGGATCCTGTACTTCGAGTCCTACCTGGTGTTGGACCCGGGTATGACGATGCTCGAGCGCGGCCAGCTGCTGACCGACGAGGAGTACCTCGACGCGATGCAGGAATACGGCGATGAGTTCGATGCCCGCATGGGTGCCGAGGCGGTTTTCGAACTGCTCAAGAACATCGATCTCAACTCCGAGCTGGCGCAGCTGCGCGAGGAAATCGCGGCGACCAACTCCGAGACCAAGATCAAGCGCCTGTCCAAGCGAATCAAGCTGATGGAGGCGTTCATCGAGTCGGGCAACCGGCCCGAGTACATGATCCTGACGGTGCTGCCGGTGCTGCCGCCGGACCTGCGACCGCTGGTGCCGCTGGACGGCGGCCGCTTCGCGACCTCGGATCTCAACGATCTGTACCGTCGCGTAATCAACCGCAACAACCGCCTCAAGCGCCTGCTCGAGCTCAACGCCCCCGACATCATCGTGCGCAACGAAAAGCGCATGCTGCAGGAGTCGGTTGATGCGCTGCTCGACAACGGCCGCCGCGGTCGCGCCATCACGGGCACCAACAAGCGTCCGCTGAAGTCGCTGGCCGACATGATCAAGGGCAAGCAGGGTCGCTTCCGCCAGAACCTGCTGGGCAAGCGCGTCGACTACTCGGGCCGCTCGGTCATCGTGGTCGGCCCGACGCTCAAGTTGCACGAGTGCGGCCTGCCGAAGAAGATGGCGCTGGAACTGTTCAAGCCGTTCATCTTCTCGAAGCTGCAGCGCCGCGGCCTGGCCATGACGATCAAGGCCGCCAAGAAGCTCGTCGAGCGCGAAGAGCCGGAAGTCTGGGACATCCTCGAGGAAGTCATCCGCGAGCACCCGGTCCTGCTCAACCGTGCGCCGACGCTGCACCGTCTGGGTATCCAGGCCTTCGAGCCGGTGCTGGTCGAAGGCAAGGCCATCCAGCTGCACCCCCTGGTCTGTACCGCCTTCAACGCCGATTTCGATGGTGACCAGATGGCCGTCCACGTGCCGCTTTCGCTGGAAGCCCAGCTCGAAGCGCGCGCGCTGATGATGTCATCGAACAATATCCTCTCTCCGGCCAGTGGCGAGCCGATCATCGTGCCCACCCAGGATGTCGTCCTGGGTCTGTACTACATGAGCCGAAAGAACGCAGGCGCCAAGGGCGAAGGGATGTATTTCTCGAGCGTGGCCGAGGTCAATCGCGCCTACTCGAACCAGAAGGTCGAACTGCAGGCCGCCGTCACCGTGCGTATCCGCGAAATCGAGATCGCCGAGGACGGTACCGAATCCGAGGTCTTCAATCGCTACGAGACCACGGTCGGCCGTGCCCTGCTGCGCGAAATCCTGCCGATGGGCCTTCCGTTCGAACTGGTCAACCAGGTGCTCAAGAAGAAGCAGATCTCCAAGCTGATCGACGAGTGCTACCGAAAGCTTGGCCTGAAGAAGACCGTCGTCTTCGCCGACCAGCTGATGTACACCGGTTTCGCATACTCCACGCGCGCCGGGGTGTCGATCTGCCTGGACGACCTGCAGGTTCCGCCCGAGAAGAAGGCGATTCTGGAGCGCGCTGAAAAGGAAGTCGTCGACATCCAGGATCAGTACGCTTCCGGCGTCGTGACCTCGGGTGAGCGCTACAACAAGGTTGTCGATATCTGGTCGCGCACAAACGAGGAAGTCGCCCGCGCCATGATGAAGCGCATCGGCAAGCGTCAGCGCATCGACAGCGAAGGCAACGAGATCGAGGAAGACTCCATGAACTCGATCTACATCATGGCCGATTCCGGTGCGCGTGGTTCGGCGGCGCAGATCCGTCAGCTCGCCGGTATGCGCGGCCTGATGGCCAAGCCGGACGGCTCGATCATCGAAACGCCGATCACCGCCAACTTCCGCGAGGGCCTCAACGTCCTCCAGTACTTCATCTCGACCCACGGGGCGCGAAAGGGTCTGGCGGACACGGCGCTCAAGACCGCCAACTCCGGTTACCTGACCCGTCGCCTGGTCGACGTGGCCCAGGATCTGGTCGTCATCGAAGAGGACTGCGGCACCGAGCGCGGCCTCGAGATGCTGCCGATCGTCGAAGGTGGTGATGTCGTCGAGCCGCTCGGCGAGCGAATCCTCGGCCGTGTGGTCGGCGAAGACATCTACCCCGCCGACAGCGACGAAGTGCTGTGCCCCCGCGGCACGCTGCTCGACGAGGAGTGGGTCGACATCCTGGAAGAAAACGGGATCGACCGGGTCTTCGTGCGTTCGCCGATCACCTGCGACACCCGCCACGGCATCTGCGCGGCCTGCTACGGTCGTGACCTGGCCCGCGGCTCGGTGGTGAACCAGGGCGAGGCCGTGGGCGTGATCGCGGCCCAGTCCATCGGCGAGCCGGGTACCCAGCTGACCATGCGGACCTTCCACATCGGGGGCGCCGCCTCGCGTGCCGTCGCCGTCGACCACATCGAGGTCAAGTCGGGCGGCTCGGTCCGGCTGTACAACCTCAAGTCGGTCGAGAACGTGGATGGCAAGCTTGTCGCGGTTTCGCGTTCCGGCGAACTGTCGGTCATCGACAGCCACGGCCGGGAGCGCGAGCGCTACAAGATTCCTTACGGTGCGTTGCTCCACGTCAAGGAGGGCGATTCCGTCGACGTCGGCCAGCAGGTGGCCAACTGGGACCCGCATACCCATCCGGTCATCGCCGAACTCGCCGGGGTAGCCAGCTTCCACGACTTCATCGGCGGCGTGACCGTCGAAGAAGAAGTCGACGAAGTCACCGGCCTGACCTCGATGGTGGTCACCGACCCGAAGAAGCGCGGCTCGGAAGGCAAGGACCTGCGTCCGATGATTCGCCTGCTCGACAAGAAGGGCAAGGTGCTCAACATTCCCGGTACCGAGCAGCCTGCGCAGTACTATCTGCCGGCCGGGGCGGTCATCAACTGTTCCGACGGGCAGGAGATCAAGGTCGGCGACGTGGTCGCGAGAATTCCGCAGGAATCGTCCAAGACCCGCGACATCACCGGTGGTCTGCCCCGGGTTGCCGACCTCTTCGAGGCGCGCAAGCCCAAGGAAGGCGCCATCCTGGCGGAAGCTTCCGGTGTCGTCAGCTACGGCAAGGAAACCAAGGGCAAGCAGCGCCTGGTAATCACCGACGAGAACGGCGATACGCACGAGGAGTTGATCCCGAAGTGGCGCCAGGTGCTGGTGTTCGAGGGCGAGCACGTGGCCAAGGGCGAAACCGTCGTCGACGGCGAGCCCAACCCGCACGACATCCTGCGACTGCTGGGCGTCGAGCGCCTGGCGGACTACCTGGTGCAGGAAATTCAGGACGTCTATCGCCTGCAGGGGGTCGGGATCAACGACAAGCACATCGAGGTGGTGATCCGCCAGATGCTGCGCAAGGTCGAGGTGACCGATCCGGGCGACAGCAGCTTCCTCAAGGGTGAGCAGGTCGAAGGTACCCGCGCCATCGAAGAGGCCGAACGCCTGGAGGAGTCCGGCAAGGTTCCGCCGCGCTTCCAGAGCGTCCTGCTGGGCATCACCAAGGCGTCGCTGGCCACCGAGTCGTTCATCTCGGCGGCTTCCTTCCAGGAGACCACGCGCGTGCTGACCGACGCGGCCGTCCGCGGCACCGTCGACAGCCTGCGCGGCCTGAAGGAAAACGTGATCGTCGGGCGTCTGATTCCGGCGGGTACCGGGCGGATCGCTGCCCAGCGCCGCAAGGAGCGCCGTCACGAGGAGGCCGATGCCGAGCTGGCTGCGCTGCTGCGAGCCTCCGACGCGGAAGAGGCCAAGGTCGAGGAATCGGCCGGCGGCGACGCCGAGGAGTAGGCCCCTCCGACCTGGTTGCGGCGTCGGACTCCGGCGTCGCGGCCCTCGAGGCCGGGCGTCAGCCCCCGAAGTGCCCTCCCAGCGCAAATAGACAGCGCCGGGTGTTGACACCACCCCCACAACCCCTTAGAATTCTCGTTCTTCGGCAGGCCGGGTTTGCGGCCTGTCGTTTGTTTTCTTGTGATACCAAAAAATTATGGCGACGATCAATCAGTTGGTCCGCAAACCGAGGCGGCCCCAGGAATCAAAATCAAACGTGCCGGCGCTCGAGGCTTCGCCTCAGAAGCGTGGCGTCTGCACCCGCGTGTACACCACCACGCCGAAGAAGCCGAACTCGGCGCTTCGCAAGGTGGCGCGTGTGCGCCTGACGAACGGCTACGAGGTGACGAGCTACATCGGTGGCGAAGGGCACAACCTCCAGGAGCACTCCGTGGTGCTGATTCGTGGCGGTCGTGTGAAGGATCTGCCCGGCGTGCGCTATCACACCGTGCGCGGCAGCCTGGATACCGCCGGTGTCTCCGATCGCCGCCAGGGTCGCTCCAAGTACGGCGCCAAGCGTCCGAAGAACTGACGGAACTAGACAATGTCACGCAAGCATTCGAATTTTGAGCGCGACATCCTGCCGGATCCCCGATTCGGCAGCGAGATGATCGCCCGCTTCATCAACATGGTGATGATGGACGGCAAGAAGTCTGTCGCCGAGCGCATCGTCTACGGCGCCATCGAGGAGATCGAGGGCAAGGGTAATGCCGAGCCGCTGGCCGCCGTCGAGAAGGCGCTCGAAAACGTGGCGCCGGCCGTCGAGGTGAAGTCCCGGCGTGTGGGTGGTGCCACCTATCAGGTGCCGGTCGAAGTACGGCCGAAGCGTCAGCAGGCGCTGGCCATGCGCTGGGTGATCGATGCCGCCCGCAAGCGGGGCGAAAACACCATGCCGCGCCGCCTGGCCGGCGAGCTGCTCGATGCCATGGAAGAGCGCGGCTCCGCCGTCAAGAAGCGCGAAGACACCCATCGGATGGCCGAAGCCAACAAGGCTTTCGCGCACTACCGCTGGTAAGTCGCAAGTAGCGAGGTTCATATCGTGTCACGCAAGGTATCCATTGAGCGCTATCGGAACATCGGCATCATGGCTCACATCGATGCCGGCAAGACGACCACGACCGAGCGCATCCTGTTCTACACCGGCATCTCGCACAAGATCGGTGAAGTGCATGACGGTAATGCCGTCATGGACTGGATGGAGCAGGAGCAGGAGCGTGGCATCACGATTACCTCTGCCGCCACCACCTGCTTCTGGCAGGGTATGGACAAGGACTGGCCGGAATACCGGATCAACATCATCGACACCCCGGGTCACGTCGACTTCACCATCGAGGTCGAGCGCAGTCTCCGCGTGCTCGACGGTGCCGTGGCCGTTTTCTGCGCCGTCGGCGGCGTCGAGCCGCAGTCCGAGACGGTGTGGCGCCAGGCCACCAAGTACGAAGTGCCGCGCATGGCGTTCATCAACAAGATGGACCGCATGGGCGCGGACTTCCATCGCGTCGTCGAGCAGATTCGCAAGCGCCTGGGTGCGCGCCCGGTTCCGATCCAGCTGCCGATCGGCGCTGAAGAAGATTTTGAAGGTGTCGTTGACCTCGTGAAGATGCGTGCCATCTACTGGGATGTCGACAACATGGGCACGACCTACGAGGCCCGTGAGATTCCGGACGAGCTCAAGGATGAGGCGCAAGCCGCCCACGAGCACCTGGTCGAATCCGCCGCCGAGGCTTCCGAGGAGATGATGGAAAAGTACCTCGAGAGCGGCGAGCTCAGCGACGAGGAAATCATCAAGGGCCTGCGCGAGCAGACCCTGGCCAACGAGATTGTTCCGGTTCTGTGCGGCACGGCCTTCAAGAACAAGGGCGTGCAGGCGCTGCTCGATGCCATCGTGGAATACATGCCTTCCCCGACCGAGGTGAAGGACATCCGCGGTGTCAACGAGAACGAAGAGGAGGAGCGTCGCCCGTCCAGCGATGAGGCGCCATTCTCCGCGCTTGCGTTCAAGATCGCCACCGACCCCTACGTGGGCTCGCTGACTTTCTTCCGGGTCTACTCGGGCGTGGTCAAGGCTGGCGATACCGTGTTCAACCCGGTCAAGGGCAAGAAGGAGCGCATCGGGCGCCTGCTGCAGATGCACTCCAATTCCCGCGAGGAGATCAAGGAAGTGCGCGCGGGCGACATCGCTGCTGCGGTGGGTCTGAAGGACGTCACCACCGGTGACACCCTCTGCGATCCGTCTGACGTGATTACGCTCGAGCGCATGGAGTTCCCGGAGCCGGTGATCGCCGTGGCCGTGGAGCCGAAGTCCAAGGCGGATCAGGAAAAGATGGGTATCGCGCTGGGCAAGCTGGCCCAGGAGGATCCCTCCTTCCGCGTGCGCACCGACGAAGAGTCGGGGCAGACGATCATTTCCGGCATGGGCGAGCTTCACCTCGACATCATCGTCGATCGCCTCAAGCGCGAGTTCAAGGTAGAGGCCAACGTGGGTAAGCCGCAGGTGGCCTACCGCGAAACGATTCGCCAGCCGGTCGAGGCCGAGGGCAAGTTCGTCCGCCAGTCCGGCGGCCGCGGCCAGTACGGTCATGTCAAGATCAAGCTCGAGCCCAACGGCGAGGGCGGTGGCTACGAGTTCGTCGACCAGATTGTCGGCGGGGTCGTGCCCAAGGATTACATCAGCTCGGTGGACAAGGGTATCGAGGAGGCCATGCAGAACGGTGTTCTGGCCGGCTACCCGATGGTCGATATCAAGGCCACTCTGTACGACGGCAGTTACCACGAAGTCGACTCCAGCGAAATGGCGTTCAAGATCGCCGGTTCGATGGCGTTCAAGGACGGTGCCCAGAAGGCCAAGCCGGTCATTCTCGAGCCGGTCATGAAGGTCGAGGTTGTGACGCCGGAAGAGTATATGGGCGACGTCATGGGTGACCTGAACCGTCGCCGCGGACTGGTCCAGGGAATGGAAGACGCCCCGGCCGGCAAGATCATCCGTGCCAACGTTCCGCTGTCGGAAATGTTCGGTTATGCCACCGACCTGCGCTCGATGAGTCAGGGTCGCGCCAACTACGTGATGGAGTTTCTTGCGTACGAAGAGGCGCCGAGCAGTGTGGCCGAAAACATCATGAAGAAGAGCGCGTAGGCGCGAGAAATCTGAAGAGGATTAGCAGTTATGTCCAAGGCAAAGTTTGAACGCACCAAGCCGCACGTCAACGTGGGCACGATCGGTCACGTT
>NZ_QUZK01000031.1 GCF_003410055.1 Wenzhouxiangella sediminis | reverse complement strand
AAACCTGAAACCTGAAACCTGAAACCTGAAACCTGAAACCTGAAACCTGAAACCTGAAACCTGTCAGATCCGATAGGCCACCGCTTTCATGATGTCAGCGGTGACGGCCATGAGTTTCTGGACGGGCGCGGGGAGGATGGTGGCGCCGTTGTCGAGGGCCATCTGGGCGTGGCGGGCTTCGTCTTCCTTCATCTGGGCGACGATGGCGCGCGAGCGCTGGTCCTGGGGCGGCAGGCGTTCGAGGTGTTCGTCGAGGTGGGCCTCGACCTGGCGTTCGGTGGCTTCGACGAAGCCCAGGCTCCAGGGGTCGCCGGCCAGGCCCGCGGCCGCGCCGATCGAGTAGGAGCCGGCGTACCACAGCGGGTTGAGCAGGCTGGGGCGGCTGGCCAGTTCATCGAGGCGTTCGGCGCACCAGGCGAGGTGGTCTTCTTCCTCGTGGGCGGCCTCGGCCATCTTCTCGCGCACCTCGTCGCTGCGGGCCGTGGCGGCCTGGCCGGCGTAGAGCGCCTGGGCGCAGACCTCGCCGGTGTGGTTGATGCGCATCAGTCCGGCGGTCAGGCGGCGCTCGTCCTCGTCGAGCGCGGCGTCGTCGAGAGTCGAGGCCGGTGAGGGGCGGGTGCCGCTTGGCGGCGGGCCGAACGCGGCGCGCAGGCCGCCGTCGAGTTGGCCGAAGAGATGGTCGAGGGGCGTCAGTTCGCGCATGTGCTTGATTCGTCTTGCTCGATTTTACGTCCCGGCAATGCTACACCGTCTATACTCGCGGCCGAGTCGAAAAAGTGCGAAACCGAGGGAAACTTTGCCGTTATGAGACTGTCCGTTTTTGCCGAGCGCCCAAACAACAAGAACAAAGCCTTTTTCATGCAATCTTTCGCAGTGATTCTGATGTGCGGCTGGCTGGTCTGCCCCGCCGATGCCGCCGAGTGGTCGGGCAAGGGCGAATTCGGGCTGGTCGTCGCCCGCGGCAACTCCGAGACCGAGACGCTCAATCTGGGCCTGCAGTTCGAGCGCAAGTCCGAGAAATGGCGCAACAGCCTCAAGATGACGGCGCTGAGAGCTTCCGACGATGGGGAACTCAATGCCGAGCGCTACACGCTGGGTTACAAGTCGGGCTACAACTTCAACGAGAAGTCCTACCTGTTCGGCGCGCTGCGCTACGACCAGGACGAGTTCTCCAGCTACGACTACCAGACCAGCCTGGCTGTGGGTTACGGCCGGCAGTTGCTCGACAACGACACCCACAAGCTGTCCATGGAAATCGGCCCCGGGGTGCGCCGAGCCGAGCCGGTCGACCCGCTTGAAGCAACGGAAACCAACGTCATCGGTCGCTTGTCGAGCGATTACGCGTGGACGATTTCCGAAACCGCGGCGCTGACCAACAACCTCCTGGTCGAGGCGGGCAGCAACAACACCTTCGCCGAGAACGAGCTGGCGCTCAACGTGGCCATCAACTCGCGATTCGCGCTGAAGCTCTCCGGCGCGGTGCGACACAATACCGACGTGGATCCCGGGGTCGAGAAGACCGATACCCTGACGACCGCCAACCTCGTCTACAAGTTCGGCGAACAGTGAACTACTACCGTCACCACCTCTTTTTTTGCACGAACGAGCGCCCCGAGGGCGCCGAGCGGCCGTCCTGCGGTCGCTGCGACTCGGCCCGGCTGCGCGCCTACGCCAAGTCGCGGCTCAAGGAACTGGGGCTGGCCGGTCCCGGCGGCGCCCGGGCCAATACCGCCGGCTGTCTCGACCGCTGCGAGGAGGGGCCGTGCCTGGTCGTCTACCCCGAGGCGGTCTGGTATACCTACATCGATGAATCCGACCTCGACGAGATCATCGAATCCCACCTGGTCGAGGGGCGCCCGGTCGAGCGCCTGATGCTGCCCTCCGAGCCGCCCGATAAGGACTGAAGATCGTCCGAAACGGCTGTTGCAGGCCGGGGGCGCTTGCTGTAGAATTCCCGCTCTTTACTGCAACGTTCATATCAGCGAGCGAACGGAATCATGAAAACCTACAGCGCCAGGGCAGAAGACGTGCGCCGCCAGTGGCACCTGATCGACGCCGACGGCAAGACGCTGGGCCGTCTGGCCACGGAAATCGCCCGCCGCCTGCGCGGCAAGCACAAGCCGGAATTCACGCCGCACGTGGACACCGGCGACTACGTGGTCGTCATCAACGCCGGAAAGGTGCACGCCACCGGCCGCAAGATGTCCGACAAGGTGTACTACCACCACACCGGCTACATCGGCAACATGAAGTCGATCACCCTGGAAAAGCAGCTGGCCAAGCGTCCGGAGACGGTCATCGAGCTGGCGGTCAAGGGCATGATGCCGCGCGGTCCGCTGGGACGTCAGATGCTCAAGAAGCTCAAGGTCTACGCCGGCGCCGAGCATCCGCACGCCGCCCAGCAGCCGCAGCCGCTGGAACTGTAACGATCAGGAAATAGTTTAGAGACATGGCTACCGAACAGTATTACGGCACCGGCCGACGCAAGACCTCCAGCGCGCGCGTTTTCCTGCGTCGCGGTAACGGTCAGATCACCGTCAACCGCAAGCCGCTCGAAGAATTCTTCGGCCGCAAGACGGCCCAGATGATCGTCCGCCAGCCCCTCGAGCTGGTCGATCTCCTCGATCGTTTCGACGTCAAGGTCACCGTCAGCGGCGGCGGCACCACCGGCCAGGCCGGCGCCATCCGCCTGGGTCTGACGCGCGCCCTGATGGAGTACGACGAGGAGCTGCGCAGCCAGATGCGCAAGGCCGGCTTCGTCACGCGCGACGATCGTGCGGTCGAGCGCAAGAAGATCGGCCTGCACAAGGCCCGCAAAGCCACGCAGTACTCCAAGCGCTAAATCGGGAGTACCCAACGGTCTCTTGGGGGATCGTCTAGTGGTAGGACTACGGACTCTGACTCCGTCAGCGGGGGTTCGAATCCCTCTCCCCCAGCCAAACACGAAAGAGCCCGGCCCCTGGCCGGGTTTTTTCGTGTTTGGCTGGGGGAGAGGCTCGATTCGAACCCCGTGTTCGACCCGCCTATCCCCGATTTGCCGAATTTCCAGAAAAAACCTGACACGGTTGGGAAACGGAATGCGTATATACAGGATGAAAGGGAGCGCTGCTCCAGTCGTGCGAGTGGGTTGCAGCCTGTCAGTGCATGGGCTACACTCGCTCCGAGTGGTTCTGAGCAGGGCTCTGTAACTGTCCGCCAATGCTCCGGAAATTGCGGGGACGCGGCCGGACGGCGGACGGACTGGAACCCTGGAACAGACACGGACTTATAAAGAGGAATGAACACCATGAAACTGATGACGAATGGCCGCAAAGCTCTTCTCGCCGGCGTTGCCCTGGTAGGTTGCCTCGGCTTCGCTTTCAACGCGCAGGCCCAGACCTGCACGATCAGCAACTGGGCGGGTGGCGCAACCAACCTGGCCGACGGCGACACCGGAACCCAGGGCGCTTCCAATCGCCGTTACGGCGGCCCCTGCGGTCTCCAGGTCGACATCGACGGCACGCAGCGCTTCGTCAGCGACAACTCGCCGCAGAGCGAGACGACCTACATCGCGCGCTTCTATGCGTTCCTTGACAACGCTGGCAGCGACCCGATGATCATCTTTGCGGCCGACGACGGTGCGGATGACCAGATCCAGGTCTGGTACAACTTCCCCAATGCCGGTGACCTGACGCTGCGCGTGTACGACAACGGCGGCGGAACGAACGATCTGACCGAATCGGCGGTCGGCTCGGGCTGGCACTCCATCGAGTTCGCCTGGGACGCCGCTGCGACTTCGGATATTCGCTTCAGCGTTGATGGTGCCGCTGACCTGACGGCCTCGCCCGATACCAGTGGCCTGGCGATTGTCAACGCTCATCTCGGCAACGTGGACGGCACCGCCACCGGTGGCGGCTCGGTCGATTTCGACGACTTCGATTCGCGTCGCATTGAGCGTCCCGGACGTCTGTTGGTTGGGGATGCAAACGACGATGCCACGATCAATGTGTTCGATATATCGGCCATCATTGACGAGGTTCAGACTGGAACGTTCGCGCCCGGTCAGCCGGACTGCAACGAAGATGGAAGCATCAACGTGTTTGACATCTCTTGCCTGATCGACATTATTCAAAGCTAAAATTTCAAGTCTTCGCGCTCTAGCTCTTAGTTAAAACTTATAAGGATACGATGATGAAATCGCAGAATAGTACCTTCGGAATCAAGCGTTCCTTGTTTGCGGCCTTTGCCCTGTTTATTTCAGGTGCGGCGCTCGCGGACGATGTCGCCCTGTCCGATGAAACCGGTCAGTTGGGTGACACTGTTACCGTGACATTCACTTACACCGGTGACGGTTCGCAGTTTGCCCTTCAGGCTGAGGCCGTCATTTCCAATCCGGGTGCCTTCTCGAATATCGACGCCACCAACCTGTGCTCGGGTTCAACCGCGAATACCACTTCTTGCGTGTTCGACGGAACGGACCGTCTGCAGATACTGGCGTCGAACGGCAGCTCCAACCCCCTGCAGGACTTCACGGGAACGGTCGATTTCACCATCGACCCCGGTGCGACTGCGCCGCAAACGGTGGACCTGACCTGGGACACCGCTGGCACCTTCACGCCGACCACTTCGACTGACGGCTCCATCTCCATCACGGCGGGTCCGCAGTCGGAACTGGAAGTCACGCCGAACCCGATGGCTTTCGGCACCGTTGATCTCGGCAACCTGCCGGCGACGGATACCTTCACCGTCCAGAACATCGGTTCCGGTGGCTCCAGCACGACGATCAGCACCGTTGGTCTGAACGGTCCGGACGCCGAGTTCACGATCATCGGCGACACCTGCACCGGCGCGACGCTGAACGGTGGTACCGGCGGCAATGGTGACACCTGCACCATCGACATCGAGTTCGACTCGGGTGCCAACGGCACCTTCAGCAATCAGCTCGCGATTACCAGCGATGCCAACGTCAACGGAAATCCGACCGCGGACATCACCGGCTCCGCCAGCTCGGTTGCCAGCCTCAGCGTCAACCCCGCTTTTGGTCCGGTCAATCTCGGCCAGGGCCTGCCGGGTTCCACGCTGACCGCCAACGGCAGCATCAGCAACTCCGGCTCGGCCGACGGTGACTTCACCTGCACGCTGACCGGCGATCCTGAAATTTCCACCACCCCGTCGCCGCTGAGCGGTACCGTTCCGGCCGGTGGTTCCGCTGACTTCAGCATCAGCTGTGCCCTGCCGACCAGCGGTGTCGAGGGCGACAGCTACAGCGCCACCCTGGATTGCTCCGGTGACAACGGTTTTGCCGGCACGCACGACATCTCCTGCGGCGTGACCGAGCGCGAACCGCTGGCCGTTCCGACCATGAGCAAGATCGGCCTGGGCGTCCTGGCCCTGCTGATGGTCATGATCGGTGGCCTGACGGTGCGTTTCTTCCGCGCCTGATCTGCTGATCTGAAGGCTGTGGTTCCGCCGCAGCCTCGCAGACAAGATTGAAGCCGCCGGGTTCGCCCGGCGGCTTCTTCTTTTTTGGGGTGTGCCATAGGCGTTCGGATGTGGCGACGCCCGAGCTATTCGCCCCGATCAGGTTTAGAATTCCCTTCATGAGTCTGAAGCAGATCCTCGAGCGACTCGGTTCCCTGTCCGAGATTCGCAGCATCGACTGGTTGCGCTACGTCGGCGTGCTGATCTGGTTTCTTACCGCTTTCCCTCTGGTGCTGTTGCCGTGGATGTTGCCGGAGCAGCCCGACGCGGGCGACATTGTGGGCTGGTGGTCGGCCGCGCTGCTCTTCCTGCTGGTGCTGTGGCACCCGATTATCGGGCAGCAAAGGGCCGCTCCGTTCTGGCAGCGCGTCATCGTGATGCTGGTGCTGTCGATCTCGGCATTCGGGGTCACCTATTTCACCAACACGGGGCTGGGAAGCCTGCTTGCGATGCTGGTTGCCGCACTCCTTCCGTGGATCCTGCCGCTGGTGTTCGGTGTTCCCTGGGTCATCTGCCTGGCACTGGCTTTCAGTATCTGGATCATTTTCAGCCCGGGGGGAAGCTGGCTGCTTGTCCTGGTCTATCTGCTGATGAACCTGGGCCTGACTTCCTTCCCGTTTATCGCTTCCTTGCTGGCCCTCAAGCAGATGCAGGCAAGAGCGGAGCTGCGGCGAGTCAACTCCGAGTTGCTGGCGACCCAGTCCCTTCTCACGGAGAACACAAGGATTGCCGAGCGCGTCAGGATTTCCCGGGAGCTGCACGACCTCGTCGGCCACCATCTCACGGCGCTGACGCTCAATCTCGAGGTGGCCAGTCATACCACCGAGGGCAAGCCGCGTGAGCACGTCGACCAGGCTGCCTCCATCGCCCGCTTGCTGCTGGCCGATGTGCGTGAAGTGGTCAGCGACATGCGCCGTGACGACCAGGTCGACTTGCGGCAGGCGCTGGAGATGCTGGCGGCGGGTGTGCCCGACCTCCAGATCCACCTCGATATTCCATCCGACCTCGCGCTGACCGATCCCAAGCGTGCCCAGATCCTGCTACGCTGCGCGCAGGAATTGATTACCAATGCGGTCAGGCACGCCCAGGCCGGAAACCTGTGGATCAGCCTCTCCGAGGACCACGACGGCATCATTCTCAAGGCGCGTGACGATGGACGCGGTGCACCCCACCTGGTGCCCGGAAACGGCATCAGCGGCATGCGGGAGCGCCTGCGCGAACTCGGCGGGCGGCTGGATATCGCGACACGGCCCGGAGCGGGCTTCCAGGTGAAGGCCTGGCTACCCATGGAGCAGACGACATGATTCGAGTCATGCTGGTCGATGACCAGACGCTGGTCCGGGAAGGCGTTCGCTCCTTGCTGGAGCTTGCCGAAGACATCGAAGTGGCCGGCGAGGCCCCCGACGGCCAGACGGCGATCGATCGGATTCCGGAGATCGATCCTCATGTCCTGTTGCTCGATATGCGCATGCCCGGCAAGACCGGGCTCGAAGTCATGGAGGAGCTGAGCGCGAACAACGCGCTGCCGCCGACCATCATCCTGACCACGTTCGATGACGACGACCTCCTACTGGCCGGGATCCGCGCGGGCGCGAAGGGCTACCTGCTCAAGGATGTTGCGCTCGAGGAGCTGCTCTCGGCGGTCCGCGCCGTGGCTTCCGGAAAGACGCTGGTCAAGCCGGCGGTCACCGAAAGGCTCATGAAGGGTCTCGGGCAGATGCGCACGGACTTCACCAGCCTTTCCCAGCCCGACCCCCTGACCGATAGGGAAACGGAGATCCTGCGCCTGATGGCCGGGGGATACTCCAACAAGGAGATCGCCGGGGCGCTCAGCGTGGCCGAGGGGACGGTCAAGAACCACGTTTCCAATATTCTCTCCAAGATGGGCGTGCGCGATCGCACGCGGGCCGTTCTCAAAGCCCTCGAGGGCGGACTGATCTGATCGCGGCCGGGCCATGCGCTCCTCGACGGGCGTCCTGATAGAATCGGGGTTTTGACCACGGAGCCCGATTGCCATGTATCGCCTGCCGACCACTTTTGCACTTGCCTTCCTGCTCGCCGCCTGCGGCGGTGAGTCGGCACCGGAACCCGCCGAAGAGACGCCATCCGAACAATCGGCAATCGACACTGCGGCCGCCGAAACCGCAGCAATGGACAGCAACAGACAGAGCCTTCCGGAAGTCCCCGGGGATGGCGTGAGCACTGAGCGCTTTGCCCGGGACGTCCGCACGCTGGCGTCCGACGAGTTCGCGGGCCGCGCGCCCGGCACCCGAGGCGGACGCATGACGATCGACTATCTCGTGCGTGAGTTCAGTGAAATGGGGCTCGAGCCGGGTTACGGCGACAGCTACCTGCAGCCCGTGCCCATGATCGAGCTGACCAACGCCGAGCGCAGCGCTATCGCCGTTGACCTTCAGGGCGAGAGCATGACCCTGTCCTATCCGGAACAGATGGTCATCAACTCGCGTCGGCTGGGAACCGAACCCCATGCCATCGAGGATTCCGAAGTCGTGTTCGTCGGCTACGGTATCGTTGCTCCGGAATACGACTGGAATGACTATGAGGGGCTGGACGTCGAGGGCAAGACGGTGGTCATCCTCGTCAACGACCCGGGCTTCGCCACCGGCGACGAGTCGCTGTTCAACGGCCGCGCGATGACCTATTACGGCCGCTGGACCTACAAGTACGAGGAAGCCGCCCGACAGGGTGCCGCGGCCGCCCTGGTCGTGCACGAAACGGAACCGGCCAGCTACCCCTGGGAAGTGGTCATCAACTCCTGGTCGGGTGCGGAATTCGTGCTGGCCAGCGACGAATCCGCTCCGCGCGTCGCACTGGAGGGCTGGCTGACGGTCGATGCCGCTCGCGACCTGTTCTCGCGCGCCGGCCTCGACTATGAGCAGCAAAAGGAACGCGCCAAGCAGCCGGGCTTCGAGTGGGTGAGCCTGAACGCTCGTGCCAATGCGAAGGTCCGCAATTCCACCCGTCGCGGCACCTCCTACAACGTACTGGCCCAGCTGCCGGGAAGCGAGCGGCCGGCCGAAGCCGTCATCTACATGGCGCACTGGGATCACCTGGGGCGCAACCTGGCCCGCTCCGGCTCCGAGGGTATTTACAACGGGGCGGTCGACAACGCCAGCGGCACCGCGGGCCTGCTCGAGCTGGCCCGGCTCAACGCCGCGGCCGGCCCCGCCGAGCGCACACAGCTGTTCGCTGCCGTTACGCTTGAAGAGTACGGTCTGCTCGGTTCGCGCCAGTACGCCAACGACCCGGTTTACCCGCCGGGTATGACGGCCGCTGCCATCAACATGGATGCCATGACCGTGCTGGGCCCGACGCACGACGTGACGGTAATCGGTTACGGCTCTTCCGAACTCGAAGAGATCCTCGCCAGCGCTGCCGAACGGCAGGGTCGCCACACCGAGCGCGAGCCCAGTCCTGAAGCGGGTTACTACTATCGCTCCGATCACTTCAACCTGGCCAAGATCGGCATCCCGGCCCTCTACGCCAAGGGCGGCGTCGATCATCGCGAAAAGGGAAGGGAGTATGGCCTGGAGTGGCAGGCCCAGTACCGGGCCGAGCGCTATCACAAGACCGCCGACACCTACGGCGAGGACTGGGATCTGCGCGGAGTCGCCGAAGACCTGGAGTTGCTCTACGCCGTGGGTCGGGAGGTCGCCGACAGCGACCGTTGGCCGGAGTGGTACGAAGGCAACGAATTCAAGGCGATTCGGGAAGAAAGCCGGAAATAGACCCGGGGCAATCCCGGAAAGGCAGGAAGGCCGCGGCGGATTCGTCGCGGCCTTTCTCTTGTTCGGCATGGGTTGACCGGGGGCTAGCCCGGCCTGTGAAAGAATCGCGGTCTGGAGACCGCTCCCACTATTGTTGAATCTGATCAGGCTCGGCCGACATCGGAGTCCTGCGGCGAGTGCAGGTATTCGCTCTCCTCGGCCGATTGCATCACCTGGTTGACCAGTTCCTCGACTCGCTCGCGGGCGGTCATCATATCGTCGTCGGCCGGGACGGGAGCTTCCGGCTGGTGGGCATAAAGCCAGAAGTGAACGGCTCCGGCAATCAGGCCGTCGGCCAGGGCCCAGGGGTCGACGTCCGGGTTCTCTTCGGCCATCCGGTTGCCGAGATCGACCACGGCGTCGGCGGCTTCATCGAACAGCATGTCGTCATTGTTGGACATCGGGTCTCCTCCGGTCTCCGTTCTTTTATCGGTCGGCAAGTCGCCGACGCTCGAGGTTTGCTGAAGCCAGCGCCTCGTTGGCCAGCTTCTCTCCCAATTCGATCACCTCCGAGGCACGGTGGAACTCGTGCACGAAGCAGGTGTTCTTGGGTACGTTGATCATGATATCCGAGCGGAAGATCGCCATGTGGTGCCGCGCGATCGCGGCTTCCATGGTGTCGAGCGCGCGCATCATCACGGCCATCAGTCCGGGACGGTTGGCCTCGGCCTTGTCCTGATCGCCGTCGCGCCATCCGTTCATGAACTCCCGCACTTTCTTCATCATGCCGTTGCACTCTTCGCTGTCCTCCTGGCTGCGCTCCAGCGGCGCTGGATAGACCGAGGGCGCATTGACGTCGACGACCACGACGATGTCGTTGATGGCGCGTAGTGTCGGCGCGATCGGCACCGGGTTGAGAATGCCGCCGTCGATCAGGGTGCGACCGCGATACTCGTGCGGCGTGAACACGCCCGGAATGGCGATCGAGGCGCGAATGGCGTCAAAAAGCGGACCGCGGTCGAGCCAGACCTCGCGGCCCGCGTCGAGATCCACGGCCACGGCGGTGAACTCGGTGTCGAGATCCTCGATGTCGTAGCGGCCGACCAGGTCGGCCAGCTTGTCGATGATCTTGCGTCCGCGAATCAGTCCGCCGCCGGAAAACGTCCAGTCCACGAGGGCGAACACGTCGGATTGTTCGAGCTTTCGCACCCATTCCTCGTAGGCGTCGAGCTGGCCGGCCGCGTAGATGCCGCCCACCAGTGCGCCCATCGAGGAGCCGGCCACGTGCCTGATTTCCAGGCCGGCCTTCTCCAGGGCGCGTATGACGCCGATGTGCGCAAGGCCGCGAGCGCCGCCGGAACCGAGCACCAGCGAGACGCTCTGGCCGGCCCGCGGCTTGTTTTGGCTCTCCATGCGGCGGATTCTAGCGCATTGCCGGCTCGGGCGATGCCGAGCGGGATCAATCGGCGGGTACGTCGAAAGCCTGACGGACCCAGGCCAGGTAGTGCTGGTCGGTCGACACGATCTTGCCCGGAGAGTCCGAGAGCTTCACCACCGGCTGGCCGTTGCACTCGGTCATCTTGATAACGATGTTGGCGGGCTTCACACCGGTGTCGTGGGTCAGGTTGGTGCCGATGCCGAAGCTGACGTTGATCCGGTCGCGGAAGCGCTGCCAGATCTCGGCTGCCCGCGGAATGGTGAGCGAGTCCGAGAAGATCAGGTTGCGGGATTTCGGGTCGACCCGGTTCTCTTCGTAGTGCGCGATCATTGCCTCGCCCCATTCCATCGGGTCGCCGGAATCCTGTCGCGCGCCGTCAAAGAGCTTGCAGAAGTACATGTCGAAATCGCGCAGGAAGGCGTCCAGGCTGTAGGTGTCCGAGAGCGCGATGCCCAGGTCGCCACGGTACTCCCGCGCCCAGACTTCAAAGGCGAAGCGCTGCGTCTCGGCGAGGCGCGGCCCGAGGGCCTGGCAGGCCTGGACAAACTCGTGTGCCATGGTGCCGATCGGCACCAGTCCCAGCTCCTTGGCCAGGCGCACGTTGCTGGTGCCCCGGAAGCTGCCGGGGATCTCGCGGGCAAACTTTCCGACGACCTCCTCGTGCCAGTCCCGGGAGAATCGCCTGCGGGTACCGAAATCCGCGAACACGAATTCGCCGGGACGGTCGAGTTCCCTGACTTGCTCGATCTTTCGTTCGAGCCGCTCCCGTCCTTTGTCGAGCTCATGATCCGGCCAGCTGTGACGCGAGTACAGCTCGCTGATGATGGCCAGAACGGGTACCTCGAACAGAATGGTGTGCAGCCAGGGTCCGCGGATCCGGATGCTCAACTGGCCGTCCTCCTCGCCGATATCGACGAAGCGTGACTGCAGGTGGAACAGGCGCAGGAACTCGATGAAGTCCGGTTTCATGTAGCGCAGGCTGCTGAGGAAATTGAGTTCTTCGGGGCCGAGCTTGAGCGAACACAGGTGTTCGATCTCGCGCTCCAGGTCCTGGCGTATCGGGCGCAGGTCCGCGCCCTCGCTGCGGCATTTGAACTGGTATTCCACTTCCGCGCCGGGAAACTGGTGCAGGACGGCCTGCATCATCGAGTACTTGTAGATATCGGTGTCGAGCAGTGATTCGATGATCATGCCGACTGCTCCAGCTCCTCGCAGCTGTCGATGAACACGACGCCGGCCCGTTCCATGGCCTCGAGCGCCTCAGCGATGCTCTCGTCGGCGATACCGCGGCTTGCGGCCCGGTTGAGAATGACCTTGAAGCCGGCCTCCTGCAGTTGGCGAGCGGTGGCCCAGACGCAGAAATCCGCGGCCAGGCCGCCCACCAGGATGTGGCTGACGCCACGGGCCCGCAGCCATTCGATCACGCCGGTGCTCATGTTCTCGGCGATGTCGTGGTAGCAGGCGCCGTAGGGATGCATGTCGAGCTCGACGCCCTTCCAGACGAAGAAGTCGTAGTCCGAGGGGTGCGGCAGGCCGGGGAGCAGTTCGAAGCCCTCCGTGCCGGGAACCGCGTGAACCGGCCAGTGTTCCTCGACGTTGTCGCCTTCAACGCCCGGCTGGCCGATCTTCTGAGGGTCGTCGGTAACCCAGACCGCGCGCGGGCTGTGAGAATCCTTGGAGCCGAGGCGATAGTCGGCGAATCCCGCCTGGCGGTTGAGCTCGGGACCGATCGTGTCGCCTTCGGCCACCGGAAGTTCGTCGGGGCAGATCGGCGTGAAAGTGCGTTGCGCATCGACGTCGAAACTGGCGACCTTGCCACTTTCCGGAATTCGCATGGATGTTCCCGTGATTCGAGCCTTCATGTGTCAACATGCGGATGCCCTGCGGGCAAGCCAAGCCTGGTTCCGCCGGCCGCGGTCTATTCCACGGCGCGGCTCGCTGCCGGGATCGTTTCGAAAAGCTGTTGCTGGCTGTCGCCGTAATCGACCGGACAGTCGATGAGATGCACGCCGGAACGGCCGAGACAATCTGACAGCAACGCGGACAACTGGCCCACGGACCCGACCCGGTAGCCGTTCGCTCCATAGCTTTCGGCATAGCGCACGAAGTCCGGGTTCCCGAAGTCCAGGCCGTAGTCGGTCAGGCCCATGTCCTGCTGTTTCCACTTGATCATGCCGTAGGCATCGTCGCGCAGGATCAGGATGACCAGGTCGAGCCCGAGTCGCACCGCCGTCTCGAGCTCCTGGGAATTCATCATGAAGCCCCCGTCGCCGCACACGGCCATGATCTTGCGGTCGGGATGGACCAGGCGCGCGCCGATGGCAGCCGGCAGGCCCGCGCCCATGGTCGCCAGGGCATTGTCCAGCAGCACGGTGTTGGGCTTGCGCGCCTGGTAGTTGCGCGCGAACCAGACCTTGTAGAGCCCGTTGTCCAGGGCAAGGATGCCGTCGTCGGGCATGACATGGCGAACCTCGTGGACCAGTCGGCGCGGATGAATCGGACAGCCGTCCAGCTCGCGGCCGGAATCGAGGTCCACGGCGAGAGCCCTTCGGACCTTGTGACCGAAGGAAAAGTCCCAGTGATCCTGGACGCGCAGGCGTTCGCCGATCTGCCAGATGGCGTTGGCGATGTCGCCGGTGACTTCCAGCTGCGGGAAATAGACCGGGTCGACTTCCGCGCTGAAGAAATTGACGTGGATGACGGTGCGCCGGCCTTCCTCCATGATGAACGGCGGCTTCTCGACGACGTCGTGCCCGACGTTGATGATGCAGTCGGATCGGTCGATCATGCGGTGGCAGTAGTCGCCGTCGGAAAGGGCCGCGTTGCCCATCCAGCAGTCGCCCGTCTCGTCGACCACGCCCTTGCCCATCTGCGTGGTCACGAACGGGATTCCGGTGTTCTCGACGAAACGGCGCAGCATGCGCGCGGTGAGCTTCCGATTCGCCCCGGCGCCAACCAGCAGCAGGGGATGCCTGGCCTGTTCGATGGCGGCCACCGCCCGGGCGATGGCCTTATCCTCTGCGATGGGGCGGCGCGTCTGGCTGGCGGGGATGGGCGCCTCGTCGGTTTCCTCCCGCGCGATGTCCTCGGGTAGTTCCAGGTGCGTGGCGCCGGGCCGTTCCTCGGCCGCCTGCCGAAAGGCCTCTCGCACGCGCGCCGGCACCGTGGCGGCGGAGACGATCTGGCGCGTGAAGCGCGTCACCGGGCGCATGAGATCGACCACGTCGATGATCTGGAAATGCCCCTGCTTGGAGGTCTTGATCGGCTTCTGCCCGGTGATCAGCACCAGGGGCATGGCGCCGAGCTCGGCGTAGGCCGCCGGCGTGACCAGGTTGGTGGCCCCGGGACCCAGCGTCGAAAGGCAGACGCCCGGCTTGCCCGTCAGCCGCCCGTAACAGGCCGCCATGAAACCCGCGCCCTGTTCGTGGCGGGTGACAATCAGGCGGATATCGGACTGGCGCAGGGCCTCGATCAGGTCGAGGTTCTCCTCACCGGGCACGGAGAAAACGTACTCGACGCCTTCGGCCTCGAGGCAGCGAACGAAAAGATCTGCAGCATTCATGAGCCAATGGTGCCCGAACAACCGTGAATGTACCAGTCGGCCGGCGGCTGCGCCGCCGCGACCACGCCGGTACCCGCTTGCAGCGACTCTCCCGCAGTGGCAATCTGCCCCCATGACGACCAACGCCGATTACCGTGCCGCCTACCGGCAGGAGAACATCGGCCCGAACTACTCGGGTCGGGCGCATTTCGGGTTCGTGCTGGTCTTTACCCTGGGCGGTATCGCGCTGTGCGCCTGGCGGCTCGAGGCCGTCTCCGCGCTGGAGTGGCTGGCCGTGCCGCTGACCTTCGTCTACGCCAACCTGGTCGAGTACGTCGGCCACCGCTGGGTCATGCATCGTCAGGTGCCGGGCCTGGGCTTGATCTACAAGCGCCATGCCGGCCAGCATCACCGTTTCTTCACCGACCGCCACATGGCGCTCGAGGGCTGGCATGACTGCCGCGTGGTGCTGTTCCCGGCGGTGCTGATGGTGTTCTTCTTCGGCGTCTTCGCCCTGCCGTCCGGGCTGCTGCTGGCCTGGCTGGCCACGTCGAACGTCGCCTGGCTGTTCGTGGCCACGGCGCTGGGCTATTACCTCAACTACGAGCTGCTGCACCTGGCCTACCACCTGCCGGACGAGTCGCCGTTCCTGCGACTGCCCTTCCTCAAGCGCCTGCGGCGCCTGCATCACCGCCATCACGACACGGCCCTGATGGCACACAAGAACTTCAACATCACCTATCCGATCGGCGACTGGCTTTTCCGCACCAGGGCTTGAAGGCCCGGTCTTCACCGTGGTTCGCGACGAACGCCGTGGTCACTCCAGCGTCTGGATGAAAGCGTCGGCTTCGGCGATGGCCTCGTTCATGGCCTCGATCAGGGCCTGCGTGTCGCTCTCTATACCCTCGAGTTCGCTGCGCAGGGCCGAGATGGCCCGCGCATTGAGATTGTGCTTGAGGAAAAGCACCTGGTCCTCGAAGGACTGAAGCACCGGATCCATCGTCGCTTCGGCTCGCTCCATGGCCGCGATCATGCGTTCGTAGCGTCCCTGCGTTTCGCGCAACAGTTCACGCGAGCGTCGGCGCAGGTCGGCGCTCTCGTATTCGTCGAGCTCGTCCGACCATTCGTTGAAGAGATCCTCGGCCACGTCGCGGACCTCGTCGATGCGCTCGCGCACGCGCTCGGCATCGTCGACGCTGCGTTCGTAGGCGCCGCTGAGCCGGTCGTAGAGGTCTTCGAGTTCACCGCCGTCGAAGCTCACCGTGGCGCGGAACTGTTCCAGGGCGGAAGCGAACTGCTGCTTGGCGTCGTCCTGCGCATCGCGGGCCGATTCGACCCGGCCGGAGAGGATGTCGCGCTTCTCGACGCCGAAGGCCTCGAGCGTTCGATACTTGACGGCCTGGCAGCCGCCCAGGGTGGCGGCCAGGATCAGGAAGAGGGCGACTCGCGCCCGGGCGCTTGGCGTGGGGTTCATCGGGAGGCCTCCGGGGTGAGGAATGTCTGCATGATAACCGGCCTTCCCGGCGAACGCGGCCGGTTCGGCCCGGGACGACGGAGCGGGGGCACATCCGCATTCCCGCCGTCCCGGGTCTCCGAGTCGGTTGCGGCCGCTAGCTTTCCTGCGAGGCCACCATGCCGGTGCGCTCGCGACCGGTGATTCGCTGCACGAAATGGACCAGGTCGTCGCCGATCAGGTAGAGGATCGGGATCAGGCCCAGCGTGATGACCGTGGCGAAGAGGATGCCGAAGGCCAGGGAGGTCGCCATGGGCACGACGATCTGCGCCTGCAGGCTCTTCTCGAAGAACACGATCGGGGCCAGGCCCAGGAAGGTCGTGGCCGAAGTCAGGATGATCGGGCGGAAACGCGCCCGGGCGGCCTTGATGGCGGCGTCGATGCGCGATTCGCCCGCCCGGCGGTGACGGTTGACGAAATCGACCAGGATCAGACTGTCGTTGACCACCACGCCGGCCAGGGCAATGATGCCGAAGAAGCTGAGCATGCTGATCGGAATGCCCAGGATCAGGTGGCCGACGACGGCGCCGACCATGCCGAAGGGAATCACCGACATGATGAGCAGCGGTTGCAGGTAGGAACGCAGCGGAATGGCGATCAGCGCATAGATCAGGAAGATGGCCAGGCCGGTGCCCATCAGGAGATCGCTGGCGACTTCCTGCTGGCTTCGTGTCTGCCCGGACACCCGGTAATCGACGTTGGGGTAGCCGGCGAGGATCTCGGGCAGGTGCTGCTCGCGCAGTTCGCCGGTGATGCGGCCCGGCTCGGCCACCTCCTTGTCGACGCGCGCGGTCACGCTGATCGAGCGCTGGCGGTCGTAGCGGCGGATGACCGAAGGGCTGTTGCCCACCTGGACGTCGGCGACGGCACCGAACGGCACCTCTGAGCCGTCCGGCGTGCGGATGCGCATGGCTTCCAGGTAGCCTTCGGAGGTGCGTTGCTCGCGCGGGTAGCGCACCATCACGCGCACGTCGTCCTGACCGCGCTGGATGCGCTGGACTTCCTCGCCGAAGAAGGCCTGACGGACCTGGCGCGCGAGGTCCTGCTGGCTCAGGCCCAGCACCTCGGCCTCGGGCTTGATGTCGAGCTGCAGTTCCTTGAGGCCGCCCTCGAAGGAGTTGCGGATGTCGTAGGTGCCTTCGTAGCCCCGCACGCGGCTCTCCAGTGCTGCCGCGGCGGCCTCGAGCTGGCCGAGGTCGTTTCCGACAAGCTGGAACGAGATGTCCGGTCCACCGCCGCCGGGGCCGCCCCCGGCATTGCCGATGCGCAGGCCGCGTGCGCCCGGGATTTCCCCGACGGCTTCGCGCCACTCGCGCTGCAGTTCGTTGATGTTGACCGGGCTGTCTTCCTGCTTGGCCAGTTCCACGAGCATGCCGCCGGAGGTGTCCGAGCCCGACCAGGCGAAGACCGTGCGGACGATGTCCTGCTCAAGGTCGTGTTCTTGCTTGAGCGCCTGTTCGGTCTCGTCGAGCTTCTCGGCCAGGTAGTCGATGTTGGCGTGCGTGACGTAGGCCGGGGTGCCCTCGTTCATTTCCAGGTCGACCTGCATGAAGTCGCCGGCAAAGTCGGGGAAGAAGACGACGCGCATCAGGCCGCTGACGATCAGGCCCAGGGAAAGAATCAGGACCGAAATGAAGGCGGCCAGGGCCAGGTAGCGGTTTCGCAAAAGTACCCCGAGCGACGGCAGGTAGAAGCGTTCGACGAACTTGTAGAGCCCGTCGGAGAAGCTTCGCTGGAAGCGGATGAAGCGGTTGCTGGTATCCGGCTCGTGCTTCTTGACGCGCATGTGCGCCAGGTGGGCCGGCAGGATCAGCTTGGATTCGATCAGGGACATGAACAGGCACAGCACCACGACCCAGCCGATGGCGGCGAAGAACTGCCCCGAGATGCCCGAAATCATCAGGATGGGCAGGAAGGCGGCAATGGTGGTGAGTACCCCGAATGTGGCCGGGATGGCCACCTTGTAGACGCCGTTGACCACGTTGTCGACCGAGTGGCCGTGATTGCGTATCTCGGTGTAAGCCGACTCGCCCATGACGATGGCGTCGTCGACGACGATGCCCAGCACGACGAGGAAGCCGAACAGGCTGATGAGGTTGATGGTCACGCCGAAGGCCGGCAGCATCCAGAGCGCGCCGAGGAACGCGACCAGCAGACCCACCATGACCCAGAACGCCAACTTCAGGCGCAGGAAGAGGGTCAGGATCAGGAAGACCAGGATGGCGCCGGCCACCAGGTTCTTGCCCATCATTTCCATGCGGCCCTGCAGGTAGTAGGAAATGTCGGCCCACCAGTCGACGCTGATGCCGGCCGGCAACTCCTTCTGTTTTTCGGCGATGTAGTCGCGCACCTGCTCGGATACCGCCAGGGCGTTCTGCTCGCCAACGCTCAGCACACGGATCGCCGTGGCCGGCTGCCCGTTGTGCCGCGCGTAGCGGGCGCGCTCGACGAAGCCGTCGTCGATGTTGGCGATGTCGCGCACAAGCACCCTCGAGCCGTCCGGGTTACTGCGCACAATGATGTCTTCGAAGTCGCGGCCGATGTAGGCCTGGCCGACGGTGCGCACCAACACGTCGCCGCCGGCGGTCTCGATACGGCCACCGGGCAGGTCGAGCGAGGACGCGCGGATGGCCTGGGCCACTTCGCCCAGGGTCAGATCGTAGGCTCGAAGGGTTTCCTCGCGCACCTCGATACCGATCTCGTAGGCGCGGGTGCCGACCATCTCGGCACGCGAGACCGAGGGCAGGGCGATGATTTCGTCGCGGATGTCGCGTGCGGCTTCCTTGAGCGTGCGTTCGTCGACTTCGCCGAAAACCGATACCCAGATGACTTCCTGCGTCCAGGTGTTGCGCTGGTAGACCGGTCTCTCGGTCTCGGCCGGGAAGGTGGAAATCGAGTCCACCCGGGTCTTGATCTCGTCGAGCACCTCGAGCACGTCGTATTCCTGATCGACCTCGACCTGGACGCTGCCCGAGCCTTCGCGGCCGGTGGCGACGATCTCGTCGATGCCCTCGATGTCCTGGATGGCTTCTTCGATCTTGATCAGCACGCCCTGCTCGACGTCGCGTGGCGTGCCGCCGCGGTAGGGCACCGTGACCGTGACGTAATTGGTCTCGATCTGCGGCTGGATTTCCTTGGTGATCGTGAATGCCGTAACCACGCCGCCGGCAAGCAGGCACAGCATCAGCAGGTTGGCCGCCACGGAGTTGTGGGCGAACCAGGCAATGATGTTGCCGTACCAGTTGCGTTCGGGGTTCATTACGAGTCCTCCGTCTGCGCGGCCACTTCCTGCGATTGGCCGTCTTCCGAGCCGGCTTCGTCCTGGGCCGGGAGGATGCGCAGTTCGGGTTCATCCGAACCGGGTTGGCGAACATTCAGTTTCGTGCCGGGAATCGGCGTCGTGATGGCCGTGGTGATCACCCGCTCGCCCGGTTCGATGGAGTTCGACAGGTAGACGCGTTGCGCCGTCGAACGCACCACGTCGACGTTGCGAATCTCGAGGCGATTGTCCTCGTCGGCGATGAACAGTCGGTCGCCGTCGCGCAGAGCCTCGCGCGGCAGCTCCATCAGTCCGGCGGCCGAACGGCCGTGGATTTCGGCCTGCACGTAGGTGCCCATGGGCAGGGGCACGTTGCGGTCCGCGCCGAGCAGGCCGTAGGGGTCCTCGATGCGCGCCACCGCGTAGGTCAGGCGAGTGGTTTCCTCGACCACACCTTCAGTGCGCACGATCTCGCCGGTCCAGCTGCCGCGCTCGCCGCCCACGTCTGCGTAGAAACGAACCCGAGGGGAGGGTTGGTCTTCCCGTCCCGGGCGCGGCAGATTGACAAAGGCCAGGTCGCGATCGGGCAGGGGCAGGCGAACCTCTGCGACATCCACCGCAAAAGTCCGGCCGAGGGTCGTGCCGGCGCCGACGTACTGGCCGATGTCGACAGCGCGCGAGCGCACCATGCCGTCGTAGGGCAGCGAAATCCGCGTGCGCTCGAGATTGCGTTCGGCCCGGGCGACGGCCGCTTCGGCCGCCTGCACGGACGCGCGCGCCTGCTCGAGCTGCGGGATGCGCAGTACCAGGTCGGAGGGTTCGCGTCCGTCGCTGCCGTGCAGCTGTTCCCAGTCGCGGCGGGCCTGCTCGGATCGGGAACGTTCGTCCGAGAGACGGGCGCGGGCGGCCGCCAGTTCAGCCTCGGCCTGCTTCAGCGCGGTTTCGTAGTCGCTGGGGTCGATTTCGACCAGCACCTCACCGGCCCGGAAGAATCCCCCGGCCACGAAGGCGTCGGAAATGCTGGTGACCTTGCCGCTGACTTCGGTCACCAGCGTGGTCTGGGTGCGCGGCTGGACCGTGCCCTGGGCTCCGACCACGAAGTGATCGCCGGCCTGCTCGGCCGCGATGGTGTCGACCAGCATGGCCGTTTCCACGGGCTCGCGCTCAGGCGGCTCGGGGCGGATCATGAACAGGAAGATGACGACGGCGATCGAGCCGAAGATCAGTGCCGGCGGCAGCACGTATCGGATGAATATTTTCATGGGTTATCGAGCGTCCCGGGTCGAGGTTTTCCAGCATGAATTCACGTTGGGCGCCATCCTGCCACCGACCGGCCCCGCGGCACACGTGCCAAAAGGCATAAATCGACGCCCGGGCCGCCTGGAAAATCCGGCCCGGTGACGCCACGCAAAGGGCTTTCGGGTAGACTGTCGCCGTTTCGCATTAGTTTCATCGATGAATCATCAAGTTCACATCAAGAAGCCTGAGGAAATCGAGGCCATGCGCGTCGCCGGCCAGCAGGCCGCCAGCGTGCTGGCCCTGCTGCGCGAGCACGTCCGGCCGGGCGTGACCACCGGCGAACTCGACCGCATTGCCCACGAATACATCGTCGACGAGCTCGGCGCCGTGCCGGCGCCGCTGGACTACAAGGGGTTTCCGAAGTCGATCTGCACCTCGGTCAACCACGTGGTCTGTCACGGCATTCCCGGCGACAAGAAGCTCAAGGACGGCGACATCCTCAATATCGACGTGACCGTCATCAAGGACGGCTGGCACGGCGACACCTCCAAGATGTTCTTCGCCGGCGAACCCTCCGTGAAGGCGCGCCGGATCTGCGAGGTGGCTCACGAGGCCCTGATCCGCGGCATCGAGGTGGTCAAGCCTGGCACGACACTCGGCGACATCGGCCACGCCATCCAGACCTACGCCGAGGGCGAACGCTGTTCGGTGGTGCGCGAGTATTGCGGCCACGGCATCGGGCGCGGCTTCCACGAGGCGCCCCAGGTGCTGCACTACGGCCGGCCGGGACAGGGCATGGTGCTCGAACCGGGCATGACCTTCACCATCGAGCCGATGATCAACCTCGGCAAGCGCCACACCAAGCTGCTGCCGGACGAGTGGACCGTCATTACCCGCGATCGCAGCCTGACCGCCCAGTGGGAACACACGCTGGCGGTGACCGACGACGGTTACGACGTCCTGACGCAGTTGCCCGACGATCCGCTGTGATCGAGCGACTGAGCGCAGTTCCGGCTACCCGCGACTGCCTCGACCTTGCGGCGCTGGCCACACTGGACGACCGGGTCGACGCCCTCAGCGGGGCGTTGCGCGAGGCCCGAAAGCAGGCTGACGCCGAACTTCACCGCCAGTTCGAGGCCGGCACGGCCATCCGCGATCTCGTGCAGGGGCGCGCCTGGGTCGTCGAACAGCTCGTCCTGACCGCCTGGGATCGTCTCGCCCCTTCCGATGCGGGGCTGGAACTCTGTGCCGTGGGCGGATTCGGCCGGGGCGAGCTGCATCCGCACTCCGACGTCGACCTGTTGATCCTGCTGCCCGACGATGACAGCACCGACGTTGCCGCGCTCGAGCAGTTCATCCAGGTGCTGTGGGACGCGGACCTGCACCCGGGGCAGAGCGTGCGCAGCGTCGAAGACTGCGTCGCCGAGGCGCGCGCCGATGTCGGCGTGGCGACCAATCTGATGGAGTCGCGGCTGATGGCCGGCGGCGGCCGGCTCTACCAGCAGATGCGCGAACGCACCGAAGCGCCGACGCTGTGGCCGGCCGACGAGTTCTTCTCGGCCAAGCTCGAGGAGCAGGACCAGCGCCACGAGCATTTCGAGGACACCGTCTACAACCTCGAGCCCAACCTCAAGGAGGGGCCGGGCGGCCTGCGCGACATGCAGATGATCGCCTGGGTCACGCGGCGGCACTTCGGCACCTCGACACTGCACGGGCTGGTCGAGCACGGTTTTCTGAGCGAGCGCGAACACGAGGATCTGGTTGCCGGCCGCGAGCACCTCTGGCGCCTGCGCTGGGCCCTGCACGAGACGGCCGGCCGCGCCGAGGAACGACTCCTGTTCGAATACCAGCGACGCCTGGCCGAGCAGTTCGGGTTCGGCGACTGCAGCGAGAGCAACGAGCCGGTCGAGCGTTTCATGCAGGGCTATTACCGCAACGTGATGCAGCTCGAGCGGCTCAACGAGCGCCTGCTGCAGAGTTTCGACGAGGAGTTGCTCGCCGGCCGCCGCCATCTGCCCTCGGCCGATATCGACGAATTCTTCCGCATCCACCACGGCTATCTCGAGCTCAAGGATCCGCACGTACTGGTCCAGTACCCGGAACTGATCATGCGCATGTTCCTGGTGCTGGCCGACCACCCGGACGTGCGCGGCGTGCGCGCCACGAGCATCCGCCTGGTGCGCGAACACCTCTACCTGATCGACGCCGACTACCGCTGCGATCAGCGGATCCTGGACATGTTCCTGGCCCTGCTCAAGCGCGAACGCCTGGTCTACAGCCAGCTGGCGCGCATGAACCGCTACGGCGTGCTGGCTGCGCTGCTGCCGGAGTTCGCGCAGATCACCGGCCGCATGCAGTTCGACCTGTTCCACGTCTACACCGTGGATCAGCACACCCTGTTCGTGATCCGGAATCTCAGGCGCTTCGCCTACGCCAAGCACCCGGATCGATTCGCCCACGCCATCGAGATCTTCAAGCGAATCGAGCGCCCGGAAGTGCTCTACCTGGCCGCGCTCTTCCACGACATCGCCAAGGGGCGCGGCGGAGACCACTCCGAACTGGGTGCCGAGGACGCGCGTGCCTTCGTCGACCGGCTCGACATGGCCGCCGCCGACCGGGACCTGGTCGTATGGCTCGTGCGTCAGCACCTGCTGATGTCGCGCACCAGCCAGCGCGAAGACATTTCCGACCCCGAAGTCGTCAGCGCCTTCGCCGAAAAGGTCGGCGACCAGCGCCACCTCGATCATCTGTTCGTGCTGACCGTAGCCGACATCGCCGCGACCAGCCCCCGGCTTTGGAATTCCTGGAAGGACAGCCTGCTGTGGGAACTCTACAAGGCAGCGACCGACGCATTGGGGCGGGGCCTCGAACATCCGGTGGATCGCCAGGCCAGTCTCGATGAGACCCGCGAGGAAGCGATGGTCGAGCTGCGCGCGCTCGGACATGAGGACGATGTCGTCGAGGACTGCTGGCGGCATCTGCCCGACCGCGCCTTCCTGCGGCTGGACGCCGAGCAGCTGGTCTGGACGACCGGCGAAGTGCTGTCCGGCGGTGAGCTGCCGCTGGTGGCCTATCGCCGCCTCGAGGACAAGGGAATCAGCGAAATCTTCGTCCACGCCGAGGACTTCGCGGGCCTGTTCGCGGTGGTGGCGCGGGAGCTCGACCGTATGCAGCTCAACGTACTGGCCGCGCGCGTGGTCACGACTGCCGACGGGAAGAGCTGGGACATATTCCAGGTCATGGACGCCCACAGCCAGCCGCTCTATGATTCCGACGCCGTGCGTCTCAAGCGCTCGCTGGTCGAGCAACTGGCCGCGCGCGAGGTCCGCCCCCTGCCGCCGCGCCCCGTGCCGCGGCGCCTTCAGCCCTTCATGGGACGCTCAGAGATCATGCTGTCGATCCGCGACGGCGTGACCGATCTGGAAATCGCCGCCACCGATCGCCCGGGCCTGCTGTCGGCCATCGCCGAGGCCCTGGTCAGCCGGGGCCTGCGACTGCACGACGCCCGCGTGGCCACCTTCGGCCAGCGCGTCGAGGACATGTTCACCATTACCACGGCCGACGGCGGGCCGCTGGATCGGGAAGCCTGCGATGCGCTGGAAAGCGAGCTGCGCAAGCGGTTGGACGTTTGAACTTTGGTGTTTTGGTACTTTGGTGTTTTAGTTTTTTGGTAAGGATCTGATTGCGCAGTGCGGGCCCAAACGTCGCAGCGCGAGTATCAGGGACTGTCCTGAGATTTGTGTAACTGCCCATTGATACGTACTGTAAATCAGGAGTTTATC
>NZ_QUZK01000017.1 GCF_003410055.1 Wenzhouxiangella sediminis | reverse complement strand
CAGGCTCTCAGTACTCAGTCGAGCTTGAGGCCTCATGGGATCGTCGCCCAGACTCGATGGGTAGTAACATCATGATCACATTGAGAAACGATGAAACCGGCAAGGCGCCTGAGGAACTTACTGATGAGCTTCAACGCTTTGTAGAATGTGCAAGAGTCGCGGTGGGGTTTAGTCATAGCGGCAACACCTAACATATCGCTCCAGTACGTTCCGGCCCTTCGGGCCTCCACCGGATGCGGCTAACGCTGCGCCGCTTAGCTCAGACGTTGGGCCGTTTTGAACGCGGTCACGTATAAAAGGACATGAATGATTGAAGCAATCATTGCTCTGGTGTCTGCGACTGCTCTCTTGCTAGGTTCGCCTGGCCCTGCGCCGCTCGCTCTCGCCGGAACAAGTGCGGCCTTCGGCATTCGGCGGGGCCTGCCGTTCCTTCTCGGCATTCTTGCGGGGCTGTCCGTCGCTATTGTTGGCGCCACTGTTGGGCTGGCGGCACTATTTCAGGCTCATCCGTCTGCCCGGCTCTTCGTACAGGTCCTTGGCGCAGCATACATATGCTATGTGGCGCTAAAGATAGCCACGGGCCCGGTGGTAGATGCGGCTGAAAACGGCGGCCGTGCCGCACCGCGGTTCATGGACGGCTTTATCCTCAACCTGCTGAATCCAAAAGCCTATGCAGCCTTCTTGGCAGTGTTCTCGCAGTTCCTGCTACCGTTCCCAGAGCCGACCGCTGCTTTCGCTACGACGGCTTTCATTTGCTTGCTCGTTGCTGCAGTAGTTGACTTCGCATGGCTCTGCTTCGGCGGGATCATCGGCCCGCTATTCAGAAGGCCACGGGCCGCACGAGCCATGCGGGTCACGTTCGCCGTTGCCATGGTTGCTGCTGTTCTGTGGGCACTTGTGCAGTGAAGCGCTCATCATTGCGAATCAACAGGCGCTGGTGCCGATCGTCCAAGGCCCCCGTGGCGGCTTTCCCGCGTGATTGCCCATCCAAACCGGTCGCTTCGCATCGCCCCGCCTTCGGAACTCCCGTCTCTCTGAAATAGCGCTATATCGTTCGGGAGAATCACACCAGGCCATCGAAGTTACTTTCTACGTCGCTGATCAGGACATGCGGCGTCTGTTTCCGGCTGGTGGTTTAGCTTCAAGGGAGATGTTGACTATGCAGATCTATTGGACTCTAAAAAGTGTTCCGGAACTGGAGGACGCTCCTCGGCGTGAGCGGGGGAGACGGTGGCAACGGGCGTATCACAAGACTTTGCGCCACGGCGTGACCTGGATCTCGCTCTTGCTGTGCGCCCTCCTCGGCGCGATTGACGCCTACCTGGGTCAGTCCCTGGGATCGGGCATTGCCGGCGCCATGATCGGCGGCGCGGCCGGGGGCTTTGTCTTCTTCCAGATAACCACTTTCGTTGCACGAAAGCACCACCCCGCAATACTGCTCGGAGAGGACGAAAAGGGCAGCAACGCGCCCCGTGGATGACCCCGCATCCGAGCGCTATGTAAACATGCAAACATGAGAAAGCCTGCAGGCCCGCACATGGAACACTCAGGAGAGCGCTTTACCGTAACGGTTGATTACGGGTTGGAAGAATACAAACAGTTTGTGCGGGACTTCCTGCCGCAGTACCTGGAGAGCAGGCACGGGAATCGAAATCGGTATTGGCCCTGGAACTGGCCGGTGACCGAGAAAGCCATGATGTTCATCCTTGTTCCACTGATCTTCAAGTGGAAGAAGTCCAAAGTAGGCGTTTGCGAGTTCACATTCAGCAAGAGCGGCCTGACCCGCCGGTCCAGAAGCGGAAGCGCGTATCGCAGCTGGGACCAGGTCCCGAGAGTGCACGAACTGTCGACGGCCTACCTCATAGAGCTCGATTCTGGCGGGGCGATGCCATTGCCGTATCGTGTTCTCACGGAATCCCAGCGGGCGCTTTTCGACTCCTTCGCGGCTCGGGCCGGATAATGCAACCGCCCTTGAACGCGCGGTTTTGCCGGCCTACCCTGTGGGTCCGACTCGTGGTCAAGGGGCCTTTGTTGGATTGATCAGGAGGGTAGGTGATGGACGGTTTCCTGCGCAGACAGAAGGTCGACGTATCGCGGTCGTTTGCGGTCTTGCTGTTCGTGGCGTCGGCATGGAGCCTGATGAACAGCCTGAGCAATTTCGTGATGCCGGGATTCGCGCTCGACGCCTCTTTCATCGTCAGCCTGCCGTTGGCTCTGGGGCTGTGGCACTATCGACCGTGGGCGCGGATTGGCTTGATTGCCCTGGTTTGGCTGGGCAATCTGGTTTTCGCCGCGGCGCTTCTGTTCGCCCTCGCGGGCGATGTTCGGCTTTCGGTGACCATACGCTACGAGGTGATCGCCGATCCCACCCCGGCCCAGATCGCCTTTGTCTTCTTCATGCTCACGATCCTGGCGGGCTTTCTCACCATGGTGGTCCATTCCGGCAAGTTCCGCGAGGAAGTTCGCGCCGGTGCGCATTCCGATGCGGAATGGTCGGGCCTGGAAACGAGGTCCTGATTGGATGATTGAAGACGCACCGCGACTTGCTTTGAGGCGCCAACTGCTCGGCCTGCTGGGCTGGCTGGTGCTGTGCTTTGCCGTTTCGGCCCTGGGCGCTGTGGCCTCGCTGAATGCGTCCGATTTCTATGCGCGCCTCACCCAGCCCGACTGGGCGCCGCCGGGCTGGCTGTTCGGGCCGGTGTGGACGACGCTGTACGCGATGATGGCCGTTTCCGCCTGGCTGGTCTGGCGTGAAGGTGGGTTTGGTTGGCAGGGCCTTGCCCTTGGCCTGTTTCTTGCGCAGCTGGCGCTCAACGGACTATGGAGCTGGCTGTTCTTCGCCTGGCACCTGGGTGGCGTGGCTTTTGTCGAAGTGCTGGTGCTCTGGCTGGCCATCGCCGCAACGCTCGTCGCCTTCTGGCTCGTTGCCCCGCTGGCGGGGGTCCTGCTCCTGCCCTATCTGGCTTGGGTAAGCTTCGCCGCCGTGCTCAACTTCTCGGTCTGGCGCCTCAATCCCGCCCTCCTCTAGCCTCGCCACAATCCCGCCACCTTTCGGCCCGTTTGCGGCCTCCTTCGCCGCCTATTGTCGTTGCACTCCGGGCCAGGCCCGACCCAAGACGAGGATGAGTGCATGAACGATGGAATCGAGACTTCAGCTAGTCGATCCAAAGTACCGTGGCGCGTGATCGGCTGGGGTTCAGCCGCCGGCCTGCTACTGCTGCCGGTGGTTGCCATGCAATTGACCGACGCAGTGCGCTGGACGCTTGGCGACTTCGTTCTCGCCGCCCTGGCCCTGGGGGTGACCGGCCTGGCGCTGGAGCTTGCCTTGCGGATTGCGCCGGATACCGCGAGCCGACTCGGCTTTGCGCTGGCCCTGGCCGGCGCCCTTTTGATGGTGTGGATCAACGCGGCGGTGGGTATCATCGGTCCATCGGCAAACGACGCGAACTTGCTCTACGGATTCGTCCTGCTCATGGGCCTGTTGACCGCTGCGCTGGGAAACTTCCAGCCTGTGGCCATGGTGCGGGCCATGCTGGCTACGGCGAGTGCCCAGGTCCTGCTGACTGTCGTTGCCATCGTCGTGGGTCTGGGCCAGCCCGAGACCTCCGCGTTGGAACTGGTTGCGGTCAACGGTTTCTTCATGCCGTTCTGGCTGGGCTCGGCCCTCTTGTTCCGCCTGTCGCCTAGAATGACGGAAGATCCATGAGAGCAAGACTGATGCCGGACGCCATCAACCTGCGTGAAAAGCTGGCGTGCTTTTCCGAACACTGGTCGCCGCGCGTGGTCGCGGAGATGAACGACTACCAGTTCAAGCTGGCCAAGTTCGAGGGCCGCTTCGTCTGGCACAGCCACGACGACACCGACGAGGTCTTCCTCGTGCTGGCCGGGCGAATGGGCATCGAGTTGCGCGACGGCTTGGTCGAGCTGCGAGCGGGCGAGATGTACGTCGTGCCGCGGGGCGTCGAGCACCGGCCCTTTGCCGAGGAGGAGTGCCATGTGTTGCTCGTCGAACCACGCGGCGTAGTCAACACGGGCGACGCCGACGGCGAATTGCGGGCCGAAAACGACGTCTGGGTGTAGAGCCGGCCCCGTCCAGGAGCCCGCCGTCCCGGGGACATGCCATCGCCGGTTTGGCTAGACGACGAGCGCGCGGGCTGACCGCAGACCTCCGCGCCGATTCTGCGCTAAGCTTTTCGAATCGAAAAGACGGATCAAGCGCCGGAGGCACCGATGTCCATTCACGAACCCCATCGCGTTCATCGAACCGTGTGGCTGCGCGCGGCCGTCATGGGCGCCAATGACGGCATCGTTTCGACTTCCAGCCTGATCATCGGGGTGGCCGCGGCGAGCACCACGCACGAAAACATCCTTCTGGCGGGTGTCGCCGGGCTGATGGCCGGGGCGATGTCGATGGCCGCCGCCGAGTACGTTTCGGTCAGCTCGCAGGCCGACACCGAGCGGGCCGACCTGGAGATCGAGCGGCGTTCCCTGCGGGACAACCCCCAGGATGAACTGAAGGAACTGGCCGATATCTATCGCGACCGGGGGCTCGACGACGAACTGGCCCACGAAGTGGCCCGCCAGCTCATGGACAAGGACGCCCTGGGCGCGCACGCGCGCGATGAGATCGGGATCTCGGAGACGACCAGCGCCCGTCCGACCCTGGCCGCGCTGTCCTCGGCGGCCACGTTCTCGGTCGGTGCCGGCCTGCCGCTGGCCGTGGCGTGGTTCGTGCCGCTCGGTATGGTGATTCCGGCGGTGGCCGGTTCCTGCCTGCCGCTGCTGGCCGCCCTCGGAGCCATTGCCGCGAGAACGGGCGGCGCCTCCAAACTCAAGGGCGCGGCCCGGGTCGCGTTCTGGGGCACCCTGGCGATGGCGGTGACCGCCGGCGTGGGCCGGCTGTTCGGGGTCGTGGCGTGAACCTTCGAGGCTGCGCGGCCTAACCCATCATGAAGTAGGCGGCGTAGCCGACGATCAGGGCCGGAATGCCGGTGTAGAGCGTGGCCACGATGGCCGCCCTGGGCGCCAGGGCGATGGCCGGGAACAGGGCGTCGCCGTCGTTGCTGATGGCGTTGGCGAACAGCGCCGCCATCGGAATGGCGCCGGTGAGATACAGCGTGGTGACGATGATCTGCGGGCCGCAGCCGGGCAGGAAGCCGACCAGCGCGGCGATCAGGGGCGTCAACGGCGCCCAGACCGCGAACCAGGAATTGAGATCGGCGCCGGTGAAATGCACGCCCAGCTCGAAGAGCAGGAAAGCGGCGATCACCCACACCGTGACGAAATTGGTGTCGTTGATCACGCGCGAGGTCGGCGTGGGCTGCGGTTCGGCGAGGTCGTTGGGGTTGGCCGCCGTGTACTGGTGGCCGGGGTCGGAAGACAGGTGCGCGGCCCACATCATCAGCGCCAGTACGCCGCCGGCGAAGCCCAGCAGGGTGACGGGCTGGTAGACGGACAGGCCACCGAACCAGGTGTTGGGATCGACCTGCATGGCGATGGGCACGGCGAAGACGACGCCCGGCAGCATCAGCGCTACCCAGATGGGATGCAGGGCCTTGACCGAGGCGGGCCGGTGGCGGCCGGCTTCCGCGCGGCGCTTGGCCTCCTCGGGGGAGGTCAGCGACTGCTGGCGCATGAACTCGCGGCCGTGGATGGCCTCCAGCACGTAGCCGCTGAGGCTGCCCACGACCATGCCCAGGCCGAAGACCATCAGCCCGGTCATCGGCTCGCGGGCCAGCAGCAGGAAGGCCGCGTCGCCCATGGTGGCGGTGAGCACCGCGATCAGCGCGCCGAAGCCCACGTGACCGTTGACGTACTGGGTGACCACCACGATGGCGCCGCCGCAGCCGGGCAGTGCGCCGAGGAAGGCGGCGATGGGAACCTGCGCGCGCGGATGACCGGTCAGGTACGCGGCCATGTCGAAATTGAACAGGCGCTCGGCGCCGTAGATCAGCGCCAGGGTGAAGGCCACGAACACGCTGACCTGCAGGTAGGCCTCGCTGATGGTCGCCACCATGATCTGGCCGGCCTCGGGAAACAGCAGGCCCAGGCCGAGCAGGCAGCCGGGAATCAGGATGCGCCACGACAGCGATTGCCTGCCCCAGTCCTGGAGGTCGTTGAGCCCGCGCTTTGCGGCCATGATGAACGCGGTCATGGGATCGGTCCCGTTCAATTCGCCAAAGTCTAATCTTCCAGCCTCAAAAATAGGGCAAGTCGGGTGACGATTCAATTAAGGGACCGCCCTTCGCCTTGCCCGAAGCCCCGTCCGCGGATAGATTAGGGACTCTTCCAATCGACCTGGAATGCCAGGGGGAACCCGCCATGAGTGCCGAAGCCGGCAGCGTCCGCCTGTCTTCGATTGCCCAGATCGCCATGACGGTCTCCGATGTCGAAAAGGCCCTGGCCTTCTACCGCGACGTCCTGGGCTTGAAGCTCCTGTTCAGTGCCGGTCCGCAACTGGCTTTTCTCGAAGCCGACGGCGTCCGCCTGATGCTGTCGACGCCGCAGGGCGCGGGCCAGATCGGGGCGAATTCGATCCTTTATTTCCGCGTCGCCGACATCGAGACGGTTCACCGGCGCCTGGTAGAGCGCGGTGCCGCCGACGAGCGCGCGCCGCAGCTGGCCGCCGAGATGCCCGACCATGCGCTGTGGACGGGATTCCTGCGCGACCCTGACGGGAACCTGATCGGCCTGATGGAAGAGAAGCCGCTGCGGTGAGTGCCAAGACCATCCTGGTGCTCGGTGCCACCGGCGCAACGGGCCGGCGCCTGGTCGCCGAGCTGCTCGCCCGCGGGCATCGGGTTCGCGCCATCGTGCGCTCGAGTTCGCGCCTGCCGGCGGAACTGCGCGGCCACCCGCAACTGCAGGTGATCGAGGGCAGCGCGCTCGAACTGGGCGAAGCGGCCCTGGCCCAGGCGTTGGCCGGCTGCGATGCCGTCGCCTCCTGCCTGGGTCACAACCTGAGCCTGCGCGGGATGTTCGGCCCGCCGCGGCGCCTGGTCACCGATTCCGTTGCGCGCGTCCACTCGGCGCTGGCCGACACCCGGCCCGAGCGCCCGGTTCGCGTGGTGCTGATGTGTTCGGCCGGCGTGCGCAACGCCGATCTCGACGAGCGCGTTTCCATTGCCCAGCGATTCGTGCTGTTGTTGCTGCGCTTTCTTCTGCCGCCCCACGCCGACAACGAACAGGCGGCCGAGTACCTGCGATCGACCGTCGGGCGCGAGGACGCGGCCGTCGAGTGGAGCGTGGTTCGGCCCGACACGCTGCAGGAAGGCGACGAGGTCAGCGACTACGAACTGCACCCCTCGCCGACGCGCAGCGCCCTGTTCAATGCCGGCGAAACCCGGCGGGTGAACGTGGCGCACTTCATGGCGCGACTGGCGACCGACGATGCGGCCTGGGATGAATGGCGATACCGGATGCCGGTCATCTACAATTCCGAGAAACAAGAGGGAGACGCATGATCGGCGACAACCGGGAAACCTATGGCACCATCAGCCGTCTGCTGCACTGGGGCATGGCGCTGCTGTTGGGGTGGCAGTTCCTCTCGGCAGGATCGCACCTGCTCTTCGACGACACCGCGATCGAGGCTTTCTTCTGGCCCACGCACAAGCCGGTCGGGCTGCTGCTGTTCGTGCTGATCATCCTGCGCGCGATCTGGGCCCTGGCGCACCTGCGCGCTCGGCCGCCCTCGGTCAATCGGCTGGCCACGGCCGGCCATGTGGTGCTGTACGCGCTGGTGACCGTGATTCCCGCGCTGGCGCTGCTGCGGCAGTATGGCTCCGGCCGTTCCTGGGAGCCGCTGGGGCTCCCGCTGTTCCCCGGCTTCGAGGGCGAGAAGATCGAGTGGATGATGGCGCCGGCGAACCTGCTGCACAGCTGGCTGGGCTGGACGCTTCTGGTGCTGATCATCGGCCATGTGTTCATGGCCGCCTGGCACCGGCGCCGCCCCGACCAGCCCGACGTGCTCAAGCGCATGTGGTGACGGCCGAGACCGCGCAGCGACTCTGGCAGCGGCACAAGTATTCCGTGCTGGCGCGTGACGAGCGCGCCTACCGCGCGATCGGACCGGCGGTGGCCCGGGCCGAAATCGCAAGCGCGGAATTGGCTTCGAAACTCGACGAGCTGCTCGCCCGGCCGCCGAGCGCGGGCGGCCTGCGCAACGCCGTCGAGCACATGTGGGGGCACGTATCCGACCGCGCCGAACGCCATCGCACGGCCATCGGCGACGATCCCTTCGCCCTGCTGGCCGCCGTTGCGCACGAGGCGCGGCGACAGGACAATGCCTACCTGCTCGAACAGACCGCCTTGAGCGAGCTGTTCCGGTGGCAGGATGGGTGAGACCCGGACGCAGACCGAAAGGAGGCTGCCGATGCCCCACTGGCTCTATCTCGCGATCGCCATCGTCGCCGAAGTCGTCGGCACGTCCTTTCTCAAGAGTGCCGAGGGCTTCACCCGACTGCTGCCTTCCGTCCTGGTGGTCGTTTTCTAACTCATCGCTTTCTTCGTCCTGGGCCCAGGGACCCTCTGAAAGAGTCTGCGCGGGCGCGACGCGGTCTTTGCGGGAGGCTCCGTTTCGGCTTCGGTGAGCGTGGTT
>NZ_QUZK01000032.1 GCF_003410055.1 Wenzhouxiangella sediminis | reverse complement strand
GTTCCGGGTTCCGGGTTCCGGGTTCCGGGTTCCGGGTTCCGGGTTCCGGGTTCCGGGTTCCGGTTTCCGGGTTCCGGACAACAGGATTGCTCGTCGCCCCGGGCTCGACCCGGGCGCCTCCATCTCGTGGCACCATCGACAGGGAGGCAACAGGCGGCGCGAGGGACACCTAAAACCTCGAGTCGTAGTTAGTCGCTCCCGGACTCCGAATGTGCAAGAATCGCCGAAACGCGGAGTGCGACACAAAGCGCGATGAGACAACTCAAGCCTGCCTGGCAACTGATACAGGTCGCCGGACCGCGGGTAGACATCCCACAGCTTGTTTCCCTCACGATCGGCCGCGGGCTCGAGGCCGACGTGATCCTGCCGGAGCCGACCATCTCGCGTCGACACGTTCGCCTCGAGCTCGGACCCGAGGCCCTGCTCGAGGACCTGGGCGGCCCGCTCGGCACCCTCGTCAACGGGGAGCGCGTTGGCCGTGCGCGGCTGGCGGCAGGCGACCTGATCACCATCGGCTCCTGGCAGTTCGCGCTGGCCGACGAGGCCAATTCGGCGCGGCACGACGAAGAAATCACCGTGGCGTCACTGCAGACCAGTCTGGCCCTGCCCCGCCTGGAACTGCTGCTGTCATTCTGCAGCCGCATCAATACCCTCGACCGCCCGCAAGAGATTGCCGCATGCCTGCTCAAGACCGCCTGCGCGGGCACCGGATTCAGGCGAGCCTGGCTACTGGAGCGATCCGAAGGCACGCTGCACGCGCTCGCCAGCCTGCCCGAGGGCTCCGATACCGCTGAAGTCAGCCGGCGACTGCTGGCCAGCGCACGCGCTGATCGGGTCGCCTGTCTCGACCACATCGGGCAAGCGCAGGCCAGCGAAAGCGTCATCGCAAAAAGGATTACCGCCGCCCTGGTCGCCACGATTGCGCAGCACAGTGGTGAGATGCTTTTGTACCTCGATGCGCGCCACGAAGAGGCACCACCCCAACCGGACGCCGCCCGCTTCTGCCAGGCGCTCATCCAGACGGCCTCACTCGCCTTTGCACGACTCGAGCACGAGCGCAGCCTGTGGCAGCAGCGCGAGCAGATCTACCAGGACCTGCACGACGACCTGGGCGCGCGCCTGCTGAATCTGATCTACCAGGCGCCCGACGCCGCAATGGCCGACGAGGCCCGGGCCATGCTGGTCGACCTGCGCGACGTGGTCTCCCGCCCCGCGCGGGCCGAACTGCCGCTCGATGCCCTGCTGGCCCAGATGCGATCCGAGGCCGCGCAGCGGGCCCAGGGCTCCGGCGCGAGCTTCAAGTGGTCGGATCCCGGCGCGGACTCCTCGATTCTCTGGAGCGGGCGCACGGCCAGCCTGCTCTCACGCTGCTTGCGCGAACTGACAACCAATGCGCTGAAACACGCTCGGCCGAGCCGCATCGACTTCGACTGGCGCATGACTTCCAGCCGGCTAGGGCTCGAGCTCAAGCACGACGGCGAGGTCAGCGATCCGCAGGCGTGGCGGCCGGGACGTGGAATGGCCAATATTCGCAAACGCTGCCGACAACTTGGCGGCAGCGTCGCTTGGCGCCTGGACGGCAAGGAGATCCAGGCCTCCCTCGACCTGCCCCGAAATCCGGCCCCGTGAAACGCGTGCTGATCATCGAAGACCTGCCGGCTGCCCGCGAGTGGCTTGCCGAAAGCGTGCATCTTGCCTTCCCGACCTCCCAGATCGATATGGCTGCCGACTGTGCCGGCGCCAGAGACGCCCTCGACCGCCAGTGGCCGGGCATGGCACTGATCGACCTGGGCCTGCCCGACGGCGACGGCACTCGCCTGATCGCCTGGATCAAGTCCCGACATCCGGCGACCCTGTGCATCGTCGCCAGCACATTCGCCGATGACACCCACATCTTTCCCGCCCTGCGCGCCGGAGCAGACGGTTACTTCACCAAGGACCAGGGGCGGGCCGAGCTGGCCCGGCTACTGACCGAGATCGCCGACGGTCAACCGCCGCTTTCTCCCGATGTGGCACGCCGGCTGATGGCCTACTTCCAGCATGAGGATCAGCCCGAAGCGCCGCTGAGCGAACGCGAAACCGAGGTACTCCGACTCATCGGCAAGGGCTACTCGAGCACGGAAGTGGGTCGGCTGCTCGGCATCACCCGCAACACCGCGGCGGGCTACGTCAAGGACATTTACCGCAAGCTCGGCATCAGCTCCCGCGCGGAAGCGGCGCTCAAGGCGGCCGAGTTCGGCCTGCTGCGCTGATCCCCCCCGATCGGGGGGTACCGCCCCCGAAGGCTTCGGCGCAGGATTCTCCCTGCCACAGCAACCAATCAAAAAGGGAGAACACCATGGCGTTCATTCGCTTGCTGACCATACTGCTGGCCCTCACCCCGATCGGCCTGAGGGCTCAATTCGAATTCGTGGAAGATCTGACGCCGTCGGGCGGGGAACTTGAAGACTTCGGTATCGGTGTCGAAGTCTTCGGCAACGAGATGTTTGCCAGCTGGCCGCACGGCTTCGGCAACCCCGATCCGGCCCCGGCCTGCGGTGAGCTCTATCACTACGAGAAGAATGCCGATGGCCGCTGGGAGCTGCTCGGCATTCTCCAGGCGCCCGACTGCAGCCCCGGCGACATGTTCGGTGCCACCAGCGTTGCACTGGAGGGTGACCTGCTGGCCGTGCCGGCGTTCACCGGATTACGCTTCGACGGACAGGGCGATGCCAGCGATTCGGCCGTCCACCTGTTCGAGCGTGATCCCGGCTACAACCCGGGCGGAATCAACGCCGGTTGGCGCCCGATCGCCAGACTGTCCGAGTCCGAGGGCGGCGCCGATCGCGCCCTCGGCGGCCTGGTCGAATTCAATGACGGCGTGCTGGCCGTGCAATCGCATGTATTTGAAAACGCCTACGGCTACAACTTCGCCCGAAGCGACAGTGTCGTGCTGTTCGGTGAAATCGGCGGCGGCTGGCAGGAAATCGGCCGCGTCTCGGAGAACACGGATTTCTTCGGCCTGGGCTACACCCTGAGCGACGAACAGCTCATCGTCGGCGCGCCCGAAACCCAGACCTACGGCGGAGCCGGCCGCGTCTACGTCTATGATCGCCAGGGCGGGCAGTTGACGCTGGCGCAAACCCTCGATGCCGGCCCCGAAGCCAATTTTGGATACTTCGTCGACGTCCAGGACGACTGGATGGCGGTTGGCGCACTCAACATTGGTGCGCAGGGTGCGGTGTTCCTGTATCGGCGAGAAGGCGGCAGCTGGCAGCCCGCCGGTAAACTGACACCGCCCGATCGGGCCGCAAACGATCTCTACGGCGTAGTCGCCCGCTTCTCCGGCGATCTGCTGTTCGTCGGCGCGGAGAACGGTCGCAGGCAGAGCGAACCCGCCGCCGGAGCCGTCTTCGTCTACCGGCGCGAAGGCGGGGAATACCGACTGATCCAGACCTTGCAGGCTCCGGTCGATAGCGACAAGAGCGACCTGTTCGGCACCTATGTGTCGAGCAATGGCACCGACCTGCTCGTCAAGGCGGTGGCCACGCCCGCCGGCGGTCGTGCCGCCCTGTATCACTTCCAGCGCGAGGGTGGACCCACCCCGCCCCCGACCGGAACGCCGTTCGAAGTGTCGACCGGACACAGCGGCCTGTTCTTCAATCCCGAGCGAAGCGGTGAAGGCTTCATGATCGACACGCTGCCGGACGGACGCGCTCTGATGTTCTGGTTCACCTACGACAACGGCGAGCCGATGTGGTTGACCGCCCTGGGCGAAACCGTCGACGCCAGCATCATTCTCGACCAGGTCTACGTGACCGAGGGCGGTCGATTCGGCCCGGCATTCGATCGGGCCGCGGTCACGGCAACGAGCTGGGGAAGCATCGTGATCGACTTCGAAGACTGCGACCGGGGCACGGTGAGCTACGACAGCGAGCTCGGCCAGGGATCGGGTCAGTTCGAGCTGGTGCGGCTATCGAATATTGCCGGGCTCGATTGCGGGGAAACCGCTGGCACGATCCTCAACGGCTTCTCGGGCGGGTTCTACAATCGCCAGCGCTCCGGGGAAGGCCTGCAGGTGCACGTCACGGATATCGACGGCGCCCGAACCCCGGTGGTCTACTGGCCCACCTATGATGCCGATGGCCGCCAGATGTGGCTGCTCGGGCTTGGATCCATCGAAGGCGAACGCATCGTCATCGACAACCTGCGCCATCTTTCGGGCGCCGACTTCGGCCCCGACTTCGACCCGGAGTCCGTCGTCGACGAGTACTGGGGCGAGCTGCAGATCGACTATCAGGGTTGCGACCTGCTGACCCTGTCCTACAGCGCCGAGGACCCGGCCTACGGCAACGGTCAGATCCAGATGGAACGCCTCTATCACATCGGCCAGACCACCTGTTCGGAACAGCCTTCAAGGTACTGATCCAGCCACTCTCCAAATTCCATCCATCGGTTGCTGGTCCAGTCGGATGGAACCTTGCCGGGGCGTTCGCGCCCCGGTTTTTTCTACCGGCCGCGCGCCTGCGACAGCCGCTCTTCGGTCATGGCCACCCTCGGATGCGTCTCACCCAGCGCCGGGCGCAGCTGCCGGAGACTGGCCTCGAGAAGCTGCACAGCCTCCTCGCTGCGCCCGAGTTGATGAAGCGCCCAACCGTGATTGGCCTGGAACACGGCAAAATTGGGGTGACCGTCACCAAGCAGACGCGCGGCCTCGCGCATGAGTCGCTCGAACTCGCCGACCGCAGCAGCCGCGTCACCGCGAGACAGCAGCAGCATGGCCAGGTTGTTTCCAACCGCCAGCATCTGGCTGCGCAACCCGTCGTCTCCGCCGCGGTCGACGGCAGTGAGGATCTCGCGGTAGAGGGATTCGGCTTCGGCCAGACTGCCCTGCTCCTCGAGCAGGTAGGCCAGGATATTCCGCGAAGTCAGCGTATTCGGATGCAGCGGCCCGAGGTGCTCGGCGTTCCAGGCCACGACGCTCCGGACCAGAGGCTCCGCATCGTCGATGGCACCGCGCTGAATGTAGAGCGCCGACAGGTTGTTTCTGCTGACCACCGTCGAGGGGTGGAATTCTCCGAGGACCCGCTCGCGCCCCTGGAGCGCCTCGCGCGCATACCGCTCGGCCTCCTCGGACTGTCCGGCTCCACTGAGGGCATGAGCCAGGTTGTTCATTGCCGCCAGCGTCTGCGGATGCTCCTCGCCAAAGCGCTCACGGCGCAAGGAAAGCACATCCCTCTGGATCGCCACTTCGCGTAGCGGCTCGCCCTGACGGCCGGCGATCACCGCCGACAGGTTGCGCAGCACCAGGGTCAGCAAGTGCTCTTCACCCAATGCGCGGCTGGCCTGAACGAGACGATCATCGACGAGCACGGCCGCCTCGTCGACTCGGCCGCTTTCGAGCAGGGCGCGGCCGATCAGATTGGCCAGCTCGTAGCGCAGCAACTGGGAAGACGGCCAGTCGGCCGTATCCCGATCGATCGCCTCCAGCACGGCCAGGGCCTGGTCGATTCGACCCGACTCGAGGTCGGCCCGGGCCAGCTCCATGCGCGTTCGCTGCCGATCCTCCTCGGCGATATCGTCACGGTCACGAACCGCCTCCCAGGCTCGCTCCAGTTGAACCCTCCCTTCGGCAGTTCGACCAAGGTTGAGCAGAACCGAGCCGATCGTGCGCTGCAGTTCCGAGCGTGCCGCCGGAGACAGATCCCGGTCGAGAGGCACGAGTCGCGCCGCCTCGCTGAGGGTATCGACTACCGTGACCGACTCGCCCAGGGTCCTCTCCGGGTCGGCCGCGAGCAGCATCTCCTGGATGAATCGATTGACCGCCGCGAGCTGCTCGGCCCGCATCTCCGTCTGCTTTCTGGCCTGCGCCTCTCGCCACGCGAAATGGGCGGAGACGACTGCGCCGACGCCGATCGCCAACATCAGGATCAGGGCCGAAGCCACACCGAATCGATGGCGCCGAACGAACAGCAGGCCGCTGCGCCAACGACCCGGCGCACGCGCCAGCAAGGGCCGATGATCGAGATAGCGCCGGATATCCTCCAGCAGTTGCGAAGCCGAAGGGTAGCGATCGGCGGGGTCGGCGGAAAGCGCCTGCATCACGAGGGTCTCGAGCTCGGGCGCCAGACCGGGCCGCTGGCTCCGCAAGGCTTCCGGTCGGGCACGCGCGATCCGCCCCAGCGCATCGACCAGGCTTAAACCCTCGAGCCTCAGCGGCAATTGGCCGCACAGGGCCTGGTAGAGCATCACCCCGAGCGCGTAGACGTCGCTGCGGGTGTCCGCTCGACCATCGACTTGCTCCGGCGCCATGTAACCCAGGGTGCCGACGACCTGACCCGGCGTGAGGACCGTCGAAGCCTGAGCGGGATCAACCTCGAGAAAACGGGCGACGCCGAAATCGAGTACATGGGGCCGCCCCTGGTCGTCCACCAGGATGTTGCCGGGCTTGAGGTCGCGGTGAATGACGCCCTGCTGGTGCGCATACTGGACGGCCTCGCAGATCTGCTCGAACAATCGGAGCAATTCACGCTCGCCCGGGCGCCGTTCCTCGATGTAGGCGTCCAGGCGCCGCCCTTCGATGAGCTCCATGGCCAGCCACGACAGCTCGGGCCCATCTTCGACCCGGGTTCGGCCGGCGGCCAGGACCCGCGCGATGCCAGAATGACTGAGGCGCGCCAGAATCCGGCCCTCACGCTCCATGCGGTCGAGGGCTTCAGGCGAAATCATGTCGGCACGAAGGAGCTTGACGGCCACTTCCCGATCTGGACAGAGCTGACGGGCGCGGTAAACAGAGCCCATGCCGCCCTGGCCGATCAGTTCGATCAATTCGAAACCCGGGATACGCGCGAGCCCGTGGGTCGACACACCCCGGGGCAACGGATCAGGAACGCAGGTCGCCTCGTCGACCAGCCGCGCCAGGTGCTCGGCCTGTGCAATCAAGCCCGAATCGGACGCCAGTTCCCGTTCGAACAGGGCTTTCCGGTCCGACTCTGCGAGCCCCTGGGCACGCGCCACCACCTCCAGCAGTCGACCCCCGCCACCCTGACCGATCGCGCTCATCGCCAGGTGCTTCGGTGGCGCCCCACGGCGGGCTCGGAACTGTTGATCATCAACTCGGTTTCCTGACATTGGCCCACGGGGCCGGGAATGGTTGGAGCCTGCTCTTATACCAGATGCCGCAACGAGCCGACCCATGCGCGAAGTCCCGATCGACACGTATCATGGCGGCAGGCCCTCGGAAAAGGTCAGCGAACTGAGCCCGGAGACTTTCATCCTGCTGCTGTTCCATGCGGTGCTCGCACCGGCCACGGCGATTCATGCCCTGCTCTACAAGCGGGAGCCGCGCGGGGCGTTCGGGTGGATCGCCGTGTGCGTGGTCGCGCCGGTGGCCGGGCCGGTGCTGTACCTGTTCTTCGGCGTCAATCGCACGCGCAACCGGGCCCAGCGTTTCGCCATGCCTCCCCTGCGATCGGGAGAGCGGGGGCAGGCGGTCAGCCGCCTCCACCCCCTGCCGGAGGACTTGCCCGAGGCTTTCACCGAACTGGCCCGCAGCGGCCGGGCGCTGAGCCGGCACGCCCTGGTGGGCGGCAACCGCGTGGAGCCGTTGTACAACGGCGAACAGGCCTACCCGGCCATGCTCGAGGCCATCGAAGCCGCCCGCGACCATATCTGCCTGACCACCTACATCCTCGATCAGGACGAGACGGGACAGGCCTTCTGCCGTGCCCTCGCCGCGGCGGTTGCGCGCGGCGTGGACGTGCGCGTGCTCATCGACGGCGTCGGCGAATGGTATTCGCGGCCGCGCGCCGGCCACCGTCTGCGCAAGGCCGGCGTGCGCACGGCGCGCTTCCTGCCGCCGGGCCTGCTGCCGCCCTCGATGTCGATCAACCTGCGCAACCACCACAAGATCCTGGTCGTCGACGACCGGATCGGTTTCACCGGCGGCATGAACATCAGCGACCGACACTGCGTCGAAAAGTCCGGCAAGGCCAGGCCGACGGCCGATGTGCACTTTCGGCTCAGGGGGCCCGTGGTGGGGCAGCTCGCGCTGGAGTTCTACCGCACCTGGGAGTTCGCCACCAGCGAGATCGTGCGCTATCGCCCGACCGTCGAGACCGGCCACGACGAGGTGATCTGCCGGACCCTCACCGACGGTCCCGACGAGGACCTCGATCGCATGACGATGCTGCTGTCGGCGGCGATCGCCAGCGCCCGGCACTCGATCCGGATCATGACGCCCTATTTCCTGCCGCCGCGCGAGCTCATCGGCGCCCTGCAGGCGGCGGCGGTGCGCGGTATCGACGTTCACATCGTGCTTCCCGAAAAGAGCAATCTTCGCTTCGTGGACTGGGCGACGCGCAACATGCTGTGGGAAATGCTCTTCCGCGGTGTGCGTGTGAGCCTGCAGCCGGCGCCGTTCAACCACGGCAAACTCTTCGTCGTCGACGATTTCTACAGCCTGGTGGGTTCGGCCAACTGGGACCCGCGCAGCCTGAGGCTGAACTTCGAACTGCAGGTCGAGGCCTACGACGCGACGCTCGCCGGCAGCCTGTCCGAACGGATCGACGCGGCTGCCGCGGCCGGCAGGGAGTTGCGCCTCGACGAGGTCGACGGCCGATCGCTCCCGGCGCGGCTGAGGGATGCCGCCTGCTGGCTTTTCAGCCCTTACCTGTAGGTTTCGGACCGAACCGGGCGTCCGGAACATGGCCCGCGTGCACACGGTTTTGGTAATATTCGCGGTCTTATGCGTTACGTGATCTCACTGGCCCTGGTGATGGCCGCACTCTGGCTGGGACTGTCGGGCCTGTTCAAGCCCGTCATCCTCGCGCTCGGCGTCGCCTCCGTCGCGCTGGCGGCCTGGCTGTCCTGGCGCATGGACGTCATCGGCGTCGAACACAACCCGGGCCTGTTCTCGTGGCGCCTGCCTGTCTACTGGGCCTGGCTGGTGTGGCAGATCGTCGTCGCGAATCTCGACGTGGCCAGGGCGGTCTTCAATCCGCGCGGCCACATCCACCAGCGGGTGCTGAGGGTGCCGGCGAAGCAATCGCGCGAACTCACGCGGGTGACTTACGCCAATTCGATCACGCTCACACCCGGCACCGTCAGCCTGCGGCTCGAAGGTAATGAAATCGTGGTTCACGCCCTGACCCGGGCAGGCGCCGAAGGCGTGCTGTCGGGCGAGATGGGCGACCGTGTCTGCTGGCTGGAGGACCAATCCAAGTGATCTACACCCTGGCAGCATTGACCATGCTGGCCACGATGGCCCTGGCCCTGGCCCGCGCCCTGCTCGGCCCCACCGTCTGGGACCGCATCGTGGCCGTGAACGTCTTCGGCACCAAGACCGTGCTCCTGGTCGCGCTCATCAGCTTCGTGATGGGCCACGACCTGTTCATCGACATTGCGCTGGTCTACGCCCTGATCAATTTCATCGCAATTATCGCGGTGCTCAAGCTCGTCCGCCTTCAGCGCCCCGAAGAGATCGGCCGGGAAGGGGAAGAACCATGATCGTCGTCGACGTGCTCAGCTGGTTCCTGCTGCTCGGCGGCGGGCTGGTCGGCATTCTCGGCGGCGTGGGCCTGCTGCGCTTTCCCGATTTCTATTCGAGGCTGCACGCGGCCGGTATGACGGACACGCTCTGTGCCCTGATGATCATCGCCGGACTCATCCTGCAGGCCGGACTTTCCCTGCTGTCGATCAAGCTGGCCCTGATCCTGCTTTTCCTGTTGTTTACCTCGCCGACGGCTTCGCATGCCCTGGCGCGCGCCGCCCTGACCGACGGTCTCAAACCCGAAGGAGAGCAGTCATCGAACAACTGATCGATCTCACGCTGCTGGCCTTCCTGGCAATCGTGGCGGTCGCCGTGCTGCGCATGCGCGACCTGTTCGCCGCGGTCATGTTGTTCGCCATCTATTCGCTGGTGTCGGCCTCCCTGTTCGCCGTGCTCGATGCCGGCGACGTCGCCCTGACCGAAGCGGCCGTTGGCGCCGGCATCTCGACCATCCTGATGCTGGTGGCCCTGTCGCTGGCGCCGCGCCACGAGGATCGCGGTCGGGGCCGCAACCTCACCGCGCTGGTGGTGGTACTCGTCACCGGCGCCACGCTCGTCTATGCGACCTGGGACCTGCCGCCCTTCGGCGCGGCCGAGAACCCGATTCACCAGCATGTCGCGCCTTACTATCTCGAGGAGTCCTACAAGGACATCGGCATTCCCAACGTCGTCGCCTCGGTACTGGCCAGCTACCGCTCAATCGATACGCTCGGCGAGGTCTACGTGATCTTCACCGCCGGCATCGGCGTGATGATGCTGCTCGGGGCGACCCGCAGACGCCGGCGCCAGCCGGCCGATGAGCCGATCGAAGGGGAAGAGACCGAATGAAGACCAACGGCATCCTGCGCGTCGTCACGCGGTTCCTGATCCCGCTGATCATGCTGTTCGCGCTCTACATCCAGTTCCACGGTGAGTACTCGCCCGGCGGCGGCTTCCAGGCCGGGGTGATTTTCGCCGCCGCCTGGATCCTGTTCGCGCTGGTGTTCGGCCTCGACGAAGCCCTGGCGGTTGTGCCGGCCGGCGCCCAGAAGGTCCTGGCGAGCATCGGCGTCATGCTCTACGCGACCATCGGCGTGCTCGGCGTGGTCCTGGGCGGCCAGTTCCTCGAATTCACGCCCCTCATCCCGGGCTCGCCACAGGGGGCCCAGCAAGCCGGCATCGTGCTCGTCGAACTCGGCGTCGGCATCACGGTGGCCGCGGTGGTGATGCTCATTTACACCCTGTTCGCGGACCGGCTGCGGGTCGTGGCGGACCTGACCCGGGAGGAGATCGACTGATGGACTGGCTGGGCCATTTCAACTACTGGGTCGTGATCTTCCTGATGATGACCGGCTTCTATGCCGTCATTGCGCGCGGCAACATGGTCAAGATCATCATCGGGCTGAATATCTTCCAGACTTCGGTGTTCATCCTGTTCATCTCGGCGGGCAAGATCATCGGCGCTTCCTCGCCGGTGCTCGAGAAAGGCGTCGATCTCTATTCCAACCCCCTGCCGCACGTACTGATCCTGACCGCCATCGTCGTCGGCGTGGCGACGACCGCCGTCGGCCTGGCCCTGGCGGTGCGGGTGCGCGAGAACTACGGCAGCATCCAGGACGACCAGCTCACCGAGGAAGAGGACGGGGAGCCCCACACATGAGCATTCTCGAGTGGATGCCGTTCAGCGTGCTGCTGCCGCTGCTCGCCGCGCCGGTCTGCGCCCTGCTGCCCGGCCGATTCCTGCCCTGGCTGCTGGCCATGGCCAGCGTCACCGCCTCCGCGGTCATCATGGCCTTCGTGCTGCCCGAGGCGGTCAACGAGCCGATGCGCTACTTTTTCGGCGACTGGCCGCCGCCGATCGGCATCGAATACCGCGTCGACGCGGTCAACGCCTTCATCGGGCTGCTGATCGCGGTGATGGGCACCGTGATCCTGCCCTGGGGACGCATCAGCGTGAACCGCGAGGTGCCGCAGCGGCAGGGCCTGTTCTACGCGCTGTTCCTGCTTTCCTTCGCCGGCCTGATGGGCATCACGCTGACCGGCGACGCCTTCAACGTCTTCGTCTTCCTCGAGATTTCCTCGCTGTCGACCTACGTGCTGGTCGCCCAGGGCCGCAGCCGGGCCGCGCCGCTGTCGGCCTTCCGCTACCTGGTGATGGGCACGCTGGGCGCGACCTTCTACCTGATCGGCATCGGCCTGATCTACATCATGACCGGCACGCTCAACATGGTCGACCTGGCCGAACGCCTGCCGGCCGTGGCCGACAGTCGGGCCGTGCAGGCCGCCTTCGCCTTCATCATCGTCGGCATCGGCCTGAAACTCGCGCTGTTCCCGCTGCACCGCTGGCTGCCCGGCGCCTATGCCAACGCGCCGTCGGCCGTGACCGTGTTCCTGGCCTCGACGGCCACCAAGGTCGCCATCTACGTGCTGCTGCGGCTGGTCTTCACGGTCTTCGGCATAGAGTTCGTCCGACAGATGCCGTTTGCCGAGGTGTTCTTCGTGCTCGGCGTCATCGGCATCCTGTTCGCCTCGATCTGGGCGATCGAGCAGGACAACGCCAAGCGGCTGCTGGCCTACTCCAGCGTCGCCCAGGTCGGCTACATGGCGCTGGCGATCAGCTTCGTTTCCGTGGCCGGCATCAGCGCCGGGCTGGTGCATATGTTCAACCACGCCCTGATGAAGGCGGCCCTGTTCATGAGCGTGTGCACCGTGATCTACCAGGTGGGCTCGCCGCATATCAGCGCCTTCCGCGGCCTGGGCCGCCAGATGCCCCTGACGATGCTGGCGTTCGTGTTGGCCGGCCTGAGCCTGATCGGCGTGCCGCTGACGGTGGGCTTCATCAGTAAGTGGCTGCTGATCGAAACCGCCATGGCAGACGGGAACTGGTTTGCCGTGGTCGTCGTCCTGGTCGGTTCGCTGCTGGCCGTCATGTATATCGGCAAGGTCGCCGAAGCGGCCTGGCTCCGACCCGCGCCCGAGGGGCGTGAACCCGTTCGCGAGGCGCATCCGGGTCTGCTCGTGCCGATGTGGATTCTCGTCGCGGCCAATTTCTACTTCGGGATCGATACCCGCCTGACCGTCGACGTCGCCCGCCGCGGCGCCGAAATGCTGATGGGAGGCTCGCCATGAGTCCGGCCATGCTGATCGTCGCGCTCATCGTCACCCCATTGCTCGGCGCACTCGCCGTCGGCCTGCTCGGCCGCTGGCCCAACCTGAGGGAGACCGCGACGCTGGTCACCGCCGCCACGCTGTTCGGCCTGGCCACGCAGCTCATCGGTCCGGTGGTCAACCGCTACGACGTGGCCCTGGAAGTGATCGAGATCCTGCCCGGGCTGGCCATCACCTTCCGGCTCGAACCGCTGGGCCTGATCTTCGCCCTGCTGGCGAGCCTGCTGTGGTTCGTTACCTCGGTCTATGCCATCGGCTACATGCGCGGCGCGAAAGAGCCACGGCACACGTCCTTCTACGTCTTCTTCGCCATCGCCATCAGCGGCGCGATGGGCGTGGCCACGGCCGGCAACCTGCTGACCCTGTTCATCTTCTACGAAGTACTGACCATCAGCACCTGGCCGCTGGTCACGCACAAGCAGAACGATGCCGCCCGGGCCGGCGGCCGTACTTACCTCGGGATCCTCCTGTTCACGTCGATCGGCCTGCTGCTGCCGGCCATCATCTGGACCTGGATGGCCGCCGGCACCACCGACTTCACGCCGGGCGGTATCCTGTTCGGCACGCTCGGGCCGACCGAGGCGGCCATCCTGCTGACCCTGTTCGTTCTGGGGATCGGCAAGGCGGCGGTCATGCCCATGCACCGCTGGCTGCCGGCCGCCATGGTCGCGCCGACCCCCGTTTCGGCCCTGCTGCACGCGGTGGCCGTCGTCAAGGCCGGCGTGTTCACCATCACCAAGGTCGTCATCTACATCTTCGGGCTGGACTTCCTGGCCAACGTGCCGCTGGAACAGTGGCTCGTCTACCTCGCCGGCTTCACCGTCGTCGCCGCCTCGATCATCGCGCTCAAGCAGGTCGAGCTCAAGCGCATGCTGGCCTACTCGACGATCAGCCAGCTCAGCTACATCGTGCTGGCCGCGCTGGTGCTGGCGCCGTTCGCCGAAATCGGCGCGGCCGTCCACATCGTGGCGCACGCTTTCGGCAAGATCACCCTGTTCTTCTGTGCCGGGGCCATTTACGTCGCCTCCAAGAAAACCCGGCTGGACGAAATACGCGGCATCGGGCGACGCATGCCATGGACCATGGTGGCCTTCACCATCGGGGCGGTGTCGATGATCGGCGTGCCGCCCACCGCCGGCTTCGTGTCCAAGTGGTACATCATCGCCGGCGCCTTCCAGGTCGACAACTACTTCACCCTGGTGGTCCTGATGCTCTCGACCGGGCTGAACGCGGCCTACTTCCTGCCCATCGTCTTCCGCGCCTTCTTCCGCGACGAAGACGTGCCGCCCAAGGTCGAGCACGGCGAGGCGCCCTGGCCGATGGTTGCGGCGCTGACCTTCACCGCCGCCCTGGTCATCCTGTTCTTCGCATTCAACGGACCGATCGTGGACATCGAATCGCGCATCCTGGAGGTGGGCCAATGAGCCAGTCGCCCCTTCCGCAGAACCCGGAAAAGCAGCCCGATCACGACCACTGGCTGGTCCGCCCGAAGACCATTCGACTGCTTTGGTGGATCTTCGGCGCCATCCTGGCGCTGACGGTAGCCGGCCAGTTCTTCGTTCATTTCCATACCTACTTCGGGGTGGACGGCTGGTTCGGCTTCTACGCGCTCTACGGCTTCCTGACCTGCGTGGGCATGGTCGTGGGCGCCAAGCTGCTCGGCTTCCTGCTCAAGCGGCCGGACGATTACTACTTCCGCGAAACCGAGCTGGCGCCCAGCCAGCTGACCGACAAGGTCCGGACCGAGGAGGGCGGCAAGGATGTTTGAGTTCATCTTGCCACCGGCCATACTGATGATTGCCGGCGCGGTGCTGATCGGTGTCGCGCGGCCGGCCCTGCGGCCCCTGATCGCCCTGGCCACGCCGCTGATCACGCTCTACGCCATCTGGCAGGTGCCCGACGGCGTGCAGCTGACCGCCACCTTCCTGGGTTACGAGGTGCAATTCGTTGAAGGCAGCGACCTCCGGCGCCTGTTCGCCACGGTGTTCGCCATCATGGGCTTCGGCGGGGCGCTGTTCGCCTTCCGGCAATCGAAATGGTGGGAGCTCTCCGCGGCCCTGATGTACGCCGCCGGCGCGATCGGCGTGAGTTTCGCCGGCGACCTGATCGTGATGTTCCTGTTCTGGGAACTGATGGCCCTGTTCTCGACCGTCGTGGTCTGGTGCGGGGGAACCGAGCGAGCCCGCGCGGCCGGCATCCGCTACGCCATCATCCACCTGGTCGGCGGCATCGTCCTCAAGATCGGCATCGAGGGCCTGATCATCCACACCGGCTCACCCGAGATCCGCGCCCTGACCCTGGGCAACTTCGACACCTGGATGATCTTCATCGGCGTGCTGATCAATGCCGCCGCACCGCCGATCAGCGTCTGGCTGGCCGATGCCTACCCCGAATCCAGCCCCATGGGCGGGGTGTTCCTGTCGGCCTTCACGACCAAGACCGCGGTCCTGGCCCTGATCATGCTCTTCCCGGGCACCGAGCTGCTGGTCTGGCTGGGCCTGATCATGATCTTCTACGGCATCATCTGGGCGCTGCTTGAAAACGACATGCGGCGTATTCTCAGCTATTCGATCGTCAACCAGGTCGGCTTTATGGTCGTCGGCGTGGGCATCGGCACCGAGCTGGCGCTCAACGGCGCGGCGGCGCACGCCTTCGCCCACATCATCTACAAGGGCCTGCTGTTCATGAGCGCCGGCGCGGTGCTCTACCAGACCGGCGTGCGCAAGTGCTCCAACCTCGGCGGACTGTTCCGCACCATGCCGCTGACGACCGTGTGCGGCACGATCGGCGCACTGGCGATCTCGGCCTTCCCCTGGACCTCGGGCTTCATTTCGAAGTCCATGATCTCCTCGGGCGCGGCCTACGAGCACATGGCGCTGGTCTGGTACCTGCTGGTCGCCGCGTCGGCCGGCGTATTCCTGCATGCGGGCATCAAGTTCCCGTGGTTCGTATTCTTCCAGAAGGACTCGGGCCTGCGGCCGCCCGAAGCACCCTGGAACATGCGGGCGGCCATGATCTTCTTTTCGATCATCTGCATCGGGCTCGGCGTCTTCCCGGGGCTGCTGTATTCGCTGCTGCCCTACCCGGTCGATTACAAGCCGTACACGCCCGATCACGTACTCAGCCAGCTGCAACTGCTGCTGTTCGCCGGCCTGGCATTCTTCGTGATGTTGCCGATGATGAAGCGCACGCTCACCATCACGCTCGACTTCGATTATTTCTATCGACGGATGATCCCGAAGATTGCCGGATTCATCGATCGTTCGCTTGCCAGCGCCAGGGATCGCACGATCGAAGCGGTGCTTTCGGGTGGAAGCCGGGCCATCACGCAAGTTCGCGTGCAGTCCTACCGATTCTTCTCGAGCCGAAGCCCGATGGGACAGATGGCGATCTGGATGGCGGTCCTGCTGGCGGTGATCGTGTTGATGGCCTTCAGCCGGGGCTGATGGAAGGGACGGGCCGATCGGCCCGCCATTGCGCGTTCACTCCCGGTCGTTGCGTTCGCGGTGCACCACGCGGTACTCCACGTCGACCAGGCCGTCGTCGCGCTTGCCCGAGCCCGAGCGACCAAGCCAGCGGCGAACCGTCAGCACGATGAAGCCGATCACGGCCATGCCGACGGCCACGGCCAGGAAAACGAGGCCGAGAAGGAAGCTCAGGGCGAGAACGCCGATTCCGAGGAGAACCAGCCCGAAACGCGCCAGCGGACTCGCCGGCGGCTGATAGAATCTTTGCCATGGATCTTGCATGTACTGTCTGACCCCGTGAATGAACCAGTGTTCCTGTGCCCCGCCGACGAACTGGCCGAGGGCCAGTACCGAGAATTCCAGCTCGAACTGGACGCCCAGCCCGCCTGGTTGATCGTCACCCGGCGCGGCGGACGTCCACGCGCCTGGCTCAACCTCTGCCCCCACCAGGGCCGGCCGCTCAACTTCGCGCCCGACCGCTTCCTCAGCGACGATGAAAACCGGCTCGTCTGCGCCCATCATGGCGCGGTCTTCGACCCGGACAGCGGCGTTTGCGTCGCCGGCCCCTGCAAGAACGCCGCCCTTCGAGAGATCGACGTCGGCGAATCCGAAGGACGCATTTTCGCAACCGACCCAGCATAACCCACGGCACGGAATTGCCGCACCGGGGCGATTCGGCTACAGTGATTTCAGGTCACTGCCGGAGACCGCCCATGTACAGAGCACCCCTCATCATGGCCCTGGCGCTGCTGTTGGCCGCTTGCCAGAGCCCCGAGCCCCCCGCCGCCGAATCCGGGACGGAGACGACCCGGCAGCAAGCGACCGCCGAGACCGAGCAGAGCACCCAGGCCGAAGCGGCCCCGGAGCCGTGCCGGCTGACGGTCGGCTGGGATCCCTGGGAACCCTACCACTACCAGCCCGTGGGCGACCGCGTGCAGGGCCTCGACGTCGACCTGATCGGCGCCATGGCCGAGCGGGCCGGCTGCGAGCTGGAATGGGAGCAGGGCAGCTGGGCCAGCATGCTCCAACTGGTGCGGTCCGGCGACCTAGACCTGTTGCCCGGCGCAACCCGCACACCCGAGCGCGAGGCCTTCGCCCACTTCTCCCAACCCTACCGCCGGGAGTCGTTCAGAATCCACGTCCGCGCCGACGAAGCGGAGAAATGGTCCGGGATGTCGCTCACGGAACTGCTGGAGAACGATTTCCGGCTCGGACTCACGCGCGGCTACATCTACGGCGAGGCAGTCGAGCGGGTACTCGATGATCCCGGCTGGGCAGACCAGCTTGTGGAGGTTCCGGTCGGCGAGCTCAATTTCCTCAATCTGATGGACTTCCGCATCGACGGATTCCTGGAGGATCCCTTCGTGGCCGCCAGCATCGACCACCGGCGGGACTGGGGCGTGACTTTCGAAGCCCTGCCTCTCGACGTGTACAGCGGCGATGTCCACCTGATGTTCAGCCAGTCCGGCGTGGACATGGCAACGATCGAGCGCTTCGACCGCGCGTTGTCGGAACTGCGTGAGAACGGCGAGCACCAGCGCATTCTGGACCGTTACCGGCAGACCGACTGAGCGTGCTTCAGAAAACGAGATTGAGGCCGAACAGCATGACCGTCATGTAGATGACGCTCATGATGCCGCCAACGCGAACGAAGTCCTTCACCTTGTAGCCCCCCGGCCCCATGATGAGTGCATTGACCGGATGTGTGGGCAGGATGAAAGCGTTGGATGTGGCCAGCGCGATCAGCAGCGCATAGACGGCCGGGTTGCCGCCGGTGGCCAGGGCGATATTGATGGCGATCGGCACCAGCAGCACGGTGGCGCCGACATTGGACATCACCAGGGTGAATAGCGTGGCCATCGTCGCCAGCACCAGCTGCACGACCAGCTGCGGCACATCGCCGAGCAGTCCGAGCACCTGCTGCGCCAGCCAGGCCGCGGTGCCGGTCACCTCCATGGCCACACCGAGCGGAATCAGACCGGCCATGAGAAAGACGGTTTTCCAGCTGACCGCCTGATACGCCTCGTCCATACTCAGCACACCGGTCAGAACCATCCCGATGGCGCCCGCCATCAGGGCCACCGACAACTCGAAGTCCGTGAACAGGATCAGGAACAGGCTCAGGCCGAAAAAGCTGACCGCATGCACGACTTTCTGCGGCCGCTGTTCTTCCTTGGGGATATCCGTGGCGACGATGAAGTCCTTGTCGCGGGCGAGGTTGGCCAGGTCCCGCCAGGTCGAGTGGCTGACCAGACAGTCGCCGACCTGCAGCACTTCCTCGCGCAGGTCGTGGGTGATGATTTCGTTGCGGCGATTGATGGCCAGCACCGAGATGCCGAAACGAGAGCGCAGGCGGGCCTCACCGATGGTCTGGCCGATCAGGCGAGAACCCGGCGGTATGACCACCTCGGAAATACCGGCGCGGGTCGGATTGAACAGGCTGCCGAACGTTCTCAGCCGCGGCTGGAGCCGCAGATTGTTCGCCAGGGCGAACTCGCCGACTTGTTCGCGCGTTCCCATCACGCCCAACACCGTGCCCACCCAGATCATCTCCCCGGCCGGCGGGGCCAGGCGAGGCTGGTCGGTGTTCTGGATGGCCAGCATCAAAGGCGCCCCATCGAGATTCTCGGCCTCGGCAATGCGCATGCCCACCAGCGGAGAATCGACGGTCACGAGCATCTCGTAGATGTCGCCCTCGATGCCGTAGACCTCCTTGAAGTAACTCTTGGTGCGTCCGGGAGAAGCCGGCTTCTTCTCCTCGGTCTTCGGCAGCAAGGCGGGCCCTGCGACCAGGAAGTAGATCAGCGTGCTCGCCAGCAGCCCCAGGCCCACCAGCGTGACGTCGAACAACTGGAACGGCTGCATGGCCTCGGCGCCGGGCGGAAGCGACCGGTTGGACGTATCGATCAGATCGTTGAGAAGGATCAGCGGCGAGGAACCGACCATGGTCAGCGTGCCGCCCACGATGGCGCAGAACCCCATCGGCATGAGCAGGCGCGACAGCGGCATGTCCAGCCGCGCCGAAATGCGGCTGACCACGGGCATGAACAACGCCGTCGCTCCGACGTTCTGCATGAAGCTGGAGGTGACCCCGACGGTGGCCGAGAGCATCGATCGAATCCGCGACTCGGAGGGCCCGCCCATCTTGACGATGAAGGATGAGACCACGTTCATCACACCGGTGCGATCGAGACCGGCGCCGAGGATCATCACGGCGATGATGGCGATGACGGCGTTGGAGGCAAAGCCCGAGAAGAGTTGATCACCGGGGATCAGGCCGAGCAATCCGACCAACACCATGATGCAGATCGCTGCAACGTCGAGGCGGACCAGTTCGGTGACGAAAAGCGTGACAGTCAGCCCCAGCAGCATCAGCACCAGTATCATGTCGCCGCTGAGATTCAGGCCGCCGTCCATTCCGTATGCGCTTCGGGTCCGTGCTTCGTCTTGATGGATTCTGAACGATTACCTTACCCGATGGCTGTGGCGTTTGCCCGCCTTTTCGGACGATCGACCGGCCGCACCCCGCCCCGGACCGCCCGGCGCTCGGTTTCCGGGCGAGGTTTCAGTCGCTCCCCTTTTTCAGGGCCGCCGCCTGCTGGCGAAGCGCCGCTGCACGCTCGGTCTCGCCGAGCTTCTCGTGGGCGTCCGCCAATGCCTCCATGGCCTGGATCCTCCGCAGGAAGTCTTTACCAACGAGTTCGCCCAGGCGGTCGACCGCAGCCTGGAGGTGATCGCGCGCGACCTCCGGGTTGCCGCCGGCCAGCTCGCTCTGTCCGAGGCCGAGGTGCACAAGCCCCTGGAACATGTGGTTTTCGGGAAGCGCTTCGCGACGTTGCAGCGCTTCCCGATGCATGGCCAGCGCCCGATCGACGCGCCCCAACTCCCGGTAGGCATTGCCGAGGTTATAGGTGAAGGCCACCGACTGCGGATGATCCGGGCCGTAACGCTCGATCGCAAGGCGGCGGGCCTTCTCGTAGATCGGCAGGGAGGCCTCCAGCTTCTCGCTGCCGCCCTGCTGCCGAATGGCGCCGGCCAGGTTGCCGTACTGCACGATGACGTTGGGATGATCGGGTGCATAGAGGCGCTCGGCTTCCCGCAGCCCCTCGCGCAGCACCGACTCGGCTTCGGCGTAGCGCTCCTGGCGCAGCAACACCACGCCGCGATCGTTGAGCAAGTCGGCCTGGATCGTTCGCGCCGTGGGATCGTTCCATTCCCGAGCCGCGTCGATGGCGGCCTGGAACCATTCGCCGGCCCGCTCGAGATCGTGCATCTCGGAGTACGCCTGCCCCATCTGGCGCATCACACCGATTCGAATCGATCGGGTGGGGTCGGCCGGACGGGGACCGATCTCACCGAGAATGCGCCGGTAAATGGCGAGCGCGTCGTCGTAGCGCGCCTGCTCGTAGCGGATGTTGCCCCGGATGGACAACAGGTCCAGCCAGGCCTCCCTGGTTTCGGGACGATGTCGCTCGGCAATCTCCAGCAGTTCTTCGACACGCCGCTCGGCCGCCGCGATCTTCGACTGCTGGATATCGATCAGGCTCAGCTCGGCCCCGGCTTCGAGAAAGTTCCGGCTCGAGCGATCCCCGGCCAGCAAATCGAGCACGCTCTCCAGATGCTTCCTCGAACGCTCGTGCTGGCCAATCGAGGCATACACCTGTCCGATGGTCAGCTCGATTTCGGCCCGAATACCGGGCTGCCCGGCCAGCTCGTCACGTACGCGCTCGGCCGCATCCGACAACACGCGATCCAGCACCGGCGTCTCGGCGCCGTCGGCAATCCGGGGGTCGATGGAAGAGAGCATCCGCGTCGTGAACGAAGCGATCTGCTCGGCCCGGTCGGCCTGAGCGCGCGCCTCGAGCAGGCCGTAGACGGCAACCACCAGCCCGATGACGAGCGCCAGCGACACCGTCGCGCTCGCGCCGACCGCCAGCGCGTTGCGCGCCAGGAACTTCCGAAAGCGGTAGGCACGGCTGGCCGGCACGGCCTCGACCACTTCGTTGGCCAGGTAACGCCGCAAATCGGCGGCCAGGGCGGCCGCCGAGTCGTAGCGCTCGTTGCGCTCGGGCGCAAGCGCGCGGGCCAGGATCCAGCGCAACTCCCTCGGCAGGTGTCGCGCGTCCTCGCCAGAACGCAGCGTCCGGTCATCGAGCTCGCTGCCACCGGAGGCCGATCCGACCAGCATCCTGCGAATGCTCTCCAGCGCCATGGTGTCGCTAGCCGGCGGCGGTCGGCGTTCGGTGAGCAACTCGAAAAGCAGTACCCCCAGCGAGTAGACGTCGGTCCGCGTGTCGACCTCTGCGGCCGGACCGGCCAGGAGTTCGGGGCTCATGTAGCCGCGCGTGCCGGCCCGGTCGGTGGTATCCGACCGCGTACGCCCGTCGTGCTCCACGATGCCGGCGGCGACCCCGAAATCGATGATCTTGGGCATGGACACGCCATCGACGCGGTCGACGAGGACATTGGCCGGCTTGATGTCGCGATGGATCACGCCCTGCTGATGGGCATGCTGGATGCCGGCACAGACCCGCACGAAAAGCTCGATCCGCTCTCGTGCGCCAAGACCGTGACGCTCGACGTGATCGATGATCGGCTCGCCACGAACCCACTCCATCGCGAACCACGGACGCCCGCCGGGCGTGGTGCCGGCGTCAAAGACCTGCGCAATGGCGGGATGATGCATGCGCGCGAGCATCTGCCGCTCGACTTCGAACATGGCACCGGCGGAGCCGCCCGCCCGGCGCTCTCCGATGAGCTTGAGGGCCACTTCGCGCTGCACCGGCTCGAGCTGTTCTGCCAGGTAGACCGCTCCCATGCCGCCGCGCCCCAATTCCCGGATCAGTCGATATGGACCGATCCGGGACGGCACGTCATCGGCCCGCAGCCCCTCATCCCCCTGCCCATCGACGATGGTTCGATCGTCTTCCGCAGGCGTTCGCTCGCTCATTGGCACGACCCCTATTGCAGCGACGTCAAACCTTCATGTTACTGATCAGGCAGCACCGGGCAACGGGAATGATTCAGGCATCAGGTGCATAGCGGGTGGGATCGGCGAGGCCGGCGGCTTCGAAACCGGCGCGCCGCAACCGGCAGGAGTCGCACCGCCCGCAAGCCCGCCCGTCCTCATCCGCCTGGTAGCAGGAAACGGTCCGTGAATAATCCACACCCAGTGCCGTGCCACGACGCACGATATCGGCCTTCGACAGGCTGATCAGCGGCGCGTGCACCCGAAAGCGCCCGCCTTCGACGCCGACTTTCGTGGCCACCTGGCACAGCGCCTCGAACGCCACGACGAACTGCGGCCGACAATCGGGATAGCCGGAATAGTCCACCGCGTTGACGCCGACGAACAGATCCAGCGAACCCAGCACCTCGGCATGCCCGAGGGCCAGGGAAAGCATGAGGGTGTTGCGGGCGGGCACATAGGTGGCGGGAATGCCGGGAGTCTCTTCCTCGGGCACGTCGATGTCGTCGGTCAGGGCCGATCCCCCGATCGCCCGGAGGTCCACCCCGACGACCCGGTGCGAAGCGGCGCCCAAGCCTTCGCTGACGCGCCTCGCGGCGGCCAGCTCGGCGCGGTGGCGCTGGCCGTAGTCCACGGCAAGGGTGTGGCACTCGTAGCCGGCTGCCACCGCCTCGGCCAGGACGGTCGCCGAATCCAGCCCCCCGGAGACCAGCACGACGGCCTTGCGAACCGACTCGCTCACGCAACCACCTCGCCTGCGGAAACCACGCGGTTCTTGCCGCGCGCCTTGCCGGCGTACATCGCATCGTCGACTCGTTTGACCAGGTCGTTGAAGTTCGCGCCGGGCTCGATTTCGGTCACGCCGAAGGTCAGCGTCAGCGAGAGCGACCGCCCGTTGATCTGCGGCGGTGACTCGCCGATCACGCGGCGGAGGTTCTCGGAAACGCAGCGCGCGCCGTCCTCGCGGGTGCCGGGCAGGAGGATCAGGAATTCCTCACCGCCCCAGCGCGCCGTCACGTCGACGCCGCGAACCTGCTTTCCGATCAACTCGGCCACATGAACGAGCACCTGGTCTCCGACCTGATGGCCCAGGGTGTCGTTGATTCGCTTGAAACTGTCGATATCGGCCATGATCAGCGAAGCGGGCTCGTTGTCCTCGTTGCGCCGAAGGATGGCGCGATCGACATGCTCGGTCATGTCGCGCCGGTTGGAAAGGCCGGTCAGCGGGTCGGTCCGCGCCGCGCGGTCAAGCGTGTGGGAAACCCGCCGACCCAGCCGGTAGCGGCTGTAGAGCAAGCCCAACACCAACAGCAGCAGGAGCACGGAAACGATCGAAGCCGTGCTGATCAGTTGCTGGCGCCTGGCGCGCTGCTCGGACACCTCGGCGCGGGCGCGCTGCAGCGCGAGTTCCTGCTCGAGTTGCTCCGCGCGGAAAGTCTGCTGGAGCTGCTCCACACGCGCGGCGAGGTCTTCGGCCGCCTGGGCGTCGTTGAGCGAGATCAGCCGCCGCTGGACGCGAAAGGCGGATTCGAAGTCGCCCATGCGTTCGTGCGCGTCGGTTCGAAGCCCCAGAACCTCGACGAGCAAGCCCCGGTTGTTTTCGGGCACGATCGATTCAGCCTCATCGAGCATCTCGAGCGCCGATCCGGGTCGGTCGAGACCGAGCATGGCCTCGGCCCCGGTCAGCAGGGAGTTGACGATCCCGCTGGTGTCGCCCACCTCGCGCCGCAGCTCGAGCGACCGGCGCTGGAATTCCAGCGCTTGCTCGACGCGCCCGAGATGAATCAGGGCGCGAGCGATGTTGTCGGCTGCATAGGCGATGCCGCGCGGGTTCCCGATCTCCTCGAAAATGTCCAGGGCGCGGCGGTTGTATTCCAGGTTGGCCTCGTGCTCCGCATTTGCCTCGCTCGTTTCGCCGGCCTGTTCCAGGGTCTCGGCGATCCGGGCCGACAGGGCGCCAAGGTTGACGAGGGTCCCTGCCACGCCCTCCTGCCAGCCGATTTCCTCGAATCCGCTCAGAGCCTGGCGGTGATAATCGCGCGCCTCTTCCCAGTTACCCATCGAATTGTGCAGGTTGCCGATATTGCCCGCCGCCCGGGCCGCGCCGGCCACGTCTCCGGCCGCACGACTGGCTTCCAGGGCCGCGAGGTACTGCTCGAGGGCGCGGTCGTGGGCACCGACCTCCCAGTAGATCACGCCGGCGGTGCGCCGCACTGCGGCCGACTGGACCGGATCGTCGGTCTCGCCGATCAGGCTGAGCGCCGCATCCACAGCCTCGACGGCGGCTTCACTCCGTCCGAGGATGTGAAGATTGGAAGCGATAGCCGAGTGCAGCAGCATTTCCCCGGTCGGGCAATCCTCTCCGGCCTGCGCCAGAAACTCCCGCCCCCGATCCACGCCCGAGGCGGGATCGTGGTCGCGCATGGCGCGAACTTCCGCGGCGAGATCGACGAGTTCACCACAGCCGGGCGATTCCGAGCGGGCCGGGAATGCCAGGATCAATAGCGCCAGCGGCAACAACACGCGAATATTCAGCATGGCGTCAGTATAGTCGGCAGGCTTGCGCCGACAAGCCACGATTGCTGTGCAGCAGACCGGGATGGCTTCGATGACCGGCCCCCGGAGGGGCCGGCTTCAAAGGGTCCCGCGCTCAGGGCTGCTGCGGCTCGAACTGGTCTTCGAAAAGCTCGTCGACGATGACGTCGAAGAAGGCCTCGACCGAGCAGTCCCCCTCGACCGGGTCGGTCGTGAAGATCTGACCCGACAAGCTGCCCCCGCAGGTGCCGCCGACCGAGTCGACGCCATGGCCCGGATCGGCCTCCAGCGTGAACTGCAGGCTGTTGCCGTGATCGACCGCCTGTGCACCGGACGGCGAGATGCTGCCCTGACCGGAGCCGACCGAAGCGCTTACCGTGTGCGAGATCACGCCCGCGCAGTTGATCGCCACATCGTCGACCTGGGAGTACCAGTCCCAGCCGTCGCCGGAATAGCGGAAACGAACCTGCACGGCATCCGAGCCGGTATAGGTATCGAGATCGAGAGTGACGTCGGCCGTTGCGTCGGCATCGGCCGACCAGGCTACATCCCAGCCGGAGCCGTTCCATATCTCGATGCTCATCTGGGAGACGTCGTAGTAGCGGAAGAACACGCTGGCGGTGAGTTCCGCCGAAGTCACTCCCGACAGGTCGATCGGCGGGGTGACCAGCGAGGTGTCGTAGGCCGGCGACCCCGAACCCGCGTAGTCACTGTCGGCACAGGCGGCCGTACCCGAACCGCTGGTGTTGTTCCCGGTGTCGCACTCGACATCCTCGCTCGTGACCCAGACAATCCCGTCGCCGCTCGGCGAATCGTCGGTGACGGTCCAGTCGCCGGGGATGCCCGATTCGAAGTCCACGGAACCGCCGCAGATCAGCGAGGAACTCGCCGTCGTGAAACTGTAGGTCGGTGACGCGGCCGCCGATCCGCAGGGATTGAGAGCCTGGACGCGCCAGTAGTGCGTGGTGTCGGCCGCCAGCGCCGAAGACGTCTGGTGGACGGTGCCTTCGACCGTTTCGGAATAGACCGTGTTGACGAATCCGGCATCGGTAGCGACCTCGATCAGGTAGCCGGCCGCACCCGGCGCCGCCGCCCAGCTGAAGGTCGGCTGGAAAGGCACGTTGCCTGCCCCGTCCGCCGGGGCGTCCGGAACGGCGCCTCCGGGAGACTGCTCGAACAGCTCGAGGACGAGCGGAAACTGCTCGTTCTCGCTGCCGTCCGTGCCGTCGACCGTGATGTTGTAGGCGCCGGCGGCTTCACCGCCGGTGTTGTCGATCGTCAGGATCGAATCACCCGGAGCGCTGACCGGGTTCTGGCTGAATGCGGCGGTTCCGGGATGGCCGCTGGCGGAAAGACTGACCGGCGCGGACCATGCGCTGCCCAGCGCGATCGTGAAATCGACCGGTTGACCGGCGCATGCCATCGCCTCCGAAGGCGTTGCCGTGCCGAATTCGCATTCGGCGGGCAGGTCGAATGCCTCGACGTTGTCGCCGTTGGAACCGGAACTGCCCTGCGAGGCGCTGAAACCCAGCCCGCGCTTGGCGAAACCCTCCCAGAGCAGGCACTGGTTGGCGCCGCCGGTCAGGGCCTGGTCGGCGGCCAGGATGGCATCACGCGCATCGACGAAACCGGGGTTGCACGGCTGCAGTTTCAACCCGTCGTTGACCAGCTGCATGGCCAGGAGGTTGCCGCCCTGGTCCCAGTCGGCGAAGAAGTCGGGATTGAAGCCGTACTCGTCCACCAGGTTCCAGTAGACCTCCCACAGGATGGCCGTCCAGATCGATCCCACCCCGTGGGGCGGCGTGGCGCTCTGCGTATCCGCATAGGTGCGCGGATCGACGCCCATGTCCGTGTTGTAGGGATAGGCACGAATGCCCGGGCCGTCGACCGGCTGGCCGAGCGCATAGGTGCCCACACCGCGGTTGGTCGTGCGGCCATGCCCGGCCTGGGCCGTGTAGACGAGGGTCTGCCAGTCACTCCAGCCTTCACCGGCCTGCTCCGAACCCGACAGGCAGGACGAAGTGCTCGGCCCGCCCGTCTGGCGAATCGATATGCCGTGTCCGTACTCGTGCAGAACGATACCGGAATCCAGGTCCCCGTCGCGGCCCGGCGTGGTCGTGTCCCAGGTATACATCTGCATGCGCGGCGCGCTGCCGTCGGGCGGCGTGTAGAAATTGGCGTTGTTGGTACCCGAACCGTCCTGGGCTTCGGCTCGCACGGCATCGCCGCCGACACCGTCGCCGCTGTAGTTGGTCACCTGGAAATTGCCGGCGGCTTCGTCGAAGCCGCGCACATAGATAAGGTCGTGATGCAGGTTGTTCCAGTAGAACAGGTTGGTCACGGCCGCATCGATGTACTGGTCCGGCTCCTGGCCGAGATCCAGCGGGAAATCGAAGCTGAGGCTGGCGCCGCCGTCGGGCTCATCACCCACCGAAGCGTCGTTATTGCCGCGGTCCTGGTAGGCGTGCGCATTGTTGCCGCGCGTGATGGTGTACTCGGGGCCGTCGACGCCATTGGTGTCGTGCCAGCCGTAAGGCGAGGCGGGTTCGTGAGCAGGCTCCCCGACGAGCGTTCTCGCACCGTCGTCCGGATGCCCCTTGGGCATCTCGAAAACCCGGTATTGCGAGCCATCGGCCGCCGACAGGGGCAGCGGTGCGGGATCACCCGCGCGGGCCGGTGCCGAGCCCGTATCGCCAGAGACGGCCTTGCCGCCCTGGTGATCGTGCGCGCCGTCCCAACGATCGTGTACGACGAAATCTCGGCGCTCGAGCAGATCGCCGGATTCCGCATCGACGAAACTGACCCAGTAGTGCTGTGCCGAACGCTCGTAGATGTCCACCTGCCAGGCAAGGCGCAAGCCGGTCTTGCCGTCGTCGAAGTAAACCAGCCGAGCCTCGATGGGTTCGAGCGCGATGCCTGCCTTCGAAAAGACGGTGTGGCGATCCGCACCCATTGAACGCTCGATCTGCACGACCGGTTCGGTCGCCGTCAGTCCGACCGCATGAGCGGCCTGATTGACCGCCGCCAACGCGTCGATCACGGGATCCGTAGCCAGCCTGCGTTCTTCCAGCCGACCTTCTGCCCGGCTACCGGAATGAAAGACCTGGCCGCTCGGGAGGATGTTCACATTGATCAGGGCGTTGTAGACCTCGATACCCCGAAACCGTTGCTGAAAATAGACGTGAACCACCCGATTGTGGCGACTGGCGTAAACGTCACTGACGACCAGATCATCGGTGTCTGTCGAGACCAGGCCCATCGCATCGAGACTTTGCTCGATGTGCCGGAGGGCGGTGTCCACGGCCGCGGCATGACGCGGAGACAGATTTGACGGTGCATCCCCTGCAACCGCCAGGCTGGCGGCCAGACAAGCACCGAGGAGAACCGCTACCAGTGCGGTTCGTGAAAAGCTCGATATCATTCCGGATTTCTCCCTCAATACGAAAGCGACAGCCAACGCACATTGGCCGAGCGCACGATTCCCTCCGGCAACGTCCCGGTAGACGTCGCCACGCGACTCGGCGAGCGATTGACAGCTATGCGCCGGTCAAAAGGAAGGGGCAGCGGACCCCGATGGGTCCGAACGTGATTCCCGTCACGCTTGTCCGGCGCGCACAGCTTCGTCGCTGCGCCCAGCAGAGTCAAGTCGGGCAACGTCGGTCATTTATGCATGCCTGGTGATATGCTCCCGAGGCAGCGATCATTCGAATACGACTCGAAATGCAGATTCTTCCGACCCGATCCATCGCCTGGATCTTCTGCCTGGCTGCAGGCCTGGCAACTGCACCGGCTTTCGGTGATCCCTATTTCCCCGGGCCTCACGACTGGCAGGCGGCCGCACCGGCTGCGGCCGGGTTCGATCGGGAATCGCTCGAATCGGCCATACGGTTCGCCCGCTCGAGTGCCGTGACGGATCCCGCGGACCTGCATCAGGTCCTGCTCGACACCTACACACCGCGCGAACCGGACTATCGGGTGCTCGGGCCGACTCATCCCCGCGACGGCGACAGCGGCATGATCCTCTCGGGCGGCAGGATCGTTGCCCGGTGGGGCGACGTCAACCGCGTCGACATGACCTTCAGCGTAGTCAAGAGCTACTTGTCCACGCTGGCGGCTCTCGCCGTCGAACGCGGCCTGATCGAGTCCCTGCACGACCCGGTCGCAAAGTACGTCACCGACGGCAAGTTCGACGGGGAACACAACGCGAAGATCACCTGGCACCACCTGCTGCAGCAGACCTCCGACTGGTCGGGCTCGCTGTGGGACACACCCGACTGGGCCGACCGGCCCGTTGGCGATGACCCGGAAGATTGGCGCAACCGGGAGTTGCACCCACCGGGCACTCACTTCAAGTACAACGACGTGCGCGTCAATCTCCTGGCCTACAGCCTGCTGCAGGTGTTTCGCGAACCGCTTCCCGTCGTCCTGCGCGAAGCGATCATGGATCCCATCGGCGCCTCGAACACCTGGCGCTGGCACGGCTACGAGAACTCCTGGGTCACTGTCGACGCCCGACGCATCCAGTCGGTCTCGGGCGGCGGCCACTTCGGCGGCGGGCTGTTCATAAGCACCCAGGACCACGCGCGCTACGGCCTGCTGATGCTCAACCGCGGCGTCTGGGACGGCCGTCGCCTGATTCCCGACGAATGGTTCGAACGGCTTCGCGAACCCACCGAGGCCCGCCCCGACTACGGCTACATGTGGTGGCTCAACACCGACCGCGAGCGCATTCCCGCCGCGCCGGAAGACGCTTACTGGGCGGCCGGCTTCGGCGGCAACTACATCTACGTGGACGAGTGCAACGACCTGGTGGTGGTGCTGCGGTGGATACCGGAGCTGGCCGAGACGATCAAGCGGATTCTCGACGCAAAGGAAAACGCTTCGACCTGTAGCTGAGTGGTGACGGGTCGCGGGTTCGAATGGAACTCTTGAAACGAAAAGCCCCGTCCCGGGACGAGGCTTTTGGAGATGATGGCGCGCCCGGCAGGATTGCTGCGCCCGCTGCGCGGGCTTGGCCTTCGGCCTGGCGACTTCGCGCCAGCGAAACATCAAGGAAATTTGGCTGGCGACTTCGCGCCAGCGAAACCGCGCTGACGCGCGATTTTCGAACCTGGATCGTGATGGGTCGCAGGTTTGAATTGGGCTATGGGTACGAAAAAGCCCCGTCGGGTGACGAGGCTTTCTTCAGAAACTGGCGCGCCCGGCAGGATTCGAACCTGCGACCCCTGCCTTCGGAGGGCAGTGCTCTATCCAGCTGAGCTACGGGCGCTGGGAAACTGATTGTAAGCCGCGCCGCGATGGCCGATGGCGTGGCGCAAACAGCCGCTTATTGTAACCGAATTCTCCCCATAGGCCAGGCAGGGCTAGCCCGCCGACTCCTCCCGCCAGGGCAGACTGCCGGCGATCATCTCGGCAATGTCGTCGGCCTCGGCCGGGCGGGAGAACAGGAACCCCTGGGCAAAGGAGCAGCGGTAGCTGGCCAGCAGGGCCAGCTGTTCGTCGGTCTCGACACCCTCGGCGACGGTCTGCATGCCCAGGTCGCCGGCCAGGCTGCAGATGGTGCGCGTGATGGCCTGGTCTTCGGGGTCGGACACGATATCGCGCACGAAGCCGCGGTCGATCTTGACCACGGAAATCGGAAAATTCTTGAGATAGCTCAGCGAGGAATAGCCGACGCCGAAATCGTCGACCACGATACGCATGCCGATCTCGTCGAGCTTGTGAAGCATGCGGCGGTTGCGGGCCAGATTCTCGATCAGCACTTCCTCGGTGATCTCCAGGTGCAGTTGCTCGGGTTCGATGCGGTGCTGGTGCAGAAGCACGCTGAGCTGTTCGGCGAAGCCGGCTTCGTGAATCTGCGCCCCCGAGACGTTGACCGCCAGCCAGGGCAAGTCCGCGGAAAGGGATTTCCAGTGGGCCATGTCCGATAGCGCGCGATCGAGGGCGAACTGCCCCAGACGACCGATGATGCCGGTTTCCTCGGCGACGCGAATGAACTCCTGCGGCGGCACCGCGTAGCCGTCGCTGTGCTCCCAGCGAAGCAGCGCCTCGACACCGATCATGGAAAGGTCCCGGATGTCGATGATGGGCTGATAGACCACGCGGAAGTCGCCGTCCTCCAGCGCGTGGCGAATGTCGCGGCTGAGGTGCAGACGGTGTTGCGCCTGGGCGAACATCTCGCGGGTGAACACGGCGAACTGGTTGCGCCCGGCGTTCTTGGCCTTGAACAGGGCCGTGTCGGCATTCTGGATCAATTCGCTGACCGAGCGCCCGGATTCCGGATAGTAGGCGATCCCGATACTGCCGGAGATGAACAGGCGATGATCCTCGACCGCGAAGCCGCCGTCGAGCGCGCGCAGGATGTTGGCCGCCAACTGCTCGACCTGCTCGCGGTCGGCGCGCTCGACCGCGATCAGGAATTCGTCGCCGCCGTGACGACCCACGAAATCGCGGTCGCGCAGCACGCCGGCGAGCCGGCGCGGCACTTCGCACAGCAGCTGGTCGCCGAGCTGGTGCCCGAGGGAGTCGTTGATGTCCTTGAACTGATCGAGATCGAGGAACAGCACCGCCAGTTGCGACTCGTGGTCACCGTGACGCTCGATGAGATCGGCCAGGTACTCGGAAATTCCGAAGCGGTTGGGAAGACCCGTCAGGCCGTCGTGATTGACCAGAAATGCCAGCTCGCGCTCGGCCGCTTCGCGTTCGCCGATTTCCTCTTCCAGGCGCCGATTGGCCCGCGACATGACCAGGGCCTGGCCGCTGGCATTGAGTCCGAGATAGACGACCGCCGCCAACAGGAGTGAAAGCAGGATGCCGCTGAGCAGGACCACCTCGGGCATCGCCGTGCTGAGCTGCTCGCGAATCTCGTCGCTGACGGCAAACTCGAACAGGAAGCCGGCCTCGTCGTTGTCCATGTCGACGGTGAAGCCAGCGTCCCAGCGGGCCGGCTCGGCCTCTGGCGGAAAAGGGTAGACATTTCGGCCGCGAGCGACGGCGTGAAGATCGAGCGATTCGCGGAACAGGGCGGGAATCATCGCGTCGATCGCGGCGGGAATGTCCATCGTGGTCGCCAAATAGCCGACGTGCTCATCGCCGGTGCCGATCGGGCTGACGAGGCTGATACCCGGTCTCCCGTCGGGGAGGAAGCGCGGCCGGGTGGCAACCATCTCGCCGGTGGCGCCGGCACGCGACACGGCCGGCCGGAAATCCTCGTCGACCGGAAAGGTCTCGCCCGGCCCGACGACCTCGAGATCCCGGTTGCGAATCCAGCGCACGGTCAAGTCGGGACCGAGTACGGCCAGAGTGCGGTAGTAGTCGTAGTGATCGAGGAACAGCTCGGCGTTGAGTTCCCAGCCCTCGCGATCGGCGAGGCCGTAGTGAGCCAGGCGTGCCGACATGCGGCGGTGCGCGTTCATCTGCTCGCGCATATCGGCCAGCATGTCGGCCTCGATGTAGCCGGCCAGATTGTCGACATAGCGCGCCAGTGACGCGTCCTCGGCCGATTGCAGGCCCCGGTAGAGAAACAGCGTTCCCGCGACACCGGCGAGCATGAGGAGCCCCGCCATCCACGGGCTCCAGCGTTGGGGGCGCTCGCCGCCGGGTGTCGCCACGGGGTCGGCGGCGCTCACGCGGTATGCCCCGCGCGTCGACTTGCCGGTGCTGGCGGAAAGTTCATGGACTGGCCGACCCCTCGGATGCCCTGAAACTGCTGGCATCGCTTCTGATGTGCGCGGCAGTATAGCGCAGGCGTCGGATAGGTCACACACCGGATCGGGCTGCTAAACTGGTCCGAGGCACCGTCGGGAACACTGAGAACATGCGCGTCCTGGGAGCCCTGACAGCGGGCCTGGTCATCGGCGTGATCCTGATCGAAGCCGTCTCGAGCGGCCTTGCGGTTCTTCTGCCCGCACCCCTGATGTACGTGGAAGCCGCCGACGGCTATGCCGGTTCGCTGGTCTGGCCGCTGCTGCCCGTTCCCGCCCTGGTGTGGATGCTCGGGGGGCTGGCGGCCGGCACCATGGCCGCGGCCGCCGGCCCGCACCCGGCGCTTGGTGTGGCGGCCGGGGGATTGCTCGGCCTGCCGGCTTTCCTGCTGGTCGGCCTGGTCATGCCCGGAAATCCGATGGCCCTGCTGGCGGCCGCCCTGCCCCTGGCCGGCTCGGCCGCTGCGACAGCACTCGTTGCGCGGCTGGGGCGCGAGACTGTATCCATGGGCGACCAGGCGGTATAATCGCGGTTTTTGCGGTCCGGCCATCGGACCGTGTTCCAATCCAATTAATCGCGAGGTCTGTCCGGCGTGTCCGAGCAACATGATCGTCAATTCATTCAAACGTTCAGCGCGGTGCTGGCCGGGCTGGTCGCCTTTACCGTGGTCATCATCATTCTGGCCCTGATCATCCACGACCGCGAGTTCGACGGCGAACAGAGCGCCGCACGCCAGGCCGCCGTCGAGGAACGCCTGCAACCGGTCGGCGGCGTCTATGCCGGTGAGACCGGTCGCGCCGCGGCGCAGGCCGCAGCCGAAGCGGCCGCCGCCAGCTCGGAACCTCAGGTGGCCTTCGAGGGCTCGACCGACGGCGAAATGATCTACGGTCGCGTCTGCGCCGCCTGTCACGACTCCGGTGCCGCTGGCGCACCGCGCCTGGTTGCCGGGGAAATGGGCGCGCGGGTGGCGGACAAGGGCCGCGAAACGCTCGTGAGCAATGCCATCAACGGCATCAACGCCATGCCGGCGCGCGGCGGTCGATCCGACCTCAGCGACGAGCAGGTCGCCGCTTCGGTCGACTACATGCTCGACCAGGTAGAGTAGAGCCGCTCCCGATCCTCGCTTGCCCGGGCCTGCAGGTCCGGGAAAAGCTCCAGAAACGCCTCCTCGATGGCCGCTTCGTGGTCGTCGAGCAGGCGTGCGCCGTGCGAAAGCGGCCAGCTCCGGCCATGCCGCCGGGCCAGCAGAAAGAAGATTTCCTCCAGCATGTCCCGCTCGCCGTAGCGCCACCACAACCCCCGGCTGCGTGCCCAGGCCCCGAATCGCACCAGCCGCGGCGGCAGGCGTTCGGCGTGGCGGGCGAGCAACTCGTCGACCTGCCCGCCCAGCTCCACGAGATCGGTCGGCCCAAAACGCGACCAGTAGCGGGTCAGCATGTGGTCGAACAGCACGTCGGATATCACACCGCCATAGCGTCGCCAGGGCGATTCCAGGCGCTCCAACAGCCCGAGAACGGCGGGATGACCATCGCTGAAGGAGTCGATGCACCGATGCAGTTCGACGCCGGCCGCCCAGTCCGGGGGCAGATCGGAGAGCGCCTCGCGGCCCTTGACGTGATCGCCCAGGAAGGCCCCGAGTCTCAGGCCCTCATCAGGGCCCGCGAGCACCACGTGTGCGAGATGATTCATGGCGGGTCGGGGACCTGCAGTTGCCGGGGTGAGTGGGTTATGATGATGCCCCCGCGTGAGCGGCGCTGGCAACCGTCAAGGACGCTTAATGGATACCGACCCGGCCGAGTTTCCGACCGAATCCGCCGAATTCTTCATCACCGGCCCGGCCGGCAGAATCGAGTGCCTGGGCGACGTTCCCGAGGAAGGGGAGGAGCGCCCGGCCACGGCAGTCCTGTGCCATCCCCATCCCCAGCACGGCGGCACCCTGCGCAACAAGGTGGTCACGATCATGGAGCGCAGCCTGCGCGAACTGGGGCTGCGTACCGTGCGCTTCAACTTCCGCGGCGTGGGAGAGAGCCAGGGCGAGTTCGACGACGGTGACGGCGAGACCGACGACCTCATGGCGGTCATCGACTGGGTGCGCAAGGTCCGCCCGGACGACGACCTCTGGCTGGGCGGTTTCTCTTTCGGCTCCTACATCGCCCTGAAAGCCGCCCAGGACCTGCCGGTGCGCCAGCTCATCTCGATCGCACCGCCGGTGGAGCGCTACGGCTTCGCCGATCTCCAGCCGCCCAATTGCCCCTGGCTTGTGGTGCAGGGCGACGAGGACGAGGTCGTCTCGCCCGAAGCGGTCTACGACTGGGCCGAGAAGCTCGGGCAGGACGCCAACCTGGTGGTGATGGAAGGCACCGGACACTTCTTCCACCGACGCCTCATGGACCTGCGCGGCCTGATCAAGAACCACGTACAGCCCAACCTGCCCTGAGGACGATGGCCGGGGCCGGGCCGCTCGAGCGCTACCGCGCACTCGTCGAGCAAGACCAGCTGCAGGCCGACGCGGCCCAGCAAGGCGTTGTCGAGCGGCTGCAGGGACGCTACCGGCAACTGCTCGACCGACCCACCGGCCTCATCGATCGCTGGCGCCGCCGCCATCCGCCGGTCGAGGGTCTCTACGTGCATGGCCAGGTCGGCCGCGGCAAGACGATGCTGATGGACCTGTTCGCCGAAAGCCTGCACGAGGCGGGCGTACCTGCCTGGCGCATTCACTTCCACCGCTTCATGGATCACGTCCAGGACGAACTCAAGCGCCACGGCCGCCAGCGCGATCCGTTGCCGACGATGGCCCGCGAGATCGCCGGCCGCTGCCGGGTGCTGTGTTTCGACGAATTCCACGTCAGCGACATCGCCGACGCCATGCTGCTCGGCGGCCTGCTGCAACCGCTCTTCGAGCGCGGGCTGTGCCTGGTCGCGACCAGCAATACCGCGCCCGGCGACCTGTATGCCGGCGGCCTCCAGCGAGAGCGTTTCGTGCCCGCCATCGAGGCGATCGAGAGGCACTGCGAAGTGGTGCAACTGGACGCCGAGACCGACTATCGCCTGCGCGAACTCAGCCGCCACCGCACCTACTATCACCCGGCCAGCGAAGGGACCCGGGAGGAAATGCGGCAGGAATTCGCCACGCTCACCCGCGGCGAACCGACCGGCGACGCCCCGCTGGACGTGCGCGGCCGCTCGCTCCGACCGCTGCACCGGGCGGGGCCGGTGGTCTGGTTCGATTTCGAGACCCTGTGCCTCGGTCCGCGCGCCAGCGGCGACTACATCGAACTGGCCCGACGCTTTTCCACGATCTTCCTCAGCGACGTGCCGGCCATGGACGAAAGCGACAACAACGCGGCACGGCGATTCATCCACCTGGTGGACGAATGCTACGACCGGGCCGTGAAGCTGGTGATCTCCGCCGAGGTCGCGCCAGAGGCGCTGTATCAGGGTAAGCGCCTGGCCTCGCCGTTCGAGCGAACCGTCTCGCGCCTGATCGAGATGCAAAGCCACGAGTACCTGGGGCGCGAGCACCGGCCCTGACGGATAGGTTGGCTGGTTGGCGGGTCAGATCTCGATCAGCGTCTCGATGACGTGCTGCACGTAGGCGTCGAAATCCGGCTCGTCCTTGTCCGGCACCAGGCCCTGGGCCTGGAGCTGCAGGTAGCCCACGTAGGAGGAATACATCAGGTTGGCGCGGTGACGCGCCTCGGTCGTCGGCAGGCCGAGTTCCTCCAGCGCGGCCGCCAGGTACTTGATGCGGCGCTCGGTCACGCGCCGCAGCACCGGGCCGATGCAAGGATGGTCGGGGCTGGCGCACAGCGCCACGTAGATCCGGTGGGTGAGCGTTTGCCGGCTGGTGCGCCAGACAAAGTCGGCCAGGCGCTCGGCCGGTGCGCTGCCGGCACTCAGCGACAGCCTGAGATGCTGGCGGTCCTGCTGTTCCCATCGCGCCAGGGCCTTTGACAGCAACTCATCGCGCCCCGGGAAGTGCCAGTAGAAGCTGCCCTTGGTGATACCCAGACGCCGCGCCAGTGGTTCGACGCGCAGTGCCGCAATGCCTTTTTCTGCGATCAGCGCCAGCGCTTCCTGCTCCCAGTCGGCCGGGGTCAACGAAGCTTTCTCGCCGCCGCCGCTATTATCTGTACTTGATTTGGCCATGATGATCCGCGATGGTACTCCTCGGGGCTTCGGCGGGGCTTGACGGGCTCTTGTTTAAGGGCCCTACCGAACCAATATGAAACCTGATTGACTAACGAATAGGGTAACCCCATACTCTGCCGTATGGAAGCTGTACGCAAACTCAACGACGACATCCGCCGACGCCAGATCTGGACCGATGACGGCATCCGCCTGAGCCTGCGCTATTACGGTGACGACCGCGCTCCGTGCGTCCTCATGGCCCACGGGTTCGGCCAGACCCAGTATGCCTGGGAGGAAACCGGCCGTCGCCTGGCCGCCGCCGGCTGGCAGGCGGTCAGTTACGACGCTCGTGGTCACGGTGAATCGGACCGCGCCCCCAGCGGCGAATATGATTTCGAGCAGTTCATCGAGGATTTCCGGCGGGTGTGCGCTTCCCTGCCCAACCGTCCGGCCGTGATCGGCGCCTCGATGGGCGGCCTGACCGCTCTGCTGGCCCACTCGGAAAAGCCCAAGGTCGACCTGTCGTCCCTGGTTCTGGTCGACATCGCGCCGCGCTGGGACGACAGCGGCGTGGAGGCGATGCTTGCCTTCATGCGCCAGAATCCCAAGGGTTTCGAGACGCTCGACGACGCCATCGAGGCCGTCAGGGGCTTCCTGCCCCACCGCCGGCGCAACGGCTCGGGAGACGGCCTGACGCGCAACCTGCGCCAGGCCAGCGACGGTCGCTGGTACTGGCACTGGGATCCGGCCATGCTCGCGCTGGCCGAGAAGAGCAGCAACCTGCAGTCTCGTCTGAAATCGGCCTCGCGCCGGCTCAAGATCCCCACCCTGCTGGTGGCCGGCGGTCAGAGCGAGATGATCGGTCAGGAACACATCGAGGAATTCCTCAAACTGGCCCCGCACGCCGAGCAGGCAACCGTCGAAGAAGCCTCCCACATGGTGGCCGGCGACCGCAATGACCACTTCATGGGCGCCGTCACGCCGTTCCTCAAACGGCAGGCAGCGCAAGGAGCGAGCTGATCATGACCCTTCTACTGTTCCTGTTGGCACTGGCCGTTACAGGCATGGCCTGCGCCTATCTTCGAGCCTCGGCGGCAACCTGGTCGATCGCCACCGGCGTCGTGGGCCTGGGATTCACCCTGGCAGGAGAGCCCGGCTGGATCAGCCTGACGCTTTTCTGGCTGCTGTTCGCACCGATTGCCGCCCTGCTCAATAACCGCAGCTGGCGCCGGGAATTCATCACACGGCGCGTGCTCGAGAGCTTCCAGAACATGGTGCCGACGATTTCCGAGACCGAACAGGTCGCGCTGGATGCCGGAACCGTCGGCTTCGAGGGTGAACTGTTCGGCGGCAATCCGCGCTGGAGCCGCTTCATCAAGAAGCCCTTGCACGACCTGAACACCGAGGAGCAGGCCTTCCTCGATGGCCCCGTCGAAGAACTGTGCGGCATGATCGACGAGTGGGAGTTCACCCACTATCGCGCCGGCACCTCCGACGAAGTCTGGGAGCACCTCAAGAAGCACAAGTTCTTCGGGATGATCATCCCCAAGGAATACGGCGGGCTGGGATTTTCGGCCGTGGCCCATCGTGCCGTGCTGGAGAAAGTGGGCGGGCTGAGTTCCACCGTGGGCTCGATCGTCGCCGTGCCCAATTCGCTCGGCCCGGCCGAACTGCTGCTGCACTACGGTACCGATGAACAGAAGAATCACTACCTGCCCAAGCTCGCATCCGGCGATGAAATCCCCTGCTTCGGACTGACCAGCACCGTCGCCGGCTCCGATGCGACTTCCATCGCCGACTACGGCGTGATCTGCAAGGGCAAGTTCAACGGCAAGGAAACGCTGGGCATCAAGCTCAATTTCGAGAAGCGCTACATCACGCTGGCACCGGTCGCGACCGTGGTCGGCCTGGCGTTCCGCCTCTACGATCCCGACGGCCTGATCGGCGACCAGGAAGACATCGGCATCTCCGTGGCCCTGCTGCCGGCCGACACCCCCGGCATGGACATCGGTCGACGCCATTTCCCGCTCAACAATCCGTTCCCGAACGGTCCGATTCGCGGCAAGGACGTTTTCGTGCCGCTGGACTACCTGCTCGGCGGCACCGAGTACGCCGGCAAGGGCTGGCGCATGTTGGTCGAGTCGCTGTCGGTCGGCCGCGCCATTTCGCTGCCGTCTTCGACCACCGGGGGCGCCAAGGCCGCCACCATGGTCACCGGCGCCTACGCCCGCATTCGCAAGCAGTTCGGACTGCCCATCGGCCGCTTCGAAGGGGTCGAGGAAGCGCTGGCGCGCATGGCCGGCTATACCTATGCCATCAGCGCGCTCAGTCGCCAGACCGCTTCGGCCGTTGATGACGGCGAGCGTCCGGCCGTGCCTGGCGCACTGGCCAAGTATCACGCCACCGAAATGAGTCGCGAAGTCATCCGCGACGCGATGGACATCCACGGCGGCAAGGGCATCATCCTGGGGCCGAAGAACTATCTGGGACGAGCCTGGGAAGGGTCGCCCATCTGGATCACCGTCGAGGGCGCCAACATCATGACGCGTTCGCTGATGATCTTCGGGCAGGGTGCGATTCGCTGCCATCCCTACGTGCTCAAGGAACTCCAGGCACTGCAGATCGAGGACGAGGAGGAGCGCCTGGTCGAGTTCGACAAGCTGCTGTTCGCGCACATCGGCCACTCCATCTCCAGCGCCACGCGCGCCTTCGTCCTCGGCCTGAGCTTTGCGAGGTTCGCGGCCGTGCCGGGTGACCGCCGCACGCGCAAGTACTATCGCAAGCTCAGCCGTTACTCGGCGGCGTTCGCCTACATGGCCGATATCGCCATGCTCACCTACGGCGGCAAGCTCAAGATCAAGGAGAAAATCTCCGGTCGTCTGGGCGATGCGCTGAGCCAGCTCTACATCTGCTCGGCCATGTTGCGCCGCTTCGAGCACGAGGCACGGCCGGCGGCCGACCAGCCGATCATGGCCTGGGCCTTCCACGACGCGATCTACAAGATCCAGCGCGCGCTCAACGGCGTGATCGACAACTACCCGATCACCTGGGTGCGCCCGCTGCTGCGGCTGGTGGTCTTTCCGCTGGGACAGCGCGAGAGCGCGCCCAACGATCGCCTCGGTCACAAGGTGGCTTCGCTACTGCTGTCGCCCTCCGAAACCCGCGATCGCCTGACCCGCGGCTGCTACAAGACCGCACGCGAAGGCTACTGGCCGGGCATCATGGAAGAACTGCTGCCCGACGTCATCGCCGCCGAACCGGTCGAACGCAAGCTGCTCAAGGCCGAGCGCGCCGGACAGATCAGCGGCTACACCTACGAAGAGCGCCTCGAGCAGGCAAGAAAGAAGGAAATCCTGACCGAGAAGGAAGCCGACCTGCTGGCCGATGTTCGCAAGCGCAGCATGGAGATCATCGCGACCGACGATTTCGATATCGCCGAACTGCAGGCCGGTCTGACCGAGACGGGCGACGCGATTCGCGGCACCCGGGCCTCCAAGGCCGCCTGATCGCCCCGGACCGGTCGGCCTGTCGCTGATCGGTTCGCCGCGTTATACTCTTCCGCGCCGGTCGGCTCCGCCACCGGCGCTTTCTTTTGGAAAGCACGCAAGAAGAAACCGCAACGGGTGTTTCGGGAAACCGGTGCAAGTCCGGTACTGCCCCCGCAACTGTAACCGGCGTCGGTCAGGGATCGACGCGGCTGGATAGGACCACTCTGCCTTCGAGGCGGGGGAAGGTTCCAGCCCGGACCTTTCGAACACGAAAGGGCCGCCGGAAGTCAGGAGACCGGCCTGTTGCATCGACCATGAATACCGGGCTGCGGCGGGCGACCGGTGTCGAAGACGGCGACGATCGTGCGCCGTCCTTGGCTCCCTGCCTTGCTGCGCGCCTGGTCCAGTGCGCGGGTGAGCGCAAGGAGCACACAACATGCAACGCACCACCATCGGCTTGCTGGCGACCGCCGGCATGCTCATCGTCTGCGGTGAAGCCACCGCCCGGTCCACCTACGAAGCCACCTACGAAGGCGACCCGGTCGTCGTCACCGCCACGCGTTCTCAGCAGACCGTCGACGATTCCCTGGCGTCGGTCTCGGTGATCACGCGAGACGACATCGAGCGCGCCCAGGCACCCGACCTGCTCGAACTGCTCAGGCTCGAGACCGGCATCGACATCGCCCGCAGCGGCGGCCCCGGCGGACAGACCAGCGTGTTCATGCGCGGGAGCAACTCCAACCACGTTCTCGTGCTGATCGACGGCGTGCGCGTGTCCGCTGCCGGCAGCGGCGCCTTCACCTGGGAGATCATCGACCCGGCCATCGTCGAGCGCATCGAGATCGTGCGCGGCCCGCGCGCGGCGCGCTGGGGCTCGGACGCCGTCGGCGGCGTCATCCAGATATTCACCCGCCTGTCCGACGGCGCCGGCGCCCGCGCCGCCTACGGCCGCTACGACGACCGGCAGCTCTCGGCCCACTGGGGCAACGGCTTCATCGGCTTCAACATCGCCGGCCGCCGCGTCGAGGGCTTCTCCTCGCAGAACCCCTCGGGATTTGCCTACGACCCGGACGACGACGGCTTCGAGAACCTGAGCTTCAGCGCCCGCAGCGACCATGCGCTCGGCGGCGGGCAGATGGCCTGGTCGGCCCGCTTCGCCGGCGGCGACGTCGAATTCGACCAGGGCGAGTCGGACTTCCTCAACTACGCCCTGCGCGGCAGCTATAGTCGCCGGACCGCCGGACCCTGGACCTGGGAAGGCTCGGCCGCGTTCTACCGGGACGACCTCGAAACAGACAACGGCTTCAGCATCTCCGACGCCGAGACCCATCGCATCCAGGCCGGCCTGCAGGCCGAGCGCCCGATCGCGGGCGACACCTCCTGGCTGCTGGGCATCGACGCCTGGCAGGTCGAAGGCGACACCAGCGGCTCTTTCAACGAAGACCGCGACAACATCGGCGTGTGGACCGGCATCGACGGCCGGCGCGACGCGCTGTCCTGGGAAGCGAGCCTGCGCGCCGACCACGACGGGCAGTTCGGCTCGGCGCTGACCGGCAATCTCGCCGGCGGCTGGCGCCTGGGCGAGCGCCTGCGCCTGTCGGCCAGCGCGGGCCGGGCCTTTCGCGCGCCCAGCTTCAGCCAGCTCTACTCGCCCGGCTTCGGCGGGCAGTACGCCGGCAACCCGGATCTCGATCCCGAAACCTCGATCAGCGGCGAACTGGGCCTCGACTGGTTCGGCCCCGGCGGCCACGGGCTCGGACTGAGCGTCTACCAGAACGACATCGACGACCTGATCGCCTTCTCCGGCCCGCAATTCCAGGCGATCAACGTCGAGAAAGCGCGCATCCGCGGCGCCGAACTCAGCTACCGCTTCCGCGCCCGGCGCTGGCGGGCCGAGTCGAACCTGACCTGGCAGGACGCTCAAAACCGCACCACCGACAGCGACCTGTTGCGCCGCGCCGACATCAAGGGCTCGATCGCGCTCGACCGGACCTTCGCCAACGACGGCTGGCTCGGCGCCGAGGTCGTCCACGTCGGCGAACGGCCGGACTTCGGCACCGAGCTGCCGAGCTACACCCTGGTCAACCTGCGCGCCGGCTGGCCGCTGGGCGCCGGCCTGACCCTGGAAGGCCGCCTGGAAAACCTCACCGACGAGGACTACGAACCGCTGGCCGGCTACAACGCCCACCGCCGCTCCGCCTTCGTCGCGCTGCGCTGGCGCACGCCCTGATCGAGGGCATTCTCCCGGGCCGGCCCCGCCGGCCCGGATGCCGCGCAAAGCCTTCCAGAGGCTCCCTAAGGTTCGAAGCGGTCCCTGAAGACCCCTTCGCCAACCTGAAGGGCGTCTTCGAACACCACAAGGCCCTGCGACAGGTCGTCACCACTGATCGCAGCGTCGCGGTCCACGTCGATCCACAGTGCCAGCCACAGGTCGTAGGAACCGGCCGTCGCGTCCGGCGGCAGATCGAAATCGCGCTGCGCAGAGGAGACGCCGCCAGGCAGCTGGACGAGCCGGTCATTGGCCGGGTCGTCGATGAAGGGATCGCTACCTCGCCGCAAGCTGGCGCCGATCAGCACGTTCCGGTGCACCGACGCCGCCAGGTTTTCTGCGTCGAGCATGATGGTGAACGTCTGGCCCGGGAAGACGACTTCGGCCGGTGCCTGCGCCGAGAGGATCGAGAGCACCTGCGAAATCGCGGCGGTTCGCAGGTCGCTGCCGGCGCCGTGATCGTTGTAGTAGTGATTCAGCTGCCATTTCCAGTGCCTGGGCGACGGACCCTGCGTCCAGTAGTGGTTGCCCCACTGACTCATGCCGCGGCCGTGGCCGAAGCAGTCGCGACCGGCCCCCACCGGGTCGTCCAGGCAGGGCCAGCCCGTTTCGGGAGATCCGGCGAATCCGTCCCCGCAGCTGAGGTCGACATTGCTGCACGAGGCGCTGCCGAGCAGGCAGTTGTTCTGCGCCGAGTATTCCGAACGAAAGGCCTGGCCCTCCCGGATCAGCATGAGCCCCGCCGTCGACGCCACGGCCTCGTCGCTGCCGCTGTGCGTGTCGGGTTCGTTCATCTGGCAGCAGGCCGACGAGCAGATGTCGTAGGCGCCGTGCGCCGGGGGATTGAGCACGTGCCAGGCGCCATAGCTGCGGTAGGCGACGGCCCCGGCCGCCAGCGCGTCGTGGTCCCAGGAGGCGATCCACTCATTGTCCAGACCTCGCTCCACGTAGCGTTCCAGCGACATCACGCAACTGTTGGAACACTTGCCGGTACAGCAGGCAACCGAGCAGGCCGCATCGCCGAAACCCACGGTGATGCTGGCCGGCGGCTGCTCGGCCCGCAGGTGGGTCGGCTGGCCGGCGCGCCGCGCGCCGGGATCGGCGTCGGGCCAGACCGCCCGGCTCATCAACTGGCGATGGCCGTCCCCGGCCGGCGCCGGACCTCCGAGCGCCACCTGCAGACCGACCCGACCCGACCCGGCCAGCAGGCCGTGCCGGGTCCAGTCGGAATAGCCCGGTTTGGAGGCGATGACGGTCAGCGCCTTCGGCAGGCCCTGCTCGACCCGCGGCGCCGGAATTTCCAGGGCGAAGTAACCATCGGCACCCGTCCTGGTGCTTGCCGAAAGCCCCGCCACTTCGATCCGGACACCGGCCAGGGGCCGAAAGCTCCGGTGATCGTGGACCCAGCCGTCGATCAGCAGGCGCGAGGCACCCGAAACGTCAGCGCGGTCGGGCGGCTCAAGCGGATCGAGCAGCAGCGTCCAGTCCCCCCGCCCCGATTCGGCGGGTCGGAGGACGGTGTGCAGGGGCCTATAACCGGGCGCCCGGGCGATGAGGGCCTGCGGACCTGCGAAGTCGATACGGGCCGTCGTGGCCACAGTGAGCTTGCGCGAGTCGTCGATCCGGGCCAGGATCCGCTCGACCGAATCGGCCAGCGCCACCGCATCGGCAGGCGCCGGGGCGAGCGTTACCTGCCCGTCCAGGCCCAGCCCGGTGGCGGCATCGCGAAGTGTGAGGGTGGAGGAAGCGAGGCTTGCTGCTGGCAGCCAGGCCAGCAGCAATACCAGAATAACGGCGAGCCTAGAACATGCCCGTCTCAAGCCGGGCTTCCTCGCTCATCATGTGCTGGTTCCAGGGCGGGTCGAAGACCAGGCGCACATCGACCTTCTCGATGGTGGGGATGCGCCCGACCCGGTCCTCGACGTCGGCGACCAGGATGTCGCCCATGCCGCAGCCCGGGGCAGTCAGGGTCATGTCGATCGACACGCGGCGCTTGTCGTCGTCGACTTTTTCGATCTCGCACTCGTAGATCAGGCCCAGGTCGAGCACGTTGATCGGGATCTCGGGGTCGTAGACGGTCTTGAGCTGGCTCATGACCAGCGCCTCGACATCCTCGTCGGTGGCGCCGTCGGGCAGCTTCGGCGCCGGCGGCGGCTCCTTGCCGATGGCGTCGGCCTCGTCGCCGGCCAGCCGGAACAGGCGCCCGTCCACGTAGATGGTGAAACTGCCGCCCATCTGCTGGGTGATGTAGCCGACCGTGCCCGCGGGCAGCTCGACCGGCGCCCCCTCGGGCACCATCACCACCTCGCAGTCGCGCTCGAACTTCACCGGTGTGTAGGAGTTGCCGAACATGGCCCATCCGAAACAGGATTGAATTGGTCCCTATTATATCCGGCTGGGCCCGCGATGATTCAATGGGGCGGCGGTTGTGCCCTGAAAATCTTGAAAACGCAAAGACGCGAAGACGCAAAGGAAATAAATAGTCAAGACAATCTCATGTCAGGCACCGGACAGGTTGATTGCGGCGGCTACTGCGGCTTTGGCGAGCGGTCCCTGCAAGTCAACGACTAATTTCATATTCTCTTTGCGTCTTCGCGTCTTCGCGTCTTTGCGTTGATGAGGTTTTGGAGGACGCCCCCTGCCTCGCTAGCCCTCCAGGCCGAGCGCGCGTTCGCTCGCCTGCCGGGTAAGGGGGTGATAGCCGGGCTTGGCGCGTTCGTAGACCTCGATGGCCCATTCCCGGCCCCAGTCGGTGTCGGCCAGGGCGCTGTAGAGCGGGCGGGTGAACTTGTTGCGACCGACGTTGAGCAGGAAGGTCTCGAGCCGCTCGATGCCCGGCTCGTAGCGGGTCTCGATCGAGCGCATCAGCCACTGGAACAGGATCTCGTAGTTGCCCGATCCGGTCAGCTCGAAGGCCTCGTCCAGCGCGGCCATTCGCTCGACGTCGAGGCTGTCTTCCAGGCCAATGAGGAAATGCAGCCACTCGTGCACCGACCATTCTCCTCCGGGCAGCTCCTCGGTGCTCACGTCACCGGTGAGCCAGCGCTCGCGCCAGGCGTCGACGCGCTCGAAGGCGTCCGATTCCGGCGCCACGGCGTACTCCGGCAGGCCCGGCTGGTAGAGCCACTGATCGACCTCTTCCATGCTCAAGGCCTCGGAGTGCTTCGCGACCAGGTTGTCGCGCAGGTACTCGCGGAAGGTGTTGGTCGTGATCGACTCGAAGGCGAACTCGTCGAAATAGGCGCGCAGGAAGGTGTCGATCGCCTCGCGCCCGACGCGGTGCTCGATCCAGTCGAGGAAGAACCGGCCCTTGGCGTAGGGCACGCCGGTGAAGGCCTTCTCCGGGTCCTGCTCGTCGATGTCGAGCACCAGGCTGGCCATGCCGTCGCGGGCGGTCTCGAGTTCGGCCTTCAGGTCCTGCCATTCCAGCACGGCCAACATGTCCGCGATTCGCTCGCCGTAGAGCGCTTCCATGATGCGCGACTCGAAATAGACCGTGAAGCCCTCGTTGAGCCACAGGTCGCGCCAGGCAGCGTTGGTCACCAGGTTGCCCGACCAGGAATGGGCCAGCTCGTGCGCCACCAGGGCCAGCAGGCTGCCGTCGCCGGCGATGATGGTCGGCGTGACGAAACTCAGGCGCGGGTTTTCCATGCCGCCGAAGGGAAAGCTCGGCGGCAGCACGAGCAGGTCGTAGCGGCCCCAGCGGTATTCGCCGTAGAGGTCGACGCCGATGTCGATCATTTCCTCGAGCACGTCGAATTCCTCGGCCGCGGCCTCGATCCATTGCGGCTCGGCGTAGACGCCCGAGCGCGGGCCGATCTCGGCGAACTCGAGGTCGCCGACGGCAATCGCCATCAGGTAGGACGGCACCGGCTGCGGCATGTGAAAGCTGTACTCGCCGCGGTCGTTGCGCTCGAAGGCATTGCCGCCGGCGCCCATCACGGCCATCAGGTTCTCGGGCACGCGCACCGTGGCGTCGAAGGTGTAGCGCACCGCCGGCGTGTCCTGCAGCGGCACCCAGGTGCGCGCGTAGTGCGGCTGGCTCTGCGAGAACATGAACGGCTCGCCCGAGGAAGTCTGTTCGCCGTCGAGCCACTGCAGGCCGAAAGCGTCCGGCGAGCTGGCGTAGTCGATGCGGACCGTTTCCACGCCCTCGGGCAGCGCGATGATGAGCGGACTGCCGAGATCGGCGTCGTCATGCGCCTCGGCAAGACGCCAGGACAGGGGTCGGAAGTTGCCTCCCGACTCCGGCGCGGTCACGTCGCGGATCTCGAGATTGCGGGTATCGAGAACCAGGCGCGGATGATCGGGATCGAGCCGCTCCAGCTCCAGGGTGACGTGCCCGGACAGGACGTGTGCATCCATGTCGGCATCCAGGTCCAGCCGCAGGTGCTCGACGCGGACCTTCTCGTACTCGGCAAAGCTGTGCGGGTCGGTGCCGGTATGCACTTCCCACTCCTCGGCCGGCTCGAGCGCTGCGCCCGGCCCCTCGCTCTGGCAGGCGGCCAGCAACAGGATCGACAATGCGGCCAACGGCCATCCGTAAAATTTTCCAGTCATTCCGGTTTCCTCGGTCTGGGCCGCACGGCCGGCTTGTCCGGCAAGACGCCTATCCGGCCCTGGGTCACGTTCATGTATTCGCGGTCGCCCGCGCAGGAGCGGCAACGCGCTCAGAGGGCGTCGTCGCCCTCCTCGCCGGTGCGGATGCGCACCGTGCGCTCGAGGGCGGTGACGAAGATCTTGCCGTCGCCGATGCGGCCCGAAGAGGCGGTCTCCACAATGGTCTCGACCACCCGGTCGGCATCGTCGTCGGATACGGCGATCTCGAGCTTGAGCTTGGGCAGGAAATCCACCACGTACTCCGCGCCGCGGTAGAGCTCGGTGTGGCCCTTCTGTCGGCCGAAACCCTTGACCTCGCTGACGGTCATGCCGGTCACGCCCACCTCGCCGAGCGCGTCGCGCACGTCGTCGAGCTTGAACGGCTTGATGATGGCGGTAATCAGTTTCATCGTTTCGCTTCGAGTTGGTGGAACCGCAGATTGCGCAGATTAACGCAGATTGCTCCCACGCGCATGAGCGCCGAACGGGCACCCGGCTTCCCGGCGCGCTGCCGCCGGAGAATCACACATTGAGGTTTGGATCTGCGCTAATCTGCGCAATCTGCGGTTTCAACAACTCGAGAAGACACATGCGCCCCGACTTCCAGACCCTCGACGAAATCACCCGCCGGCTCGCCGCCGCCGTCCCCAGGGAAATGCGCACCGCCCGCGCCGAACTCGAGCAGCAGTTCCGCGCCGTACTCGAGTCCGCCTTCGACCGGATGGACCTGGTCACGCGCGAGGAATTCGAGATCCAGAAGAAAGTGCTGGCGCGTACGCGTGAAAAGCTCGAGGCGCTCGAGAAACAGCTCGAGGGCGACGACTAGGACGGCTGGCGCCACCGAGGGTTGTGGGGGTCTCGACACTTCGCGGGCGTTAGTCGGGATGGTGTCACCGGGCGCTTTGGTGGTCTCGACAAGTCAAAATCTGTTTCGCCCGGGCCCGCTTCGCGGGGTCTTGCGGCGACTCAC
>NZ_QUZK01000046.1 GCF_003410055.1 Wenzhouxiangella sediminis | reverse complement strand
AACCAGCTAACCAGCTAACCAGCTAACCAGCTAACCAGCTAACCAGCTAACCAGCTAACCAGCCAACTTGCCAACTTGCCAACTAGCTAACGCGCCTACAGGCGCTCCACCCGGTCCAATCCCCTCACCAGCTTCTCGACCAATTCGTCCACCTGGGCTTCGCTGATGACCAGCGGCGGGCAGACGGCGATGGTGTCGCCCGGCAGAGCCCGTACGATCAGCCCTTCCTCCAGGCAAGCCGCAGCCGCCCTGAAGGCGATCTTCTCCTCCGCCGGGAAGCGCTCATGGGTGTCCCGGTCGGCGACGAACTCCACTCCGGCAATCAGGCTCTCGCCGCGAACGTCACCCACCAGAGGATGCTCGCGTACGCGCTGGAGCCCGGCCTGCAGGCGCTCGCCCATGTTCGCGGCATGCGCCATCACGCCGCGTTCTTCCATCAGTTCCAGGTTGCGAAGCGCGACCGCGGCAGCCACCGGATGGCCGGCATAGGTCAGGCCGTGCGCGAAAAGACCCACGTCGCCCGAGGCCTCGGCGATGGCCTCGTACATGAACGGCGGGACGGCCACCGCTGAAATCGGCTGGTAGGCCGACGAAAGCGCCTTGGCCATGGTCATCGTGGCCGGCTGCATGTCCCAGGTCTGGCAACCGAAGTCGTTTCCGGTGCGTCCGAATCCGCAGACCACCTCATCGTCGATCAGCAGGATACCGTTCTCACGCAGGATGGGCTGGATCTTGTCGAAATAGCCCTTCGGCGGCGGAATCACGCCGCCGGCGCCCATCAGCGGCTCGGCAATCATTGCAGCGATGGTGTCGGCGCCCTCCCGAGCGATGACGGCCCGCAATTCCTCGGCCAGGCGATCGGAGAACGCCTCCTCGCTCTCGCCCGGCTCGGCGTGCCGGTAGTGATAAGGGGAGGTCAGGTGGATGACGTCGTCGCCGGGCAGGTCGAAGTGCTTGTGGAAGGACGGCAGTCCGGTCAGTGCCGCCGAGGCCAGCGTGACGCCGTGATAGGCGTTACCCCGGGAGAGAATCTTCTTCTTCTGGGGCTTGCCAATGGCGTTGAAATAATAGCGGATCAGCTTGACCTGGGCGTCGTTTGCATCCGAACCCGAACAGCCGAACAGGAAGCGCGCACCGTCGATGGGCACCCACTCGGCGAGCTTGGCCGCCAGCCGGATGCTGGGCTCGTTCGCCTTGCCGGCGAAGAGCGGGCCGTAGCAGAAGGTCTCCATCTGCTTGCGGGCGGCCTCGACCAGCTCGGGTTCGCCATAGCCCAGGGCCGTGCACCAAAGGCCCGCCATGCCCTCGAGGTACTGCCGCCCTTCGGTGTCGTAGACGTAGACGCCCTCCCCACGCTGCCAGACCAGCGGGCCGGTCCTACCGTGCGTTCTCAGGTCGGTCGAGGGATGGAACAGGTGGTCGAGATCGAGTTGGCCGAGTGCGTCGGTGGTCATGGGAGATGGATTCGCGAACGAAAAGCCAGCCGGAATGATAACGGGCTTTGCCGTCGACTTGGGCGGCCGCCCCGCTGCGCAGTTCAGTCGAGCCGGCGCTTCATCTCGTTGACGGCCGCCCTGGCGCGCCTTGCCAGGACGTGACGATCCCCCACGCCAAGATTCTCGGTCGCAATGGGAGAACCGAACGCCAGGTGAATGCGGCCGGGGCGGATCGCGAAGCCGCCGGGCGGCATCACTTTGCCGCTGCCGTCGATGGCGACAGGAACGACCGGAACGCCGGCGCGGATCGCGGCGCGAAAGGCCCCGCCCTTAAAAGGCCCGACGCTGCCGTCTCGGCTGCGCGTGCCCTCGGGAAAGGCCGCGAGGGTGTGACCGTCACGAAGCAGGTCGGCGGCACGCTCGAGCTGCCGGGCGACTTCGGACGGATTCCCGCGGCGCAGCAGGATCATGCCCATCGCCCGGGTGTAGGCGCCCAGAAACGGAATCCGCCCCAGGGAATCCTTCAGCATGAACCGGAGAGGCACCGGCACGGCGGAGAACAGCGCGCAGACCTCGATCATCGACTGGTGATTGGCAACCAGCATGCAAGGCCGGGAGAAATCCACGTTATCGAGGCCCGATACCTCCAGGCGCGCGCCCGCACCGCGCAGCAGGACGGGGGACCACATCCAGGCGGCCATGCGCAGGGGAATGCGATCGCTTCCGGTGAGCAGCCGCACCAGCAGCGCCAGGCAGATGCCCGCCGCCGACCAGGCAAGCGTCACCATCAGCTGCGCCGCATTGACGGGCCACCAGAGCCAGTCGGGCAGCGGCGGCAACCCCTCCGATCGTCCGCGCCCGACCGAGTCGGCCGCCCCGCCCTGTCGTTGTTCCTCCATCTCTCCCCTCTGCCCGGGCGCCTCAACTCACCCACTTGAGCAAGCGCATCTTGAGCTTGCTGTAGGGCGGAAAGCGAACCGGAATCTCCGGGAACAATCCGCGCTTCATGACCGACTTCAGGTGCGAGAGCCGATCGAAGCCGGCCCGGCCGTGGTATTGCCCCATACCGCTGTTGCCGACGCCGCCGAATGGCAGCTCGGGCACCGACATGAACATCAGGGTGTCGTTGATGCAGAGATTCCCCGTCGAGACGGACTCGGCGAAGCGGCGCTCGGACTCTCGAGAGCGGGTGAACAGATAGGCCGAAAGCGGCTTGTCGCGTTCACGGATGAAGGCCATGGCTTCGTCGAGGTCGGCCACTTCCAGTACCGGCAGGATCGGACCGAATATCTCCTCGCGCATGACCGGCGCATCCGCCGCGACCTCGGTGAGAACGGTCGGCTCGATGCGACAGCGTTCCTCGTCCACGCGACCGCCGATCACGACCCGACCGCTGTCGATCAGGGGCCTGAGGCGATCGAAGTGCCGCCGATTGATGATCTTGCAGTAGTCCGAACTGCCCAGGCGGTCGCTGCCGTACATTTCGAACAATTCATGCTCGATGGCGCCGATCAGCCGGTCGCGGTCTCCTGGCGTGACCAGTACGTAGTCGGGCGCAATGCAGGTCTGCCCGGCGTTGAGGCACTTGCCCCAGATCACGCGGCGCGCGGCCGATTCGATGTCGGCACCGGCATCGATCACGCAGGGGCTCTTGCCGCCGAGCTCCAGCGTCACCGGTGTGAGGTGCTCGGCAGCCGCACGCATGACGATCCTGCCGACCGCGGAACTGCCGGTGTAGAAGATGTGGTCGAAATGCAGCTTGAGCAGCTCCGTGGTCTCCTCGACCGCGCCTTCGACCACGCGCACGGCGCGTTCGTCGAGGTAGCGCGGCACCAGCTCAGCCATCAACCTCGATGTCGCCGGTGCCACCTCGGAGGGCTTGAGCACGGCGCAGTTGCCCGCCGCGAGCGCCGGAATCAGCGGGCTGAGCAGGAGCTGAATCGGATAGTTCCAGGCGCCGATGATCAACACGATCCCGAAGGGCTCGGGCTGCACCCAGCTTCGGCCGGGCTGGCCCACCATGGGCGTATGCACCCGGCGCGGCCTCGCCCACCGTTTGAGACGCTTGCGTGCATGCTCGACCTCGCTGAAGATCAGCGCCGTCTCGCCGAGCAGGACTTCCTGCGCCGGCTTGCCCAGATCCTCGGCCAGCGCCTCGCCGACCCGATCCTCGTTTTCCTCGAGCATCCGGGAGATGGCGGCAAGTTGCTCGCGGCGCCAATCCAGGGGGCGAGTGAGTCCGCGATCGAACGTGGCGCGCAGTTCGGCGAGCATTTCCGGGTAGATGGCGGGATCGGTGGGCATTGACGGCATTCTAGATCGGCTCGAAGTCGCTGGTGAAGTGTCGCAGGAATTTCGGTTCCCAGGTGATCCGGTAGCCGGGCGCCGAATGCCGCTGATCACGCACCCGTTCGAAGGCCTCGATGATGTAGTCGACATGACTCTGGGTATAGACGCGGCGCGGGATGGCCAGGCGCACGAGTTCGCGCGGAGCCGGCACCAGCTTGCCGCCGTCGTCGTACTTGCCGAACATCACCGAACCGATCTCCACCGAGCGGATGCCCGCCATCTTGTAGAGCTCGCAGACCAGCGACTGTCCGGGATACTGGTCGACGGGCAGATGATCGTAGAGCTTGCCGGCGTCGACGTAGACGGCGTGCCCGCCGATCGGCTTGATCACGGGAATACCGAGGCGATCGAGATGCTCGCCGAGATAGGCCGTCGATCGCGTGCGATAGCGCAGGTAATCCTCATTGAAGATTTCGTCGAGCCCGATCGCGATTGCCTCCATGTCGCGACCCGACAGCCCGCCATAGGTCGTATAACCCTCGGTGATGATCAACACGCTGGTGCAGTGCTCGGCGAGTTCGGCATCGTTGAGGGCCAGAAAGCCGCCCATATTCACCAGGGCATCCTTCTTTGCGCTGAACACGCAGCCATCGGCCAGGGCGAACATCTCGCTGGCGATCTCGCGACAGGACTTGCCGCCATAGCCTTCTTCATCCTGCTTGATGAACCAGGCGTTCTCGGCGATGCGGCATGCGTCGAGAATGAACAGGAGATCGTGCTTGCGGCACAGATCGCGCACCGCTCTTGCATTGGCCATGCTCACCGCCTGGCCGCCGCCGGAGTTGTTGGTCACCGTCAGGATGATGGCGCCGATGTTTTCCGCGCCGCGCTCGGCCACGAGCTCCGCCATGCGTTCGACATCGGCATTGCCCTTGAACGGAAAATCGCTGTCGGCTCTCGACGCCTCGGGAGTGACGCAATCGATGGCCTCGGCACCACTGAACTCGACATTGGCACGGGTCGTGTCGAAGTGGGTGTTGCTCAGGAAGGTCCTTCCCTCGCCGCCGAGGTGGCTGTAGAGAATGCGCTCGGCCGCACGTCCCTGGTGAGTGGGCAGGATGTGCGGATAGCCCGTGAGGTCTCGCACCACCCTCTCGAGACGTTGCCAGCTGATCGATCCCGCATACGACTCGTCGCCACGCATCATTCCGGCCCACTGCTCCGCACTCATCGCCGAAGTGCCGCTGTCGGTCAGCAAATCGATGATGACCTGCTCGGACTTGAGCTTGAATGGATTGAAATTGGCCGCTTTCAGGAACTTCTCTCGCTCTTCCCGGGTGGTCATGGCGATGGGCTCGACGGCCTTGATTCGGAACGGCTCGATGACCGTGCGGAACTGGTCGGACATGGATATTGGGACTCGTATTTCGAAACCAGCGGGGATGATAGCCGCTGGCAGCAATGACGTCACCCGCAGGCAGCGTGAAGTACGAACAAAATCGTGAAGAAATCGTGACGAAGTAGCAACTTTCTGCGTGAACTCCGTCACAGAATTGCAAATGCATTCGAGATATCGGTAGATTTGCCGGCGCTCGATCGTGTATACCCCAAAGCGGGCTCCGAGAGGAGCGGAGCCTGTCAAGCGATCAAGGGGACTCACAAATGATCGAAATGGGAGAAAACCCAACATGTTACGAAGACTATCGTTAGTCAAACTGGTCGGCCTGCTCATTGTGGCCACCACTTTCCTCGCCAATGTCCACGCCGCCGAACTCCGTACGGCAAAACACCCCATCGAAGGTCAGTACATCGTCGTCCTGAAAGACGGCGTCACGACCTTCGGCTCGGCCAACGCCCGGGGAATCTCCGTGGCATCCGCTGCTCAAAGCATGGCGCGGGCCCATGGGGCCAAGGTCAAGGCATCCTTCTCGCACGCCCTTCCGGCTTTCGTCATGGAAGCCAACCCGAAGGCCGTCGCCCGGATGCTCGAGGACGACCGTGTGGCCTACGTCGAGGAAGACGGCATCGTCTCGATCAGCGCCACCCAGAACAACGCGACCTGGGGCCTGGATCGAGTCGACCAGCGTGACCGTCCGCTCGACGGCAGCTACACCTACAACACGACCGCCAGCAACGTGCATGCCTACGTCATCGACACCGGCGTGCTCGGATCGCACAACGAATTCAGTGGCCGTATGGGGAACGGCTACTCCGCGATCAACGACGGCCGCGGCTGGACCGACTGCAACGGTCACGGTACGCACGTGGCCGGCACGGTTGCCGGCTCCACCTACGGTGTCGCCAAGGGTGCGACCGTCCACGCCGTGCGCGTTCTCGGCTGCAACGGCTCGGGCACGAACTCCGGCGTGATCGCCGGCATGGACTGGGTGGCGCAGAATGCGCAGTTCCCGGCCGTGGCCAACATGAGCCTGGGCGGCGGTGCTTCGCAGTCCACCGATGATGCGGTTGCCAACATGCGCAGTGCCGGCGTCACCGTCGTGGTCGCCGCGGGCAACGAAAACCAGGATGCCTGCAACAGCTCGCCGGCCCGTTCTTCGGCCGCCATCACGGTCGGCTCGACCACCAGCTCCGACTCGCGCTCGAGCTTCTCCAACTACGGCACCTGCGTCGACATCTTCGCGCCGGGCTCGAGCATCACCTCGGCCTGGTACACCAGCAGCTCGGCGACCAACACCATCAGCGGCACCTCCATGGCCTCGCCGCACGTGGCCGGTATTGCCGCCCTGTACCTCGCCGACAACCCGAGTGCTTCGCCGAGCCAGGTGGAAAGCGCGATCTACTCGAGCGGTTCGAGCAACAAGCTCAGCGGCATCGGTTCGGGCTCGCCCAACCTCCTCGCTTACTCGCTGTTTGACGGCAGCGGTGGCGGCGGCGGTGGCGGCGGCGGTGGCGGTGGTGCCACCGAGCTGTCCAACGGCGTCCCGGAAAGCAACCTCTCCGGCGCCCAGGGCTCGGAAGCCGACTTCACCATCGACGTCCCGGCCGGTGCCAGCAACCTCGAAATCGCCATGAGCGGCGGTTCGGGTGATGCCGACCTGTACGTCCGCTTCGGTGCCGAACCGACGACCTCGACCTACGATTGCCGTCCGTATCGCAACGGCAACAACGAGAGTTGCGATGTCGCCAGCCCGCAGGAAGGCACCTACTACATCATGCTCCGTGGCTACAGCAGCTACTCCGGCGTGAGCCTCGTCGCCAGCTTCGACGAAGGCGGCGGTGGCGGCGGCGGTGGCGGTGGCGGTGGTGCCCCGTGCACCAACTGCACCGAATACACCGGTTCGCTGTCCAACGGCGGCTCCGAAGTGCAGCCCAACGGCACGTATTACTACGCCGGTTCGGGCACGCACAATGGTTGGCTCTCGGGCCCGACCAGCGCCGACTTCGACCTCGAGCTGTACCGCTGGGGTAGTGGCGGCTGGACCCGGGTCGCGCGTTCGATCAGCTCCACGAGCGAAGAGCAGATCAGCTACAACGGCTCTGCCGGTTACTACTACTGGCGCGTGGAGTCCTACTCGGGTAGCGGCAGCTACTCCCTGTGGCTCGACACCCCGTAAGCTGAACGGTCACAAGACCGAAACCGAAAACGCCCCGGACTCCGGGGCGTTTTCTTTTGTCGACTCGCGCTGCGCGAGAAAGGGTTCAGTAAAGCAGCACGGAATGCAGCGGCGCTGCCACGCGCTGAGCACCATCGAGAAACCCGAGTTCGATGAGCACGGCCGCGCCCACCACGTCGGCACCGGTCTCGGCGAACAGCTCGCAGGTCGCCGCCATCGTGCCGCCGGTGGCCAGCACGTCGTCGACCACCAGCACACGCTGACCCTCGCCGGCAGCATCGGCATGCATTTCCACGGCGTCGTTGCCGTATTCGAGCGCGTATTCCCGCCGCACGGTCGACCTCGGCAGCTTGCCGGGCTTACGCACGGGGATGAAGCCCGCACCAAGCGCTCGGGCCACACCGACGGCAAAGATGAAGCCGCGCGACTCGATCCCCGCCACCAGGTCGATTCCCTTACCGACGAAGGGTTCGTAGAGCCGGTCCACGGCCCAGGCCAGCCCCTTTGGATCGGCCAGCAAGGGGGTGATATCCTTGAAGACGACACCCGGCTCGGGCCAGTCGGGCACGTCGCGGATCAGTTCACGGTAATCCATGGCGACCTCAGCGCTCGCGCGCGCCGTGATCGGCCAGAATGCTGGCCACCGCGGCAGTGAGTTTGCTGACGTAGGGCAGATGCAGGAACTCGTTCGGCCCGTGCGCGTTGGACTTCGGCCCCAGCACCCCGGTGATCAGGAACTGCGCCTCGGGGAAGGATTCACCCAACAAGGCCATGAAGGGAATCGAGCCGCCCTCGCCCATGAACATCGCCGGTTTGCCGAAGAAGGCCTCGGAAGCCTTCTGGCAGGCAGACTCCAGCCAGGGCGCGAATTCGGGTGCATTCCAGCCGTCGGCCGGCGGCTCGGGTTCGAAGCGAACGCGGGCGCCGTAGGGCGGATCGCGCTCGAGCAAGTCCTTGATGTGCTGCGTGGCCGTTTCGGCGTCCAGCGTCGGCGGCAGACGCATGGAAAGCTTCAGCGAGGTCCCGGGCCGCAACACGTTTCCGGCCTGCCCGAGCTCGGGCAGCCCGCCGGCCCCGGTCACCGCCAGGGCCGGACGCCAGTTGCGGGCGATCAGGCGTTCCAGCGGTGTCTCGCCGACGGGCCCGGCACCGTCCACCCAGGGTAGCGAGGCGTGAATGCCATCCCCGAGCTGGTCGGCCACGGCAGCCAGTTGCTGGTGCCTCTGCTCGGGCACTTCGACGTTGAGCGTCTCGGGCAGGATGCGCCCGGTCGTCTCGTCCTCCAGCCGGGAGATCAGCTGCCGGGCGATGCGGAAGCTCGACGGCACGATGCCCGAGGCCATGCCCGAATGCACGCCCTCGGACAGGATGTCGACGTGCAGCGTGCCGGCCGCCATCCCTCTGAGCGAACTCGTAATCCACATCTGCTCGTAGTTGCCGGCGCCGGAATCGAGACAGACCACCAGCGAGGGCGAGCCGATGCGGTCGGCCAGGTGCTCGATATAGGCCGGGAGGTCATAGCTGCCCGACTCCTCGCAGGTTTCGATGAGCAACACGCAGCGCGCATGCGGCTCGCCCTGCTCCCGGACTGCGCGAATTGCGGCGATTGAAGAATAAACCGCGTACCCGTCGTCGGCACTTCCCCGGCCGTAGAGCTTGTCGTCGCGGACGACCGGCTTCCAGGGGCCCATCCCCTCGGCCCAGCCGCTGGCCTCCGGCTGCTTGTCGAGATGGCCGTAAAGGAACACCGTGTCGTCGATGCTGCCGGGAATGTCGATCAAGACGACGGGCGTGCGCCCCTCGAGGCGGACGACTTCGACCTGCATGCCCTTGATCGGCTGGCGTTGGCACCACTTGACGGTATGTTCGACGGCATCGTCGATATAGCCGTTCGCGGCCCAGTCCGGGTCAAAATCAGGCGACTTGGCCGGAATACGGATGAACTCCGATAGAGCATCGACCATGTCGTCGCGCCAGAGCTTTTCGATGGTGTCTCGGGCTTGTTCCAGTTGCATGTCTTCCTGTCCCGTCTGGTTTATCCGAATGCTTTCATTATGCCGCCACGCGGCGCTCACTCGTCGGCGAACTCGCCATTCGCCGGCATCGGCCCCGGCGGCACGTGACGCCGGAAGAAATCCTCCAACTTGCCGAAGGTGTACACGGCGTAGTGTTCGGTACCCGCCCACCAGTGCGGTGCACGCGGCATGGCCACCAGGTCGAAATCCTTGCCCAGCAGCATCAGCTTCTCGGTCAGCATCAGGGTCGTCTTGAACGGCACGATGTCGTCATGCATGCCGTGGATGATCATCAGCGGATCGACCAGGTCTTCGCCCAGGTCCATCAGGCTGCCGTTCTCGAAGATCTCCGGATGCGTGTCGGGCCGCCGGGTCAGGTGCTGGTCGTAGCCGGTAAAGTGGTGAACATCCACAGCCGGCGCGCCGGCCACGCCGGCGGCGAACAGCCCCGGCTCGCGAAACAGCGCCGAGAGCACCATCAAGCCGCCGTAGCTGTTGCCCCACAGGCCGATGCGCTCGGGATCGACATGGTCGAGCGTTGTCAGATAGTCGACGGTGGCGACCAGATCACGCAGATCGCCCCGCCCCCAGTCGCCCTGGAAGGCTTCGCGGAAAGCCACGCCGTAACCCACGCTGCCGCGCAGGTCGACCTGCACGTGTATGTACTCGCCCGTCAGCGCAAGGCGTTGCTGAAGGTTGGTCGTCGGCCGGTCTGCGTCCCAGGCGTTGCGCACCGTGTTGGAGTAGATGTTGCCGATCAAGACCGGGTAGCGCTGGCCGGGCGCCATGTTGCGCGGCTCGACGATTCGCGCGTGCAGGCTCTTGCCCTCCTCCGGCCCCGGGAAGGTCACGTATCGCGGTTCGATCCAGTCGTAATCCGGAAAGTCCGGCGCGGGAGACTCGGTCACTCGCGCCAATTCCGACCCGGCATCGGCGGGACCGACATAGAGCTCCGCCGGCCGACTGTCGCTGGAGTGCACGCTGGCCACATGCCGGCCGTCGGGCGAGATCACGGGCCGGTGCACCCCCGGCCGGGTGGTGATGCGCACGGGCTCTGCGCCCTCTTCCAGGCGATAGAGGTGACGCTCGTAGGGCGTGGGCGCCGCGGCAACGAAATAGAGCGACTTCCCGCGGGTCTCGACCGCAGCCGCCGAACGAGTCGCGGCCACGTCGAAGTCGCCTCGCGTCAGCACTGCGGGCTCGCCCCCATCAGCATCGACCGTGTAGAGGCGGTAGTGGTCGTGCATGTCTCCGACGAAGCGAACCTGCTCGCCGTTGCCGCTCCACACCGCCCGGAAAATCGGGTAGACGCGGCTCGGTCGTTCGTCCTCCCATAGCGTACGAAGCCGCCCGGAGGCCGCATCGGCGATATGGATCCAGCGTTTCTCCGCCACGTCGAGGCCCTGATGAACGAGCAGTTCCGGGCGCGCTGGAGACCAGGAAATTTCGTAGAAAATTCGAGCGGTTGGGTCGCCTGTTTCGAGCCATTTCAGCGATTGGTCCCGGGTATCGTAGATTCCGACTCGCTGGCGCTCGTCGCGATCACCCGGATAAGCGCGTCGTACCTCGTGCAGCAGGGGTTCGGCCCCGTGCAGCCAGGCGGGTATGGGGACGCGGCGAACCTCGCTGCGGTCGATGTGGACAAAGGCCAGGTATCTGCCATCCGACGACCAGGTGTGACTTCGGATGTAGGCGTCGGGGCCGGCGAATGCACCGACCGGCACCGTCCCGATGCCGGCCTGCCCGAGGTCCGTCACTGAATGCGAAACGCCCCGGGCGAAATCGTGGAGCCAAAGATCATTCTCGCGAATGAAGGCCAGCCGCTCACCTGCGGGCGAGAAGACCGGTGAGTGCCCGCTGCTGTCGTTCGACAGCAAGGGCCTGACGTCGCCGCCCCCGACGGGGACGACCTGCATCCGCCCGCCATGCATGAAAACGATCTGGTCCGAATCGGGCATCCATTGGAGTTGGCCCACGCCGGTATCGTGCCGGGTTGCGCTGCGCTCGAGCATTTCCCGACGGCTCTGCCCCGACTCGGGCGGCGGCGCGAACGTCGGCGCCAGTGAAGTGAGCCGCTGGAGTCCGGTTCCGTCGCTTTCGACCACCCAGACGTCGCGAAACGGCATCCCCTCGTCGTTCCAGAGAAACGCGACCCGACGACTGTCCCGCGCCCATGCCGGTGCAGAAGGCGCCGTGCCCGTCAGGCTCGGCAGCGAGACGATACGCTCGAGCGAAGGTGCCTCGGCACCGGACGCGGAAAACGCCGCGGCAGACAACAAGAGGATCGCCGCAAGCCGGCATCGATTCATCAGGCGGTCTCCGGTAGAAACGGTTCGAAAAGGGTCAAGTACGGACACCCGCAAGGGCAATCGTATAATGCCCGTTCGACTCGCTCCGGACAAATCGCATGAGAGCCTTCTGCCTGATCATCGTATTGATTGCCCTGCCCTTTGCGACGGCCGTGGCAGAGGCGACAGGGGTCGTCATCGTGCGCCATGCCGAAAAGGCCGACGATGGCAGCCGCGATCCGGAATTGACCCGCGCGGGTCGTCAGCGTGCCGAATCCCTCGCGAACGCCCTGGGCCATGCACGGGTAAGCGAGCTGATCGCCTCGCAGTACAGGCGCACCCGTCAGACGCTTGCGGTGCTGGCTCGGCGTCGAGGGCTCGACGTCTCGGTCGTGCCGGCCGAATCGGGTGCGATCGAGGACCATATCGAGGCAATCGTGGAGAAGGTGAAGGAATCCAGTGCCGAAGGCCTGATCGTGATCGCCGGCCACTCCAACACGGTTCCTCTCATTGTGGAGGCGCTGTCGGGCAGCGTCGTCTCGCCGATCGGGGAATCGGACTACGACCGACTCTATCTGCTGGTACCTTCGGCTTCGGGAATGGACGTCATCGAATCCCGCTACGGCCCGTCGCCGTGACGAAACCTCACCCCTTCGCGGGCCTCACTCGTTGATATGGCAGATCGTCGATATCCTGCCGCCCCTGACGTAGACCTGGATCGTCTTGCCGCGCAGGTAGAAGTCGTAGCGGATTCCCGCAGCACCCCCACGGCGGTTCTCCAGGCGCACCGTGCGATCCGGTTCCTTCTCGAGCACCTTTCGTTCGGAGTCGCCGACCTTGAGCAAGGCGTTACCCAGTCGCGCCGAGGAGAGTTCACAACTGGCTGCAGCCGGCGCGGCCAGCCACAGCGAAAGCAAGAGAAAGATCACGCGCATACGATCCACACCGCCTGATTGCCGATGGTCGGCAGGTTACCACGGCGCCCCGCTTTTTCCCTGAGCGTGCGCTGAACGAAATCTCGCCCTAGACTTGACGGTGGTTTCGAATGAGAAGCTCGAGCATGACTGAACCCGTTCCCGAAACCATGCGCGCGATGGTGTTCGAGGGGCCCGACCGCCCCCTGCAAATGCGCGATGTCGCCGTTCCCGCCATCGAAGCCGACGACCAGGTCCTTGTGCGCGTAGAAGCTTGCGGACTTTGCCGGACCGACCTGCACATTATCGACGGCGACCTCGACAAACCGAAACTGCCATTGATTCCAGGCCACCAGATCGTCGGTCGCGTGGTAGCGACCGGCAAACACGTCAGCGGAATATCGGTCGGAGAGCGCGTCGGCGTTCCCTGGCTGGGCCGCACGGACGGCGATTGCCGCTTCTGCCGCAGCGGTCGGGAGAATCTCTGCGAGTCCGCGGAGTTCACCGGCTACACGCTCGACGGCGGATTCGCGGAGTACGCGAAGGCCCACGCCGCCTTCTGCTTTCCCCTGCCGGAGGCGGCCGTCCCACTCGACATCGCACCATTGCTCTGCGCCGGCCTGATCGGCTACCGCACCTGGCGCCTGGCCGGCGGCGAGGACAATCGCAATATCGGCATCTACGGCTTCGGCGCCGCCGCGCATATCCTCACCCAGGTCGCGAACCACTTCGGCCAGTCGGTTTTCGCGTTCACTCGGCCCGGCGACGAAGCGGCCCTGTCGCTCGCCCGCGAACTCGGTGTGGCCTGGGCCGGGGGCAGCGATGAGGCGCCGCCCGTCACGCTCGACGCCGCCCTGGTCTTCGCACCGTTGGGCGAGCTGATGGTCACCGCTCTGGACCACGTCGACCGCGGCGCGCCCGTGGTCAGCGGCGGCATCCACATGAGCGACATCCCCGCCTTCGCCTACGAGAAGCTCTGGCAGGAACGCAGCCTGATGTCGGTCGCCAACCTAACGCGCCGGGACGGAGAAGAATTCCTCGCCCTGGCAGCGAAGATCCCCGTGACCACGACGGTGCACCGATACGCGCTGGCGCGGACCAACGAAGCCCTTGCGGACCTGCGGCACGGCCGTTTCACCGGCGCCGCCGTGATCGACCTGACCAATGGCCGCGACAGGTCTCGCTAGTGTGCCCCGTCACTCATTCTGTGACTCATAGAATGAGTGACGGGGCATACCAGGCTGCCACAACTCGACACGCTCGCGCAGAGCCGCCAGGTCGTCGGCGTACATCTCGGCGAGCACCCGCTTCTGCTCCTCGGACCAGGGATCGAAGGGCGGATGGTTCTCGCCGACCGGGAATCGCTCGCGAATGGACAACAGGCGGCGCTTGCCCACCTTCGTCCCGGCGTATCGCCCCAGCTCTTCCACCGCGCGGGCCGAGAACCCGGACTTCGGCCGACTGCCCGGGGACGACGAAAACCGCTCTATCGCGCCCCCCGCATAGTCCCGAATGATGGCTTCTGAATGCACCCGGTAATCTTCGTAACGCCACACCCGAATGGCCACGCCGGGCAGCGCGGCTTTCAGATCGTCGACCAGGTCGGTCCAGCGGCGTTGCGGCAATTCGGGCCGAAAAGGTCGCACCGGGTGATGCCACAGTCTTTCGCCCCATGCCGAAGGCAGGAAGGTCTCGTAGCCGCGCACACAGAGGAAAACGGTCAGCTCGCAATCGGCGAAGTACGCCAGGGCTGAAGCGGGCTGGGGATACATCTCGAGCGCATTGGCGGTCGTGCCGAGTATGTTCTCGTCGGAAAACAGCCAGGTGCCGCGGTACCAGCGATGCCATGGCAGAATCAGCCGGCCCTTCCTGACGCGGGAAGTCAGCAGGCGGCGCAACCGCTTGAGCGGCACATAGCGGGTTCCCGCAACCAGCCGGCAACGCGCAAGCGTCATCTGCAAGTGGGTCGTGGCCGTCTTGTGGGCGCCGATATGGAAACGGATTCGGGTCATGCCCTGGCCTGCTCGCCGACTTCAGGAGCCGCCGTTGTCCTGGCCGTTGCCGCGTTCGCGCACGCGCAGCTGGGCCTGACGGACCCGGGTCCGCAGGCGACTGTGCACACCCTGCTTGCGATAGCGCCCCTTGGCCTGGTGACGGATCCGGTAGACCGAGGGAATCGCGACCGGTTCGCCGGTGGTGCCGAGCAGCCAGCGAAATGCGCGGTCCTCCTGCGCCTTGGCCCAGCGGTCGGTCGGTTGCTGGTAGACCGGAATGTCCTTACAGTAACCACAGGCGCGCGCCACATCACCGTGGGTGATCTGCAGTGGCCCGGTCGCCCGCGATCGCTGCTGCCAAACGAAACTCGCCGTATCGATCTCCACCAGCCCGGGATCGCGGGCCGCTTCCAGCACCGGGTCGCCCGGCTCGTAAACCGGGGAGCAGAATTCATGATCCGGATAAACCAGCGCCTCCCGGCTACCCTGAAGGGACCGGCCCAGACCGTCGAGGCAATCGGCGTGGAAAATCACGTCGCAGTCGGTGAACCAGATCCAGTCGGCCCGGCTCGCCAGCGCCGCCTCGTTGCGACCGATGGAACGGCGAAACAGCTGTGTCTTGTCGCGCACCTGCCAGTTCCATTCGACGTTGGGCAGCTCCATGGCGCCGAAATACTCCAGCAATCGAGCGGTTTCGGCGTCCTCCGGCGAATGGAAGACCGTCATCGTGACCGCCACTTCCCCGGGCGGGTGATTGACCAGCGAGCTGAGCTGATAGGCCAGCAGGTGCGCGTAGCGCCAGCAATGACTGACGATTTCCACGTGCAACCTGCCCGTTCGCGCAGCCCGTTCGGATTTCGCCGGCGGCGGCTCCTGAAACCAGCGCGCGGGCAGCAGTCCGCTGGCCGCCAGCCAGATGGCGCCCAGACGCAGTTTGTACCCCAGCCCCCCTGCCGAGGCGATGCGTTCAGACATGAACATGCCCCGGCGCACCGTTGTAGACGAACGCTGATCGATGGTGCATTGGACAAATGACGGTAGGCATGACGGAGATCGGCGACCGGAACGCGCATAGACTAATCGTGGACTGCCGTCATGGCAAATGCTCGGCGGTTGCGAAATCGCTTCTCAACCAGTGCCTGAGCCGGGTAATGGGTGGTGCTTCGTCGACGTTTACAGGCAGCAGGCCGGGCACGAATCCCCTTTCGATGAACCCGGCCAGCAGATCGCGATCACCGCTGATCACGTGGACCGGAACCTCGGAACCGGCTTCCCTTCCGGTCACCAGGGAGACTGGCTGGTGGTCACCCAGCACGATGAGGAGCGCCTCGCTCGGCAGGTTGCGGCGGGCCCAGTCGAATGTGACTGCCAGCGAATAGGCCAGGCTCCGGACATACGCACGGCGCATGCGGTCGGGATCGAACAGTAGAGTGGCTGGCCGCTCGCCCTCGTCGATCGAGGAGGAATAGACGCGTCCGTGCCCGATCCTGGAATGGTCGTCCAGGGGCTCGATGACCGGCCGCCAGGGCCAGTGACTGCTGATCAAGGCAATCTGGGCGAAAACCGGGCCGTCCTGCTGCGGCCGGATCCGCTCGCTGAAAGTGTGCAGGGTGTACTCGTCCGGCATGGTCACCCAGCCCAGAGGCGGCCCTTCGTAGCCGAGGTCCGCCGCGGCGTAGATGCGATCGAAGCCCAGCCTGTCGCCTTCGGGCCAGTCCATGACGATGCCCGGCGCGACATTGACCGCGACATGACCGGTCTGCCGGAAATCGTCGGAGAGCAGGCCGATGTCCTTCTCCAGCAGCATCTCGTACCAGACCTGGCTGTCGATGGACAGACCGCTGAGCAGGCTGGCGTGCGACAGCCAGGACTGACCGCCCCGTATCGGCGCCTTCATTCTTCCGCTGACCGCCTCCACCCCCGCGGCGCCCAGACGCTCGGTCCAGCGACGAAGGAGCGGTTCGACTCGCCCGGCCATTCGCGCCCGGTCGAGCGCGCTGCCGCCGTAGGACTCGATGAACACGACATAAACGTCCCGCCCGGCCAGGCCGGGTAGCGGGCCGGGCTCGAATTCCGGCGCATCCGCAGCGGCCAGAATCCGGGCGCGCGCATCGCGCGTCGCCTCGAGGGAAGCGGCCTGCGTCACCAGCAGGCGCCAGGCCTGCGACTCGATGACCGGCAGCTTCGCCGCTACCCAGGGCAAGCCGAGCAGGAGGCTTGCCAGGATGATCGCGGGTGCCGCCTTGCCGGGAGGAAGCGCCTGCGGGCGCAGCAGGCGAAAGATCACCCACGCGAGCGCGATGACGGCCACTGCGAGGAGCACCGAGGCGAGAGTGGCCTGCCACCGTCCGAAACTGCCGTCGACCAGGTGGAATCCCGCGCGCAGCATCAGCGGATCGACGAACACGTTCAGAGGCCGCCCCAGCACCGACTGGACCAGGGCGTCGAAGAAGCCCGCAACGATGACGAAAGCCAGCAAACCGCCCGATGCCGCGCGCAGGAGAGCGCTGCGGCGTCTACCGGAAGCGACCGCCACCCAAGCCGGAAGCAGCAAGGCTTCAGGGGCGAACCAGACGCTGCCGATGATTCCGTCGCGCCACCAGGCCGGCAACACCAGCAGTGCGTTGAGAACCAGGCCTGCTGCCAGGATGCGCACGATGGCGAGCGCGTCGGTATCCGGTTTCACTTTCGATGGCGCACAATGCATGACATGCTCGAGTCTCGTTTCATTGCCCCGGGACGCCGCTCGTGATTCTTCGGCGAATGATCGGCCTTGCCCGCTCCATGTTGATTTATCGCCGCCCCGGGCGACTCCGCGGCTTGCTGGCCCTCTATCGACCGTTCGTGCCCGACGGCGGCCTGGTCTTCGACGTCGGCGCCCACCTCGGCGACCGAACCCGGGCCTTTCGCCGCCTCGGGGCGGACGTGGTCGCCCTCGAACCGCAGCCGGCGATGATGCGATGGCTGCGGCGCTTCCACGGACGCGACTCGAGCGTAACCCTCGACCAGCGAGCCGTCGGTGCCCGCCCCGGCCGGGCCATCCTTGCGCTGGACGCCGCTCACCCCGCCGTCGCCTCGATTTCGCGCCCCTGGCGAGACGCAGTCACTCGCAACCACCCCGGATTCGCCCGAGTTTCCTGGTCCGATTCTATCGAGATCTCCGTGACCACCCTCGATGCGCTGATCGAGCGGCACGGCGTACCCGATTTCTGCAAAATCGACGTCGAAGGCCACGAAGCCGACGTACTGGCCGGGCTGTCCGTCGCACTGCCGGCGCTGTCGATCGAATTCGTCGCCGGCGCCCTGGATCATACTCGTGCCTGCCTGGACCGCCTGTGCGAGCTCGGCAGCTATCGCTACAATGCCGTGGCCGGAGAGGACCGGACCTTCCTCTGGCCGCGGTGGCAACGCGCCGATGCGGTGCGCAACTGGCTCCACGAAGGCGCGCAGGGCATCGCCTCCGGCGACCTCTACGCCATACTCTACGAAGGCAGGAGCGGAGCGTGACGTAATGATCCGAAAGTGGGGCGAACTTACAAGCGATGAACTGTCCGACCTGGCCCGGCTGCGCCCGGTCGCCGCGCTCGTGCTCGGGGCCGTCGAACAGCACGGCCCGCACCTTCCGCTGGCAACGGACTGCCTGATCGGCGAAGGCCTGCTCGCGGAAGCAGCAAGCAGGCTCGATGCGGCGTTTCCGCTTGTCACACTGCCGACCCTGTCCATCGGCGCCAGCGACGAGCACGCTACGTTCCCCGGCACCCTGACCCTGCCGCCCGAACAGATGAAACACCAGCTCGTGGCCGTTGGGGAAGGCCTGGCGCGCGCCCGCATCGACCGACTCGTGCTGGTCAACGCCCACGGCGGCAACATCGGCTGGATGGACGACGCCGCGCTCGAACTCAGGCGCCGCCGGGGAATGCTCGTCGTCAAGGCCAGCTACATGCGTTTCCGCCCGCCGAGCGACCAGCTCGACGCCGGCGAGCTGAAGGACGGCCTGCACGGCGGGCTGGCCGAAACCGCCATGATGCTGCACCTCGCTGCCGACCTGGTCCACATGGACCGAGCCCGGGATTTCGCTTCCCGTCACCCGCACGGCAAACCGCTGCCGCCCCAGGGCGAAGCGCCCTGGGCCTGGCTGGCAGAGGATCTCAACGACGCCGGCGTTGTCGGCGATGCGTCCGCGGCAACCGCGGATCTGGGTGAAAGACTGGTGGCCCACTACGCCGGCCGCCTCGCGACCGTCCTGGCGGAATGCCGGAACAAGGACTGGCAACCCTAGGCCTGGCATCAGGCTCCTTGAACCGTAGCGACTATTTTCCGAGCACTTCGTCGAGCAGGTGCCCGGAGCGGCTGGCCTTGGCCTTGAGATAGCGGCGGTTCTGGGGCGTGACCCGGCCATACAGCCCTTCTCGTGCAGCGACTTCGACCCCGCCCTCGCTGAGGGCGCGCACCTTGGACGGATTATTGGTCAGCAGTCGAACCCTGTCGATGGACAGGTCCGCGAGAATGTCCACGGCCACGCGGTAACGCCGGTTGTCGTCGCCGAAACCCAGCACCCGGTCGGCCTCGACGGTGTCCAGCCCGGCGTCCTGCAATTCGTAGGCGCGCAGCTTGTTGGCCAGGCCGATCCCACGTCCCTCCTGGGCCAGGTAGAGCAGCACGCCGCCGCCGAGTTCGGCGATGGCCTGTACTGCGTTCTGCAGCTGCTCCCCGCAATCACAGCGCAGGCTGCCGAACAGGTCGCCGGTCAGGCAGGAGGAATGTATCCGGACAGGCACCTCCCGGGACCATTCGTTGGCGTCGCCGATCAGGACGGCCACATGCTCTCGCAGGCCGTCCGGCTCGCGAAAAAGCACGAAGCGGGAGCGAACCGACTGACTCAGCGGCACGTCCGCCTCGCTCACCCGGCGCAACATGCCGACCCCCGACTCGAAACAGCGCTCGGCCAGGCGCGCGGGCACGCGCAGGATGCGACCCTCTTCCACGGCCCGTTCCACGGCCGCCTGCCGGCTCCCGTCTATGCGCGCGGTGAGTGCCGCCGGGACCAGCAAGGCGCGCCGCATCAACGCCAGGGCAGCGCGCTCGGCCAGGCTGGCCGGGCGCGGCTCTTCGAACAGGTCCGAGCGACCGCCTTTGACGGCAGCGGCAGCGCAGTAGAGGCTTTCGGCACTGAGTCCATCACCGCCCTTGAGCGGAAGCGACGCGGCGTCGGTATTCAGGCCGAGGCCCATGGCCTCCATGCGGTGCCGGGTCAGCGTCAGCGCCGGGGAACTGCCGGCGGTCTCGAGAACTTCCGCGAGATTCGTGTCTGCAATCGACTCGACGGGATAGACCATGACGCTGCTACCCGCCCCGTCGGCGTCTTCGCCGACGACGACCGGCAGGCCGCGACGCAGGTCGAAAATGGCTCGCTCTACCTGTTGCATGAACTTATCACCGCCTGTGCCATTATGTCGTTCCATGACCGATGAACCTAAGACAAATGGGGCTGGATTGTGTGAATTGCCAGCCTTGCCCACGACCGACGACGGCCGCCCGAACGCCCCGGACGCGATCTGGGACTTCCTGGTCTCGGCCCGCAACCACGACTGGACGGTCGAGCCGACCCTGAATGCTCCGATGCCCGGCGTCCGACTCCAGCTGCACCGCTCTGGAGACTGGCAAGCCGATACCGCTCTCGATGATAGCGCAGCCGCCCTGCTCGACGTCCTGGGGCCGATCGCCACCGCCGAACGGATCGTCGTCGCCCAGCTCGGCCAGAGCCTGGACGGACGAATCGCCACGCGCACCGGTCACTCGCAGTACATCAACGGTCCCGTTGCCCTGGCGCACCTGCACCGCCTGCGGGCGCTGGTCGACGCCGTGCTGGTCGGCGCCGGCACGGCCTGCGCGGACTTGCCGCAGTTAACCGTCCGGAACGTGACCGGCCCCAACCCGGTGCCCGTCATCGTCGATCCCCGCGCTCGCGTGGACGCGGTCGGCCCCCTGTTCGAAGAAGGCTCGGGACCGCACCGTGTGCTCCAGCTGATCGCGGACGATGCGGCGCCCTCACCCGCGCCCGCTCACGTCGAACGCGTCCGGCTGCCGCTCGACCGAGGCCGTTTCTCCCCGGCCAGCATCCTCGATGCCCTGGCCGAGCGCGGCCTGCAGCGCCTCCTGGTCGAAGGGGGCGCTGATACCGTCTCCGGGTTCATGCACGCCGACGCACTCGACCGGATTCACTTGCTCATCGCCCCGCTGATCATCGGATCGGGACGCAACGGCCTCGACCTGCCCGCCATCGATCGGCTCGATGAAGCCCGCCGTCCGCGCATCCGTACTTTCCGGCTCGAGGACGAGCTCCTCGTGGACGTCATCCTGCGCGAGCCTGCTCTCGACTGACCTCGGCGGAAACCACGCTTCAGCGGCCCTCATCGAGAAGGCCCGAGCCAAGCGCCCGCACGACCGCGGCCGTTCGATCCCTCACGCCGAGCTTGCCGAGAATGTTCGAAAAGTGGTTCTTGATGGTTCCCTCGGAATTGTGCAGCAGTTCCGCGATCATCCGGTTGCTGCAACCAGAGGCGGCCAGGCGCAGGATCTCGCGTTCCTTGTCGGTCAGGGGCTCGGCCAACACCGGCGCCTCCCGCAAGGCATCCAGACGCATCGTCTCGGCCTGACGGGCGGCCTCCGAGAGCATGTCGCGGGCGGTCTCGAGCTGCCGGTTGGAGCGCTCCAGCTTCAGGCGCGCCACCTGCTCGCGGCGAACCAGGGTCATCATCACCGCGGCGAAGACGTTGAACATCGAGAACAGTGCCCAGGACGACAGCTCGAACGCCTCGCCCCAGGCCAGGGGCCTGGCGAAAAGGAACGCGAGCGACACGGCCAGGGCCAGCGCGATGGCGCGCCGAAGATCGACGAACCAGCTCGCCTGGGCGGACCAGATGACCAGCAGGATCGCGAGATAGTCGAGCGGCATCAGCACGAAAAGGCCGATGGCCGCACCCAGTTCAACACCCAGGCAAACCCGGGCGCGTTGCGGCGACGGCGACTGCCGGACCGCCACCGCCAGCAGGGCCACGAGATAGACCAGAAAAAGACCGGCCGCCAGCAGGGCGGTCGCCGCCGAACCGCCCGCATCGAACGCCGCGTCCAGGCTGACTGCAAGCAAAACCGCCCAGGTCACCACGGCCACGGTCGTATCCGCGGTCCACTCCTCGACCCGGAGCGTGCCTTCAAGCCACTGTTTCAAAACACTTTCCCCCTGCGATGACCATCGTCACTGGCGTGTCCGGGGAACGGGCGCCAATATGAGCGCTTCCATCCAGCCATGACAGAACGGAGAGCCGGCATGAACGAAACGATCAGGCAGAAATGGAACCGCATCGGCAAGGGCCCGCAAAGACTCATCATGGGCGTGGGCATGATCATCCTCGGCCTGTTGCTGTTCCACTGGGGCACCGAGATCGGCGAGGCCATCTATCTTGCCCTCCATGACTGAAGCGGACGCCGGGCCAGCACGACCGCCCCCGGCAACGCCCCGACCAGGTTGATGGCGCCGTAGGTCATCGCCACCGCCACGCCCTGTTCGCCTGGCAAGCCCAGCGCCAGCCACACGGCCGCCGCGGCCGCCTCGCGAAAGCCCCAGCCGGCGACCGAGAAAGGAATCAGCATGGCCAGCAGGACCGGCAGGCCGACGGCCAGCAACACGGCAAAGTCGAGGCCGACACCGATGCCGCGCGCGGCCAGGGCAAACACCAGCGCATAGCTGCACACCACCGCCAGCGAAGCCGCCAGCTGCCGCGGCCAGGCCGACGGCGCCAGCATTGCCCGATACAGGTCGGCGCGAAGATCGCGCCAGCCCTGTGGAAAGCGCCTCGCCGCGCCGGAGAGCGCGATGGCCGACAGACCGAGTACCGCCGCGGCCGCCATCCAGACCCCGACCCGCTCGGGCCATAGAGCGGCCAGCGCGTCTCGCCAGAGCGGCATGAACAGCAGCACGCCGGCGGTACCCAGCGCAACGACAAGCTGGCCCGAAAAACGCTCGATCAGGACCGCCCGCCAGGCCGGACCGACCGCGCCGCTGTGGCACGCGTGGCGGTGCGCCCGCAGCGCGTCGCCCAGCACGCCGCCGGGCAGGACCTGGTTGACGAACATCGCCAGGTAGTAGTCGGCCAGCGCCCGCGTTCGAGACAGCGCCAGGCCCAGCCGGCTGGCGGTGAACCGCCAGCGCCAGGCCGACAGCAACACCTGAACCACAGTGACCACCAGGGCGGCGGCCAGCCAGCCGGGCGAGAGGGCCGTGACCTGGGCGGCCACCCGGGCGGGATCGAGCCACCACAAAAGCGCGGCGAGCACCGCCAGGCTGATCAACCAGCGCAGTGAGGGTCCCGGCTGTCGCCTTTCACTCACGGCGCCTCCGGCAGAGCCAGAACATCGACGTGACCGACATAAAGGCCGATTCGCCCCGCCTCGAGCGTGGCCAGGCGCCGATCACGCCAGGCGGCCACCTGCGCCTTCGATTCAGGCGACTGCTCTTCCACGGCCTGCGACCAGTCGGCGATCAGGGCCTGAGCCAATGGCCCGTTTTGCGGCTCACCCGCTGCCAGTCGCCAGTCGGCGCGCTCGGTGAAGACCCGCAAGCCGGCCGCAGTCAGCGCTTCGGGCAGCGCGGATGCGGCGGCCGGCCCCAGCGCCCTGCCCAGGCCCTTGGCGCGAAGCTGATGGGCATTGAACTGCCGGACCATCCAGCGATCGGCATCGTCGATCAGCGCTCGACCTGCGGCGTCCACGAAACCGCGCCGGCCGTCGACGGTAAGCGCGAACAGGGCCGCCGCGCCGGCACTTGCGATGCAGTCAGCCAATTGCTCCAGCCAGGACGCCGAGACCAGGTCGAACAGGGCCGACGCGGTCATCAGGTCCAACCCCTCGAAAAGCTCGGGCGATAGTTCAGCGAGATCGGCGCAGCGCGCCTCGACGCGAGTCGGGCGATCGTCGCGCGAAACCGGGGCGGCCAGAACTTGTGCGCGATCGAGCAGTTCCGCGTCGTGGTCGAGCAACAGCCAGTCTTGCGGACCGGGCAGTCGGGGCGCGAGCCAGCGCAGGTTGCTGCCCGTGCCGGCGCCCAGGTCGAGAACGCGCAGCGGCGCGCGGCGCGCGAGCCGCTCGGCCAGTCGCCCGGCGAGCGCGTCCGAGCGCGCCGTGTGGTCGGCCGCCTCGCGCAGCGCCAGCCAATCGCCGTCGAATCGTGAATCCGCGCCCGGCATCATGCCGGCACCTCCCGCAACGCCGCCGAGAACGCGCTTCCCGCCGCAGGCCAGTCGCGCAACCCATTGCGCCTGCCGACCGCCGCGCGCACAAGGCGGTGACGAAGCGCGCCATCATCGAACCAGCGCTGCAGGGCCGAACGAAAACCTTCGACGTCGCCCGGCGCGCACCGAAGGCAGCAGTCGGCGGGCGCGGTATCGGCCAGCGCGCCGCCGGTGGTCGAGATCAGCGGCAGGCCGCGGGCCAGGGATTCGGCCACGACCATGCCGTAGCCCTCGTAGTGCGAGGGCAACAGGCACAGGCTCGCGCGGTGATACTCGGCCGACAGGGCCTGGTGCCCGCACTCCCCGACGCATTCGATCCGCGCACCCAGGCCGGCCTCGTCGATGGCGCGGCGCACACGCGCGGCGAATTCAGCGTCGCGTCGGGTCGAGCCGACCAGCACGCAGTGCCAGTCGCGGTCGACCAGCGCAGCCAGCGCCTGCACCAGAATGTCCTGGCCCTTGCGCGGCGTCAGGCTGGCCACGCAAAGCAGCCTTTCGCATCCGCCGGACTCGCGACCGGCCAGGCGGTCGGCGACCGGCCCGGCCAGTGCGGCTGGCTCGACGCCCGGCTCGATCACCGCCGGCGGGCGTGGATCCAGCCCCAGCACGCCCAGGCGCCGCGCAGTGAACGGGCTGGTCACGATGACACGGCGGCAGGCCGCCAGCGCGCGCGCCTCGCTCGCGAGCAGCCGCGTGCGCAAGGCAGGGCTCAACCCGGTTTCATCGGCCAGTGGGTGATGCACCAGCGCAGTGAGATCCAGGCGGCCTGACTGTGCGGTAACGGCCTCGGGGACGCCGCCGAGCGCCAATCCGTCGATGACCACGGCCTGGCCGTCCGGGACGGCGGCCAGAGCCTGCTCCATGGACCTTCGGGCCGTCCCGTCGGCATCGGGGAAACGCCCCTCGAGCCCAATTACCTCGACCGACCATCCCAGCGCGCGCAGCTGGTCAACGATGCGGGCATCGTAGAGATAGCCGCCCGTGCGCTGGCCCGGGTCACCGGGCACGATGAAAGTCGCCGAGAGACTCAAATACTCGCCTCGTAGGCGGCCCGGGCGACGTGGGACTCGTGCAGCTCCACGCGCAGGCGAGTGAGCCCCTGGCCGGTCGGCCCCAGCCGGCCGTTTTCGATCGCTTCAGCGAGCCGGTCGAAAACCACCCGGGCCATGAACTCGGTCGTCGTGTTGCGTCCCTCGAATTGCTCGAGCTCATCGAGGTTTCGGAAATTGAACTCCCCCAGTATCTTGCCCAGCACCTCGCCGGCCAGGCCGATGTCGACGACGAGATCGTCATCGTCGAGCTCGGGGCGCATGAAACTGGCCTCGACGACATAGGTGGCGCCGTGAAGCTTCTGCGCAGGCCCGAAGATCTCGCCGGTGAAACTGTGGGCGATCATGAAATGGTCACGAACGGTGAGTGAAAACATCCTGGTTCCTGGATTGCAGTGATTGGATTTCAGTCGTAGTCGACGCGGTGGCAGAGGACTTCGCCCGCGCCGGCCAGCAGGCCGGGCATATCCTCGGGCAGGTGTTCGAATTCGCTCGTCCCGGATATCAGGGCATCCAGCCCTGGATCGGCGAGCAGGCGAAGCGCCAGTGAGAGCCGCCGTCGATGATCCCAGCGCGGCTGGCGATCGGGCGGCAGTTGCCCCACCTGGCTGCCCACCAGCGACAGTCGGCGCGAGTGAAACGCCTCGCCCAGCGGTACGGCCGGCCGCCGATCGCCGTACCAGCTCATTTCCACGACACGAGCCTGGTTGCCGGCCAGGCCCAGGGCGGTCACCAGTCCGGCCTCGGTTCCGCTGGCGTGGACGACCACGTCCTGCTCACCCGCGGCGCCCTCCGGCGCGGCGAATGCCACGCCCAGGGCCTCGGCCAGGGCCTGCCGCCCCGGGGCCACGTCGACCAGCGTGACTTCGGTGCCCGGCACGCGGCCGACCAGCCAGGCGACCAGGGCACCGACCACCCCGGCGCCCACCACCGTCACCCGGTCGCCGGGACCGACGCGGGCGTCCCACACGCCGTTGAGCGCCGTCTCCATATTGGCCGCCAGCACGGCCCGGTCGGCGGGTACGGCATCGGGCAGGGGCAGTACGGCGTCGGCGGGAACCACGAAGCGATCCTGATGGGGATGCAGGCAGAACACGCTGTGCCCCACGAGTCCCTCCTCGCCCGCTTCGACGCGGCCCACCGCGCAGTAGCCGTACTTCACGGGGGCGGGAAAGTCACCCTGCTGGAACGGCGCGCGCATCCGCTCATGTTCCGATTCGGGCACACGACCGTTGAAAACCAGCGACTCGGTGCCCCGGCTGATACCGGAATGCAGTGTACGAACAGCCACTTCCCGCTTCTTCGGCCGGGGCAAGGCCTCTTCGCGGATCTCGCCGCGACCGGGCGCAACGATCCAGAAGGCACGGGCGATTTCGGTCATCGATCGGGTTTCCCTTGCAATGGCACGCCAATCATCACGATAACCCAGTGAGAGCGACGTTGACGCACCGGCCCAGCGCGATGTGGCACGATGCAAGCATGAAAGGCAAAGGCATCGGGTTCGACCTGGGCGCCGGCGCGATCCTCACCGCCGGCCTGTCGGCCTGGCTGGCCGAAGCCTGGCGGGGAAACGGCTGGCCCGTCCTCGGCGGAGTGGCGGCCTACACGTTGCTTGCCGCGATCCTGGCGCACATCCGGCCGGACCGGACGCTGTCGGGTTGGGCCAACCGGGTGACCCTGCTGCGCGCCGTGATTGTCTGCTCCCTGGCCGGCGCATTGATCGAGCCGGACCTCTTTCGGGAAAGGGCCGGGGCGGTCATCGCGCTGACCCTCGCCGCCCTGGCGCTCGACGGCCTCGACGGCTGGCTGGCCCGCCGCTTCGACGAATCCAGCGCATTCGGGGCACGCTTCGATATGGAAACGGACGCCGCACTGATCCTGGTGTTGTGCGCCGCTCTATGGCTTTCCGGCCTGGCGCCGGCCTGGGTGCTGGCGATCGGCCTGATGCGCCCGGTCTTCGTCCTGGCCGGCCTGCTGCTGCCCTGGCTGTCACGCCCCCTCCCCGATCGCTTCCGCCGCAAGCTCGTGTGCGTCGTCCAGGTCGGTGCATTGCCGACGGCCCTGCTGCCTTTCCTGCCCGAAGCGCTCAGGGCGACCCTGCTTGCCGGCGCGCTGCTGGCGCTGACTATCTCCTTCGCCCTGGATACGGCCTGGCTGTTTCGTCATCGCCGGGCTTCCCAACCTACGCAATGGAGGATGCCATGAAACTCCTTTCCAAGGTCCGCACCACCCTGGCGACACTCATCCTCGCCTCGTCACTTCCCGCCCTGGCCGAAAACGCGCAGTACCGGATCGATGAAGATCATTTCTCGATCGGTTTCCTGGTCGAGCACATCGGCTATGCCGACACGCTCGGTCAGTTCCTGGAGGCGGAGGGAAGCTTCGTCTACGACGAGGCAGCCAACGAACTGCGCGAGGGCGAAGTGCTCGTGCAAGCCGACAGCGTCTTCACCAACCATGACCGTCGCGACGAGCATCTCCGCAACGATGATTTCCTGGACGCCGACGAGCACGCAACAATCCGTTTCGAAGCGACTGACTGGCAGCCCGAAGACGACGACCCCAGGCGCGGCACGCTCGAAGGAAAGCTCACCCTCCTCGGGGAAACCCGCCCCGTTTCGCTGGACGTGACCCTCAACAAGGCCGCCGAGTATCCGTTCGGCCACGGCGAATACACGCTGGGCGTGTCCGCCCGGACCACCATCCGCAGGAGCGAATGGGGCATGACCTACGGCGTCGAGCGGAACCTCGTCGGCGACGAGGTGGATCTGATTTTCGAGTTCGAGGCGATCAGGGAGTAGTGGGTCGAACCGATTGTTTGGTCAGCGGTTCGAATCGAAGCCCTAGAACTGAAAAAGCCCCGCAAAGGTGCGAGGCTTCTCCAAAATTATGGTGCCGGTGAACGGATGGCTGCGCGGCCTGCGGCCGCTTGTCCTTCGGACTGGCGCTCCGCGCCAGCGAATTCGCGCTGGCGCGCGAATCTCGAACCGATTTTGATGGTCAGCGGTTCGAATCCGTCGGTAGATACGAAAAAGCCCCGTCGAGTGACGGGGCTCCTTTCGATCTAGTGGTGCCGGTGAACGGATTCGAACCGCTGACCCACGCATTACGAATGCGTTGCTCTACCAACTGAGCTACACCGGCGCCGGCAAGCGCGGGATTATACCCATTCCGGGGTGCCTGTGTCACCCCGGTGACCGGTCGATCAGCCTGTGTTCTGCAACCCCTGGGCGATGCCGTGAACGCTGTCGATCAGGGCCAGTTCCAGGGCCTCGTCCTTCGAGCCGCCGGCGCGCCAGCGCTCGAGCAGTTCGACCTGGGTGAAGCTCATCGGGTCGACATAAGGGTTGCGCAGGAGGATCGAGCGTTTCAGCGTCGGGTCCTTGTCGAGTAGTTCGTCCTGGCCGCGGATCCGGCAGATCATCTCGCGGGTTCGGGCGAACTCCCGCTCGATGGTCGGAAAGTAGCGCTCGCCCAGCTCGCCGGCCAGCGCGGCGTAGTGGCGACCGATGCCGATGTCGGCCTTGGACATGGCCATTTCGGCATCGGAGAGCAGGTTGGAGAAAAACAGCCATTCGCGCGCCATCTCCTCGACCTGGTCGAATCCGATGTCGTCGATCAGGCGTTCCAGGCCGGTGCCCAGGCCGTACCAGCCCGGAAGCCCCTGCCTCGACTGGCCCCAGGCAAACACCCAGGGAATGGCGCGAAGGCCCGAAATGCCGGTCTTCTTGGCGCGAGACGCCGGGCGCGAGCCGATGCGCATGCGCTCGATCACGTCGATGGGCGTGGCCAGGCGAAAATACTCACCGAAGCTCTCGTCGCCGTAGACGAGCTCGCGGTAGGCGCTGCGCGAGTGGTCGGCCAGGCGCGCCATGGCGCGGCGCCAGGGCCCTTCCTCGCTGTCGGGATCGCGGTCGAGGAAGCCGGCCTTGATCACCGCGCCGGTGGTCTGTTCGAGATTGCGCACGGCGATCGTTCGCAGCCCGTACTTGCGATGGATGACCTCACCCTGTTCGGTCATGCGCAGACGACCGCCCACCGAGCCGACGGGCGCGGCCAGGACGGCGCGCGGCGTCTTGCCGCCGCCGCGCCCCACCGTGCCGCCGCGGCCGTGGAAGAACGTGACCTTCACGCCGTGCTGCTCGAAAAGCGCCAGAAGCTTGCGCTGGGCGTCCTGGAGGGACCAGCGCGAGGCGACCATGCCGCCGTCCTTGTTGGAATCGGAGTAGCCGAGCATCACCGTCTGGCGGTCGCCGCGCTGCGCGAGCAGTTCGCGCCAGACCTCCAGGGCGAGCAGGCCTTCCATCACGCCTTCGGCCGCGATCAGATCGTCGACGGTCTCGAAAAGGGGCACGATGTCCAGGCCGTTGCGGTCCACGCCGGCGGCTCGCGCCATGAACCAGGCGGCCAGGATGTCGTCGGCATTGCGGCTCATCGAGATGATCAGCGTGGTGATCGCCCGGCCGCCGAACTTGTCGTGGGCCCGGCCCGCGGCCGCCAGGAGCTTGAACACCGGATGCGTGGCGCCGGCGTCCGCACCGTCCGGAACGCCGCCCTGACCGACGGCGTCCTCGAGATAGGCGGTTCTTTCTTCAGGCGCCCGGTCGGGCCATTCGGGATCGTCGATCAGTTCGGCCACCGCCTCGTGCAAGTCGCCGGAGTCGATACGCAGGTCCAGCGCCGCCAGGTGGAAACCGAAGATATCGATCCGGCGCAGCAGGCGCTCGACGGGGAACAGGCCGGCGCGGCGGCCGCGATTGGCCTGAAGGCTCTCGGCGATGAGCTTGAGGTCCGCGGCGAATTCATCGACGTGCCCATAGGCACATTCGCTGTCGTCGACGGTGGCTTTGAGGCGGGCCTCGACCAGGCTGAGCAGAACACGGTAGGGCATCTCCGCATGGCGCGCCGGGATGGCCTCGGCCTCCTGCGGCAGGAGACGGCGGTACTCGGAGACGCGCTCGCGCACTGGTGCGCTGACTTCCACGCGCCCGTCCGTCTGGCTGAGCAGGCGATTGAGCCGGCGCACTTCTCCGAGGTAGTTGCCGATCACCTGGCGGCGCTGTTCGGTCAGCGTCTCCATCACCGTCTCGCCGGTGACGTTGGGATTGCCGTCCATGTCGCCGCCCACCCAGGAGCCGAAGCGCAGCACCGAAGGCAGGTCGCCCGGCCACAGTTCCTTGCCCCAGGCACGGGTGGCGGCTTCGGCCAGGTTCTCGTGCACGACAGGTGCGACACGGTAGAGCACGTTGGCCAGGTAGTAGTGCGCGTGCTCCGCCTCGTCTGCCACGCTGGGCCGCGTGCGCGACTGCTCGGCGGTCTGCCAGGCAATGGTCTGCTCCATGCGAACACGATCGATGAGGCGATTGGCCGCGTTCTCCGAAAGGCCCGGGTCAAGGCGCTCGACCAGGTAGCGCGCCATGCGCTGCTCTTTCTCCAGCATCGAACGGCGCGTGGCCTCGGTTGGATGCGCGGTGAACACAGGCTCAACCAGCAGATCGTCCAGGCTCGAGCGCACCTCTTCCCAATCCCTGCCCTCGTCGGCCAGCTTTTCGAACACGTCGGCCAGGGAATCCGGCTGCACATCCTCTCCCGCCGCCATGTACTCGCGCCGCCGCCGGATGCGGTGGACCTGTTCGGCCAGGTTCACCATGCGGAACCAGGCGGCAAAGGCGCGTACGAAGGCGCTGGCCTCACCGGCGTCTTCGATACGGCACTGCTCCAGCAGGCCCGAGCCGTCATCCTCGCCCACACGCCGGGCAATGGCCGCTGAACGGGACGTCTCTACGCGTTCGAACAGCGCATCGCCGCACTGCTCGCGAAGCAACTCTCCGATCATGCCGCCGAGCAGACTGACGTCGTCGCGAAGCGGCTGATGTTCGGCGGGAAAATCGATGTCCTGGCGTTTCATGGCGTGTAAGGTGCTTGTGTGGGCATGGGCCGCAATAGTAAACGCCCGGCCGGGTGAATACCCGCAATCGGCCCAAATGAGGCGCCGAAACCTACTGCGCGCGGTAGGCGCGAATGAATTCGACTTCGAGTTCGAACGGGCCGTCCCGGCCGTCGAGGATGTAGAAACCGATCCGCTCGATTTCCGACAGATCGACCGGTGGCGCATCGACGCGGCGTCCGAAGATCGTCGCCCGCAGTGCCGAGAACGGCACGCGCACCGTCTGCCAGTCGCTCTGCGTTTCGAAAGGGGCACGGCGGGAGACCCCTCGCCAGCCGACTCGTTGCCCGTCGTTGACTTCGACCTCGAAGCTGCGGCCGTTTCCCCGCACCTTCAGCTCCAGGCCCTCGAACCCGGCAAGATCGAAGGACTGGAAAGTCCGGACGGAAGTGAAGCCGCCGCCCCGGGTCACGAGAGTGCCGCTGAAGCGCAGCACGCCGCGCTCGATCTGGAAGTACCCCTTCGAACGGCCGCCCATCACACCGTCGTTGACCACGCTCCAGGAATCCGAACGCCCGCTGGTGAAATCGAACAACAAGTGAGTGTCAACCATATCGTCGGCAAATACAGGAGCGGAGAAGAGCCAGACTGCCAGCACAAGCGTGAGCTTGAATCCGCCATTCAAGGCAGGTCGCGGGGTCCAGGAAGAGCTGAGGCGCGTATACACGACCTGAGACTAGCCCAAGGGCCGTGAAGGGGCGGGTGTCAGGGATCGCCGGGTTCCGATACCGCCACGCGATCGCGCCCTTCCCGCTTGGCGCGATACAGGGCCTCATCCGCTCGTTCCAGCGCCTGCTCGAGCCGCTCGCCCTTGCTCACCCGGGTGACCCCGATACTGACGGTGACGGCTTGCGATCCGGCAAATGACTGCCGGCGCAGCTCCGCGCAGATTCTCTCCGCCAGCAACTTTGCTTCATCCAGACCCGTCTCCGGCGCCAGGATAATGAACTCCTCGCCGCCCCATCGCCCCACGACATCTACGCCGCGAACGGTATTGCCCAGGTGATGGCCCACCCCCTTCAGCACCTCGTCGCCGTGGGCGTGCCCGAAGCGATCATTGATGCTTTTGAAGTTGTCGACGTCAAGAAGCATGAGGGCCAAGGGCTGGTCGTAACGATCCGCCTGGCGCAGCAACTCGGTCGCCTTTTCCTCGCACTTGCGACGATTCCACAGCCCGGTCAGAAAGTCCAACTCGGCCTGCTTGACCTGGGTCAGATCCCTCACCACGGCGTACATGCCCGTGACCTCTCCATCGTGGCCGCGACTGGGCTGGTACTGGGCGAGGACGACCCGCTTTCCCCCTTCCTTGTAGGGGATCTCGGCCTCGTAGCTGACTTCCTCCCCTTCGAGCGCCGCATCGACGTAGGATCGAATCCGCTCGTAGGCTTGATCGCCGAGAACCTCCCACATGAACTGACCGCGGATATCGCTGGCCTTCACGCAGAACCAATCTTCGTAAGCTGCGTTGACCTCCCGGTAACGACGCTCTTTGTCGATGAAGGAAACCAGTATCGGGATGGAATCGACCAGCAGACTTCTGCGATTGACCTCCGCTTCGAAACTGGCCGCATTGAACAGCGCGGCCGCGAGAATACCGGAGGCGATTTCGAGCAACTGCACTTCATCGCTGGAAAACGCAGAAGGTCGAGAAGAGTAGACCTTCAGCACACCGTAGCATCGCTGATCATGAATCAGGGGGACCAGGATTCCCGACACGAAACCCACCTTGCGGGCGGCCTCCCGGTGCACGCGCGGGTCAGCTTCCGTGTCGTCGGTCTTGATCAGTTCACGGCTGCGAAAGCACAAGCCCGTGAGGCTTCCCTCGACCGGGAGCCTCAGACCCAGGGAGCCCTGCGCGCGGCCGGCCACCGCCCGGTAGACCATCTCGTCGTCTTCAGCTTCTTCAACCACTGCAGCATCCGCGCCGCTGATCTGCAGCGCGGCGTCGACGACCTTCTGCCTGACACGTTGCAGATCCAGCCCTCCCGTAACGATCTCTCTTTGGAGATGAACGATCAGCTCGAGATCCTGCCGTCGACGCTGCCGTTTCCGCCGCTCGGTCACGTCTCGCTGAACCGCAATGAAATGACTCGACACGCCCGAATCGTCGAAATCCGGCGTCATCGCCAGGCGCATCAGATACGCTTCGCCGCTCTTGCGGTAGAACCAGGTCTCACCCTCGTATGAACGACCGTCGGCGATGGCAGCACCGATAGATGCCACTGCATCCGGATCGGTTAGTTCACCCCGCAGGAAACCCAATTCACGGCCGAGCACCTCATCGCGCGCGTACCCCGTCATTACCTCGAATGCCCGGTTGACATAAACGATCGCAGGCGCGCCGGGACCCGGCCGGCGCTCGAAAATCGTAACGGCGCTGGGTGAGTGCTCCAGTGCGCTCACAAGCAGCCGGGGTTCCAACGACATCCCCTTCTCCGGTCCGCTAACAATTGGGCCAGATTGCACCATATGCCAGCACCATGCTCCACGACAAGCGCCGACCCTCCAACCCGGCGACCGGCAGACGAACCGGGCGGCGATAATGGGCGTAAGGACTCACAATCAAGACGTGAACCATCATGAGCCAGCACAGACCGAACACACCGGCCCTACTGATTGACGAGCAACGCTTCGAGCGAAACCTCGCGCGCCTGAATCAGCGCCTGGAGCGGCTCGGCGTGCCCCTGCGGCCGCATCTCAAGACCGTCAAGAACGTCGAACTGGCGCGCCGCATGCTCGCCGGCCAACCCGGCGGCGCTACGGTTTCCACGCTCGCCGAAGCCGACTACTTCTTTGCCGACGGCATTGCCGACCTGCTCTACGCCGTCGGCATCGCCCCGGGCAAGCTCGAAGCGGCCGCAAGGCGCATCGCCGACGGCATGCAGTTGACGCTGATCCTCGATCATCCCGACGCCGCCCGCGCCGTGGCCGATGCCGCGCAGCGGCTGGACACGAACTTCCGCGTGCTGCTCGAAGTCGACGCCGACGGGCATCGCGCGGGCTTCCAGCCCGACGACCCTGCCCTCGTCGAATCTGCCCGGATCCTGGCAAACGGCGGCGCAACACCGGCCGGCGTCATGGTTCACGCGGGCGGGTCCTATGCCTGCCGCGACCGCGACTGCCTGGTGCGTGCGGCCGAGCAAGAGCGCCTGGCCGCCGTCTCGGCCACCGAAGCGCTGCGCGAAGCGGGATTCGAAGCGCCTGTGGTCAGCGTCGGTTCCACACCGACGGCAACGTTCGCGCAAGACCTGACCGGCGTCACCGAGGTCCGCGCCGGCGTCTACGCATTCATGGACCTCGTCATGGCCGGACTGGGCGTGTGCGAACTCGACGAGATCGCCGTCTCGGTGCTGACCGAAGTCATCGGGCACCGGGGCGAGCACGGCCAGGTCCTGGTCGATGCCGGCTGGATGTCACTGTCCCGCGACGGCGGCACGGCCGACCAGGCAGTCGACCGCGGCTACGGCGTGGTCTGCGACGAAACCGGTCGGGTTCTCTGCCCGGAAGTGATCGTGTGCGCCACCAACCAGGAGCACGGCATTCTCGCCCGCCGCGACCGCGAAGCACTGAAGCTCGAGGACTTCCCGATCGGCCGCCGCCTGCGCATCCTGCCCAACCACGCCTGCGCCACCGCCGGTCAGTTCGAGCATTTCTGGTTGGCAGACCCGGAAGGCCGGCCCGTTCGGAAGCTGGAGCGTTGCCGGGGCTGGTAGCAGGCTTATCGCCAAACCGCCTGCCATTACGCTGTTTGTAGATTGCCATTCTCTTTTTAGCGCCGCAGAATTGCGGCCATGAGCACCTACCAGCCACCCCGCCAGGCGCGCGCACGCGCCACCGTCGAGCGGATTTTCGAGGCCACCGTCCGCCTGCTGGCGGACCGGCCGTTCGAAGCCCTTTCGGTCGCGGATATCGTCTCCGGAGCACACACCTCGGTCGGCGCCTTCTACAAGCGATTCTCGAGCAAGGACGCGCTGTTGCCCGTGCTGCTCGACTGGATCCACCGGCAGCAGTTCAAGGCCATCGAGTCCTTCGTCGACGAATCGAAGTGGCAGGGCATCGGCCTGTCCGGGCGGGTGGACGCATTCGTAGAGAGCCTGGTCGAGTCCTACCGGCAGCACCACCACCTGATGAAGGCCCTGGTCGCACGCCAGTACTCGACCGACAACGCACAGTCGACCGAGCAGATCGAGAGTGCGGAACGCATCCTGCACTACTACACCGCCTGGCTGCTGGCCTGCCGAGACGAAATTCGCCATCCCCGGCCGGAGGTCGCGGTGCCCATCGGATTGACCGGCCTGGTCACGCAGGCGCAGACGCGCCTGCTCTTCGGGGCGCGTTCGATCGAGCTGTCCGGCGCGGCCTTCACCCATGAACTCAAACGAGCGTTGCTCGCCTATCTCGGAGATGACGCCGATGAACCTTGCTGACCTTCTTCTTGTGGCCGTTCTGGTCGTTCTCTTTCCCGCCTGGGAGTTCTGGCGCGGACCGGTCCTGCGCGCCCGCCTCATGGCCGATCCCGCCCTCAAGGTCGCCGCCTACCGGACCACCTGCATCCAGCTCTGGAGCCTGACGCTAGTCTTGCTGGCTCTCCATGCCTCGAGCGGTCTGTCGATCGCGGCGCTGGCTGTCCGGGAAGCACCATGGTTCGGCGCACCGCTCGTCGCGGCGACCCTGGTTCCGTTGGCGCTCTACCTGGCCTGGTCCCTGCGCTCGGTCGCCGGGGATCCGGCCGTGCGAAAACAGACCGCCGAAGCCATGCAGCCGCTGGCCTGGATGCTGCCCAACGACCGTCGCGAGGCGATCTGGTTCATCGGGCCCGTTTCGCTCACGGCCGGTATCTGCGAGGAGCTGCTCTATCGGGGCTATCTGATGCAGTGGCTGGCGGGTTTCATTCCGGTGTGGGCCGCGATGCTCCTGAGCAGCGCGGTTTTCGGGCTGATGCACGCCTACCAGGGTCCGGGCGGCATCCTGCGCACCGTCGGTCTCGGGCTCGTGATGGCGGGGCTGTTCGTGCTCACCGGCAGTCTGCTCTGGCCGATCCTCCTGCACGTCGTCATCGACGCCTACGCCGGAGCGCTGTCCTGGCTCGCCATGCGCAAGGAGATCACCGCCGAGCCCGACAAGAATGGGGCGACGCCGTGCGCCACCCGCATCCGGTGACACTCAGCGCAACCCGCGCATCAACCGCAACTCGCTTGGACTGTCACCGGATACTCCCGGTAGTTGTCGGCATTGTCGAGCCAGAGCCGACCGCTACCTTCCAGGCCTTCCGAAGTGCGTTCCCACTGATCCAGGTTGGGCGTGCTGTAGTCCGACTCGCCGACGAAGATATCGAGATTGAGCTTCTCGCCCATCTGTCGGGCCGCAATCTCGACACCGCTGCCGTCGTCGACCGAAAAGATACTGATCTCGCCTTCGTGCTCGCGGCAGCGAGCAGGCAGTGTGTAAGTGGTACCGTCCAGCGTCGCGCTGACCTGGCCGTCCACCTTGTCCTCCGTGCCGTCCGAGCCACCGCAGGCAGCAAGTAGCAGCCCGGCCGAACAGGCCATGAATATCGACCGAATCGTTGTCATCCTCGTTTTCCTCTCATAGAGCGATCCCTTCACCCATACAAACGAGTTATTCGACTCAAGTACGCCGGCTCAAGGCAACCGAGCGTTGCTGAGGCATAATGCAGGCGTTTTCATCGAGGGACAGACATGGAAACGCGCCTGATCGAACTGACCCTGCCCGCCGACCGCCTGGCCGGACTTCGCGAACGCGTCGAGCAGCTCGATCCCATCGCGATCGAAAGTCTCGACAGCGACGAGGACCGCCGCGCGGTTCTCCGTGTGCTGGTCCGTCAGGGGCAGGTGGAGAGCTTTCTCGACAGGTTCGAGTCCCTCAGCGAGCGATACGACGAGATCCGCATGACCGTCTATGCCGTCGAGGCCACGCTGCCGGTTCCTCCCGAACCCGATGAGGACGACGAGGCCGGTCGAACCAGCGAGGAAGAGCGCGAGGAATCGAACAGGCTGAGCCGTATCGAATTGCACGCCAAGATCGGCCGCAATGCGAAGCTCAACGCCGAGTACCTCTGGATGGTGCTCTTCTCCTCGGTGGTCGCCGCCGTCGGCCTGGTCCAGGGCAACGTCGCGGTCATCGTGGGTGCCATGGTCATCGCCCCCCTGCTCGGCCCCAACATGGCGCTGGCCCTGGCCACCACCCTGGCCGATACCGAGCTGGGCATCCGCGCCGTGAAAACCGGCATGAGCGGCGTCGCGCTCGCCGTCGTTCTCGGCGTCATCTGCGGGTGGTACTTCAAGGTCGACCCCTCGCTGCCGGAAATCGCGATGCGCACGCGCATCAACCACCTCGACCTGATCCTCGCACTGGCCGCCGGGGGCGCCGGCGCACTGGCAACGACCAGCGGCATCGCCGGGGCACTCGTGGGCGTGATGGTTGCCGTCGCCCTCTTGCCTCCGTTGCTCGTGGCCGCGCTGCTCGCCGGCGCCGGGCATTGGCAAGGCGCGGTCGGCGCCGCCCTGCTCTACAGCACGAACATCGCCGCGGTGAACCTCGCTGCCATGACGGTCTTTCTCAGCCGCGGCCTGACGCCGAGGAAGTGGTGGGAGAAGAGCCGCGCCAAGCGCTCGGCAACCGTCTTCATGGTGCTTTGGATCGTGATCCTGGCCGCGCTCGCCGCCGGCTTCATCTACTACAACTTGCGGCTCGAAACGCCATGATCCGCAGAAATCCCCAAGGCGGCCCGCGGAAATGCCGCCGCGAGGTCATGGCCGGGCGTCCTTTCCGCGGCTGAGCCAGCTGGCCGCGCCATAGAGCAGCATCACCACGAGCGGCGCCAGGACCAGACCGATCGTGCCGTAGAAGAAGCAGAAAAGCGCATTCTCGCTGCCCCGGAAACCGGCATTGCGCTCGAAGGTGAACGCCAGGTTGCCCGAAAGGCCGTAGCTGATGGGAACCCAGGCCACGGCCAGCGTGAGCAGCGCTTTCATGATCGCGCTCGTCGCGCGATCGACCGCTCTCCTGGGCGGATGCAGGCCGCCAAGCGCGGAATAAATCCCCAGGGGCAGCGCCACGATGCCGAGCCAGGCGATCAGTGTACCCATGGGCATCGACTCGATGCCGGGTACCCCACGACTCAGCAGCGGCGAGGCGGTTACCAGCAGGAAGGCGGAAGCCGAAAGCACTCCCACAGAGAAAAAGGCGATCACAACCCGCGCATTCATTCCTTCAATGTCTCACAGGTACGGCGAACGGCGAAGCGAGGTCGGTGCCACAAAGACCGGCGCAGCATCCGGGTCGCCCTCACAACCCGCGGCCGCGGTCCCGGGAAACAGCCACCAGTGCTGGCTGTTCTGGAAGCCCAGGTCATGCGCTTCGCTCCGGTCCATGCAATCGATCAGGCCGTCGTGTTCTTGGGCGATCAGCAACCAGCGTTTCGTCGGCGCCTGCTGCAGCCAGTCGAAAGCTCGCAGCGCCTCTTGTCCATCCTGAGCGTGATAGCTGAAGTGCACCGTCGGCTGCCTCGTCTGAAGCAGGAACTCCTCGCCGAAGTCGTGAACCGCCAGCCAGGCATCCTCGCCGGTGATCTCCACGACGTGCCGCATCAGGTCGCGCGGCGAACGGCTGTCGTTCATGTCGGGCCAGGCAAACAGGCCGACAGTGGGCCACAGAATGCCCAGCCACAACGCAAGAGCCATGGCGCCGCGGCGCGGTTTCAGCCGGGCCAGCAAGCCGATCATCGCCGCAGCCAGGAAGGCCAGCCATGGCCAGGGCGTTGCATCGTGCTTTTCGGACAATTCCATCAACGGCTCGAAACCCGTCCAGCCCATTACGGCTGCCGTGCCCAGTAGCCCGCCCAGGAACACCAGGAAGCCCGTGGCCAGCCAGTTCGGTCCGCGCTTGTCGAGCAGGCCCGGCAGCATGGGAGCGAGGGCGAGGACCAGCAGCGGCACCGTGGGTAGAAGGTAGACCCCGCGTTTACCTGGCGACAGGCTGAAGAAGATCAGGATGAGAATGACGCCCGACAGCGGCAGGATGGTGCGCGCATCGCCGCGGCGCAGGCGCCGCCACCAGTTCGGTACCGCCCAGGGAATCGCCAGCCACAGCGGCAGCCAGGCCCAGGGCGCCACTTCGACAACGAAGTAGTACCAGGGCTGGAGGTGTCCCCATGAATCGGCATAACGCTCGGCCGTCTGGCGCAGCAGGATGTTGTCTCGATAAGCGAGCAACGCCGGGTCACCGCTGGCTGTCGTGTACATTGCCATCGGCACCACCCATACCGCGATGGCGGCCAGTACCACACCGAAGCCCGCCAGCAACTCCCAGGCCGGAAGCGGCTGCGCATCGCCGCGCCGCGCCAGCGCCGTCCAGACGGGCACCATCAACAGCGGCAGGAACCCAACGCCCTTGGTGATCACGCCGAAGCCCATCGCCGCACAGCCGATCAACCACCAATGCCGGGCCGGGCCCAGCAGCGCATGTCGCATCATGCCGTAGGCACCCAGGGTGATCCAGAACGTGACCAGCATGTCGATCTGGGCCAACTTGGCCTGCAACGCGAACTGCACCGTGGCGATCAGCGCCAGCCCGGCCAGCATGGCAATGCGTCGGCCGTGCAGCCGGCGCGTGATGTCCACCACCAGCCAGAGCGTGCCCAGCGCAGCCAGGATCGACGGCAGAAGGAACCCCAGCCGCACAGAGCCGGTTGCCAGGATCGAAACCGCCGAGGCCCACATGAAAATCGGCGGCTTGTCCGGGTAAGCCTCCCCGCCGCGATGCGGAATCAGCCAGTTGCCCGTTTCGATCATCTCCAGCGCGTTGAGCACGAAACGCGGCTCGTCGGCCGGCCAGGGATCGCGCAGGCCCACGCCCGCCGCGAAGATCACCAGCGCGACCAGGAACAGCCAGGCCAGCCGGCTCTCCGAGAGCCGGCGCACATCGCTTGCCGGACCGCGCATCAGTCCGTCACGCCACTGACATTGGCCTCCCGACGTCGCTCGCCGCGAATCAGCATCAGGTTTCGGGTGTAGATCAGCAGACCCGAAGCCTGCCCGACGATGAAGACCGGATCCTGGCGGTGAATGGCATAGACCAGCAGCGTGACCCCCCCGCCGAGACTGAACAGCCAGAACGCCAGCGGCACGACGCTGCGGCGAGCGCGCTCGCTGACCACCCACTGCACCAGGAAACGGGCCGAAAAGAGTGCCTGGCCGAGAAAACCCACGGCCAGCCAGATCCACGGTGAGCTCATGACTGTTCCTCCTTGTCTGCCGTGCCGTCCATTGTCTCGCATTCGGCGGGCAGCCGGCAGCGCTTGCGAAGCCACATCACGCCCATCAGGTCCAGCAACCCTGCCCAAAGCCGGTTGTTCAGTCCGTAGTGGGATTCGCCGGCTCCGCGGGGCCGGTGATTGACCGGAACCGACTCACAGCGACCGCCCTGGAACTGGATCAGAGCCGGCAGGTAGCGGTGCATGTGATCGAAATACGGCAAGCGCAGGAAAGCGTCCCGCCTGATGACCTTCAGCCCGCAGCCGGTGTCGGGCGTATTGTCGCGCAGCAGTCGCGAGCGCACGCCGTTGGCGATCTTCGACGACAGGCGTTTGAACCACGTATCCCGCCGCGTGGTGCGGTGGCCCGCAACCATCTCCAGCTTCCCTTCAGTTGCGTGCTGCAGCAAGCGCGGCAGATCGGCCGGATCGTTCTGCCCGTCGCCGTCGAGGGTGGCCAGCCAGCGCCCCTTCGCCAACTGCGCCGCCTGCCATAGTGAGGTGCTCTGCCCGGCGCTCTTGCGGTGCCTGATCGGATGCAGTGAGGAATCCACCGCTGCGCGTTCGGAAAGCACCGACCAGGTGTCGTCCTCGGAGCCGTCGTCCACGACCAGGATTTCGTGTTGCAGCCCCAGCGGCTTCATCGCCGCGTCGATCTCGTCGAGAAGGCCGGGAAGATTGCCGCTCTCGTCTCGGGCTGGAATGATGATGGATACGTCCATGGGCTCCGTGCATTCTTGGGTGACTGTCGGGCCTGCCGCTGCAGCGGCCTGGATTGAGGGAGCGCGCGAAATATATTGGACAGTCAGCAAATGAAATGCTGAATGCAGCGAGAAGTTTCATTCACGCAAGCGCAGGAATTGCCCCCGCAGCCGCAATTCAAGCAGTTTCGAGCCGATTGGTGAATACGGCAAATGACACGGCCAGAGTATACGCCTTCAATCACAAGCACTTGGAGAAGACCCCGCGCCCGGATCGCGCCACTCCGACTCCATTGCACGGCTGGACTATCATTACGCGTCTGCCAATCTGTCGAAGAAATCGCGAAACCCGGATCATGGAGCCCCCAGTTCACTACGTCTTCGACAACGCCAGGTTCTTTCCACGCGAGGGCCGGCTGCGCATGGGCGAGGACGACCTGATCCTGGAGCAGAAAGTGTCTGACCTGCTGCACGCCCTCTGCCGACGCCCCGGGCAGGTGCTGACCAAGACCTGGCTGATGGAAGAGATCTGGCCGGGCCGCATCGTCAACGAAGACAGCCTCTCGGTCGCAGTCAGCAAGCTTCGCCGGGTGCTGGGCGACCGCGCCGCCGCGCCCAGGTACATCCGTACGGTCACCGGCACGGGCTACATCTGGCTGCCGGAGACCCGGCATCTGACCGAAGAGACGGCGCGCCCGTATTCTGCCGCCGGTTCCCGAATGGGATGGTGGCTGTCATCCGGCATTGTCGCCGTTGGCCTGCTGGTGGCCGCTATCGGCGGCTGGTGGGTAACTCGCGACGGTGCGCCTCCTTCGGCACCGACCACCGATCAATCGTCCGCCGCCAGCCAGCCGAGCGGCGAAGTGGGCCGGCTGCTCGAAGAGGCCAGAGAGCGACTCGGCAGCGATCGGCCCGAGGCCCTGCGACAGGCCATCGCCGATTTCCGCTCCGTGCTGGAGCAGCATCCCGGCACTGCGGCGGCCTACCTGGGCATCGCCGAGGCCAAGCTGGACCTGAGCGGGTTGACCGGCCACCTCGATATCGAGCTCTACGCCGCTGAGGTCCATGCCCTGCTCGATCGCGTCCTGGAACTCGATCCGGGCAACGCCCGTGCCTGGCTGCGCAAGGCCGAGCTCTACTGGCTGGCCGACTGGGACCTGCCGGCGGCCGAACAGGCCTACAGGCACGCGATCGAACTGGCACCGGACGATCCGCAGAATTACCTGCCCTACAGCGAGTTCCTGCTGTCACTCGGCGAATTCGAGCGTTCCGAGGAGGTTCTCCAGCGCCTGCGCGAGGCCGATCCGGCCTGGTATCGCTTTCTCAACATGAGCTTCGTCTACACCATGCGCGGCGAGCTCGAACGCGCGCTGGCCGAGACCCGGCGGCTGATGAGTTCCGAGCCCGACTCCGAGCATTTCGGCCGGATGCTCCACCGCCTCGGGCTGCTGCTCGATGACGACGAGCTGGCGTTCGAACAGCTTGTTCTGCTGATGCGCGAGGAAAGCGTCGCAGAAGATCAGGTCACCGAGTACAGCGAGCTGTACCGGCAGCAGGGCATCGAGGCCCTGTTCGGCCGAATGCTCGATGACCGTCTGGAAGCGAATGTCGGCCACTACCGTCCGCCCATCGCCTGGGCACGCTACGCGGTCGTCGCCGGCCGGCCCGATGAAGCCTTTCGATGGCTCGACGAGGCCGTCGAGGAGCGCCAGCCCCAGATCCTGCTGGTCAACGTCGACCCCCACTACCTGCCCCTCAGAAACGACCCCCGCTTTGCCGAACTGCTCGATCGCCTGCCGCAGCGGGCAGGCGATCCGAAGTCCACCAACTGAGGAACGGAGCGCAGCGCGCCTAGCTGTTGAGCGTCGTCACCGGAAACTCTTCCGACGAAAGCACGGTCACCTGGTCGCCGCTGCGGATCGACTCCGCGCCGCGCACGATCACCTGCTGGCCGGCGGCCAGCGAACCCTCGACGGCCACGAAATCGCCGTGGTCCGCGCCGACTTCGACGGGAATCGCCAGCGCCTTGCCGTCCTCGTCGAGCACGAACACCCGGATCTGCTTTTCGCCAAGCACCAGCGCGTCGCGCGGCACGATGAATTGCTCTGAAGGCAGCGCCGTGGGCACGGCCACGCTGATCAACTGGCCGATTCGAAAGCGCGAGGCCATGTCCGCCGGCACCGTCAGGTAGCCCACGAAACTCTGCGACTGTTCGTCGCTGACCGGTACCGTGGCGCGCACCGCCATCTCGGCGCTGCCCGAACCCCAGTGCACGCGCAAGGTCCCGACGGCCGACGGCAATTCGCTGTGCGCCAGCGGTCCGTGGAAGCGGATCTCGAGCGCGTCGGTGCTGACCAGCTGCGCCACCGGCTGCGTGGCCGACACGCTCTCGCCCTGCTGCTGGAAGCGTTTGGTCACCATGCCGTCGAAGGGCGCGACGATCTGCGTCTTCGCCAGGTCTTCGCGGGCGCGGTCGATCTCGACGGCCAGCAGTTCAGCGTCCGAGCGCGCCATGCCCAGGTCGGCCTCGAGCGCGTCGACGTCACGCGCGGAAATCGACTGCTGCGCCTGCAGGCGCCGGTAGCGCTCGAGATCTCGTTCGAGGCGACCGATCTCGATTTCCTTCTTCTTCAGCCGGGCTTCGAGTTCGCGCACAGCCAGCTCGAAGGATCGATCGTCGAGACGGGCAACTGCCTCGCCCTGCGCCACCCGCGTGCCCGGCTCGGCAACCCAGGTGATCGAACCGGCAATGCCGGCCGACACGGCCGAGTCGAAGCGGCTCTGCACCGTTCCGGTGACCATCAGGGTCGGGCTGACCCGGTCGGACTCGACCGGCACGACGGAAACCACGGGCTGGTTCGCGGCCAGGGCCGGCGCGGCCAACAGGGCGCCGGCCAGAACGGCGGAAGAAGCGATGTGCTTGATGGTTTGGGTGATGTTCATTTTGCGTACTCCCGTATCAGGATGACTGGATCAGGACGTCTGGATTGCGGATTCGGAATCACTGTCGGCGGCCCAGCGGCGCTCGCGCAGCCGCGCCATCAGCCGCAGCGCCGAGGCCATGAAGACCACGGTGAAAAGCGTGCTGGTCAGCATGCCGCCGACGATCACCACGGCCAGCCCCCGGTAGATCTCGCTGCCCACGCCGGGCACGAGTACCAGCGGCAGCATGCCGACCACCGAGGTGAGCGTGCTCATGTAGATGGGGCGCACGCGCGTCTCGACAGCCATGCGGACTGACTCTTCGGCACACAGCCCGCCAGCACGGCCGCGGCGCGCGCGGTCGATGAGCAGGATGGCGTTGTTGACAACCAGGCCCATCAGGATCACGAAGCCGATCATGGTCAGCAGGTCCAGCGACTGGAAGGCGAACAGATTGAGCGCGCGAAGCCCGAGCACGCCGCCGGCCAGCGCCATCGGCATGGATGCCAGCACCACCGCGCTGTCGAGCGCGGAGCGGAACAAGGCGGTCATGAGCAGGAACAACACCAGCACGGCGAAGGCGAAGTTCCAGATCATGGTGTCGATGGTGTCGGCCAGGTCGTCGGAGCCACCCGAGAGCATCAGGTGGATGCCTGGGCTGACCTGCGCCTGGGCGTCGGCCATGATCGGCTCGAGCTTCTCCAGCGCGGTTTCCAGCGACATGTCCGAAGGCGGCGTGATCGCCAGGGTAAAGGTGCGCTCACCGTTGTAGCGGCGCAGCTGGGTCGGCCCGGCCTGGCGGTCGGCACGGGTGAGCTGCCCCAGCGTCTGCACGCCCGACAGCGGCGTGGCCATTGGCACGGCCTGGAGCTGCTCGGGGCTCGCCCAGCGCGGCGCCTTGAGAATGATGTCCTGGCGCTGGTTGCCGTCGAACTGCTCGCCGACGTAGAGCCCGCCGGTGGCCGCGCGCACCATCCTCGCCACCTGGCCTCGATCCAGCCCCGCCTGCGCCACGGCATGGTCGTCGGGGCGCAGTACGAGCTGCGGCTGCGCGGCATTCAGGCTCGGCAAGGGACGCAGGCCGGCGCCCGGAATCTCGCTTTGAATCCGCTGCATGGTCTGTGCGGCGACCTGGCGCGAGGCGTCGTCGAGCTCGCCGTTGAAGTTCAGGTAGACCGAACGGTTGCCGCCCACGTTGAGGCTCAGCAGCGATGACTGGAACGGAAAGGCACGCGTGTCCGGCAGCCCGGCGAGGATTTCTGTACGCAGGAGGTGCAGCATGTCCTGCACCTCGCGCGGGTTCTCCGGATAGACGAACAGGATCTTGCCCCCCTCGCTCATGGCCAGGTTGTAGGCGCGGATGGCCGGCGTCTTCTCGCCATTGCGATACGGCTCGAGCCGGCGCATCAGCGTGCGGCCGATCTCATTCTCCAGCGTCTCGTAGCTGGCGCCCGGCGGCACGGAAAAGACCGTCATGATGCCTTCCCACTTGGCCTCGGGCAGGAAGTCGGTGTCGGGTGTGAGCGCCCAGATCACCGCCGCCGCGCCGGGGCCGAGCACCAGGAGCCACAGCAGCGCGCGGCGGTCGGTGCCGGCCACGGCCAGGTAACGGCGCGCCAGGCGGTGCCAGAAGCGCGGCGGCTGGCCGCCGTCGGCATCAGGCTTCAGGAACACCCCGGCAATCACCGGCACCAGGAAGAAGGCAGCCAGCATAGACGCGCACACGGCCACGGCCATGCTCACCGCCAGGTCGAAGAACAGCTGGCCTTCCACGCCTTCCATGAAAACGATCGGCGTGAAGATCGCCACCGTGGTCAGCGTGGAGGCGAACAGCGCCGGCGCCACCTCGACCGTGCCCCTCACGACTGCCTTCTTCAGCGACTCGCCGTGCTGCAGCAATCGGACGATGTTCTCCTGCACCACGATGGCGGCGTCGAGCACCAGGCCGACCGAGAACGCCAGGCCCGCCAGGGAAATGATGTTGAGGCTGCGCCCCAGCAGGTCGAGCACCAGCAGCGCGGACAGGAGCGAGACCGGAATGGTCAGCGCGATCAGCAGCGTCGCGCGCCAGCCGCGCAGCATCAGGTAGAGAAGCCCCATCGCCAGCGCGATGCCCAGGCCCAGGTTGCCCTGCACCAGCGCCACGGCGCGCTTGATGTGTTCGGAAGAATCGAAGCTGAGGATCAGTTCCAGCTCGTTGTCGAGCAGGTGGCTCTCGTTGACCTCGGCAACGCGCGCCTTCAACGCGGTCATGATGTCGACGGTGTTGGCGTTGGTGGCGGCGAACAGCTGGATGTAGAAGGCCGGGTAGCCGTCACGGTAGGCAAAGCCGCGAAGCGTTTCGTGCCCCTGGCGAATCTCGGCGACCTCGCCCAGGCGCACCGGCCGGCCGTCGTTGTAGGCGACGATCATCTGCGCCCACTCGTCGGAAACATACTGCCCGGCGAAGCGCACGGTGTACTCGCGCCGACCGACCGAGGCAAAACCGCCGGAGACATCACCGGCGCTCTGAATGCGCGCCAGCAGGCTGTCGAGCTGCAGGCCGAGTGCTGCCATGCGGTAAGGGTCGAACACGATCTCGAGCTGCGGTTCGCGGAAGCTGTTGAGCCCCACCTTGGTCACACCCGGAATCGTGCGAAGCGCCGGCGCGACGGTCTGGCGAATCAATTCCTGGTCGGCGGTGAAATCACCGTCGGAACCTTCCCGGGTCTTGCGGATCAGCAGCGTCGCCAGGGGTTGATCGAGGCCACCGAGGCTGATCATCGGCTCCTCGGCATCGCGCGGCCGCGGTGGGGCCTGGTTCATGGCGTTGATCACGTCCATGAGTTTTCCCTGCATCTCCGTGCCGACCGCAAACTCCAGCGTGGTGATGCTCATGCCCGCGCGCACCGAAGACCGAATGCTCTCGAGCCCGACGATGGTTTCGAGCACGGCTTCCTGCGGCTCGACGAGCTCGGCCTCCATCTCGGCCGGCGCGGCGGCGCGCCAGAAATTGAGGATGGTGATCTGCGGCCGCTCGAGGTTGGGCGTGAGCTGCACCGGCAGCTTGACCAGGGCGGCCGCGCCCATGATGCCGACGATCAGGAACACGACGACGGTGGCGACCGGGTTGGCGTGGGATAGCTTGAACAGGTTCATGGCGCGATTCCGTAGCGGGCGAAATGAATGTGAGCTCCATCATTCCCGCCGCCGCCCGACCAGTCCTGAAGCCTTGCCGAAACATCCGGAAACGATCCGAAAGCGCCCTTAAGAATCGCTTTAACGCATTGATTTCACGAGCCAAAGTGGCGACGCAACGAGATCGCGCCATGACTTCGTCCGTACGGACGTGTACAGTCACTCATCGAACATTCGAACAAGCACATAAACACAAGAGGCTGAAATGGCGGACTACCCCGGCGGCGAACTGCTCGCCCGCATGCTTCAGGCCGAAGGCGTCGAGAAGGTCTTCGGCATCATCGACGGCACCTATTTCGGTTTCTACTCGGCGCTCGACCGGCTGGGCATCGAGATCGTCACGCCGCGCCACGAAACCAGCGCGGCGCACATGGCCGGTGCCTACGCGCGCCTGACCGGGCGCCTGGGCGTGTGCATGGCCTCCAACGGTCCCGGCGTGGCCAACCTGCTGCCCGGCCTGGTCGTCGAACAGGCCGAGGGCAACCGCGTGCTGGCGATTACCAGCGCGCGCCGGCCCGAGATCATGTATCCCGACCGCGGCGGTGCCTACCAGTGCTTCAACCAGGCCGGCGTGATCGGCCAGATCGGTAAGTTCTCGCATGCTGCCTCCTCCTTCGAGCGCGTGCCGGAACTGATGCGCAAGGCCTTCCGCGCAAGCTGGGACGGGCGTCCGGGCGTGGTTCACGTCGACGTGCCGGAGACGATCATGAACGGCAAGTTCAAGTCCCTGCCTTCGCTCTGGGCGCCGAAGCAATACCGCAACACCGAACCGACCTCTCCCACGCCCGAGCAGGTGGAGCAGGCCGCCGAGCTGCTTACCCGGGCCGACGCCCCGATGATCCACGCCGGCAGCGGCGTGATCCATGCGCAAGCCTTCGACGCCCTCGAGCGCGTGGCCGAGCAGCTCCAGGCACCGGTCACCACCAGCTGGGCCGCCCGGGGCGTGATCACCGAAGACTCGCCCCTGGCCATGCCCATGCCGCACGTCAAGCTCAACCACAAGGTGCGCAACGACGCCGACACGGTGCTGATCCTGGGCTCGCGAGTCGGCGAGACCGACTGGTGGGGCAAGCCGCCCTACTGGCGCAAGGCCTCCGAGCAGACCACCATCCAGGTCGACCTCGACGCCGGCATGCTGGGCCTGAACAAACCCGCCGACCTGGCCATCCAGGCCGACGTCGGCAAGTTTCTCGACGCCCTGGCCCGCGCGCTGTCCGAGCGCCAGTCGGCCAATATCGATTCACGCCGCAATCGGGTTGCCGAGTACGGCAAGCAGATCGAGAAGGACCGAGCCGACTGGAACAAGGCGCTGGAGGACGACTCGGTGCCCATGCACCCGGCGCACGTGGCCAGCGTCTGCAACGAGGTCTTCGACGCCGACTCGCCCATCGTGGCCGACGGCGGCAACACCGCCATCTGGGCGATGTTCTACCACCGCGCCCGCGTGCCCAACCGCGTGCTGTCGACCTTCAAGTTCGGCATGCTCGGCGCGGGCGCAGCCCAGGCCATCGGCGCGGCCGTGGCCCGGCCCGACAAGCCGGTTTGCTGCATCATCGGCGACGGCGCCTTCGGTTTCCATCCGCAGGAAATCGAAACGGCCGTGCGCAACAAACTGAAAGTCATTTACCTGGTGCTGTGCGACAAGCAGTGGGGCATGGTGAAAATGAATCAGCAATTTGCGCTCAAGCCGTTGAAAACCCTCATGTTCAAGTCGCTCAAACCCGAGGAGACCATCAAGGCCGATCTCGGCGAGATCGCCTTCGACAAGGTGGCCGAGGCGATGGGTGCGCACGGCGAACGCGTCTCCGATGCCAGAGAACTCGAGCCTGCACTGAGGCGGGCACTGGACCACGGCGGCTGCGCGGTCATCCACGTGGATGTGGATCCGGTCAAGCACATGTGGGCGCCGGGCCTCATCCATTTCAAGAAGATGCATGAGGAACCCAAAGGGTAGGAACAAGGGGAAGACAATCCGGTGCGTTTCGATCCAGACAGCCTGATCCTGCTCAACGTCATCCTGGCGCTGATGATGTTCGGCGTGGCGCTGAGCCTGCGTCCGGCCGACTTCACCCGGATCATCAGGACGCCCGTCGCGCCGGCCGCGGGGCTGGTGGCGCAGTTCCTGCTGCTGCCGGCGGCGACCTGCGCGGTAACCTGGGCCTTGAAGCTGGATCCGGAAATCGCGTTGGGCATGATCCTGATCGCCGCCTGCCCCGGCGGCAACTTCTCCAACATCATGACCTTCATGGCCCGGGGTTCGGTGGCCGTGTCGGTGTCGATGACGGCGGTCTCGAGCCTGGCGGCCATTGTGCTCACGCCGCTGAACTTCGCCTTCTACGGCTGGCTCAATCCCTACACGCGCGGGTACCTCACCGAGATCAGCCTCGACCCCGGCAACATCCTGATACTGGTCGTCCTGGTGCTCGGCATTCCACTGGTGCTGGGCATGCTCACCGGCCGGCACTGGCCCAGGCTGGCCGAGAAGAGCGAGACGCCGCTGCGGATCTTTTCCCTGCTGGTGCTGCTGGCGTTTGCCGGCATCGCTTTCGCCATGAATTTCAGCACCTTCCTGGCGAAATTCCACACCTTCGTGTGGCTGGTAGTGGGCCACAACCTGCTCGCCTTCTGCCTCGGATTCGGCATGGCCAGCGCCTTCCGGCTGCCCGTCGCCGACCGGCGCGCAGTCACCATGGAGGTCGGCATCCAGAACTCCGGCCTGGGCCTGGTCATCCTGTTCACCTTCTTCCCCGAAGCCGGCGGCATGCTGCTCATCGCCGGCTTCTGGGGCGTGTGGCACCTGATCGCCGGCATTACCCTGGCGCAGATCTGGGCGCGGCGCCCGCCGCCCGAGCCGTCTGAACAGCCGACGCAACCCGCGGAGGAAGCAGCATGAGCAAACGCATCCTCATCACCGGCGCAGCCGGTTACATCGGCCACAAGCTCGGCAACCGCCTGGCCCACGATTTCGAGGTCTTCGGCACCGATATCCGCAAGCGCGACGACCTGAGCTTTCCGCTGCAAGTGCTTGATATCCGATCAAGAAGCCTGACCGAAGTCATGCGCGCCCATGCAATCACCCACGTCGTCCACCTGGCTTCCGTGCTGCAGGCCTCGAAGGACCGCCAGCGCGATTTCGACATCGACGTCGGCGGCACCCGCAACGTGCTGCAGGCCTGCCTGGACACCGGCGTGACGCACCTCACCGTCACCAGCTCGGGCGCGGCCTACGGCTACCACGCCGACAACCCGGACTGGATCGACGAGAACGACGCACTCAGGGGCAACGAGACCTTCGCCTATTCCGACCACAAGCGCCGCATCGAGGAAATGCTGGCGCGCTACCGCAAGCTGCACCCGGAACTGAAACAACTCGTGCTGCGCCCCGGCACCGTGCTGGGTACCGAAACCCGCAACCAGATCACCGCCCTGTTCACCGCCAGGCGCATCCTGGTGCTCAAGGGCCACGACTCTCCGTTCGTCTTCATCTGGGACGAGGACGTGCTCGACATTCTCGAGAAAGGCATCCGCGAAGACGCCGAGGGCGTCTACAACCTGGCCGGCGACGGCGCCCTGAACATGCGCGAAATCGCGCGCCGCCTGGGCAAGCCCACGCTCAGCCTGCCCGTCGGCCTGGTCAAGCTCGGGCTGCGCATCGCCAAGTGGCTGGGCAAACCCACCGGCCCGGAGCAGATCGACTTCCTGCGCTACCGCCCCGTTCTCTCCAACCGCCGCCTCAAGGAGGAATTCGGCTACACCCCGAAGAAGACCTCGGCCGAGACCTTCGACTACTTCGCAGAACACCTCGAGAAACGGATACCCTGACGAAGCTCGCAATCAGCTCAGATCACCGCCGCCGTGCGGCTCTGCGCGAGTACCGTGCCCCCAACGCGGTACGAACTCCATCAACTTGATCATCCCCAGAATCGCCAGAGTCGCAGCCAACAGCGGCCAGGGCGCATCGCCCATGACCTCGCCCAGATAGCCGACCAGCCGGCCGATGAAAGACACGAGAAAGCCGACGGTCGCGATCGCCGTGATCCAGATGGCGATTCGTGTCAGCCAGGCTTCCAGACTCGCAGCCTCGGCACGGCCGGCGACCAGGCTCTCCATCGACCCGGCGAACCCCGGCGGCGGCTCGGCCATCGGCGCCGTTCGAATCGAATGCCGCAACAAGGCCTCGAACGGGTCACTGTCCCTGTGATGTTCACTCATCGGATGGCTCCAGGTATCGGTTGAATTCAGAGCGCAAACGGTTGCGCGCGCGAAAGAGCAGATTCTTGATCGTGCCTTCCGGCTTGTCCATGATCTCGGAGACCTCGCCCACGCTCATCTCCTCGAGGTAGTACAGCGTTAGAACCGTTCGCGAGATCGGAGGCAGTTCTTCCAGTGCCTCCTGCAAGTAACCCAGCAACTGCTGGTCGGCGCAGGCGGCAGCCAGGTCGAAATCGTCGGCCGCCGTCTCCACGGGAGGCGTGTCGTCTTCGCCCGACTCGAGCAGCGGCAGTCGTTTGCGCTGCAGGTGCCTCGCGCAGATGCTGAACGCGATTTTGCCGATCCAGGTCGCCAAAGAGCTGTCGAAGCGGAACTGACCCAGCTTCGCATGAACGCGAATGAAGACTTCCTGGCAAAGCTCGCGGCAGTCTTCCGGATGGCGCACCATGCGGTAGACCAGGTGCCAAACCAGGCGCTGGTGCCGCTCGACCAGTGCCGCGAACGCCCCTTCCCGGCCGGAGCGCACGGCCTCGACCAGCGCGCGATCCCGGCCAGTCCTGTCGTCTTTCCGTTCCACGAATCGTGGTCTCAGGCATCGCGCCCCTGGAGAACCCTGTTCAGCAGCAGGCCGACGCCCGCCGCGGCGAGCAACAGCCCGTAAGCGCCCGGATCCTCACTGCCGAGATTGAACAATTCGATCAAGACCAGGGCGAAGCCGGTCAACCCCAGCACGAGCCCCCACTTGAGCACTTCATGCTTGCGCCTGGCCTCGTCGGCCTGCGCGAGCGCACGAACCATGCCCTCGCTGGCCTGCATTTCGGCCAGCCGCCTTTTCACTCGCCCGTCGATGACCGCGCGCACGATCGCGACCAGGCATATGAACCCGACGATGGGGATCAGCAAAGCGATGATGTCGAACATGGTCGTCTCCCGGAAAATTCGTTCCTCAACACGATTAGATACAACACAACAGGATTCGGCTGCACAAAATTCCGAATTAATTTCATTCCGGGTGCAACCGATTCCGGCCTCGCCGTATCAATCCCCACGAAAGCGAATGTCCAGACACGCTCCATTGGGGAGCACCAGACCAAGAGGAAGCTACCATGAGAAAGTCCATCCTGCTGACCGGCCTTGCCGTCATCTTCGGCCTCTGTGCCATGCAGGAGGCGCGCCCGGAGAACGCATTGCCACCGGAAGCGCTCCAGCAGCAGATTGCCGGCCAGATGGAACGAGCCCGAGTACCGGGCCTGGCCATCGCCAGCATCGAGAACGGCCGCGTCGCCTGGCAGGCCGCATTCGGCGAGCGTGCACCGGGCAAGGCCCTGAACACCGATACCGTGTTCAATGCCGCAAGCCTGACCAAACCGGTGTTCGCGGTCACCGCCCTGCACCTGGTCGATGAAGGCGAGATGACGCTCGATCAGTCGCTGGGAGATCTCTGGGTCGACCCTGACCTGGCCGACGATCCCCGTCATGAACAGCTCACGCCGCGCATCCTTTTGAGCCATCAGTCTGGACTTCCGAACTGGCGGGGCAACCGGCAACTGCAGTTCATGTTCCCCCCGGGCACCCGGCACGAATATTCGGGCGAAGGTTTCGAATACCTGCGCCGCGCCATCGAGCGCAGCACGGAAGCGTCGATCAGTGCACTGACCGCCGAGTACGTCTTCGAACCCGCCAGTATGACCCGCACCACGATGGGCTGGACCGACACCATCGGGGACAATGTGGCACGAGGCTACAATGAGGCGGGAGAGCCGATCGACACCAGTCTCGACGAACGCCGGCCCAACGCCGCCGCGCACCTGATGACGACCGTCGGCGACTACGCAAGCTTCCTCGCCTGGGTCGCCGAAGGAGCGGAGCTCTCCCAAGAGCTCGTCGAGGAGATGCAGTCGCCCCAGGCCCTGCACGACGATCCTGCCGAACACTTCGGACTGGGCTGGAAGCTGATTCCCCTGGGCAATTCGCAGGCCCTGATGCACGACGGCCGCGAGCCCGGGGTTCGCACACTCGCCATTGTCCATCCTGAAACGGGAGAAGGGCTGGTCATACTCACCAGCAGCTCCAACGGCGAACTCGTCTATCGCCCCCTGATCAAGGCCGCGCTCGACAACGGTGAGCGAATTGTCCAGAGCATGGACCGGCTCGTCTGGCGCTACCTTGAACACCTGCCGCCGCAGGCACTGGAGCCTATGAGCCGGGGCATCTCTCGCTCGCCGAGCTTCCTGTCGAAGCTGCTCCATGCCGTCGATACGGCACTGGTTCAGCAATCCGGGCTGTCAGCCTCCGACAAGGCTGTCGCTTCACGGGCCGTCGACCCCTATGTATTCGCCGTTCTCGAAGGCAAGATGGAAATCGAGCAGGTCGAGCGGCTTGTCGAGCGACTTCTGGTCGTCGACGGCGAAGTGAAGCGGCTCGTCACCGGTTTCGATTCCGACGCCGCTGAGGCCTGGCTGAACGCATTGCAGGACATCTGACCCCCGGCATGGAGCGGAAGGACAAGTGAACATGGCAAACCAGAACCTCAAGCCCGCCTTATGCCTGATCGTCGCGCTATTGCTTCACGGCTGCGCCCTGCCCGGCCGAGATTCAGACACGATCATGATCGGTAACGTCACGGTGATCGACCCGGAGTCACGGCGCGTCCTCGAAGGCCGCGATGTGCACATCGTCGATGGCCGGATCGCGACCATTCGACACACGGGAGCCGACAACCACGAACGCCCCGGCTATATCGACGCCGAGGGCAAGTTCCTGATACCCGGCCTCATGGACATGCACGTGCACCTGGCCCACCCGATGTTCTCCGACAGCACGCTGGAATTGCTTCTGGCCAACGGCGTGACGAGCGTCAGAGAGATGAGCGGAGACTGCTGGGAACCGAGGGGGGAGATCTTCGCCTGCATCGACGACTACCGCGAACTGCAGGCCGAAATCGAGGCCGGACTCAGGCCCGGGCCGCATATCGAAAGGCTGTCGAGCGCCATCGTGCGAGGGCCGTCCGAACGTCGGCCGCCCCACGTGCCCGAGGGCGCGCCGGATTTCGTGACCCCGACCGATGCCGCCCAGGCGACCACGCTCGTCGGGCACATCCGGGCGCGCGACGTCGACTTCATCAAGACCTACAGCGGATTGCCCCGGGGCGCCTACTTCGCGCTGCTCGAAGAGGCGAAGGCGGCCGGACACGAAGTCAGCGGCCATGTGCCGCATCCGGTCTTGGTGCTGGAAGCGTCGGAACGCGGTCACCGAACCATCGAGCATGCGCGGGTCATCCCCCGCGACTGCAGTCGGACCGGATCGGAGCTGCGCTCGATGTGGCAGCGCCGGCTGGCAGGCGACGTCGATGTGGAAATGCCTGAAGTTGCCGAGCAACTGAATGCAATCGTCACCTCGTTCGATCCGGCGCTATGTCGCCGGCTGCTGGCCGAGCTTGTAGACAACGGCACTTACTACGTGCCGACGCACGAGACGCGGGAGATGGATGCCCGCGCCGGGAACGCCGACTACCGCGAGGATCCCCGGCTCGCCTATGTGCCGACGATGCTGCGCGGCTTCTGGCAGCAGGACCTGCAATCGACTGCCAACTCGTCCTCGGCAGAGGACGTGGCCGCCTATGCGGCGTTCTTCGAACACGGGCTGATGATCACGCGACTGGCCTTCCAGTCGGGCGTGCAGATCATGGCCGGCACGGATGCCAACGACACGATATCCTTCCCGGGCTTCAGCCTGCACGACGAACTGCTGCATCTTTCCCGGGCCGGCCTCCCGCCGATGGACGTACTTCGTGCTGCGACGACAACACCCGCGGCATACCTCGACCAATCCGACCTGCTGGGGGGGATCGCGGTCGGCAAGCGAGCCGACCTGTTGCTGCTGGATGCCAATCCGCTGGAGAACATCTCCAATACCCGCTCGATCGATTCGGTGATATTCAATGGAAAACTACTGAATCGCGTGACGCTGGACGACCTTCTTGATGCCGCCCGATCACGAGCCGACAACCATCCCGCCGGCAACTCGTAAACTGACATGGGACAAATTGACGGCAATCTCGACCACCCCGAATCAGAACAACGAAGGTGACCGATCCGATGAACCGCACTCTTTCAATCATTCTCTTCTGCCTCATGCCGATCGCCGCCTACTGCGCCGAAGGCAAGAAGCTGGCCATCACCATCGACGACCTGCCCGTGGCCAGCGCGACGCCGGTCTCTGTCGACGAGAAGCGGGAAATCACCGAAAAGATATTGTCGGCGCTGCGCGACCGTGACGCGCAGGCGGTCGGGTTCGTCAATGAGGACAAGCTGCTCGAGGACGGCGGTATCGACGCCAACGTCGCCCTGCTCGAAGCGTGGCTGGACGACGGCATGGAGCTCGGCAACCACACCTTCGGGCACGTCGGCATGCACGAGACCGAGTTGTCCGCCATGAAGGCGGCGGTCTTGAAAGGGGAGCCGATCTCACGCTGGCTGTCGGAACGGGCAGATCGCCCCTATCGCTACTTCCGGCACCCTTTCACGCAAACCGGCGATTCGATCGAGGAACAGTTCGCCTTCGAGAGCTTCCTGGCCGCGCACGGCTACACCGTGGCGCCCTTCACCATCGAACACACCGACTACCTGTTTTCCTGCATCTACGACCACCTGGCAGCCGGCGAAGACCCCGGGATGGATCGGACGGCGCTCGTTGCCGAATACATGCAGCACCTCGGCGACGCCATCGACGCATTCGAGACCATGAGCGATGATCTCTTCGGCCGGCCGATCCCGCAGATCTGGCTGATCCACGCCAACCGGATCAACGCCGCCACCCTGTCCGATTCGCTCGAACTGTTCAAAAGCCGCGGTTACGAATTCGTCACGCTCAAAGAGGCCCTCGAGGACCCCGCGTACGCCACGATGGCGGGCCCCAGCAAGCGCTACGGCCCCTCATGGCTACTCCGCTGGGCCCGCTCGATGAGGATCCGACCCAGCGTCTTCGGCCAACCCGACCCCTCCGAGACGGTCATGAATGCCTTCCGCAATAGCTGCCAGTAGCCGCAGAACGCCTCGACGGACTGACCAGGATCGGCCAAGAGATCACGCCATACGTCACCCCGGACGGCCGATGGCTGCTGTTCTCGCGTGACGGCGATCTCTACTGGGTCACCGCGCAGCGACTTGAACAGGATCAGGAATAGTCGTGGCACACTGGGCCAAGTCGGTCGCTGCCCGGCGCGCAATCTGCTGCTGGACCAACCCAAAGGCGGGTTGACCCACGGCGCAGCAACACGAATGACTGCCTTCCAACGTCCGCGCCCACGGGAGAGAGGATGCAATTCGAACCAACGGATGCCGGCGGCACACCCCGCGGGTACCGGATCGCCCGCCACCTGACGAGGACGACCCAATGAAAATCGTCCTGATTACCGGCGCGGCGGCGGGTCTGGGCCGCGCGATGGCCAGGCGCTGGTTCGATGAAGGCTGCAGCCTGGTTCTCGCGGATCTCGATAAGGCAGAGCTCGAAACATTCGAGCGCGAGCTGGACGCCGCGGATCGCGTCCTGACACGAACCCTGGATGTCACCGACCAGCAAGCCACCGCCGACCTGCTCGAAGCCACCCGCGAGCGCTTCGGCCGCCTCGACATCCTGGTCAACAACGCCGGCATCACCCACCGCTCGCCCGCGCACCGCACCGACCCGGCAGTATTCGAAAAGGTCATGGCCGTCGACTGGCAGGCACCGGTCGAACTCACCCTGGCCGCCCTGCCCCTGCTGCGCGAGTCGAAGGGCCAGATCGTCAACATCGGCTCCATGGCCGGCTGGATGCCCCTGCCCGGCCGCGCGGCCTACGGCGCGGCCAAGTCGGCGCTGACGCAGTTCTTCGAAGTGCTGCGCATGGAACTGGCCGACGACGACGTCGACGTCCTGATGGTCTACCCCAGCTTCCTCAAGACCGATATCGAAGCCAACGCCCTCGGCGCCGACGGCCAGCCGGCCCGCCACGCCCAGAGCCGCATCGGCAAACCGAAGGACGCCCACTGGATGGCCGAACGCATCGTGCGCACCGCCGAGAAGCGCAAACCCTGGCTCTACCCCGACCGCCTGTCGAGAATCGGAAGCCTGCTGTGGCGAATCGCCCCGAGCCTGTACCTGAAGCTGATCCGCCGGAAATTCGAAGGAGACCTGCGCTGATGCTGCCGTGGATCTGGCTGGGCGTCTGCATCCTGCTCTCGTCGACCATCGAAGCCATCACCGGCTTCGGCTCGATCGTCATCGCCCTGTCCCTGGGCGCCCTGCTGCTGCCGATTGCCAGCATGCTCCCCGTGCTGGTGCCACTGAACATCTTCATGACCGGCACCATCGCCTGGAAGAACCGCCACCATATCGACAAGGCATTTCTGCTGAAACTCGTCCTTCCCCTGATGGCCGCCGGAACGCTGGCCGGGTATTTCCTGCGGCCCTGGCTGGGGGAGAGCCTGCTCAAGATGCTGCTCGGCGTTCTGATCATCTGGTTTGCATCCCGCGAACTCTGGCGCCTGATCAAACACGTCCCAAGCCACCGCCACCCGGCATGGTTGAGCCGGGTCCTGACCTTCGCCGCCGGTATCACCCACGGCCTGTTCGCCTCGGGCGGCCCGCTGCTGGTCTACGCCATGGCGGGCAAGCATCTCGACAAGGGCAGTCTCAGGGCGACGCTGGTCACCGTCTGGTTCAGCCTGAATCTCGGGCTGACCGTGGCATTTCTGATCGACGGCACGCTGATCCCCGCATTGCCGAGGGTGGCGACGTACTTGCCGGTGCTGGCAGCGGGCTATTTCCTGGGGGAGTTCCTCCACCACCGACTCGATGAGCGGCGCTTCAGGCAGGTGGTTTACCTGATGTTGATCGTTACCGGCCTCGCGCTGATTGTTCGATAACGCCTCGCAGCAGCGGCCAGACCAGGAGAGTCAGCGAAACGCATTCACAATCAATCATGTAGATCACGACGCGGTAGTGCGTGGCCCAATCACAAGAGCCTCACACGCGCTCAGCGAAATTATCGCCTCTCTCATGCTGGCGCGCTCTTCAAATGAAAACGATTTCAGGTTTGCTGTTGGTGGTGTTCATACAGGCCCTCTTCTTCCAGACAGCCCTCGCCCAGGAACAAGAAGCAGCTTTGGTGCCCTTGCCCTCGCTCGACGACTTCACGAAGGGTGAGGACGGCTGGGGCTTCGGGCTGGGCCTGGGCGTTGAATACGAATCGGCCTACGAAGGATCGGATGAGTTCGGCTTCGAAGTCCAGCCTGCCGGCGCAGCACAGTGGCGCAGGGGTGATGACATTTTCTACTGGGCCGGTGAGGCGCTGGGCTGGCGTGGCCTTCGTGCTGATACGTGGCTGTTCGACGCCGCCGTGGCCTTCGATGAAGGCCGGGAAGAAAGTGATTCCGATGACGGCCGCCTGGATGGGCTGGGCGATACGGATGAGGGCATTGAAGTCGTGCTGCAAGCGCGCCGCGCTTTCAATGCCGATTGGCGTTATTGGCTGGATGGTCGAGTCGTCACCGGCGAAAACGGAAACCTGGGGATCTTCGGCGTAGGGCGCCGCTTCGGCGAACGAAAGGACGGAAGCGGTTCTGAAATTGGTCTCGTTGCAGTCTTTCACGATAGCGAGCGCGCCAACAGGGATTTCGGCATCAACGCGTTGCAGTCAGCCGCATCAGGACTCAATGAGACCGATCTGAGTGGCGGATTCCGATCGATCGGGGTCAATTACAGCTATCGCAACTATATCAGCGAGAATTGGCAGATTTTCGGCGAGGCGCTCTATGAACATTATGGTAGCGACGTTGCCGATAGCCCAATCACACGCAACAACTACGAAGCCGAGGTCGGCGTCGGATTCATTTACGTGTTCTAAATCGCATAACCAGGAACCAGCCTGCCCTTCTTGCCGCATGACCTGCACAGCCCAAGTTGCGTACAGACAAGTACTGCCTTGCATAGGTCGGGCAGTGCAAGTTCGTCCGACACCAGGTTCGGATAGCTGGTCAACACGGCCAGCGCTGATGCCGGCCAGGAGCTGTCGCTCAGCGACGGTGGTGTCAGTGGGGCGTACAATCCATTGGCGACCCTTCCGCGAGAGGCTTCCACAGTGAACCGCCTGTTCGCCCTGCTCCTCCTTGGACTCCCCGCCGTACTGGTGTGCGGCTGCTCCGGCGTTGGGTCGGATCCCATGACCTCACTGGAACATGCCCGCGCTCTCGACGAGCCCCGCCCGGTCGCCGCATTCCGGCTTGCCGACCAACATGGGCAGGTATTCGAGGATACGCAGTTGCGCGGGACCTGGAGCGTGCTGTTCGTGGGCTTCACGCACTGCCCGGATATCTGCCCCGCCACCCTGTCGCTACTGGCCTCGGCTCAGAAGCGTGCGGGTATCGCGCCGGATCGGCTGCGAACGATTTTCGTGAGTGTGGATCCGGAGCGGGATACGCCGGGGCACCTGGCCGAATACATGGGCCACTTCAATCCCGAATGGAAGGCGCTGACCGGCGAGAAGGCGGTGATCGATCGCCTGCTGGGCAGTCTGGAGATGGCCTACGTGCGCGTGCCGATGGGGAACGGGGAGTACACCATGGATCATTCAACGGCGCTGGCGCTGATCGATCCGGAGGGGCGGATGCGTGGTTACTTTGCCGCGCCGTTGAATGCCGCGGAACTGGCCGAGGACCTGGGGAAGATCGCCCGGGCCGGGCGCTGAAGGTGGGGATGGCGCGACGCAACTTCGCTTCGAACCCGTCGGTGCGGATACGCGCTAGTGGGCCATGCGGCTAATCAGGTAGCGCTCAGAGCCACTGCTGTCGGGATTGGACTTTGCGGTACCATGGTCGCGCACAAGCGGGAGGGAGGTATCGGATCGGTGTACAAGTTGCTTGCAGTATGGGTGGTGCTGGCCTGCAGTCTGGCTGATGCGCAGGTCTATCGGTGGGTGGACGAGGATGGCAATCTCCATTTCAGCGACCGCAAGCCGGTAGAAGAGAGCTCTGAAGAGCTTGATATCGAGCCGATCAACAGCTACACGGCGGTGGAGATCCAGCCGGCGCCCCAACCGACCGACGAAGGCCATCGGCCGCGGGTCATCATGTATGCCACCGACTGGTGTCCTTACTGCGCCAAGGCCAGGCAGTACTTCGCCGACAACGGCATCCGCTACACCGAGTATGATATCGACGAGGATCCGGCGGCCCGACGCCGCTACGAGGCGATGGATGCCACCGGGGTGCCGGTGATCCTGGTCGGCGATACGCGCATCAACGGCTTCAGCGTGAAAGGCTTCGAGCGCGTATATGAATAGGCCCTGTTGAGGTCACCCCGGCCGGGCGTGGCGTCGTTTGCACGTGAGCCGAACCCTCATTCGCGTATTGAAACCGGGGGCAACCACTCACCGGTCCAGTTGCTCGTTGCACTCATCGGCTGGCCTGGCCATGCCCTCGCCGATGGGTTCGAGCAAGAACCGGGCGCTGCAAGGCGGCCCGGCCCCTGGCTGACTCAGAAGCGGGAGCTCTCCAGCGCGACGTCGGCCTGGGCCCAGGCCGTTTCGAAGCGGAGCAGAACCCGGTCGGATTCGCCATTGCGGCCCTGGGCGCGCAGTGCCTGGCTCAGCCCATAGAGCGACCAGCCGTTTTCCGGATTGCGGCGCAACTCGGCGCGGTAGGCGGCCTCGGCTTCCTCGGCGCGGCCTGCTTCGAGCAGCATGGCGCCCAGGGTGTGGCGCACCGGTGCGTGCCAGCCCGGTGGTTCGTCGTACGGCAGGTCGTCTTCGATGTCACGAGCGGCCTCGAGGGCCGTCAGGGCCGTCTCCAGGTTGCCGCTGGCGTGAGCGAGCTCGGCGGCCAGCACGCGCTCGGCCACGCGCACGCCACGGATCAGTGAGTAACGCTGCCACATCATGAGTTTCTCGATTTCCGGGTCGGTACTGGCCTGCAGCAGGGCCTGATAGTGTGCCTGTGCGTCGTTCTGGCGTCCGCTGCGCACAGCCGCCATGCCCTGCGCGTAGTGCCAGATGGCCCGCATGTACGGCAAGTCGTCGGCCGGTTTCGGATCGTCGACGATGTCGTCCCACAGGCCGAAGCGGACCTTGGCGAACAGCGGCGTGAGCGCGAAGTTCTGCATGCCCTCGAAGCCCGGCGTGCGCATCAGGTCAGGGTCGCTGGTGCGTGCGTGAGTTTCCTCGGCGGCGGCCAGGGCGATGTCGCGTGCGCCTTCCATGCTGGCGGCAAACCACAGGAAATGGTGGTTGTGGGGCACGTAGCCCAGCGGATACACCCCGGGACCCGGCCGGCAGGCGGCCAGGTAGGCGTTATCGGATTCGATGGCCAGTTGATTGGCGATGACGGCGTCGTGGTAGCGGCCCACCCGGGCGTAGATATGCGCGGGCATGTGCACCAGGTGGCCGGAGCCGGGAATCAGGGTGCGCAGGCGGTCGGCGGCGGCTACGCCCCGCTCAGGGTGTTCCGAGGCCTCGACGGCGTGGATGTAGAGGTGCAGCGCGCCGGCGTGCTCGGAATCGCGCTCGATCACGCTTTCCAGGACGGACACGATCTCATCGATGCGCCCGACGGGCTGGCCGTTCATGGTCCAGTAGTCCCAGGGTTGCAGGTTCATCAGCGATTCGGCGTAGAGCGTGGCGGCGTCCAGATCGTCGGGGCGGGCGGCGACCAGTTCGGCCATGGCGTCGGCATAGGCGCGGTCGAGGCCGCTGCGGTCTTCGGGCGGGTTCTCGGCGTAGCGCGCCGACAGAGCCTCGATATAGGCCTGCTGCCAGGATGGCGCTTTATCGGCCAGGGACTGTGCCGCCCGTATTCGCTCCCAGGCAGCCGCGTTGTTGACCGGATCCATGCCAGCGTTCACAGCACCAGAGCGGCGCCCCACCAGCACAGAGCGCACTGCGGATCGAGTTCGACCGCTTGCAGGAACGACCGCTCGGCGGCCTGGTGATTGAAGCCGTAGGTCAGCGCCAGTCCCTGGTCGAACCACTGCTGGACCTCCGGACTGGACGCGTCGATGCTCAGGCTGTAGTTGCCAAGGCCCTCGAGCATCGTCGCGCCAACCGGGGCCACCTCGGGGAGGTAGGATCTCGATCCCTTGCTGCCGGCAAAGAGGTCCATCCCGGAATCGGGCGTTTCACTGGCGGAGTCGCAACCTGCAATTGCAAAGAGCAGGCAACATCCGGAAACCGCGTTCACGAACTTCTTCATGACAATCATCTCCAGCCAACAGTAGAGCCTTGTACCCCCGCTTCCGGGGGGCGTCCGTGCGGAAGCCCACGGTCGCGGTGCTCCACCGGATCCGACTGTCGCGCCTGTCCCATTGAAATCGGCAATCGAAGTCGCAGCGCTCACCGGTTAGCGACGGTGATCCGGACGCCAATACCCGATTCGAGCGTGAAATGACCCATTGACCGACCATCAGCCTCATGACGCCGACCTGGGCCGGCGACTTGGCGCAGTACCGCGGCTCACGCGGCCGCTGCAGAACAGCCCGCTGTCGGCGCTGCCGCACACGACCATCGTGCAGACCGAGGACGAGGCGGCGCTGGTCGGAGTTTGCGACTTAAAAGCGATTCCTGAAGGTCACCGACGACAACCCTGCCGGGCCGAAGCAGCGCGCGTGGCCTGTGGCGCGCAACGCATCAGGTAGCGGTTCAGGAAAGCGTGTGGAACAGCGGCGGCATGACAAGCGTCCAGACGAGCACCAGCAGCCAGAGTCGCCCTTGGCGCAGATTGTAGTCGCGCAACAGCTTCTCCCACGAGTGGCCGACGACATAGTGACCAAAACCGAATTCGAAGGCCATGGTGGCGGCGAGCCAGACTGCGCCCACCAACCAGGCCTGCCCGATCGAAGCAAGAGGCCAGAGGCTGCTGACACCCCAGACAAGTAACCCGGTCAAGACAATGGCCGTGAACGTGGAAACCTGGTGGGCAGCCAGCTCGGATAGACGTCGACCGTAGGTGTACTGGCGAAGCGTGCCGTTTGCAACACCCACCGCGGCCAGCAGGAACCAGCACAGCAGATATTCGATCATGGGCTTTTGCTCCCCTGCACGATGACGTCGTCAACCGGCCGCCTGAGTGATCCGGGCATCTCCGGCCCGCGGCCGATACGAACAACCAGGTCGGGTCGGCGATCGCCCAACTCCAGGAATCGCGCGAAGTCCGGCCGCAGCTCGGCGACCTCGACCGGCTGATTGATGAACGCGGTCTTCAGACCCAGCGCCGTCGCTTGCAGTGCCACGCGCTGATAGCAGCGACCGGCCTCGATCCAATGCGGTTTGTCATTCGATTCCGAATGGATGACGGCGACAGCCGAGGCACTCAGGATGTGCTGGCGATCCTTGGCATTCTGCTTGGCGGCGGAAAAACCGAAGCGCATCGCAAGTCGGCCCAGCCAGCGGGGCACCGCCGGGCTGCCCATGACCGGGCCGTAGAGTCCGTCCCCGGTATCGGCAGCTTCACCGGCGTTGAAGCGAATCCAGGACTTCAGCTCCCGCGCCCAGGCCTCGTCGTCGAACTGCAGGCTGTTGCCGCGAGCCACGTACTCGGCGACCTCGTTCATCCGACGCCGGTCGGTGATGAGCAGGATCGACACGCCGTCCCCCTGCCCGGCCGCCTCGAGCTTGTGCAGTTCGTCTTCGGTCAACCGGGAACCATCGTATTCCGATCGGCTGCACTGGCGTTCTGCGATCGCATCGAACAGCGCCGAGCGTTTTGGTGCGGCCGCCCCGAAGCGGATATGCAGACCCGATGTCTTCGGGTCATAGGTGCAATGTCCTTCCAGCCCGGCGGCACGGGCAGCGATCAGCAGGTTCTCGGCGGCACAGCCCAGGCTGGCGTAGAGGTGATGATCATCCGGATCCACCGCCGGACAGCGCCGTTCCAGGTCCGGCAGAATTTCGATGGCGCTCTCGTACAGCCTGAACAGCCAGGGCTGGGTGTTGTGGCTGGACGCGGCCAGCGTGGCGTAGTGGACCAGCGTGCGGTAATCCCTGCTTGCCTCGTTGATCGGGCCGGGGCGGCGAATGGCATCGGCTTTCGCAGCGTAATCCATGCTCACATTCTCCCTGAGTTCGGTATCCCAACCCAGTATGGGCCGCATCCGCTACAACCCTTTGATTGACGTCAACCAGGCAGCATCGCCTCCTCAAAGCCGTAGTGAGGCCTATTCACAGAAGGCAGTCCATCCAGTCCAGCGCCATATGGATCAGAAGGCCCAGTCCGACCAAGTGAAGCACGCGGGCGGTCGGCTGCAGATCCTTGGCAGGGCCCTTCCGGCGCCGAAGCAGCGGAAACAAGAACAGCGCGGCGTAGACGGCGATCGCGGGCATGGTGTGCAGCGGATGGAAGCCGATGGAGCAACGCTCGGGATCGTAGATCGGAACAGCCAGCAGATGGTCGGCATCGACCAACATGGTGGCGACCATGATCAGCACCGCGCCTTGCCATCGATTGCGGTAGAAAGTGAAAGCCACCAGCAGCGGCACCATGAAATGCAGGGCGATATGGATCATGCCCAATGCTTCCTCGCGATATACACGCCGTGACTGAGATACGCCTTGTATTCTGAATACAATTCGATCTCTCGGCGTTCGGCTTCGACAATGGCGCGCGCCTCCTCACTGCGGCCGTGGCGTTCAAGTAAAGCCCAAAAATCGGCCTGGAGGGGCCCATAGAAGTCGTCAATCCAGCAATGCTCCGGCAAGGCGAAATAGCCGATCGTTGAATAGCCGTTGACCTCCAGCTGCCCGATCTTGGCTGAAGGCGTGCCGATTTCCGGATACTCGCCGTCCCGGTACTGCTGGATCTCCGCCGTTTGTCCATGATTCAACAGCCCTAAAGCCCTAAAGACTGGCCACGCGATTGCGCCCGGCTTCCTTGGCCTGATAGAGCGCCTGGTCGGCACGGGCAACAACCGACTCCATGGCGTCTTCCATGGCGACTTCAGTCACACCGATGCTGATGGTCAGCTCGACACTCTTGCCGCTGAAAGTGAAGCTGCGTTCGTCCACGACCTTGCGAATCTTCTCGGCAACCTGCGCAGCCTGGCTGGCATTGCAGCCGGCCATCAGGACCAGGAACTCATCACCGCCCCAGCGACACAGGGTATCGGACTCGCGGATGATGCTGTTGGCAACATCGGCAAATTGGCGCAGAACGCCGTCTCCTGCCTGATGGCCGTAGCGATCGTTGATGGTCTTGAAACCATCGAGATCGATGCACATCAAGGCAACGGCCTCGTTGCGCCGACGTGCATTGCCGACCACCTGGCCGAACAGCATCTGAAACACGTGACGGTTGGCAGCACCGGTGAGCTTGTCGGTGGTCGCCATCTGCTCGAGGCGGCGCTGGTAGCGGTTGAGGGTGACATAGACCAGGCCGAGAATCAGACCGGTGATCGTCAGGGCCAGGATGATGTTGACCCCGAGCGCACGCAGAAGCTGACCCTCGGCTTCGTTCTTGCTCTGCTCGACGAGCAGATACCAGCCGAACTCCGGCACCAGCCGGCTGTTGAGGAATACAGTCTCACCCTGCTCGTTTTGATACGTCAGGGACGTGCTCGGGTTGGTCAGGATGCGCGTGGCGAACTGGGCCAGCCCGGGACGCTGCTGCAGGTCCGGATGCGAGTCGTCCTCATCGCTGGCCAGGGTGACCGCGCCATCCCGGTCGACAAAGTAGATGTCGCGGCTGTATCGCCGCTCGTAGGACTCGATCAACTCTACGACCTGCTCTACGGCCAGACCGATGCCGGTCAGCCCCAGGAAGCGACCCTGACCGTCGACGACGCGGTAGTTGACGAAGATACTCAGGCGAGAGCGGTCTGCCGTGTCGTGGTCGATGTTGATCTCGTAATCGTCGGTCATCCTTCGCGCCCGGAAATACCAGCCGTCGGCCGGATCGTCGGGAGCGACCTGCTTGATGATGCCGGTGGGGTGGTAGTAGTTGTGCGTGTCTTCGGAGACGAAGAAGGCCGTCGTCGTGCCGTATTCTCGCTGAATCTCGCGCAGGTAGCGAACGATGGCTTGGGGGTCTTCTTCCCCGGCCGTGATCCAGTCCCGGACGAAGGTGTCGTTGGCCATCAGGGAGGAAATGAGGATCGACCGCAGGAGATCACGCTCGATCTCGGAGTAGACGTTGTCGCTGGTCAGCGGCAGGATTTCGCCGGCAATGCGCTCGTCCATCGAATGCTCGGCCACGAAGTAGCTGAGCACGCTGGTCAGGAGGAAGCCCGAGCCCAGCAGGGCTAGCAGCGCAATGACGAAACGATTTCTGGCTGGCAGCATGATCAACCCGGCGAACGCTAAGAAGCGGGTTGCCGCTCCAGTCCATGGGCGGGTTCCCCTTACACTGGCGCCAGAATCTAAAGGAAATCACCGATGCCTGCAACGCCCAACCGATTCCTGCCCCCGGAAAGCGAACTGGATGAACAGTTCATCCTGGCCGGAGGCCCCGGCGGGCAGCATGTCAATCGTACCGAGACCGCCGTGCAACTGCGCTACGACGTTCTCAATTCCGACTTCCTGGCGCAGGCGGTCAAGATTCGGCTGCTGGAACTGGCCGGGCGGCGCGCCGACACCGACGGCGTCATCACCATCGAGGCCAAGAGCCATCGCAGCCAGCACCGCAACCGTGAAGAAGCCCGCGAACGCCTGGCCGAGCTGATCGAGAAGGCGCACCACAAACCGAAGAAGCGGATTCCGACGAAGCCCTCGCGATCCGCCAAGAAACGCTGGAAGAAGAAAAAGCAGCGCCGCAAGGAGATCAAGCGGGCCCGCAAACCGCCGAAAATAGAGGATTAGCACCCTGTTGGCGCGAATTGACGGTGCTTTAACGCTTGAGCTGCACCATACGTTATTCTTCCATTTCAGCGATTTCTAATCCAACGAGAGGCTTCGACCCATGAGCGATCAGACCCGCGCATACGCCGCCCAGGCACCCGATTCGGGGCTGGCGCCCTGGCAGTACGAACCGCGCGCCCCGCGCCCGGACGACGTCTCCATCGAGATTCTCTACTGCGGCGTCTGCCATACCGACATCCATTTCGTCGAGAACGACTGGGGCATGACCGAATATCCCGTCGTACCCGGCCACGAGATCGTCGGCCGCGTGACCGGCGTTGGCCGCGACGTGAAGAACTACAAGGAAGGCGACCTGGTCGGTGTGGGCTGCCTGGTCGATTCCTGCCGCGAGTGCGCCTGCTGCGAGGACGGCCTGGAGCAGTACTGTACCGGGGGCAACGTGCCGACCTACAACGGCAAGGACCGCTATGACGGCTCGACGACCTACGGCGGATATTCCGAACACATCCGGGTCGCCGAACGCTTCGTCGTACGCATCCCCGAAAAGCTCGACCCGGCCGCCGCCGCACCGATCCTGTGCGCCGGCATCACCACTTATTCGCCGTTGCGCTACGTCGACGTCCAGCCCGGCGACCGCGTCGGCGTGGTCGGCATGGGCGGCCTGGGCCATATGGGCATCAAGTTCGCCAAGGCGATGGGCGCGGAAGTCACGCTGTTCACCCGCTCTGAAGCCAAGGTTGAAGAAGCCAGGCGCAACGGCGCGCACAACGTCGTCATCAGCGCCGACGACGAACAGATGGCGGCGGCCGCCGGGTCGCTCGACTACATCCTCGACACCGTTCCGGTCGAACACGACCTCAATCCCTACATGAGCTGCCTGGACGTCGACGGCGCCTACCTGCTGGTGGGCCAGCTCACGCCGGTCAACCCGCCGCTGGATGTCGGCCAGATGATCTTCACGCGCCGGGCGCTGATCGGTTCGCTGATCGGCGGCCTGCCCGAAACGCAGGAAGTGCTCGACTTCTGTGCCGACAACGACATCAGCTGCGATATCGAGATGCTCGACATCCGGAACATCAACGAAGCCTACGAACGGATGAAGAAGGGCGACGTGCGCTATCGCTTCGTCATCGACATGAAGACGCTCAGGCAGGCCTGAGCGCGTCGATCATAAGCAAATCGAATCGCGGCGTTCGCTGTTGTCGATTGCATTGCACGGCGCGCTCTGACATCTTCTAGCGCCCGCTGGCTACATTGAAGGAGACGCTCTTGAGAAGCCTTTCACACGGACTGGCAGCAATCCTGCTGCTGGTCGCAATTCCGTCTGCCGTGACGGCGCAGACTCGCGCCTTCGTCGGCGCAAGGATCATCCCGATCGACGGCGATCCGATCAACAACGGTGCACTGGTTGTCGTCGATGGCGCAATCGAAGCCGTCGGCGCCCGCGACGACATAAGCATTCCCGAAGGCGCGGAAGTCGTCGAGCTCGAATCGGATTCGGTGATCATGCCCGGCATCGTGGATACGCACAGCCACGTCGGCGACGTTTCGGGCGGCGACCGCTCCGGCCCGATCCAGCCCGAAGCGCGGGCCATGGACTCGGTCAACGTGCTCAGCTCGGGCATGAAGCGCGCGCTGTCGGGCGGCATCACCAGCGTCAACATCATGCCCGGCTCGGGTCACCTGATCAGCGGGCAGACGGTCTATCTCAAGCTGCGCGAGGGCAACGCCATCACCGACCTGGCCTACCGCTTCGAAGATGGCGGCATCGCCGGCGGCATGAAGATGGCCAACGGGACCAACCCGATGCGCCAGCCGCCCTTCCCGGGCACCCGTGCGAAGTCCGCCGCCCTGGTGCGCGCCGAATACATCAAGGCGCAGGAGTACGCTGAGAAAGTGGCCAGTGCCGAAGCAGGCGAAGCGCCGCCGCGCGACCTGGGGCTCGAAGCCCTGGCCGAGGTCCTGAGCGGCAAGCGCATGGTCCACTTCCACAGCCATCGCCACGACGACCTGATGACCGCCATGCGCCTGAAGGAAGAGTTCGACTTCCGCATGGTGCTGCACCACACCAGCGAAGCCTGGCGCGTTGCCGACGAGATTGCCGCGGCCGACGTGCCGGTGTCGCTGATCCTGATCGACAGCCCGGGCGGCAAGCTCGAAGCGAAGAACATGCTGGCGCGGTCCGCTCCCGCCCTGGAGCGCGCCGGCGCCGACGTGGCCCTGCACACCGACGATTGGGTGACCGACTCGCGCTATTTCCTGCGCATGGCCGGCATGGCCATCCGCGCGGGCCTGTCGCGCGAAGCCGCGCTCGAAGCCCTGACCATCCGCGGCGCTGAGATGCTCGACATCGCCGACCAAGTGGGCACACTGACTCCGGGCAAGGATGCCGACTTCGTGATCCTCTCCGGCGACCCGTTCAGCGTCTACACCCGCGTGCTCGAAACCTGGGTGGAGGGCGAGCGCCGCTTCGACCTGGACGACGAAGACGACCGCCTGGTCGCCGAGGGCGGCTTTAACGCGCTGAGCGACGACGACGGCAACGGCCACATCCACGGCCATGGAGGTACGGAATGAAAACGATGAAGAAGACCCTGACCGTACTGGCCCTGCTGGCCGCCGCCGGGCCCGCCCTGGCGCAGGACATCGCCGTGCGCGCCGGCAAGCTCTACACCGCACCCGGCGAGATGATCGAAGACGGCGTGGTGGTCATCGAGGACGGCAAGATCGCGGCCGTCGGCCCCGCCGACTCGACCGACATCCCCGAGGGCATGCTGGTGCTCGATGCCGCCGTGGCCACGCCCGGCCTGATCGACGCACGCTCGACCGTGGGCCTGTCGGGCTACCTCAACCAGCCCCACGACCAGGACCAGCTCGAGCGCTCGGCCGCCATCCAGCCGGAGCTGCGCGCCATCGACGCCTACAACCCGCTCGAGAAGCTGGTGAGCTGGCAACGCGAGCACGGCGTGACCACCCTGCACACCGGCCACGGGCCGGGCGAGGTGATCTCCGGTCAGATGCTGATCGCCAAGAGCACCGGCGACACTGTCGACGAGGCCGTGGTGCGGCCCTATTCGGCCCTGGCCGCCACCCTGGGCGAAGGCGCCACGCGCCACGAGCGCTCCTCGCCGGGCAATCGTTCCAAGGCCGTCGCCATGCTGCGCGGCAAACTGATCGCCGCGCAGGAATACCGCGACAAACTCGAATCGGCCGAGGAAGGCAAGTCGCCGGCGCGCGACCTGGCAATGGACGCGCTGGTCGACGTGCTCTCCGGCGAGGTGCCGCTGATCATCGAGGCACACCGCCACAGCGACATCATGACCGCGCTCAGGCTGGCCGACGAGTTCGACTTCCGGCTGATCCTGGCCGGCGCCAGCGACGCCCACCTGCTCATCGACGAGATCAGGGCCGCCGACGTGCCGGTGATCATCCACCCGACCATGGCGCGCGCCCGCGCCGGCGGCGACACCCAGCACATGGCCTTCACCACCGCCGCCGAGCTGATGGACGCCGGCATCGAAGTCGCGATGCAGTCGGGCTTCGAAGGCTACGTACCCAAGACGCGCGTGGTGCTGTTCGAAGCGGCCATGACGATTCCCTACGGCGCCAGCTTCGACCAGGCGCTGGAGATGGTCACCATGGCGCCGGCCAGAATCCTGGGCCTGTCCGACGAAGTCGGCTCGCTGGAAGTCGGCAAGGACGGCGACGTCGCGCTGTTCGACGGCGACCCGTTCGAGTACACCACGAACGTCACCGGCACCGTCATCGAGGGGCGCCGGGTCAGTGAAGTCCGGCGCTAGAGCCGGATCGTCCCGACCAGGAAGTCCACCGCGGGGCCGGCGAGCTTCACGCGCTCGCCGGCCAACCGGCAGCGAACGGTACCGCCGCGGGCGGATACCTGGCGGGCGAGCAACTCATCGCGGCCAAGCCGCTCGGCCCAGTAGGGCACCATCTGGCAATGGGCGGACCCGGTCACCGGGTCCTCGTCCACGCGCAGCCTGGGATAGAAGCAGCGGCTGACAAAGTCCACCTCGTCGCCGGGGGCCGTGGCGATAACGCCGCGGCCGGGCATGCGCGCGAGCGCCCGGAAGTCCGGGGACAGGGAACGGATCTCGGCTTCGCTGCCGAAGACCACCATGCAATCGCCGCCCTCGAAGACCTGGCGCGGCTTTGCACCCAGCGCCTCGGCCATGTCCGAGGGAATGCCGATCTCACGGCTGGCCGCGGCCGGAAAATCCAGTTCAAGGCCCGCGTCGCATCGACGCACCTTCAGTTCCCCGCTGCGGCTGTCGAACACCACCTCGTCACCGCCGTAGCCGAGGTGCTCGAAAAGCACATGGGCGGTGGCCAGCGTGGCATGGCCGCACAGGTCGACCTCCGCCTCGGGCGTGAACCATCGCAGCGAGTAGCCGGACCCTTCGGGCACGAAGAAGGCCGTCTCGGAGAGGTTGTTCTCGCTGGCGATCGCCAGCAGCACAGCGTCGTCGAGCCACTCGTCCAACGGCACGACCGCCGCGGGGTTGCCCTCGAAGACTTTCTCGGCGAACGCATCCACCTGGAATAACCGGAGCTTCATGTGGCGGGTTCATCCTCGCTTGGGGAAGTGGGCCCTGCATTATGCGACACTTCGACTTACTGCAACGACATCCGTGAGGACAGCGGTGAACGACGCCACCGACGAAGCGCTCAGCGACGAACAACCCTACTCGTCCGACCGCTATGCACGCCTGGTGCTCAACCTGGGCCGTGCACTGCTTCACGTCGGCTCGCCGGCGCATCGCCTGGAGTCGTCGATGCAGATCATGGCCGAGCGCCTGGGCCTGCAGGCAGAGTTCTTCTCCACGCCCACCGCGCTGATCGTTTCCCTGGGCGACGGCGACAAGCAGCAGACCTTTCTCGCACGCTCCGATCCGGGATCGGCCAATCTCTCGAAGCTGGCCGACCTCACCGAGGTCATGGAGGATCTCAACGAGGGCCGCATCGACCCGCAGCAGGCCGACGAGCGAGTGCGCGCCATCGACGCGGCCCCGCCGCTGTATGGGGCCTGGCTGCAGGTGCTGGCCTTCGTTCTCATCGGCGGCGGCGTCGCTTCGCTGCTGGGCGGCGGCTGGCGCGAGTCCCTGATGGCCGCACCGCTGGGCGCGGTGGCCGGCGGGAGCATCTGGTGGATGCAGCAACACGTCGAGCGCTCTCGCCTGATCATGCCGATGGTCGCCATGCTCATCACCTTCCTGGGTTCGCTCTGGTGCGGCTTCGACGGCCGCACCGCCTTGATGCCGGCGATCCTCGCCGCCATGATCCCCCTGCTTCCCGGCATGGATCTCACCACGGCCGCCCGCGAGCTTTCGACCGGTCACCTGGTATCGGGATCATCACGACTTTCCTTCTCGGTGACCGTCTTTGCCCTGCTGGCCTTTGGCCTGGTGCTGGGCGGCATGGCCGGCCAGGCCGTGGTCGGACCGGTCGCTTTGACCGAGGCGTCTTTTCGACCCGCCTGGCTACCGCTGGTCGGACTCGTCAGCGCCGCCGCCGGCCTGATGATGCTCATCCAGGCGCACATGCGCGACTGGTTCTGGATCCTGATGGTTTCATTCATCGCCTGGATGGGCAGCGGCCTGGGCGGCTGGCTCGAAGCGCCCATCGTCGGCGCCTTTGTCGGCGGGCTTGCCGTCGGCCTTGCGGGAAACCTCTTCGTGCTGCTGTCCCGCCGCCCCTCCTCGATCCTGCACATTCCAGGCCTGATCCTGCTGGTTCCGGGAAGTATCGGCCTGAGGAGCCTGGCGACGCTCCTGCAGGACAACGTCGTCGCGGGCGTCGAAACGGCCATTCTCGCCGGCATCATCGCCGTGGCCCTGACCACGGGCATGATTCTGGCCAGCGTGCTGCTTCCTCCGCGCAACCTCCTTTAGGCCTCGCTTCGCGGGGGAATGGCAAGGCGCCCCCGTTTTACGTATGCTGAGTCTCGGGTTCCACTTAGACGCGGGAGGGCGCAGGTGGCGAGACAGGAGAGCGAGTCGGGTTTCCGGCCCGCACCAAGAGGGGTTTCAGTTCTTCCATTCACGAAGGGGCTTTTCATCGCCTTCGCAGGCGCGTTCGCGCTGTTGAGCACCCCGCTTCCGGCCCAGTCGCCCACGCTCCCGCTTGATTCGGACACGGTCCGGGTCGGCATCTATCAGAACAGCCCCAAGGTCGGTCTCGGTCCAAGCGGCCAACCGCAGGGCATTTTCATCGACCTGGTCGAAGCGATCGCCGAACGCGAAGGCTGGCAACTCGAATACGTCCCGGGCACCTGGCAGCAAGGGCTGGACCGGCTGACCACCGGCAGCATCGACCTGATGCCGGATGTGGCCCTCACCGCAGAGCGCGCCGGACTGTTCGCTTTCCATGAGGAACCCGCACTTTCCAGCTGGCACCAGGTCTACGCCCCGGTAGGCAGCGCCATCCGCTCCATCCTGGACCTGGACCGAAAACGCGTCGCCGTGCTCGAGGGTTCGATCCAGCAAAGCCAACTCGACAACATGGTCAGCGGCTTCGGCATCACGCTGGATACGATGCCCTACCCCGACTTCGCTGCCGCCTTCGAGGCGGTGCGCGCCGGTCGCGCCGACGCAGTGATCACCAACCGCTTTTTCGGGGAACACAACGCAGCGAAATTTGGCCTTGAAGATACCTCGGTGATCTTCTCTCCCTCGCGACTGTACTTCGCCGCGCCGTTAGTCGGCCGCCAGGGTTTGCTCGACGCCATCGACCGTCACCTGGTCGAATTCAAGCAGGATCCCCAATCACCCTGGTATCGCAGCCTGGAACGCTGGACCAGCGGCCCGCCAATGACCACCTGGCCCGACTGGCTGCCCTGGGCGGCCGCCGCCGTGTTCGTCATGCTCACTGGTGGCCTCGTGCTAGTGCTCGTCTTGCGCAACCAGGTGCGCGCACGTACACGGCAGGTCTATGAACAGGCGCGGCATCACACGCGTGAGCTCGAACGCCGCGTGAATTCGCGCACCCGGGAGCTGCGCGAGACCTCGGCGTTCTTCCAGTCCCTGATCGACCATATTCCCAGCCTCATCTATTACAAGGACACCGAGTTGCGTTTCACCGGCTGCAACCGGGCTTACGAACGCGCCTTCGGTCTCAGCCGTGACGACATTGCCGGCAAGTGCGTGACCGAACTCGACTACCTGCCCCGTTCGCAACGCGAGGACTTCGAGCTGGAGCAGCGCCGCCTGCTCGAACTGGGCGGATCGATCAATCGGGAGATCACGCTGGATTTCGCCGATGGCACACGCCACCAGATGCTCTACTCTGCCGCCCGCATCCAGGGACCCGAACAGTCACCACTGGGGATCGTCGGACTGCTGGTCGACATCACGGTGCAAAAGCGCGTCGAGGCCGAACTGGCCGTCGCACGTGACCGGGCCGAGGCCGCCGATCGCGTCAAGTCGGCGTTCCTGGCAACCATGAGCCATGAGTTGCGTACGCCGCTCAACTCCATCATCGGGTTCACGGGCATCCTGCTGCAGGAACTGGCCGGTCCGCTCAACGGGGAGCAGACCAAGCAGCTCGAGATGGTGCGAAACAGCTCTCAGCACCTGCTCACGCTCATCAACGACGTGCTCGACATCTCGCGAATCGAGGCCGGAGAGATGACCCTGGCCGTGGAGGCCTTCGACGTCAGCGCCTCAGTGGAGAAGGTGGTGGACATCGTTCGCCCGCTGGCGGAGCGCAAGGGCATCTCTCTCGACGTCGAGCACCGCGCTGATCCCGGCCGGCGACTGGGCGATGCGCGCCGATTCGAGCAGATCCTGTTCAACCTCATCGGTAACGCCGTGAAGTTCACCGAATCGGGCTCGGTGGATGTCGGAATCGACATGGCGCAGGAAGGAGAGCAGAATCCGGTAATCGTCACGATTCGAGATTCCGGCGTCGGCATTCGCGAAGAAGACATGCGCAATCTGTTTCTTCCCTTTCGCCAGATCGATTCCACGCTTTCGCGCAAGCATGAAGGCACCGGGCTCGGACTGGTAATCTGCAAGCGCCTGACCGAGCTGATGAACGGCGACATCGAAGTATCGAGTCGCTGGGGAGTGGGGACGACATTCGTCCTGCGGCTGCCGCTGGAAGAAGCCAGGACCGGAGAACCAGCATGAGGGGAAAGATCCTGCTCATCGAGGACAACGAACAGAACGCCTACCTGGTCAACTACCTGCTGGGCGCACGGCAGTGGCAGGTCATATCGGCGTCCGACGGACCATCCGGACTGAGGCTCGCGGACGAGGAAGCACCGGACCTGATCCTGCTCGACATTCAATTGCCGGGCATGGACGGCTACGAAGTGGCTCGCCGGTTGAAGTCCAGGCAGGCCCTCGCTGACACGCCCATCGTCGCGGTTACCTCCTATGCCATGCCGGGCGATCGAGAGAATTGCCTGGCGGCCGGATGCACCGGCTACATCGAGAAGCCCATCGATCCCGCGAGATTTGCCGACGAAGTCGAGCAGTTTCTGGAGAAATCTGAATGAGACGGGCCCTGATCGTCGACGATCACGAAGAGAACCGCTACTTGCTGCGGTCGCTGCTGAGCGCCAACGGCTTCGAGATCAGCGAAGCCGAGAACGGAGCACTTGCGCTGGATCGTGCCAGGCGAGAACCGCCCGACATCGTCATCAGCGACCTGCTGATGCCGACCATGGACGGCTACACCCTGCTTCGGGAATGGAAGGCGGATCGCAACCTCTCGGCCATTCCGTTTATCGTCTACACGGCCACCTACACCCAGTCGGAGGACGAACGGCTGGCGCGCGACCTGGGCGCCGACGCTTTCCTGATCAAACCGACCGAACCCGAGGTATTCCTGAAGCGGATCGAGGCCGTGCTCGATCAGGCGGGAAGTCAATCGGTCAAGGTCCGGGAGCCGCGAACGAGCGGCCCGGAAGCCGAGCGGCGCTACAGCCAGGCGCTGGTTCGAAAGCTGGAGGACCGCAGCGCAGAGCTGGCCCGTCGCGTCGAGGAACTGCAGTCGGCCAAGGCCCAGATCGAGCGACTCAACCGACTCTACTCCGCCCTGAGCGCCATCAACCAGTTGATCGTGCACACGCGCCACCAGCAGGACTTGCTGGAGGGAGCCTGCCGCATCGCGGTCGAGCGCGGTGGTTTCACGCTCGCCTGGGTGGGCCTGCTGACAGCAGACGGCCGGACCATCGAAGTGGCTGCCCGGCACGGTGGCGACGAGGGCATTTTCGACCAGGTCGGCACCTTCACGCTCGAACAACCCTTCAGGACGCCGGTGGAGATCGCCGTCGGGGAGAACCGGGTCTTCCTCAGCAATGACCTGCTCGCCGAGGCCAGGCTGGCCGAACTCCATCCCGTTTTCGAGCGGTTTCAGCTGAAGTCCGCGGCCGCCTGCCCGCTCCATGCCAACGGCCAACTGCGCGGCGCCCTGTGCCTGTACGCCGCCGAGACCGGCTTCTTCGACGCTCCCCTGACCGATCTCATCGGGGAGGTCAGCAGCGACATCTCCTATGCGATGGACAACTACCACCGCGAGTCGCTGCACCAGGCGGCCGAAGCAAGCCTGAAGTCGGCCGAGGAGTTCAATCGGCTAAGCCGACGCGCAATCGAAGCGTCTCCCAACGGCGTGATGATCACTGCGGCAACGCCCGAGGCACCGATCATCTACGTCAACGCCGCCTTCGAAAGGATTACAGGCTTCAGCCGGGAAGAGGCGATGGGGCGCAATCCGCGCTTCCTCTATGGCGAAGACCGGGATCAGCGCGGCCTGAGCGCGATCCGAAGCGCCATAAGGAATCAACGTGAAGGCGAAGCCGTCATCCGCTACTACCGCAAGGACGGCACACTGTTCTGGAACGAGCTGACTCTCGCGCCCGTACTTGACGAAGAGGGGGTCGTTACTCACTTCGTGAGCATCATCAACGACATCACCGAGAGAAAGCAGTACGAAGAGCAGCTCGAGAAACAGTACAGCCAGGACACGCTCACCGAACTGGCCAGCCGCAACTTGCTTCGGGACCGGACCGAACAGGCCATCACGGCGGCGCGTTACGACAAGAGCCGCGTCGCGCTGCTGTTCATCGACCTCGATCAGTTCAAACGGATCAACGACAGCCTGGGTCGTTCGGCGGGCGACGAAGTGTTGCGCGAGGCCGGGAACCGCCTCCGGTCCGCCATCGGGCCGCGCGAGACGGCCGCCAGGCTCAGCGGCGATGAATTCGTCGTGATGGTGCAGGACATCGAGGACGCCGGCGACCTGCCCGGCGCCGCCCGATCGATTCTCGAATCACTGGAGAAACCGTTCCACGTCGCCGGCCGGGAGATGAACATCTCGGCCAGCATCGGGATCAGCGTATTTCCCGACAATGGCGAAGACTACGACACCCTGCTGCGCAACGCCGACATCGCCATGTACCGTGCCAAGCAGATGGGCGCCAACCAGTTCCGCTACTACACCGAAGACATGAACGCCTCGGCCCTGAGGCGAATCGACATGGAGTCGCGCCTGCGTCGGGCCGTGGAAAACCGGGACATGCAGCTGTTCTACCAGCCCGTCATCTCGCTCGAAACCAACCGGGTGGTGGGCGCCGAAGCCCTGCTGCGATGGCACGATAACGAGAAATGGATCGGACCCGACGACTTCATCCCCCTGGCCGAGGAAACGGGGCTGATCATTCCCCTGGGTAAATGGGTACTCGAGGAAGCGACCCGGCAAGTTCGAACCTGGCTGGATGATGGCATCGACCTCCGAGTCGCCATCAACCTCTCTGCCCGCCAGTTCCGCGACCCGCAACTGGGCGAGCATATTGTCCATGCCCTTGACCGCTCAGGCGCCCCGGCCGACCGCCTGCGCCTGGAGATCACCGAGTCGGTGGTGATGGACAGCGCTGAGGAAGCCGCGCGCATTCTGGGAAAACTGCAGTCTCTGGGGCTGGAAATTTCCATCGACGACTTCGGAACAGGTTACTCCTCCCTCGCCTATCTGCGGCGATTCCCGATCGATCAGTTCAAGATCGACCGCTCGTTCATCCAGGAGCTCGGGCGGCACAACGAAAGCGAGGCCATCGTGATCGCGATCATCCGCCTGGCCCGGAGCCTGGGGCTCGGAACGGTGGCCGAGGGCGTTGAAACTGAATCCCAGCGCGACTATCTTTCCCGGGCCGGTTGCGACCTGGTGCAGGGTTTCTTCTACAGCAAACCGCTTCCGGCCGAAGACTTCGCCCGCTGGTTTGCCGACTACAGCAAGGACAATAACGACAAAGAATGAGCATCGACATCCGAAAGCCGCACTCGATGAGCCTCGAGGACGCGCAACAGGTCGCCGACGACCTGGCTTCCGATCTTGCCGATAAGTTCAGCATCGAGTACGGATGGGACGGAGACACCATCGTATTCGAGCGCCCCGGCGTGCACGGCGAAATCGACGTGGACGAAGAAGCCGTCCACGTCCGGGCCAAGCTGGCCTTCCTGTTCACCTACCTTCAGCCGGCCGTGGAGAAGGAAATCAACCGCTATCTGGACGAACACTTCGCCTGATGTGCGCGGCTGCGCTCCTACTCCAACTCGGAAAGATACGTCTTTCCCCGAGCCATCAAATGCCGGAACGCATCGGCGTCGTCGCTTTCGATGGCGTGGATCAGGGTCTGAACGGCCTGTAGCAGCACCTCCCGGACGCCGTCGCCGTGGCGGTTCAGCGACTGGATCTCGAAGTAGAGGTCGGGGCTCTCACCGGCAACACCGCGGGCGATGGCGAGCTGGCGGTCGAAGGTGGTGCTCGACAACCGTGCCAGGCGCTCGGCCGGTACGCCGCTGTCGGCCAGGGCGGTGAAGAAAACGATGCTCAGCGCGTGCGACAGGCCCAGTACCGGCGCCATCAGTTGATCGTGCTCGTCCAGGTCGATGACGACTACCTCCGCCAGGGTGTCGGCGAAAAGCGAGCGCGCCGCCTCGACGGCTTCCGCATTGCCGACATCCATCAGCAGGACGTGTTTCTCGGACAAAAGCTGGGTATCGGGTCCGAACATCGGGTGCACCGAGCAGACCCGCAGGCCCGCCTCGGCAGCCGACCTGAGCGCCGGCGCAAGCGGGCTTTTGAGCGAGCCGATGTCGAAGACCAGCGCGTTCGACGTGCGCTGGGCGAGTTCGCCGAGAATCGCGGCTGAGACCCTCAGCGGTGCGGTGACGGCGATGATCGCCACGTCGGCGGGCGCCTCGCGCCAGTCGGCGAAGCGGGATGCGCCATCGGTCTCCACCGCCGGGTCGGCGACAATCACGTCGAAGCCCTGGCCGTCCAGGAAGGCGGCCAGCCAGCGACCCATCCGCCCCGCGCCGCCGATAACCAGCGCCCGCTTGCCGTGCCCGTGCCGGGCCAGCTGCAGTCGTTCCCTTTCCTGGCGGGTCAACGAGGCTTCGATCAGGCGCTGGAACAGGTCCTCGGCCAGCGCGGGATCCAGCCCCCTGGATTCGGCCGCCCTGCGCACGCCATCGAGGACCTCACGCTCTCGCTTGAAGTCGCGCAGTTGCCGGCCATGGCACTTCTTGAGCCGGCCGATGTCGGAAACCAGCTCCTGGCGCCGGCCGGCCAGCTCGATCAAGTCGGCATCGACGCCGTCGAGCTCCTTGCGCAGGGCCGCGAGACGGGCCTGGAGTTCGCGCTCGTCCACCGATCAGGCGCGGCCCATGAACTCGCCGCTTTCGGTATTGACGCGAACCTTCTCGCCCGGCGTGATGTAGTCGGGCACCTGGATCTCCAGGCCGGTCTCCAGCGTGGCCGGCTTGTTCGATTTGGTCGCCGTCGCACCCTTCATCACCGGCGCCGTGTCGGTCACGTCCAGAACCACCGACTGGGGCAACTGGATGGCCACCGGCGTGTCGTCGATGATCAGCACGTAGATGCCGTCGAGGCCGTCGGTGATGTAGTCGGCGGCTTCGCCCACGGCTTCGGCATCCACCAGGTACTGGCTGAAGTCCTCGCTGTCCATGAACACGAACTGGTTGCCGTCGCGATAGGAAAACTCGCTCTGGCGGCGCACGAGGTCAGCGTCCTTGAGGACGTCGTCGCCCTTCAGGGTGACTTCCTTGCGGTCGCCGCCCGGAATGGCCTGCAGCTTGAAGCGGTAGAGCGTGCCGCCGCCGCGAGCGGTGGGCGCCGAACGTTCGATGTTTCGGACCGCGAACACGCCGCCGTCGTGCTCGACGACCTGACCGCGCTTGATTTCATTGACCCTGGGCATTCTGCCTCCAAGTGATCTTTTTGCCGGCAATCGGCCGCAAAGCATACTGCAAATGCCGTCTGTCGGGGCAAGGCCGCCGTCGGCACGGCGCGAGCGCCCGAGCCGGTGCCCGCCGTCCGCGCCTGTGCTATGTTGCACGGTCTACGGGGAGGGTCGGCTCCGGCCGGCAAGTCAAGGGACAACAGGTTGAAGATTCTCGTCGTCGATCACTCGAAGGTGTTTCGCGCGATCTGGCAGCGCCTGATGAAGCGTGCCGGACACGAACCCCTGATGTGCGACGACGGCGAATCGGGGCTGGCGCGCATCGAGCGCGAACGCGTCGACATGATCTGCGTTTCCCTTTCCCTTCCGGACACCGACGGTATCGAATTCACCCGGCAAGTTCGCAGGATGGCGCACGGCCACGATGTGCCCGTCATCCTCCTGACTTCGGTCGAAGACAAGCAGGTTCGCCGCAGGGCCTTCGAGGCAGGCGTGACCGACATCCACGCCAAGACCGACATCCAGCAGTTGTTCAACCGCGCCAGGCGCTTCATCCGCGACGGCGAGACCGATTCGGATCCACCGTCCGGTTGTGTGTTGTACGTCGAGGACAGCCGGACAGTCAGCCGCATCATGATCCACCTCCTCGCCAAGATGAACCTGGAAGTCGATCATTTCCGCAGCGCATCCGACGCCTGGGAAGCCTTCGACGAAGAGCGCCACGACCTGGTCATCAGCGACATCCTGGTCGAGGGCGAGATGAGCGGGATTGCGCTGGTCAATCGCCTTCGCGAACGCTATCCGGACAAGACTCGCCTGCCCATCCTGGCAATGTCAGGCATGGAGGATCCCGTGCGTCGGGTCGAACTGTTCCGGCTCGGCGTCAACGACTTCATCAACAAACCGGTCATCATCGAGGAAGCTCGGGCGCGTATCAGCAACCTGATCGTCAACAAGCAGCTGTTCGACCAGGTGCAGCAGCAGCGCCGGCAACTCTACGACCTGGCCATGACCGATCCGTTGACCGGCCTGCACAACCGCAATGCGCTGAGCGATTTCACGCGCCAGCAAGACAGCCAGTGCGGCGACTCCGACGGCCTGGGACTGATCCTGATCGACATCGATCACTTCAAGCAGATCAACGACCGCCACGGCCACCTGGTTGGCGACGAGGTGCTGAGCCAGGTCGGCGACCTGCTGACCAAGTCCTGCCGCGACGAGGACTTCGCCGTTCGCTTCGGCGGAGAAGAGCTCCTCCTGGTCCTGCCGGGCTGCCCCCTCGAAGCGGCAACGCGGCGCGCGGAAGAACTCCGCCTCGCGCTCGAGGTCCTCGAGCCGGCGGGTCTGCACGTCACGGCCAGCATGGGCGTCAGCGCGGTCGGACCGCGGCAGAACATCGAGCTGGACGCGGTGATCCGCCTGGCCGACCGGGCCGTCTATCGGGCCAAGTCCCAGGGACGCAACCAGGTCGTAAGCATCCCCGCCGACGGCTCCGGCGACGATGACGATACCCTGTCGCTCACGGGAAGCGACTCCTAGTCCGATACGCCGGGAGAGGCTCGTGTCAAGCAACCGCGGAATTCTCAAGCGCAGCCTGGTCGTCAGCCTGGTGACGGTCCTTGGCGTGGCGGCGGCAGCCTGGTTCGGCGGACCGAGCTGGCTGGACGATTCGGTCATGCCCTACGAGGGCAAGGTCGGGTTTCCGGGCCTCGACGAGCCCGTGGAAATCCTGTTCGACGATCGCGGCATTCCGCGCGTCTATGCCCGGACGGACGCCGACGCCATGCGCGCCCTCGGCTGGCTGCACGCCGGCGAGCGACTCTTCCAACTCGAACTGATCCGCCGCATGGCCCGCGGCGAACTCTCGGCAATGATCGGGGAAGCGGCCGTCGAGCTCGACATCCTGCACCGCTCCTACGGCTTCGCCCGCCGCGTCGCGGAGGAGCGCCCCGAGCTCGACGCCGAAACGGCCGCCCTCCTCGACGCCTACGTCGACGGCATCAACCGACACATCGACGCGGCCGACCGCCTGCCGCCCGGCCTGCTCATGCTCGGCGTCGAACCCGAGCCCTGGAGCCGCGAGGATGTCCTGACCATCGCCTATTACCAGACCTTCTACCCGACCACCCTGGTGCAACGCCTCAGCGAAGCCTGGCATGCGCTGACCGACCGCCACGGCCAACCCGCCGCCGACTGGCTCAGCGAGCTGCCCGACTGGACGCGGGCGACGCTGCCCCGGCAATCGATCACCCAGGCCTCGAACACCTGGGTCGTCGCGCCCTCGAAGTCGGAAAGCGGCGCGGCCCTGCACGCCTCCGACCCTCACCTGGACATCGACCGCGCACCGGGCATGTGGTACGCGGTGGGCCTGCATTCGGCCGAGACGCTCGATGTCGTCGGCGTGACCGCCCCGGGCCTGCCCTTCGTCGCCATGGGCCACAACGGCCGGATTGCCTGGGCCTTCACAGTGGCGCCGGTGGACGTGTTCGAAACCTACCGCCAGCCGCGGCACCCGGACGATCCACAGCGGGTGCGCGGCCCGAACGGCTGGCAGAAGATGATCGCCCGCGAGGAGTCCATCGAGATTCGCGGCCGCGAGAAGCCGCTCGAGCGCGAGTTCTTCTACACCCCGATGGGGCGCGTCATCGACAAGGAAGACGGCCATGTGCTGGTCATGCGCTGGGCCGGTTTCGAACTGCCGCTGGCCGACGTCGTCTCCAACGGTCTGGCGCTCAACCGCGCCGGCGACTTCGAGACGTTTCGTCACGCCGCGACCCGGATGGGAGCGCTGTCGGTCAACTGGAGTTACTCCGACCGCGGCGGCAATATCGGCTACGTCCAGTCGACGCCGATCCCGGTTCGCCGGCACCAGCGGTTCTTCAGCGTGCTCGACGCAACCGACCCGATCAATGACTGGGACGGCTTCCATCCGCCCGAGGACCGTCCCTGGGCACTCAACCCGGACCAGGGCTGGCTGGCCAACTCCAACAACCACGCCGCCGGCAACGACTGGCCCTATCCCATCCCGGGCTTCTACAAGCATTTGCGCATGCGCCGCATCAGCGACTACCTGTCGGGGCAAGCCAGTTTCGATCGAGAAGACATGCGTCGCTTCCAGCTCAGCCAGACCTCCGACCGGGCACTGAGCTGGCGCGACTGGCTGGCCGAGGTCGCCGAAGACTCCGGCCGCAGGGCAATCGCCTCGGAACTGCGGCGCTGGGACGGCACGATGCGCGCCGATAGCGACATGGCGGGCCTGTTCCAGCTCTGGTGGCACTACCTGGCGCGCGCCGTCTTCGAGGCGGAACAGGACGATCGCGTCGCCGAGTGGTGGGAAATGCGCCCCCTGCTCGACAACTGGACGCACTCGGCTCCCGAGGAGGCCTTTCCGGCCGGCATCGATCGCGATCGCGCGGCCTTGCAGGCACTCGAGGACGCCCTGATGATCGGCATCCACCCGCTCGGACGCATCCAGGCGCTGTCCATCGCCCATCCCATGGCGAACAATCCGCTGCTCGATACCTGGCTGGATCTCTCCCGTGGCCCGGTAGCGCGCGGCGGTGACGCCGGCTCGCTCAACGTCAGCTATGTCAGCTTCGACCCGGAAGCCGGCAGCCTGCGCGTGCGGGCCGGCGCGTCGATGCGCTACGTGATGGACTGGGCCGATCCCGACGCGTTCACGCTCAACCTCACCTTCGGCCAGTCGGGCAACCCCTTCAGCCCGCATTTCGATGACTTCTTCTCGGATTTCCTGACCGGCGAGCCCTGGACGGTGCCCTGGTCGCGGGACGCGGTCGAGCGGCAAGCCGCCAGCCGGCTGGTGCTCGAACCCTGAAGTCCCCGAAACCGGTCAACGGCCTTCCCCTTCAATTCGGGCGCGATCCGGGCTAGTCTGCGCGCATGGCCAGACAGTACACCTTCGTCATCCTGCTGATCGCTTTCGCGGTGATCGGCCTGGTCGGGCTGCTGTGGCCGCCGGTCTGGTGGTCGCTGCTCGTGATCGCGCCGCTGCTGGCGCTCGGTATCCGTGATGCCATGCAGACCAGGCACACCGTGCTGCGCAATTTCCCGATCATCGGGCACTTTCGCTACCTGATCGAGCACATCCGGCCCGAGATCCAGCAATACCTGGTCGAGAGCAACCTGGATGCCTACCCGGTGGAGCGGGAGTACCGTTCGCTGATCTATCAACGCGCCAAGGGAGACCTGGAAACGCGGCCCTTCGGGACGCACCGCGACGTCTACCGACCCGGCTACGAGTGGGCCGCGCACTGCACCGTTCCCGCGCCGCAGCTGGACGAAGAGCCCCGCATCGACATCGGCGGCAAGGACTGCAAGCAGCCTTACTCGTCCTCGCTGCTCAACATCTCGGCGATGAGTTTCGGGTCGCTTTCGTCCAACGCCATTCTCGCCCTCAACGGCGGCGCCAGGGCCGGCGGCTTCGCGCACAACACCGGCGAGGGCGGCGTGTCGCGCTACCACCTCGAGCACGGCGGCGACCTGATCTGGCAGATCGGGAGCGGCTACTTCGGCTGCCGCACGCCGGAGGGCCGGTTCAACCCGGAGCGCTTCGAGGAGGTCGCTGCCGGCGAGAGCATCCGGATGATCGAAGTCAAGCTCTCACAGGGCGCCAAGCCCGGCGCCGGAGGCATCCTGCCCGCGCCCAAGGTCAACCGCGAGATCGCCGAGGCACGCGAGGTAGCGGTGGGAGAAGCCTGCATCTCACCGCCGGCCCACAGCGCGTTTTCCACGCCGGTGGAGCTGATGGAGTTCATCGGCAAGCTGCGCGAACTGTCCGGCGGCAAGCCGGTGGGCATGAAATTCTGCATGGGGCGCATCAGCGATTTCCTGGCCATCTGCCGGGCCATGCTGGATACCGGCATCCGGCCGGACTTCATCACCGTCGACGGCGGCGAAGGCGGCACGGGTGCGGCTCCGCTGGAGTTCTCCAACTCCCTGGGCATGCCCAAGCGCGATGCGCTCGTCGTGGTCCACGACATTCTCACCGGCACCAATCTCAGGGACGACATCCGCATCATCTGCAGCGGAAAGATCCTCAGCGCCTTCCACATGATCCGCTCGTTCGCGCTCGGCGCCGACGGCTGCAACAGTGCGCGAGCCATGATGTTCGCCCTGGGTTGCATCCAGTCGCTGAGGTGCAACAGCAACACCTGCCCCACCGGCGTGACCACACAGGATCCGGCGCTGCGGCGCGGCCTGGTCGTGGAAGAGAAGATTCCGCGCGTGCAGCGCTACCACCAGCGCACCATCGAGGCGCTCATCAAGATGCTCTCGGCGATGGGACTGAATCATCCCGACGAAGTCATGCCCCACCACATCTATCGCCGATCGGGCGACCTGAAAGTCGCCAGTTTTGCCGAGCTCTACGAATTTCTCGAGCCAGGACAATTGCTCGACGAGGGCAACGGCCACGGCCTGTTCAGCGAGGCCTGGAAGAGCGCGCGGTCCGATCGCTGGACGTGAACCCGGGTTCGGGATTTGGGGCTTGGGTCAGGTTGGTGCCGCGGGACCCCCAAGACACCCGACAGCACCAACCGACCCCGTGCCCCCAACGCTAGACGCGCCGGAACGAAAGAACCAAAGAACGAATGAACGAATGAACGAAGCAGCGAACGAACGAAAGGGCGTCAGCCCTCAAGCACCTCGAACTTCAAACCGGCATGCTCACGCAGACGCTTTAGCAGCTTTTCGCCGAGCGCCGTGGAAGGAGTCCACATGCCGCCCGGCCGTTCGTCAGCGCCGAGATCCAGGGCCAGGGCAAGCGCCGTCTCGCCGAGCATCTTCGAAGTCGAGCCGTAGCCCGGATCGCGGTCACCGCTGACGGCCACCCGCAGCGATTGGTCGCCGCCGTCATTGCGACCGTCGATGACGATCTTGAAGAATCCCGCTTCGCGCGCTTCGGCCGAAGGTCCTTCGCCGGGCTTGGGCAGCACCATCTTCTTCAGCAGCGCCCGCGTCGGACCCAGTGCGGCCCCCAAGGCGAAGGCGCCCATGCCCAGCGACACCATCGTCGCCTTCATGCGCCCGGAGAAACCCCGACCGGTCATCACGGCCTCGTCGTAGCGAAACTCCCGGCCGTAGGAAAACCCGGAAAGGGCGTTGGCCTTGAACACGACCCGGGTGTTGATGGCGGCCATCACGAACGGTGCGGTCCAGACTTCGAATACCGGGTCGTACAGGGCTGAGGAGACGTAGGGCTGGCGCTCGCCCTCGCGCGCATCGGGCGGACACAGTGCGTACGGGTTCTTCAGTACCCGGGCGACTTCCTTGTCGCGGCGCGCTTCTTCGACGATGTTGAGCATCGAGGCGTAGGTACCGCCGCTGAGGCCGCCCTTTGCCGCCTTCACACGCATGCGAACCCGTTCGAGCGACTGACCGAGGCGTTCTTGCGCCTCCCGCTGCAGGAACCAAACGCCCATGTCAGAGGGAATCGAGTCGAAGCCGCAGCAATGGACGATGCGCGCCCCGCTCTTCGCGGCGGCATCGCCATGCTGGTCGAGCATCCGGCGCATCCAGGGCACTTCGCCGGAAAGGTCGCAGTAATCGGTGCCGTTGGCCGCGCAGGCGGCCACCAGGTCCGACCCGTGCAGCGCGTACGGCCCCACCGTGGTGCAGACCACGCGGGTGCGATTCACCATTTCGTCCAGCGAGCCCCGGTCGTGGCTGTCGGCCACGATCAGCGGCAGGCCGGCGGCCGTCTCGCCGAGCTCGATGCGGATCTTCTCGAGCTTTTCCCGACTGCGCCCGGCCAGAGCCCACTTGAGCTGCCCGCCCACGCCGTGGCGCCGCACCAGATGCTCGGCCACGAGGCGGCCGGTAAAGCCGGTCGCCCCCATCAGGACGATGTCGAATTCGCGCTCGCTCATGCTGTCCCCGTTCCCTGAGAGTTCAGCATGAAGATATCACGCCGCCTGTCAGGAAATGTGCTCGTCCAGACCCAGGTCCAGGCAGTTTGCCGAATGCGTCAACGCCCCGATCGAGATGATGTCGACGCCGGTCGCGGCGATTGCGCCGATGGTATCGAGCGAAACGTTGCCGGAGGCCTCGAGCGTCACGCCGCGCCCCTTGCAGCGCATCACGGCCTGCCTGAGGTCGGCGTTGCCGAAATTATCGAGCAGGATGCCGTCGGCGCCGGCGTCGAGCGCTTCGTCGAGTTGTTCGAGGCGGTCGATCTCCGTGGCGACGCGTACCATGTGACCGGCATAGGCACGTGCCCGACGCACCGCTTCGCCGACGCTGCCGGCCACAGCCACATGGTTGTCCTTGATGAGGATGGCGTCGTCGAGTCCGAATCGGTGGCGGACCCCGCCCCCGGCAGCGACGGCCTGCAGCTCGAGTGCGCGCAGGCCGGGGGTCGTCTTTCGGGTGTGGGCGACGCCCGCCCCGCTTCCCGCCACGGCATCGACGTATCGACGCGTCAGGCTGGCAATCCCGCTCAGCCGCCCGAGAAAATTCAGCGCCGTGCGCTCCGCGCCGAGGATCGCGCCCGCCGGCCCGGCGAGTTCCGCGATCACCGACCCGGGTTCGAGCGGGTCACCGTCAACCTCGCGCCATTCGATTTCGATGTGCGGATCGATCTGGAAGAAGGTCTCGGCCGCGGGTTCGACACCGGCCAGGACGCCGGCGTGCCTTGCAACGATCCGGAACCGGCCTTCGGCCGCCTCCGGCACCGTAGCCAGGGTCGTGATGTCGCCGCGGCCGCCGAGGTCCTCGGCAAGGGCGCGGGCGACAACGTCGCGAATCAGGTATCGCGGCAGTGCGTTGTTCATGATCGTTCACTTCCCGTGGTGCGTTCGGTGCGGGCCGAGGCGGCGTCCTCCAGAGTCAGGCGGCTGCTTCGGGCCTCCGCGGCCGGTTCAGGATAATCGGTTCGAAAGTGCGCGCCGCGGCTCTCCCTCCGCTTGAGGGCCGCCAGGGCGATCAGCCTGGCGGCGACGAGCGCATCGGAGAGGCCATCCTTGCGCTCCAGGTCCTCGATGACGTCGAGCAGGCGTACCAGCCCATTCTCGTCCCGCTCGACACCGGCATGGGCATTCATCGCCGACCGCAACCGATCGAGCGACTCGCGCGGCAGAGCGACCGAACGCCCCGGCTCGGCCGACCGCAACGCCTGGTCTGTGGCATTCGCCAGCACCTGCCCCGCCCGGGCACCCATGACCAGGGCCTCGGCCAACGAGTTCGAAGCCAGGCGGTTGGCTCCGTGGGCGCCGGTGCAGCTGACTTCACCGACAGCGAACAGGCCGCGAATGCCGGTGCTGCCGTCGAGATCGGCGGCGATTCCGCCCATGTGGTAGTGCGCCGCCGGCGCAACGGGAATGGGCTCGCGGCGCGGATCGATGCCCGCCGCCATGCAGGCCCGGAAAACCGCCTGGAACGTCTCGGGAAAGGCGGCGCCCACCGCTTCCCGGGCATCCAGGTAGGCGCCCGCTCCCGACTGCACCTGGCGGTGGACGGCGCGGGCCACGACGTCCCGCGGAGCCAGTTCGGCGTCGGGATGCAGCGCCGGCATGAAGCGCTTCCCCCGGCGATCGATCAGCACCGCGCCTTCGCCGCGCAAGGCTTCGGTAGCCAACGGGGCGGGATTGCGGCCGATGTCGATGGCGGTGGGGTGGAACTGGACGAACTCCGCGTCGCGCACGACCGCCCCCAGGCGGGTCGCCCAGGCCAGACCCTGACCCTGGTTGCCGGGCGGATTCGTGGTCAGGGCGTAGAGACCGCCCAGGCCGCCGGTTGCCAGCACCGTGGCGCGCGCGGAAAGCTTCTCGCACCGGCCGCCGCCGGCGTCGACGACAACACCGGCACATCCTCCGCCTGCTGCGGGCACCAGGCCGAGTACCGACGCATGCTCCCGAACGGTCACGTGATCGGCACGCTCGACGGCGGAGATCAGGGCATTGATGATCGCCGTCCCGGCCCGGTCGCCGCCCACGCGGGCGACGCGCGCGCGACTGTGAGCGGCCTCGCGCGAGAGGGCCCAGCGACCGTCTTCGTGATGCTCGAAGCCAACGCCCAGGCGCTCGAGCGCGCGGACCTGGTCGACCGAACCGGTGGCCAGCCGGCGGGCCACGGCCGCATCGACCAGACCGGCACCGGCAGCGACCGTGTCGGCCGCGTGCTGCCCGGGGTCGTCATCCTCACCGAGTGCGGCGGCAATCCCGCCCTGGGCCCACTCCGTTGCGGACTGGCGTCCGAAAGCCCCGGAAGTGAGCATCAGAACGGGTGCAGGGGCGGCGTGCAGCGCCGTCCAGAGGCCGGCGATGCCGGAGCCGACCACGATGATCGGCCGCGAAGACACCGGACTCAGACGCTGACGTAGTCGGCCCGCCGCTCGGGCTTCGACGTGTCGAAGGCCGGCGGCCTGCCGCCGCCGGACAGGTCGAGCATGGCCTGCAGGCTGGCGCGGGCGCGAACGGCCACGTCTGAGGGCACTTCGATCTCGAAGCGCATGCCGCGCAGCGATTCGTAGATTTTCGCGAGCGTGATGCGCTTCATGTGCGGACAGAGGTTGCACGGCCGGATGAACCGCGTGCCGGGATTGGCCACCGCCACGTTGTCGCTCATCGAGCACTCGGTGATGAGAATGGCCTTTTTCGGGTGGTGCTCGGCAACGAATGCCGACATCGCGCCCGTGGAGCCGGCAAAGTCGGCAGCTCGCAACACCTCGGGCGGGCACTCGGGATGGGTGATGATCATGGCGTCCGGGTGCTCGGCCCGAAGTTGCTCGATTTCGGCCCGGGTGAATTTCTCGTGCACCTCGCAATCACCCTTCCAGGTCAGGATGCGAAGCTCGGTCTGGCTGGCGACGTTCTTCGCCAGGTACTCGTCGGGAATCATGATCACCGTGTCGCTTCCCCACTGGCGCGCGATGGCCTCGACCACCGGCACGGCGTTGGACGACGTGCAACAGATATCGGACTCGGCCTTTACCTCGGCGGAGGTGTTGACGTAGGTGACGATCGGGTAGTCGGGGTAAGCAGCGCGTATCCGGCGCACATCCTCGCCAGTAATCGAGGCTGCCAGCGAACAGCCGGCCTCCAGGTCGGGAATCAGCACCGTCTTCTCCGGCGACAGGATCTTGGCGGTCTCGGCCATGAAATGCACGCCAGCCTGCACGATGACGTCCTGTTCGGCCTCGGCGGCCACCTGCGCCAGGCGGAGCGAGTCGCCGGTGATGTCGCCGACGCAGTTGAAGATTTCCGGCGTCATGTAGTTGTGCGCCAGGATGACTGCATTGCGCTCGGCCTTGAGCCGGTTGATGGCGTCGATCAGGGGTGCGTGCAGGGGCCATTCCGCCTCCGGCACGACGTCGCGCACGCGCTCATGGAGAATGTCGGTTCGCTCGCGGACGCCCTCGTCGTAGACGAGCGCATCGGCGGAAGGCAGGGGCTGGTTGTTCGAAAGGGACATCTTCGGGGCAGATTCGGTTGACCGGAAGGGCGCTATGGTACTCGCCTGATCCCTGATTTGGAGTGCGCACCGTCAATTTCCAAGTGCACCTTGAAGCAAGCGTGGAGCCGGTAGAATGCCCCTTCACCTGGCCCGAACCGTCCCGACCATGAGTTCCGATCACGACCAATCACCTGTTGCCGAGGCAAGCCGGCTCTTTGCGGCGGGAAAACCATCGGAGGCCGAAACCCTCCTGCGCGAGTGCATGCAACGGAATCCGGCCTGCCGGTCGGCCCTGCGCGACTTCCTGGTGGCCGAGCAACGGATCCCCGAAGCGCTCGATCTCGTCGGCGACTCGGAAGAAGCCGTCGACCGGGCGCTGGCCGCGCATGCCGCCGGCGATTTCGGCCGCGCTGCCCAATTGTGCCGCCAGGTGCTCGCAAACGACCCGGAAGACGCAGCCGCCCTGCTCTACCTGGCGCGCGCGGTGCACAATCTGGGCGACCAGAGAACGGCAGTCGATTCCCTGAAGCGCGCCGTCGCCCTGCGCCCCGACTATGCCGAGGGATGGTACGCGCTCGCCCACGCCCAACGCGCCGGCGGCGAGCTCGAGGACGCCGTCGGCGCCTACGAGAAGGCCCTGGCGCTTTCTCCGGGGATGCGGCAGGCGCGCCTGAACCTGGGCATCACCCGGTTCAATATGGACGACGCCCACGGCGCCCTGGCCTGCTTCGAGGATCTGCTGGCCCGTCGCCCGGACGACATCGAAGCGCTGGTCCATTCCGGCCTCACCCTGCAGCTGGCCGGGGATCTCGCGGCGGCCAGATCGCGACTCGAGACGGCGGTAGCTGCCGACCCCGATCATCCGCTCGGGCATCGTTACCTGGCGGCCGTCTGCAGCGAGGAAGGCGATGACGAAGCCGCCGTCGTGCACCTTGAGAGCGCGCTGGCCCTGGCACCGAACGATCCCGACCTGCACGCCGAACTGGCCGGCATCCACGAACTGTCCAATCGTCTCGACGAGATGGGCCGCGTGCTCGCCCGCGGACTGCAGCTCGCCCCGCAGCATCCCCAGCTCGTGATCGAGTCGGCGCGACTCGAGCGGCGCCGCGGCAATCCACAGGCAGCCCTGCAGCAACTCCAGCGCATCGATCCCAATGGCCTGCCACCCAGGGCCGCCCAGCAGTTCTTCCACGAAGCCGCCCTGTCGCTCGACCGGATCGGCGAAGCGGACCAGGCCATGCAGACCATCGCCGTGGCCAATCGCATCAAGGCCGGAGAGCCCCGCGCGACCGGCATCGACCGCAACGCCGCCTTCGAGCGCATCGAGCGCATCGGGCGCTGGGCCGCGAACGCTGCCCTATCCCGCGATGATCCGGAAGGCTGGGCCGGCGAGGACGTGTGTTTCATCATCGGATTCCCGCGCTCGGGCACCACGCTGCTCGACACGATGCTCGACGCCCACGAGCAGGCGGTGAGCATCGAGGAAAAACCGACCCTCGAACCGATCATCGACCGGGTGGCGGAGCGCCACGGCTACCCCGAGGGAACCGACCGGCTGACCGCCGGGGAACTGGCGTCGCTCAGGGAGGCCTATCGCGCCAACCTGGCGCGCTTCTTGCCGCGGGATCACGGCGCGCGCATCGTGATCGACAAGATGCCGCTGCGCATCCTGGATGCGGCGTTCATCCGCCGTCTGCTGCCGCGCGCCCGCTTCATCCTGGCGCTTCGCCACCCCTGCGACCTGGTGGTGAGCAACTACATGCAGCTCTTCGACGCCACCGAGACCCTGATCCACACCACCACGCTCGAGGGCACCGTGCGCCTCTACGATGCGGTCATGACCGCCTGGCGGTCGATCGAGCCGCTGGTGGACGGGCGCCTGGCGCGGCTGCGCTACGAAGACCTGGTCGCCGACCCGGAAGCCGAACTGCGCCGGATGTGCGAATTCCTGGAACTGCCCTGGGATCCATCGCTGGTGGAAACGCGCAAACGCATCGAAAACCGCGGCCGCATCCGCACGCCCAGCTACCAGCAGGTCAGCGAAGACGTCTATCAGCGTGCTGCCGGGCGCTGGCGCCGCTACCGGCGCCATCTGGAGCCTTTCATGCCGACGCTGGAAAAGCACGCCGCCGCGCTGGGCTACTCAATAGCCTGAGACCAGGGTCGCCGCCCGGCGCGATTTGCCTTGACGGGGGCATCGTTCGACAATACGGCGGTTGTCCGAAGTCCAATTCAACCCGAGCCTTGCCATGCCCATGCGACCGATCGTCCTCCTGATCCTGTTCCTCGCCCTGATCTCCCAGGCGGCGGATGCCGAAACGCTCGACCTGGAGCGGATCTTCGCCAGTCCCGACCTGGCAGGACCGACGCTGAGGCGCGCCGAACTCTCTCCGGCGGGCGACCGCGTCACTTTCCTGAAGGGGCGCGAAGACGACCGCAGCCTGCTCGACCTGTGGGAGTACAACGTGGCCGAGGACACGACCCGGGTGCTGGTCGCTGCCGACGAGCTCATGGACGGCGACGTCGAACTGTCGGAAGAAGAGCAAGCCAGGCGCGAACGCGCGCGCATCGCCGACCTGCGCGGCATCGTCGACTACCGCTGGTCGGCCGACGGGCGCTTCCTGCTCTTTCCCATCGGCGGCAACGTGTTCGTGCGGGACATGCAGTCGGCGGACGGCGAGGTCCGCCAGCTGACCGACTCCGACGCGTTCGACACCGACCCCCAGATTGCTCCGGACGGCCGCCACGTGGCCTTCGTGCGCGAGCGCGAGCTCTGGCTCGCAGACGTCGATAGCGGCGAAACCCGGCCGCTGACCGACAGCGCCACCGACACGATCGCCAACGGCGTGGCCGAATTCATCGCCCAGGAAGAGATGGGCCGCTCGACCGGCTTCTGGTGGTCGCCGTCGGGCGAGCACATCGCTTTCCTGCAGATCGACGAGTCGCCGGTGGCCGTCACCCGGCGCTACGAAGTGCAAGCCGACACCATCGAAATGGTCGAGCAGCGCTATCCGTATGCGGGAACCGACAACGTCACCTACCGGCTCGGCGTCGTCCAGATCGCCTCGGGAGACATCTCCTGGATGGATCTTGGCGACGAGACCGATATCTACATCCCGCGCGTGAAGTGGTTGCCCAACTCCGAGCAACTGAGTTTCCAGCGCCAGAGTCGCGACCAGCAGACCCTGGAACTGGTGGTCGCCAACATCGACAGCGGCGAGACACGCACCTTGCTGACCGAAACCAGCGATACCTGGGTCAACCTGCACGACGATCTGCGTTTCCTGACCGAGATGCCGGCGTTCATCTGGTCGTCCGAACGCGACGGCTATCGTCATCTCTATCTGTACGACTACGAAGGCGAGGTCATCCGCCGGCTGACCGACGGCCCCTGGCAGGTCGATGCCCTGGCCGGTGTCGACGAGGAAATGGGGATGGTGTATTTCACCGGCTCCGAAGTCTCGACAACGGAAAAACATCTCTACCGGCAGTCCCTGGTGACCCAGTCGCCGGAAGTCGTCAACCGCGTCTCGCGCCGCTCGGGGTGGCACGAAGTCGGCATGGACGCTGACGCCCGGGTCTACGTCGACACCTTCTCAAGCAGCCGGCAGCCGCCGCAGCTGTCGCTGCACACCGTCGACGGAGAGCGCCTGGCCTGGCTGGTCGAGAACCGTCTCGACGACGACCATCCCTACGGTCCCTACCGGGATGGTCACCAGCCGACCGAGTTCGGCTCGATCGTGGCGCCGCAGGGCCACAAGCTTCACTATCGCCTGATCCGCCCGGCCGGCTTCGATCCCGAAAGGCGTTACCCGGTGTTCGTCCATGTCTACGGCGGCCCGACGCACCGAATGGTCACCGACAGCTGGTCGCGGCGCTTGCTCATCGACCAGTACATGGCCAGGCGCGGCTACGTGGTTTTTTCGCTGGACAATCGCGGCGTCGAGCGCCAGGGCAAGGCCTTCCAGGACGCCGCCTACCTCAAGCTCGGCCAGGTGGAAATGCCCGATCAGATGGTGGGCGTCGACTGGCTGCGATCGCAGGATTTCGTCGATCCCGATCGCATCGGCATCTTCGGCTGGAGCTACGGCGGCTACATGAGCCTGTTGGCGCTGGCTCAGTACCCCGGCGATTTCGCAGCCGGCGTGTCGGTCGCGCCGGTGACCGACTGGACGCTCTACGACACGCACTACACGGAACGCTACATGGGCCGGCCGCAGGATCATCCGCAAGTCTACGAGCAGGGCAACGTGATGCACTACGCCGAGGCCATGACCGACCCCCTGCTGCTCATCCACGGCATGGCCGACGACAACGTGCTGTTCACCCATTCGACCAAATTGATGCACGACCTGCAGGCGCGCGCCTTTCCCTTCGAACTGATGACCTATCCCGGCGAGAAGCACGCCATCGCCGGCGAGGGCCCGCGCCTGCACGTCTACCGCACCATCACCGCATTTCTCGATCGCCACTTGCTCTTGGGCGAGGGAACACCATGACCGACATCGGCACACCACACGCCCCCACGGCAAAGCGCGTGATGCTGCTCGGCAGCGGCGAGCTGGGCAAGGAAGTGGTCATCGAGTTGCAGCGCCTGGGCTGCGAGGTGATCGCCGTCGATCGTTACGACCATGCCCCTGCGATGGCCGTCGCCCACCGCCACCACGTCATCGACATGCTCGACCCCCAGGCTGTGCTCAGCATCGTCGAGCTCGACCGGCCGCACCTGATCGTGCCGGAAATCGAGGCCATCGCCACCGATGCCCTGTTGCTGCTCGAAAAGGAAGGTTACAACGTCATCCCGACGGCTCGTGCCGCCCACCTGACCATGAACCGCGAGGGCATCCGGCGCCTGGCCGCCGAGGAACTGGAACTGCCGACCTCGCCCTATCGCTTCGCCGAGACGCGCGAGGAATTCGAACAAGCCGTGGCCGAGATCGGCCTGCCCTGCGTGGTCAAGCCGATCATGTCGTCTTCGGGTAAAGGGCAGAGCCTGGTCCGCGACGAGTCCGGGATCGGTCCGGCCTGGGACTACGCCCAGTCGGGCGGACGCAAGCGACAGGACAAGGTCATCGTCGAGGGCCTCATTGAGTTCGACTACGAGATCACCCTGCTGACGGTACGCCACGCCGACGGCACCCTGTTCTGCGAACCCATCGGCCACACCCAGGAAGACGGGGACTATCGCGAATCCTGGCAGCCGCAGCCGATGAGCGAAATGGCCCGGCTGGAAGCCGAGGCGATCGCGGGCGCGGTCACCGACGCCCTGGGCGGCCACGGCGTCTTCGGCGTGGAACTCTTCGTCAAGGGCGACGAGGTCTGGTTCAGCGAGGTCTCGCCGCGACCGCACGACACCGGCCTGGTGACGCTGATCTCGCAGGATCTGTCGGAATTCGCCCTGCACGCCCGCGCCATACTCGGCTTGCCGATCCCGCACATCGTCCAGCGCGGCCCGAGCGCCTCGGCGGCCCTGCTCGTCGAGGGCGAGTCTAAGCAGGTCGTGTTCGAGAACGTCGACCGCGCCCTGGCCCGACCCGACACCGACCTGCGCCTGTTCGGCAAACCCGAAGTCGCCGGCCGCCGCCGCATGGGCGTCACGCTCGCACTCGGCAAGGACATCGACGAGGCCCGACGCAAGGCGACGGCTGCGCGCGATGCGATCGGTATCAAGCTCGATTAGGAGAGGTTTCAGGTTTCAGTGTTCAGGTTTCAGGAGCGCTTGGCGAAGCCGATGGTGCGGTGCCGACAACCCGTTCGCCGTGCGAGCGGATGACTCTGCAATAAACCGGGGCCGTTCCGGAACCCCGAACCCGGAACCCCAAAAGACCTATCCACGCCCCCACGACCGGAAGCGCCCGCCACCTGCGACGGAAGCCCCACGCTGATTTTCCTGAAACCTGAACACTGAACCCTGAACCCCTTTATGGAACCAACCTCGCTTCATTCCCGTACGGCGCGACATCCAGCGCTTCGCCGGAAGCGATCCGCTGCTGGACATCCTGCCACCACCCGGCGTCGAACAGTTCGCCGTGGGCCTCTTCGAGCACCTTCAGGTAATCGCGTTTGAGGGCCATGAAACGCGGGAACTCTTCCGGAAAGATGTCATTTTCGGCCACGTGGAACCAGGTCTCGTCGTTGTAGACGTCGATGTCGTCTTCGGCCCTGGGCATCTTGCGGAAACGGCAGTCGGTCAGAAGCGCCAGTTCGTCGTAGTCGTAGAACACGACGCGGCCCGAGCGCGTGACCCCGAAGTTCTTGGGCAGCAGGTCGCCGGCGAAGATGTTCGAGCGCGCCAGGTCCTTGAGCGCCTGGCCCATGTCGATCATCACCTGGCGCGCGCTCGCTTCTTCCACTTCGGACAGATACAGATCGAGCGGCCGCACGCGACGCTCGACGTAGCAGTGCCGGATAACCAGGTCGTCGCCGTCGACCCGAACCACCCGCGAACACTCTTCGAGCAGTTCCTCGAGCAACTCGGGCGAAAAGCGATCGCGCTCGAAGCGCAGCGACTTGAACTCCTGCACGTCGAGCAGCCGCCCCACCCGGTCGTGACGGTGGACCAGCTGGTAGCGCTCGATCACTTCGCGGCGCTTGATCGTCTTCTCGGGCGCGAACTTGTCGCGCAGGAGCTTGAAGACCAGCGGATAGGACGGCAGCGTGAATACCGCCATGACCATGCCCCGCTTGCCCGCGGCGACCTCGAAACGCTCCCCGGGACGGTCGCTCATCTGGCGGCGGAAGGCCCGATAGCGTTCCGTCTTGCCCTGCTTGGCGCGTCCCAGCACCGAGTAGAGCTCGTCGACGGGTTTGTCGGGCAACAGGCTGCGGAGAAAGACAACGGCATCGGCCACCGTCGGCAGGTCGGCCAGGAAGTAGCTGTAGGTATAGCCGAACAGGATGCTCAGCTGCAGGCGACGCGTCAGCAGGGCGTCAACCACGATGGCGTTGTCTTCGCGGCACAGCGCAATCACGCAGGGAACATGGCGGGTGCGCCCAAGGGCGCGGCCAACGAGGTAGGCGCGCCCCTCCCGGTAGAAGACCGTCTCGAGCAGCTCGATCGAGAGCGCTTCGTCGCCTTCGAGCACCTGGTCCATGCGCTCGGCCAGGCGCGCTGCATCGCGCTCGGCATCCAGCCATGGGAGCGAGAAACGGTAGTCGTCGAGAATCCGGGCGAACACCTCGGCCAGGCGCTCACCGACGATGTAGGTGTAGCGCGCCACCGGGTGCGTGATGCGGTCGCTGGGCTGGAAATCGAACGCCACGAACTCGATGGCGGGGTCAACGCCGCGCGTCTTGAACAACCGCCGCGTGATGGTGTTGAAGAAGGTCTTGTAGAGTTCGGCGTCCAGCTTTCGCTCGATCATCTTCGCGAAGGCCACCCGCATGTCGCGCCAGATGCTGCGCGAGAACAGCCGGTTGGCCAACAGGCCCTCGAGACGGGAAATGGTCTCGTCGACGATCTGGTCGTAGAGCTCAAGGCGCGAAACCACATCGGCCCGCATGCCGGCCCGGTCACCCTGCTCGAAGCGCCGCTTCCCGCGGCGCGTGATATCCGAGAAACTGGCGTTGTAGTCGTCGAAACCGGCCACCACCAGAGCGCAGGCCTCGCGAACCAACTCACGATGACGACGATCCTGCCGCTGACTGTCGACGACGCGTGTCATGCAGGGATTGTAGCGCCCTTTCGTCCGCCAACGCCCTTCAAGCCGAAGTCGCATCCCGGACAGGCAACCCGGGCTGCCTGCACCAAATGGGCAGCAAGCTCCAGGCCGGCGGCTGCTAACGCGGCCTTGTCAGTTGGACCAGGGCGTTGCCCAAACCGGTCAGGTAGACCGGGCCGTCGTCGCTTGTAAGGATCACGCCGGTAAGCAGCCCTGGCAGCGGCGCCCACATCTCCGGCCCGAACAGTTCCAGCCTGGGCTCGCCGCCTTCCGTCCGGCGCCGCCATTCGAGCATGAGGCGGTCGTGCGCCCGGGTTCGAGGGTGAAAAACCGTCGACCACTCACCTGTTTCCGGCTCGACGATCAGCAGGGCGTTCCCGATCGGTGATGCAACCCAGAGCCGACCGGCGGCATCCAGTTCGATGTTGTCCGGGGTCGGAACCCTTGCGATCACACGGCGGTTCGAGAGTTTGCCTGTGAGCACCGACAATCGGTAACCAAGAATGCGATCGGCCATCGTTTCTGCCACGTACAGGTACCCGCGCTCCTCGTCGATCGCCAGGCCGTTGGCGAAATCCAGCCCTTGATCCTTGCGCTGGAGCTCGGGATAGGGCTCGTGGTCATTGGTCGGCGAGAGGCGAAAGAGCGCGCCGTCCATGGGTTTCGTATCAACGGCCGCGAACATCCGGGCTTCCGAATCCGGGCCGTTGTTCTCGGTCGATTGGGTAAACCAGACCGCGCCACTGCGGTCGCGCCGGGCCGAATTGACGCCGAACTCGTGCTGATGAATCCGCACGACCTGCTCGGTTCGACTGTTGACGCGGTAGATGGCCCCGGTCAGAACATCGGCGACCAGCACGTGGACCCCGTCGGGCTCCAGCGCGACGCCGTTCGGGCCGGCGCTTCGATCCGGCGGTTCGTGTACGTATCCTGCGGCTTCGAAATCGCCGAACGCGCGTTTGGCGCCATCGAGGCCCAGCGCGACGAGACCATGCACCTGGTCGGCGACCAGCAGGGTGCCGTCGGCGAGCATCACGCCGTCTTCGGGCCGCACCAACGAACGATTGGCCGGCAGCAGCGCGACCTGCTCGAATCCACCGACATGCGACTGCCTGACACCGCCCGCGGGCGACGGCTCGTTCATCGTCGCCACCAACGCGGCTGTGTCGGTGTACTGCCGGAACGCGACAATCTTGCCGTCCTGCACCGTCCATGAATGCACGAACGGAATGTCGAGCATCTTGCCGGTGGCCTTCCATGCCTGGGTGTAGCGACCGAAGGCGACGACTCGATCACCCTCGACGACGAACTCCCGGGGAGTAACGCTGATGCCCGCCCAGTCGTCGAGCAAGCGCGACATCAAACCCGACATGACGGCCTCAGGCCCGATGTAGGGGTTCAGATCGGCGTAGGGGTTGCCCTCGGCCTCTTCCCAGACGATCTCCGGCGCCATCAGGCCGGCGAAGGTCTCCGTGTCGCCCAGGGCGAATGCCGCATAGGCGGTTTCAACAACCGCCCGGGTCTGCGACGCGTTCTCGGGTTCGGGATGGGCGCTTACGGAAGAGACCAGAGCAGCGAAGGCCAGGCAGATTCTTGTCATTGTGGAATTCCAGGGTTGATGGGATGAGGCTCATGGCGTTCTCTTCACTCCGGATGCAGGTAGAAAACCTTGCTCATGATCTGCCAGCGGCCGTCGATCCTGGCCAGCGTAAAGAAGTCGGTAAAGCGGTGGCCGGTCCAGTTATGGAGCTCGATGCGCACCGTCGCCGCCGTACCCTCCACATCGATCCGGGTGTCGCCGGTTGCGAGTTCCGCGGCCGGGCCGTTCTCCCGGTGCCAGTCGTAGAACTGCTCGATGGGCTGGGCGAAGAGATCCGGGCCGACGTAGCCGCAGATCGAGGCCAGTTCGTGGAAAATCGGGCGTAGCATTTCGACGCTGCCGGTTCGGCCGCCTTCGACGTAGGTTTCCATCAACCGCTCGATCTGATGAAGGTCTTCTTCGGGGACAGGATTGTCCATCGGCTTCTCTCCTCGTTCAGGTGGACTTTGCTTGCGCTGCGGTGCGGATGAATCCAGGCCGGGCCCCGTAGGTCAGGGTGCGCCACGGCCATTCGGTTTTTCTTGTTCATAGAAGAAGCGCTGCTCGATGATCCGGCCATTGCGCACCACGAAAACAGCGATTCGACTGTGCGGCGTGCGCCGGCCGGCATGGGCGATCAGCATGTCGGCGAACAATGCGAAGTGATCGCCGGTCACGAAGGGACCGTCGATACTCAAGTCCTCGATGCCGTGAGTCGCAAGCCAGCAAAGGTTTCTGGCACGAACCGCCTCGATACCCCGGCAAACCCGGTCGCCGCCGTCCGGTAGCGCGTGCGGCTCGATGCTGACCACATGGTCGTCCCAGTACTTTTCGCCGGCGGCGTGGAGTTCGCCGGCAAGCCACAGCGCCTTGAAATCCCTGGCGACCGAGACGACTTCGCGCGGCGGTGGCGGATTGTCACTGCGCATGACTGGACTACCTTGAAAGCGCGGTCATGAATGCCCAGCATGGACCGGGTTCTTGCATTCCTCACCGGGAGAGCGATCACTGCGCTGCAAGGAGATGAATCCCTCGCAGCGCAGCGTTCGTCAAGCTCACTTCAGCGTGATCTCCCGAAGCAGATACTCGCCCTGGATCTCACGGATCTCGTTGTAAAGTTCGAGCACCTTTTCGTTGCTCGCATCCATGTTCTCCTGCCCCCAGGCTTCCATGAACGCGTTGTATCGTTCTCGACTCGGCGCCATCATTTCGGTACTCGGAAACTTGATGACGAGTAGAAGATCGAATGCGCCTTGCGCAACCGCCTGGTTGGCGTAGATCGCGTAATCTTCGACATGACCCAGCGACTTGGCCACGTCGTTGGCCGCCACCCAGGTCGACTTCAGGCCTTCAAGGTAGATGTCCTGGGTGCCCGGATCGAGCTTGATCATCGTTACGCTCCAGGCTGCGTCCGAGACTTCATAGTCTTCCCAGGCCTCGAGCTGTGCGGCAGCGGGTGCGGCGATCAATACACCCAGAAAGATGGAGAAAGTGATTGCGCATGTGCGCAAGAGACTTGAACGTTTCATATCAGGTCCTTCTATTGGTTTGACAGTGTTGAAGTTGCATACTGCGTTTCCGTGTTTCTCGGCTGTTTGTAGACAAGCCTCTTTCCTGCACGAAATCATTCCGAAGTGGTCAGGACCCGCTTTCATGACGCTATCGCTCGCCGCAGCGTCGGCGCTGTGCCGTATGTCAGTGCTCGCCACAGCCATTCCATCGGTCCGTACTGATAGAACTTGAGCCACAGATTGGAGAGGGCGACCTGAACGGCGTAGACCGCGCAGGCAAACCCGATCAGGGCCTGCAGCGACCATTGCCCAGCCTGATCCAGGCCAACGCCGTAGAAGACGGTCAGTCCGACCAGGGTCTGGCCCAGATAATTGGTCAGCGCCATTCGCCCGGGCGCGGCGAGCAGCCGCAGGCTATTCGAAGCACTGCGCCACAGCAGCACGAACCCGGCCGCATAGGCCAGGCCGAGCGGGATCACGGCAAAGGTGTAGGCGATCACGGCATACAAGCCGTTCAGGGAATGCGGCCGGTCAAAGCCGATGCCATCGAGTGCAGCCAGTATCGGGCCGGCGGTGACACCCGACAATCCGCCGACGACCAGCACGCCGACCAGCAGCCGGGTATTGCCGAGCAGTTCACCACGCATCAGTCTGCGGCCGGCCCACAGGCCGAGCAGCATGATCGCGAACAGCTTTGGCCAGCGCCAGGTATCGAACAAATAGCCAAAGCGAAGCACACCAAGCGCAAAGGAGGATTGCAGCCGCTCGCTCCAGTCCGTGAGACGAAGATCGACCAACGGATCCTGGGCGCCCGGCGGCATGATGGCGTAGGCCAGGTTGTACAAGCCCAGGCTCTGGTCGACGCCAAACGCCCAGAACAGGGCGTAACCGGCGATGGGCGCGAACAACGCAAGGCCCGCGACGATCAGCAGGGTCCGGTCGGTCCAGTGACGGATGGCGAGCAGCGCGAAACCGAGCAGCGCATAAGGCGTGAGAATGTCGCCCACCCAGAACACGAACAGGTGGATCAAGCCAAAGCCCAGCAGAATGCTCGTGCGGCGCAGGTAGATCCGGCTTGCGGCCGCACCACGCCCTTCCAGCCGCTGCAGCTGAAGCGCGAAGCCCAGCCCGAAGAGCAAGGAAAACAGGGTATAGAACTTGCCGTCGATGACGGCCAGGTGCAGGAAATCGAGCAGCTCGTGTGAGCGGCCGGCCAGGGCGTTGCGCTGCTCCGCGCCGAGAAACTCCCAACCGGCGAAAAAGCGGATATTGGCCAGAAAGATGCCGAACAGGGCAAAGCCCCTGAGTGCGTCCAGAGCCTCGTGGCGTTCAGCGCTTGCGATCGGGGCCAGATTGCTCATGGTGCCCTGCCGGTGCAAATTAATGTGATATTCATCACACATTAGCCTGCACCGCTGTCGGCACCGAAGCAACGGCGCCAACGTCAAATTTGCGTCATTTTTGCGTCAATGGGCGTTGACCGGGGTGTGCTTCAAGGGGACTTTCCGGCACGGTCCGGTGCTGGAAGCAGGTCCGGCCAGCCGTACTTGTCCCAGGCCGCAACCAGCCCGATGCGCTGGGCGAATGCGAGAAATTCCGGGTGACGACGGACCCGGCGGATGGGTTCGACATCGGCCCAGAGCGACATCAGGCAATACATGTTGGCCGGGGTGATCTGGGTTCCCAGGGTCTTGAATACCATCCTGGCATAGCCCATCCAGATGGCCGGGGCGACGATGCTGGTATCGCAGGGATCCGGCAGGGTTGCGTGGAGGTAATCGAGCATGGCGCAGTACACCTTCCGGTGGACCGCCCGTCCACTGCAAACGCCCCTGGCGGCCATTCGCCAGTAGGTGTCGAGGGTCGATCCGGTGAGCGGCCTGGTGCCGGCCGGTGGAAAGATCACGGTGTTCATCAACAATCTTGTCTGCCAGTACTGCTCCACGGCGAGCTCGCGATTTCCCGATGCCGCGGTGACCACCGCCAGCCACATCGAGGGCAGGCCAAGATCGACCATACGCTGGCCGGCTGCGGCGGCTTCATCGAGATTGCCGAGATTGAACTGGGCGACACAGAGCATCGCGAAGTTGCGGCCGTTGACCGGGTCCTGGTCGATCGCGCCCTCGATGTAGGGCAGCGCCTCGCGCGTTCGCCCGATATAAAGCAGGAACGAGCCCAGGCGTAACGCAACATCAGGGTTGTCGGGCTCGAGTCGGTAGGCCTCGTGCGCAAGATCGAGCGCGCCGATCGGATCGTTCCGGGTCCAGCAGTGAATCCCCAGCATGGCGCGCGCGTGACCTTGAGCCTGATCCAGTTCGATCGCCCTTCGTGCGCACTCGGCCATGCGGGCCGACTTCTCGAGCCGGTCAAGACATGGCGTGTAGACCGCCGTGTAGACATGCGCCTCGGCCAGTGCCGTCCAGCACGCGGCAAACCCCGGGTCGATAGCGAGGGACGCCTCCAGCAGTTCTACGGCCTTGTCCAGCACGCCGTCTCCGATCGCGCGCGCGGTCAGCGCACGACCCTGGAGATAGAGCTCGTAGGCTGCCTTGTTCGGCGTCGTCGGACGCGGCCCCGGCAGTCCGATCTCCAGCCCGAGCGCTCGGGCAAGCTCACGGCTCACGCTCCGGGCGATGTCTTCCTGCAGGCCGAATAGATTGCCCGTATTCCCGCGATAGCCTTGCGACCAGCACTCGAAGCCGCTGCTGCCTTCCACCAGGCTGACATGAACACGCAGCTCGCTGTCCCGACGCCTGACCGATCCCAGGATGAGGTGAGAGACATGGAGCGCACGGGCGATTTCCGGCAGCGGCCGCTCGGAGTCCTTCGAGTTGAACGAGGATCCGCGACCGGCAAGCAGCAGTTGGGGCGATTGCCCCAGGGTGGTGATCAGTTCCTCGCAAAGACCCTGGGCGAAATGACCCTGTTCATCGGCTGCATCGATGGACTTGAACGGTAGCACCGCAACCCTGATTCTGGTTTCGGATTGGGCGGCCCCGGTGGCCGGATCCCGCAGCCTCCAGGCATCCAGAAGCCTCGCGCGCTCGCGATCATTTCCGCGACGCTCCCAATCCGAGAGCGCGTCCTCGACGGCGCGTTGCAGGCGTTGCTCGACCTGCGCGCGGCGAACTTCGAGCCATTGCCGGAATGGTTCCCCAAAATCCAGTCGACCGAGCAGCGGCCGGCCGCCGATTTCCAGCAGCAGCTCGCTGGCCCGCGGATTCGGGCCGTGGGTGAGGGCCGATTCCAGTTCAGCCAGGTCGGATCCCACAATCGCGGCGTTGACGGCGACACGCTCGCGGGTGGCGATGAGCAGATCCGGCATGATCGGCGACAACTGCTTCTTCAAGCCCAGCAGTGTCTGCCTCAGGCTGGCACGGCCCTGCGCCCTGAACCCTCCTCGCCACAACAACTCGCACACCCGGTCGCGTTCGATGGCGACGCCCGGCTCCAGGCACAGGATCGCCAACAGGGCCCGAGCACGTTTCCCGGTTACGCCGATTTCCCGACCATCGGCCGCGGTCAGCTTGAACGCGCCGAATAGCCTGGCATGGAGTCGAGAATGGGCAACCCTGGGGCTATCCGGCATTTTCGTCGCGGCGGTCATCGTCGCTCGAATGATCCGGTCGCATAACGCTCAACGCGCACCCGGACCGGCTCGAAGCCGTCGATAGGCATCCCGGCGCGGAAACCGACAGCCGGAATCGTGGGCATTCGCGCATGCGGTACAGGCATCGAGGCGGCGAGGCTCTGTGATCTCCATCACATATTACCCCGGCTTCAACGCGGATTGCATTCGGGCGACCCGGATGGCCGGGACACGCGCAGCCATTCGCGTACAGACCGGATACTCCGACCGTCGTGGATACGACTCCGACCTACGCGGGCCTCGTCACGTGCCCCCCCCTTGGGCACTTCGTGGCGGCCTCTCAGCCGCTGTCCCGCCAGCCCGATGTGATGGGATAACGGCGATCACGCCCGAAGGCCTTGCGGGTTATGCGCGGCCCGGGGGCGCCCTGCCGACGCTTGAACTCCGAGGCGAGCACCATCCCGGCGATGCGCCTGACGATCTTCTCGTCGGCATCGGCCTCGGCGATCTCGGCGATCGACTGGTCCTGCTCGACGTAGCGCGTGATGATGTCGTCGAGCACGTCGTAGGGCGGCAGCTTGTCCTGGTCGGTCTGGTCCGGGCGCAATTCGGCCGAGGGCGGCCTTTCGATCACGCCGCGCGGGATGGCCTCCGAGACCGTGTTGCGCCACTCGGCTAGCTCGTAGACCAGCGTCTTGAGAACGTCCTTGATCGGACTGTACCCACCGCACATGTCGCCGTAGATCGTCGAATAGCCCACCGCCAGTTCGCTCTTGTTGCTGGTCGCCAGCGGCAGATGACCGAACTTGTTGGACAGGGCCATGACGACGTTGCCGCGAGCGCGCGCCTGCAGGTTCTCTTCGGTGAAGTTCTCGCGCGTGCCTTCGAAGACCTCGGCCAACTGCTTGAGCTGCGCCTGGTAGATCGGCTCGATCGAGATGTTCTCGAAACGCGTGCCGAGCATCTCGATCTGCTCGCTTGCGAGAATCAGCGACAACTCGGAGGTGTGCCTGGAGGGCATCATCACCGGCAGGACGCGCTCGGCACCCAGGGCATCGACCGCGATGGCCATGGTCAGCGCGGAATCGATGCCGCCCGACAGGCCGAAAACGACCGACTCGAAGCCGTTCTTGAGGGTGTAGTCGCGCAGGCCCCGCTTGAGCACTTCCCAGACGACCGGAAGTCGCTCGGTTTTGCCCGCCGGCCAGTGGCGATAGTCGAAGCGTCCGGATTCCCGGTCGAAACCGACGCACAGCATTGCTTCCGCACACAATGGCGCCGGCTCGGAGAGCGCACCGTGGCGATCGATCGCCATCGAATGGCCGTCGAAAACGAGCTCGTCCTGGCCGCCGACGCAGTTGAGGTAGATCAGCGGCAGGCCGGTCTCGGCATGCCGTTCGGAGAGGATACGGGCGCGATCGGCGTGCTTGCCCTCGTAAAAGGGCGAGGCATTGGCCGACACGATGATCTCGGCGCCGGCTTCGCGCGCGGCGCGGGCAGCCTCGGGCGTCCAGGTGTCTTCGCAGATGATCACCCCGACTTTCACGCCGTCGACCTCGACGACCAGCGGTGCCTCGCCCGGAACGAAGTATCGCCGCTCATCGAAAACCGCGTAGTTCGGCAGATCCCACTTGTCGTAGGTGCCGATGACTTCGCCGTCGCGAAGCCAGGAGACGGAATTGAATCGCTTGTCGCCTTCGGCACGGGGATGACCAATGACGGCGTCGATGCCGTGAACCTGCCCTGCCAGTTCACTCAGGGCCGAAGCGGCCGACCGCATGAAACCCGGTCTGAGCACCAGGTCCTCGGGCGGATAACCCGTCAGCGCCAGCTCCGGAAAGACGATCAGGTCGGCGCCGAGCTCGTCCCTCGCCCTCGCGATCTGCGCCAGGATTCTCCCGGCATTCCCCGTGATGTGGCCGACCCGGAAGTCGTCCTGCGCGAGTGCAATTCGAAGCATAAAGGCTCCAGGTTTCAGGGTTCAGTGTTCAGGTTTCAGGAAACCCGAGCCCCGCTCGTCCTGAAACCTGAAACCTGAAACCCGAACCCTTTATCGTTACTTCAACCGGCCGGCGATCGCGTCGCCGAGCTCGACCGGCGAGCGCACCGTGGTGACACCGGCCTCCTCGAGCGCCGCGTACTTGGCCTCGGCCGTGCCCTTGCCCCCGGCGATGATGGCGCCGGCATGGCCCATGCGCTTGCCGGGAGGCGCGGTAACGCCGGCGATATAGGCGGCTACGGGCTTGGTGACGTGGTCGGCGATGAACTCGGCGGCCTCTTCCTCGGCCGAACCGCCGATCTCGCCGACCATGATGATCCCTTCGGTCTCGGGATCTTCCTGGAACAGCGATAGACAATCGACGAAGTTCATGCCCTGGATGGGATCGCCGCCGATGCCGATGCAGGTCGACTGACCCAGGCCCACCTGGGTGGTCTGGTAGACCGCCTCGTAGGTCAGCGTGCCCGAACGGGACACGACGCCGATCCTGCCCTTCTTGTGGATCTGGCCCGGCATGATGCCGATCTTGCACTCGTCGGGCGTGATGATGCCCGGGCAGTTCGGCCCGATCAGGGTCACGTCGTCGTAGTTGTTGAGCGCGGCCTTGACGCGCATCATGTCGAGTACCGGAATGCCCTCGGTGATGCACACGATCACGCGCACGCCGGCGTCGGCGGCCTCGAGAATGGCATCGGCCGCAAACGGCGGCGGCACGAAGATCATCGACGCGTCCGCGGCGGTTTCCTCGACGGCTTCGTCGACGGTGTTGAACACCGGCAGGCCCAGATGCTCCTGGCCGCCCTTGCCCGGCGTGACGCCGCCGACCATGCGCGTGCCGTAGGCGATGGCCTGCTCGGAATGGAAGGTGCCCTGGCTACCCGTGAAGCCCTGGCAGATGACCTTGGTCTTGCTGTCGATCAATACACTCATTGCTAATTCCTTCAGGCGCCCGCCGCTTCCACGGCCTTGCGCGCACCGTCATTGAGATCGTCGGCGGGGATGATGTCGAAGTCGCTGTTGGCAAGCATTTCCTTGCCCTTGTCCACGTTGGTGCCTTCCAGGCGCACAACCAGCGGAACGTCCATCTCGACATCCTTGACCGCTTCGATGATGCCCTCGGCAATCGCGTCGCAACGGACGATGCCGCCGAAGATGTTGACCAGGATGGCCTTGACGTTGTCGCCGGAGAGAATCAGCTTGAAGGCCTCCTTGACGCGTTCGGCGTTGGTGCCGCCGCCGACGTCGAGGAAGTTGGCCGGCTCGCCGCCGGCGAGCTTGATCACGTCCATGGTCGCCATCGCGAGCCCGGCGCCGTTGACCATGCAGGCGATATTGCCGTCGAGCGTGACGTAGTTGAGATCGTGCTTGCTCGCGGCCAGCTCGGTCGGGTCTTCCTGCGATTCGTCGCGCATCTCGGCGATGTCGGCGTGGCGGAACAGCGCGTTGTCGTCGGCGTTGAGCTTGGCGTCGAGCGCGCTCAGGTCGCCGTTACCGTCGATGATCAGCGGGTTGACCTCGATGAGGCTGATGTCCTTTTCCATGAACAGGCGATAGAGACCGCTCATGATCTTGACCAGCTGCTTGACCTGCTTGGCGTTGAGGCCCATGCGGAAACCGATGTGGCGCGCCTGGTAGGGCATGAAGCCGGCGGCCGTGTCGACCGGCGCGGTAATGATCTTCTCGGGCGACTCCGAAGCGACCTGCTCGATGTCGACGCCACCGGCGGCCGATCCCATGAACACCACCGACTTCTGCGCGCGGTCGACCAGGGCGCCCAGGTAGAGCTCCTGCTTGATGTCGGTGGCTTCGGCGACCAGAACCGAGTTGACCGGCAGCGCACGGCCGCCCGTCTGGTAGGTCTCGATGTTCATGCCGAGCATCTTTTCCGCGGCCTCGCGCACTTCGTCGAGGCTGGAAACCAGCTTGACCCCGCCGGCCTTGCCGCGGCCGCCTGCGTGGACCTGGGCCTTGATCACCCACTCGCTGCCGCCGAGCTGCTTGGCCGCCGCGACGGCCTCATCGACGGTTGTTGCCAGCTCTCCGCGCGGCACGGGAATACCGTACTGCTCGAACAGCTCCTTGGCCTGGTACTCGTGAAAATTCATGCTTGGAAAACCCGTTGGTGATGATTGGATTGATTCGATCCGAAAAATCGGCGCGCGGCCCCGTGGCCGGCCTCGCCGAAACCGGCGTATTCTGGAACAAGCCGGCCCATTTATCAAACCGCGGCCGCTCGAGCGGCCCTGTTCCGGGAAACGGGGCCGCTCCGCACCGCCGTCCGAAGGCACTAGCCGCCGCGCAGCGTCGAAAGCCGGCGCCATCGCGCCCGCCCCGGGTGTCGGTACAGCGGCGTAGGGGGTAGTATACTCGTCGGCAGAATGGACCGCCTAAGGGCGCAAGAAGACGCCCACGTCGGCGGCATACACGACCCTGAACGGCGCAGGACCAGGAGATCGGAGCTTGAAGACATTCGGCACACTGGTGGCCGACGAGGAGGTGGTAGGCCGTGCCCTGCACTACCTGAATGCGTTCCGGGTGCTGGTCTCCATTGCCGCGCTCATCGCCGTGTTCAGCCCGCTGGCCGGGGAGATCCAGGGCTACCGCATCTTCCTGGCGCAGGCGGCCGCGCTGACCTATGCCGGCAGTGCAATCGGCTTTCTGGTGTTTCACCTGCGGCGCAGTATCGACGTCTCCGAACTCGCCTCCTTCTCCCTCGCCAGCGACCTGATCCTGATCGGGCTGATTCTGCATGCTTTCGGCGGCATCGAGAGCGCGCTGGTCATCCTGCTGCTGTTCACCGTCGGCATCGCCGGCCTGATCCTCGATCTGCGCACCACGCTGCTGTTCGCATCGCTGGTGACGCTGGGCCTGCTGTTGGACGCCTGGCTGAGCCAGCGCGGGGCGCTGGAAGCGCGTTCTCTGTTCCAGGCGGCCCTCTACGGGGTGGGCGCTTTCGGCATCGCCGTCGGCGCCTCCCTGCTCGGCCGCTGGGGACGCGAGTACAAGCTCCTGGCCGAGCGGCGCGGGCTCGACCTGGCCAACCTCGGCCACATCAACGAGCTCATCATTCACAAACTGCGCTCGGGCGTGCTGGTGGTCGACTCCCAGGACCGGATCCGGCAGATGAACGAGGCCGCCTGGTACCTGCTGGGCAATCCGCCGGTCAACGACCGCAACCTGCGCACGATCGCACCGCCCCTGGCCGAACGGCTCGAGCGCTGGCGCAAGACCGGCAAGACCGAGGACGAGGGCCTGCTCCTGCAGTCGACCCAGTCGGCGGTGGTGCCGACGATGCTGACGATGCCGGGGGTTAACGAGACCGAGGCCACGCTCATCTTCCTCGAGGACACCTCGGTGGTCAGCCGGCGCGCTCGCGACCTGGCCCAGGCCTCCCTGGCCCGGCTGTCGGCCAGCATCGCCCACGAGATCCGGAACCCGCTGGGCGCACTCAGCCACGCCGCCCAGCTAATCGACGAGTCGGAAGACCTCAACAAGGCCGACCGCAAGCTCGTCGGCATGATGCTCAATCACGCAGCGCGCATGAACGACATCGTCGAAAACGTGCTCAAGCTCTCCCGTCGCGAGCGGGCGCGCATCGAGTCGGTCAACCTGATCAGCTGGATTCGCAAGCTGGCCGGCGACTTCCGCCGCTACCACAAGCTCGATTCCAGCCGTGTCAGGCTCGAAGTGCCGTCGGCCGCCATCATGGTCCTGATCGACGCCAGCCAGCTCAGCCAGGCGGTCTGGAACCTGATGGAAAACGCGCTCAAGCACGCACGCACCGAAGACCGGGAAGTGGTCATCACGCTGCGCGTGAGCCCCATCCGCGGGCATCGTGAAATCGCGCTGGATATCATCGACAATGGACCGGGCATTCCGCTGGAGAAGCGCTCGCAGGTGTTCGAGCCCTTCTTCACGACGCACAAGCAGGGGTCCGGCCTCGGCCTGTACCTGGCGAGGCAGCTCTGCGACGCCAACCAGGCGCCGCTGGAGTACGTGCAGGTGCCCAACAGCGGCGCCTGCTTCCGTATCCTGCTGCGACGACCGGAGTCGGGGGAAGTCGCCGGTCGGATCAGCAAACAGCCGACGCGGGCGAAGCGGGCCGCGGGCTGAATTCGACTGAACGCTGAAACTCGAGGATGGCAATGAGCGAAATGCGCGCTTTGGTGGTGGACGACGAACCGGACCTGCGGGAGCTGCTCGACATGACGCTCACCCGCATGGGCCTGGACGTCGAGACCGCCGAGGATCTCTCGACCGCCCGCCGCCTGCTGGCCAACGGCACCGATTACGCCTTCTGCCTGACCGACATGCGGCTGCCCGACGGCAACGGGCTGAGCCTGATCAAGGAAATCTCGCGCGACTACCCGCACATGCCGGTCGCGATGATCACCGCCTACGGCAAGGTCGACGACGCGGTGACCGCGCTGAAGTACGGCGCTTTCGACTTCGTGTCCAAGCCCGTCGACCTGGAAGTGCTGCGCAACATGGTGCGCACGGCCATCAAGCTCAGGCAGGACGACGCCGAAATGGCGCCGCCGAAGCCCGAAGCGAGCAAGGACAAATCCAAGGCCAAGGCGCAAGCCGAGGCGGAAACGGAAATCTCGGCCGGAACGCCGGGCGGCGAAAGCCTGTTGAGGCAGCGCCTGGTGGGACGGTCGCAGGCGATGGACCGGGTTCGCCAGACAATCACCAAGCTGGCCCGCAGCCAGGCCCCGGTGCTCATCAGCGGTGAATCGGGCACCGGCAAGGAGCTGGCGGCTCAGCTGATCCACGACCTCGGTCCCCGAGCCGAGCAGCCCTTCGTGGCCGTCAACTGCGGGGCCATTCCGTCGGAACTGATGGAAAGCGAGTTCTTCGGCCACATGAAAGGCAGCTTCACCGGTGCCGACGCCGACAAGGAAGGCCTGTTCCAGGCCGCCAACGGCGGCACACTGTTCCTCGACGAGGTCGCCGACCTGCCGCTGAACATGCAGGTCAAACTGCTGCGGGTCATCCAGGAAAAGACCGTGCGCCCGATCGGGGGGCGCGAGGAAATCAAGATCGATGTGCGCATTCTCTCGGCCACCCACAAGGCGCTCAAGCCGCTGGTGGAGTCCGGTGAATTCCGCAACGACCTGTACTACCGCCTCAACGTGATCGACCTGCCCATGCCCAGCCTGCGCGATCGCCGCGGCGACATCAGGCTGCTGGCCGAACACTTCCTGGGCGTGATCGGCGAACAGTGGGGCGAGACGCCGCGCAAGCTCAGCACCGCGGCCATGGATGCACTCCAGAATCACAGGTTCTCGGGTAACGTTCGGGAACTGGTCAACATCCTCCAACGCGCCGTCACCATGTGCGAGGGCGACGAAATCAGTGTCGAGGATCTCAATATCGACCAGGGCATGCTCGACGAGGACAACGTCGACGTCAGCCCGCCCGAGGACCGCAGCCTGGACGATTACATGGAAGACATCGAAAGACGCATCCTGGAAAAAGCCCTGGTCGAGGCCAAGTACAACAAGACCGAGGCCGCCCGCCAGTTGGGCATTTCGTTCAGATCCCTGCGCTACAAGCTCAAGAAGTACGATATCGACTGATGACCGAGGCCGGCGCGCAACTCCGTGCTGCACCGGCACCGCGTGCCGAGCCGGTTCCTGCGTGCAACGATCTGGCAGTCGACGCGATTTCCCGCGAACGGCTCACGCGCGACTTTCTGGCCGTTCGCGCCGCCACCGAAAACCTGGCCGCCACGCTGACTGCGGAGGACCAGAACATCCAGTCGATGCCCGGTGCCAGCCCGGTCAAGTGGCATCGGGCGCATACCACCTGGTTCTTCGAGACCTTCGTTCTCAAACCCCACCACGCCGACTGGCGCGAGATCGATCCCGCCTGGGCATACCTGTTCAATTCCTACTACAACGGCGTGGGCGAGCAATACCCGCGTCCGCAACGCGGCCTGATCTCGCGCCCCGACGTCGGGGAGGTCGGCCGCTATCGCAGCGCCGTCGACCAGGCCGTCGTTGAACTCATCGAGAGCGCACCGATCGAGCGCTGGCAAGAGCTGGCCGCGATCGTGCGTCTCGGGCTCAACCACGAACAGCAGCACCAGGAGCTGATCGCCACCGACCTCAAGCACGGCTTCTCGCAAAACCCGCTTCATCCGGCGTGGACGGACCGCCCGGCGGCGGCGGAAAGGGAGGCCGCTGAGCTGCGCTGGATCGGCTTCGAAGAGCGCATCGCTCAAATCGGCGCCTTCGACGACGGCCGCTTCTGCTTCGACAATGAGATGCCGCGCCATCGCGAGGTCGTCGAGTCCTTCCAACTGGCCTCGCGACCCGTGACGTGCGGCGAATATCTTGCCTTCATGGAAGACGGTGGCTATGGGAAGGCGGACCTGTGGCTGTCCGACGGCTGGGCCTGGCTGCAGGAGACCCGCATCGATGCCCCCCTGTACTGGCAGCGGGACGACGACGGTCGCTGGTGGCAGTACACGCTCGGCGGCCTTCGGCCCGTCGATGAAGACGAAACCCTGGCCCACGTCAGCTTTTACGAGGCCTTCGCCTACGCCCAGTGGGCCGGCGCGCGCCTGCCGACGGAAGCCGAATGGGAAATCGCCGCCGGGTCGGCAACCGACGGCAACGGACCTTTCGCCGACGACGGGCGCCTCCACCCCACCGCAGTGACCGAAGACCGCAACGGCTCGCCCGCCGGCATGTTCGGCAACGTCTGGGAGTGGACGGCTTCGAGCTATGCGCCCTACCCCGGCTTCCAGGCCCCGCGCGGCGCCGTGGGCGAGTACAACGGCAAGTTCATGGCCAACCAGATGGTACTGCGCGGCGGCAGTTGCGCCACGCCGAAAGGCCATGTCCGCGCCACCTACCGGAACTTCTTTTATCCGCCCGACCGCTGGCAGTTCAGCGGAATCCGCCTGGCACGCCGTGCATGAGCGACACATCCGGGAGCGAAGCCTTTCGTGAGGACGTGCTGGCCGGCCTGTCGGCCGACCCACCGACGATTCCCTGCAAGTATCTCTACGACGCCAAGGGCTCGGACCTGTTCGAGCGCATCTGCGAAACGCCCGAGTACTACGTCACCCGCGCGGACCTCGCCCTGCACGAGACTCACATGGACGAGATCGCGTCCATGATCGGCCCCAACGCCCACGTCATCGAACTCGGATCGGGCGCCGGCATCAAGACCCGGGTACTGCTGGCCAGCCTCGATTCGCCGCGCGCCTATACACCGATCGAGATCTCAGCGGCCGCGTTGGCCCAGTCCACGCGGGATCTCGAAGCCGCATTTCCCGCAATCGAGATTCGCCCCGTCCAGGCGGACTACACCCGACCCATCGCCTCCGAAGCGCTTGCACTCGATCCGCCCGCGCGAATGCGCGTGGTGTATTTCCCGGGCTCGACCATCAGCAATTTCGAGCACGAAGACGCCGTCGCCTTTCTCGACCGCCTGCGCCGCATCGCCGCCCCCTCGGGTGCCGTCCTGATCGGCGTCGACCTGGTCAAGCCGCTCGAGCGGCTACTGGCGGCTTACGACGACGCCGGCGGCATCACGGCGGCCTTCAACCGCAATCTCCTCGAGCGCATGCGCCGCGAAATCGACGCCGAGATCGACGCCGAGGCCTTCGTCCACGAAGCGCGCTACTACGACTCACTCGAGCGTATCGAGATGCACCTGGTCGCCCGCTACCCCACCACGATCGTCATCGACGGCCGGTCCTTCGAGTTCGCCGCCGGAGACTCGATCCATACCGAGAGCAGCCACAAGTATTCGGTGGCGTCGTTCAAGTCCCTGGCCGAACAGGCCGGGCTGCGCTCCGAAAAGGTCTGGTTCGACCCCGACGGGTTGTTTTCCATGCACTGGTTGATCAGCGGCCGCTGACGCGGCCGCGATCGTTCATTCGTTCATTCGTTCTTTGGTTCTTTGGTTCTTTGGTTTTTTGGTTTTTTGGTTCCGGCGCCGCTCGCGTCGGGGGCGTGCGCGAGATTGGCGCGACCGGTCTCAGTGCGGGTCTCGACAAATCAGAACAGAAGACGATGCGTTGCGCTCGACCTCTCTTACAAGTCCTTTCTTTTCCTCTGCGACCCTTGCGCCTTTGCGCCTCTGCGTGAGGCCATTCCAGAGAACTTCTGCGCTACCAGTCCCTCCCGGCGCAGCCGGCCCGCATTAACTTCCGCGCCGGAACGAGTGAACGAAGGAGCGCGTGAGCGACAGCCGCCGCGTCCCGAGTTACGCGGGGGGAGGTAGCGGCTCGGCGCCGCGGCCGTCGCGCAGGCGCAGCGCATTACGGTAGCACTGCGCCGCCGCCTCGAGCTTGCCGGCGCGGTCGAGAACGCGGCCGAGCGCAGCGTAGGCCCGACTGTTGGGCCTTTCCCTGACGACCCGTTCCAGGCAAGCCTGCGCGCGATCGTACTGGCGGTCCTCGAGATAGAGCAGGCCCAGCGTTTCCTGCAGGCCGACATGTTCGGGATGCGACTCCAGCCACTTCTCGCACTGCCTGATCCGGTGCGTTCTCTCGCCTTCATCGCCGGCGGCAGCATAGAGGGCAAGCAGTTCGTCATCCGGTTCGCCCGAGAGATGGCGCTCGAGCAGGCCGGAGGCGCGGGCGGTCCGTCCAAGTTCAGACGCGCGGCGCGCGTACGCGGCGACAAGTTCGCGGCGCTGGCGCATCTTGCGCGGCAACTCCTTCCAGCCCGACTCGAGGCGGTCGATGTCGAAGCTTGCGTCCAGCTCACGCTGCGCTGCGAGCGCGGCCAGTTCCGTCGCGCGGTCGCGGTCGACCACGCCGGCGCGCCGGAGCGCAGGGGTGAGCAGGCGCAGATCGCGCCAGCGACCCAGCTCCTGGTAGTTCTCCAGCAGCAGCCGCAATACGCCGGCGTGGCGTGGCTTCTTCAGGTGCAGCGTCTCGAGAAGCGCCGTGGCCTCGTCGCCCCTGCCCTCGGCTGCCAGCAGCCGGGCGCGCGCCAGGCCGGTGACGAAGTGGCGACGGCCGAACGGGCTGTCGGCCTGTTCGAGCCAGCGGTCGCGCCCGGGCTGGTCGCCCCGGCCCTGCGCCGCGCGGGCCGCGGCCAGGTAACCCGCGGTGGAGTCGCGGTAGCTCAGGGACTTCTGAAGTGCCCGCTCGGCGGCCGGCCAGTCGCCCTCGGTCAGGGCCAGGAACCCTTTTTCGAGCTGTCGGCGGGACCGGCGTTCGCGCGCCTTTCGGATCAGTCGTGTCGGCAAGCGGACGAGACCGACCAGCAGGGAAAGCGCGATCCAGATGAGCAGTATGCCGCCGACGAGCACAAGCACCGACATCTCCAGGCGCCACTGCCCGATATCGAGCTGGACGTGGCCGGGATCCTCGGCGAGATACGGGGCGACGAGCGCTGTGATCACCAGCGCTGCAACCACCAGAAGAATGACCAGCAGTCGCTTCACGAGGCGTCCAGGCGATTCTCGGCTTCGGCCAGGGCGTCACCCAGGTCGGGCAGAGACGGCGCTTCGACGGACGCGGCCGACTCGATGCTTTCCAGGGCCCGCTTGACCGGCTCCGCGGAGTTATCGAAATGGTCTTCGAGCAGTTGCGCGGCCGCAACCAGCTGAAACTTCATCTCTTCGGTATTTCGGCGGGCCGCGGCCGACTGGGCCGCCGCGAGATGCAACCGGAGCCGCTCGCGCACGCTCTCGACCGCAGCGGGGGTCAGCGGTGCGGCTTCACGCGACGAGATTCGGACCAGCCCGCCCAGACCTCTCCGGATATCCGACCACCAGCCGCCATCGGCCTCGTCTCCGGATCCGGACGAATCGGCCGACTCGACAGACTGCGTATCCCGCCCGGCGAGCGGCCACGCGGCCGACTGTTGTTCCAGGGCTGACAGGCGCCCCGTCAGGCCGGCCCAGTCGGTGGTTTCCACCGCGCGAAGGGACTCCAGCTCCCGGGCAACCAGCTGCCGCAGCCGCTCCACGCGCCCGTCTTCCAGACGCTCGAGCCTTGATCGGGCCTGCCGGTAGGCCACCACGGCCCCGGCGGAATCGGCCGCGAGTTCGGCACGCGACTGGCCGATCCGCAGCAGACCGGCGACCTCGACGAGCGCCAGACGGAAGCGGGCATCGGCCAGGGATTCGTCGATCCGGTCGGCGCGATCGGCGCCTGCTTCCTCGATGCTCGACCTGAGCTCGGAAACGGTCCGCTCGAAGCGTCCGGTAGCGCCTTCGAGCTGCTGCCGCAGATCCGCAATGGCGTCGGACTGGTCCTGCAGGCTTTCGCGGAGCGCCGCCGGATCGAAATCGCGCTCGTCCAGTCGCTTTGCCAGCTCCTCGAGACTCGATTCCAGGCTCTCGACTCTCTGCCCGAGATCGCCGAGCGACCGGGATTGGGATTCGACGGCGGACGCCTGCTCTTCGACTCGCACACCGAGCGCAGTGGCGTCGTCACTCTGCCGGGCGCTCCACCATTGCCAGCCGGCCAGGCCGCCGGCAGCCAGCGCCAGCAACAGGGCCAGCCAGGCCAGCGCATTGCCGCCACGAGCAGGGGGCTCGGACCGATCGACCGTCGCAGGTTCCGACGTGGCCCGAGCCGGCTCGGCTTCGGACTCGGATTCCTGCGCAGGCGCCTCTTCAGGCTCGGGCCCGGGCTCCTGATTCTCTTGCTCTTCCTTGTGCTCGCTCATCGGGTAATCGGGGGAACGCAGCCCGCATGCAAACGGCTTTCGAGATTAACGCAAAACAGCGCCACGGTGTTGACCCTGCGCTTGGTGCAACGCGCAGGGTCAGGCGTGTCAGAGTCGCTCGAGCGCCGACAGCATGACCTCATCGGAAGCACCTCCGGCCTCCACGCAACGACGGCAACCCATCCTGGCCGCATACTCGGCAACACGCCGGGACGGCACGATCAACGGTTCGCTGCGTACACGGTCGGCCGCCTGTCGCGGCAGCTTTTCGAGCAGGCCGGTCACCGCCTCGAGACTTGCGCCCAGGGTCACCAGCGAATCGGCCGCGGCGATCCGATCGGCAGCGTCCGCCGGCAGGTCGCTGGCGACGCGTCGATAGACGTGAATCCGCTCGACCACTGCGCCGCGGCGTTCGAGCACTTCGCCCATCAGGCTGCGCCCGCCGGCCGCGGCCAGGATCAGGATCTCCAGTCCCTCGACGTCGCGCAACTCCGGCATCGCCAGCATGGCCTCGCTGGTGCCGTGGCGCTCTGGAAAGATGACGTTGTCGAGACCCAGTTCTCGGGCAATCGAGGCCGTCCCCTCTCCCGGAACGACGATCAATGCTCGATTGAGCAACTCGGTACCGACCAGGCTGACCGCCTGGCGAACGGCTTCATGGCTGGTGAGGATGACGCGATCGGCCGGTAGCGTGGTGGCGAGATCGTCGGCCACGGCGGCGGGATTCTCGGGTGGCTCGAGCTGGAACGGCGCACACTCGAGGGGTTCCAGGCCGAGCTCACCGACACGCTCGGCCAGCTTTTCGGCGGCGGGCCGTGTCCGCGTAATCAGAACCAGTGTCTGCTCTGGCATGGGGTCACCCTATCTCCGATCGCTGAAAAAAGAAAAGCCTGCCGGAGAGGCAGGCTTTCTGGAGAAAATTCCGGGCGTCTGGCGCAACTTGCCAAAGTGCTGGGGGCTTGCGTGTTGGCGTTGGCAGTAGGGGGACGCACCTCAGCAAACTGAACCGTGGGTGACGCCCGGAAAGCAAATCGTCTCGGCCCCTGTTTCCACCTTTTGGGCAACTCTGACACAACTACCGCTCGATGTCCATACCGAGCAGGCACAAAATCAAGGCGATCTTCAAATCTGTGACAGGATTCTCGTTCCACCCTGTTCAAGGAGCGAGCGCGCCGCTTTTCGCCCCAGATTCTCGGCCTCGGAACGATCGCCCTCGACGCGCGCGTCGAGCACCTCGCCGCCGTCGGGGCTGGCCAGGCGGGCTTCGAGCAGAATGCGATCCCCGTCCAGGCGGGCGAACGCCGCCAGCGGCATGCGGCAGTCGCCGCCCAGCTCGGCCACGACCGCCCGCTCTGCGCACATGATGTCGAAGGTATCCCGACAGTTGAGCGACTGGAGCATTTCCAGCGTGCGGGACTCCCCGGCGCGGCACTGAACCACGATCACGCCCTGCCCTGCCGAGGGCAGGAACGTGGGCGGCTCGAGCGGCAGCGTGTGCTCACGATCGATTTCCAGCCGCTGCAGCCCTGCCGCGGCCAGGATCAGGGCATCCACCTCCCCGGAATCGAGCTTGGCCAGGCGCGTCTGCACGTTGCCGCGCACGGTCACGACCTCCAGGTGGGGAAAGCGGGCGAGCAGCTGACTCTGGCGCCTGAGGCTGGCGGTGCCAACCCTGGAGCCGGGCGGCAGGTCTTCCGGCGTGGCCCCGTCGCGAGTGATCCACCAGTCGCGCCAGTCGGCCCGCGGCAGGAAGGCCGCCAGGTCGAAGTCCTCCGAGGGTTCTGCCGGCACATCCTTGAGCGAGTGCACGGCGATGTCGGCCTCGCCGTCGAGAATGGCGCGCTCGAGTTCCTTCAGGAACAGGCCCTTTCCGCCGATTTCCGCCAGGGATCGATCCAGCACTTCGTCGCCGCGCGTGCTGAGCGGCACCAGCGTGACCTCCACGTCGGGATGATGGTCGCGAATTCGCTGCGCGACATGCTCGGTCTGCCAAAGCGCCAGCTTGGACTTGCGGGTCGCGATTCTGAGCTTCTTCATTCTTTCAGGAATCTCCGTGTTCTCGGCCGTCCAGCACCTGGCGGACCAATGCCAGGTTGCGCCGGCTGACCGGTGGATGGCAATGGCTGCCCTCGAGCTCGACGCGCTCCTGCCCCTGTTCGTCGCGGAACAGTCCCCTGAGATATCGCCGGGCCACGAGCGCCTTGCGGTGGATGCGAATGAACTGCCGGGCGAAGCGCTGCTCGAGGCTGACCAGGGAGTCATCGACCAGGGCCTCGCCCTTGTCGAAGTGCACGACGGTGTACTTGTCTTCGGCGACCAGTGCGCGGATGTCGACCACCGGGATGGAGAGCACCCGGTCGCCCAGGCGCGTGCGCAGCGTGGCCCGAGGGTCGATCGGCCGGTTGCGGGCCCGTTCGAGTGCGCGCCCCAGCCGATCGCTGCGCACCGGCTTGACCAGGTAGTCCACGGCAGCCAACTCGAAGGCATCGACCGCGTACTGCTCGTAGGCCGTTACGAAGATGACCGCAGGCGCGCTCTCCAGTCGACGCAACTCCCGCGCCACTTCGATGCCGTCCAGGCCGGGCATCTCCACGTCCAGAAGGACGACGTCGGGCAACAGCTCACGGCATCGCTCGAGCACGCGATCGGCCTGCATGACCACGCCGCAGGATTCGACGCAGGACTGGTCTTCGAGAAGACGCGCCAGCCGGTCCGCTGCCGGCTTTTCGTCATCGACGATGAGAGCGCGCAGATCGCTCACGAAAGTCGCTTCTCCAGCCAGCCGTCGATCGCCTGGACCTCCTCGGCGCAGACCGCGTGCGGCATGGGCCAGGTCTGCCACTCGACATCGAAGCCGGCCGACCGCAGGCGGCGCGCACTGGCTTCCCCGAGGCCGACCGGCACGATCGGGTCCTGGGTTCCGTGGCCGATGAACAGCGGCATGGCGCGGGCGTCAGGGCCGGCCCAGTCCGGCAGGCCGTCGGCTTCGACCAGGTAGGTCGACAAGCCGATCAGGCCGGCCAGGGGCTCGGATCGGGCCAGGCCGCAGCGAAGCGCGATGGCGCCGCCCTGCGAGAATCCGGCCAGAACGATGTTACCCGGCGCGATGCCGTCGGCTTCCTGCTCGTCGATCAGGCCGTCGACGGCCTGGATGGACGCCCGGATTCCGGCCATGTCCTGGTCGCGATCGATGTCGACGCCCAGGATGTCGTACCAGGCGCGCATGGCCATGCCCCCGTTGATGGTCACCGGGCGGACCGGCGCATGCGGAAATACGAAGCGCACCGGACGCCGAGAGGCGCTGGCCAGCTGCGGTACAATCGGTTCGAAGTCATGCCCGTCGGCGCCGAGCCCGTGCAGCCAGATGACGGCATGCCGCGGGGCGTCCCCGGTCTCGAGCATCACGCGTTCAAGTTTCTGATCACTGGAGTCGTTCATGCGCTCAAGTTTAACCGCCCTCGCTGCCGTCCTGTTGTCCCTGGCAGCGCTGTCGGTTTCCGGTTGCGGCCTCAAGGGCGACCTGTACCTGCCCGGCGACGAGGCGACGGCACCGGCCCCGGAACCGAACGAAGACGAGCGCGAAGAATCCACGACCGGAGATTCGGAAGCCTGATCCGATGCCCGAGGAACGCAACGACGCGCTGGCGTTCTTCAAGCTCGAGGCCCTGGGCAACGACTTCATGCTCGTCGACGCCCGGCAGCGCGACTTCGAGCCCGGGCCTGGACAAGTCAGGCAGTGGGCCGACCGGCGCCGCGGCGTGGGCTTCGATCAACTGCTGGTGCTGCGCCCGAGCGACCGGCCGGGACATCACTGCCGCGTCGAAATCCACAACGCCGACGGCAGCCGGGCCGAGCAGTGCGGCAACGGCATGCGGGCCGTGGCGCTCTGGCTGTCGCGCCACGAGGGAGCACGCCACGAGCTTCACCTGGAGACTGCCGGCGGCAGCGTCGAGACCCGCTATCGCTCCGACGACGAAATCAGCGCGACGCTGGGGGTGCCGGACTTCGATCCGCGCGCCGTTGGGCTCGCCGACACACCGACCTTTCCGCGCCGCTTCACCGTCGACGGCGAAGAACTGGATGTCCACGGCGCGTCCATGGGCAATCCCCACCTCCTGGTGATCGAGGACGAGGAACCCGGGCCACGGCGTCTCGACATCGTCGGCAGAACGCTCGGCGGGCACGCCGATCTGGCGCACGGCGCCAACGTGGGACTGGCAGTCGTCGAGTCGCCGCATCGCGTTCGCCTGCGCGTGTTCGAGCGCGGCGCCGGCCCTACGCTGGCCTGCGGCAGCGGGGCGAGCGCCGCGGCCGCTATCCTGCTGCGGCTGGGCCGCGTCGAAGCGCCCGTGGAAGTCATTCAGCCGGGTGGAACGCTTGTGGTAAATTGGCCGGGAAGGGGTCAGGTGCTGACCACCACCGGGCCCGCCCGCCTCGTGTTTGAAGGAGTCATCCGATGCCGGACCCAAGCAGGCTGAACGAAGAAGACGTCATCGAGTGGCTGACGTCCAACGCCGACTTTTTCGAACGCCACCCCGAACTGCTCGAGTGGCTGAAGCTGCCCCACGAAACGGGCGCGCATTCGCTCATCGAAGTCCAGGTGACGCGCCTGAGACGGGAGAATCACCAGCTTCGCGCGCAACTCGAGACCCTGGCCGGTATCGCCGGCGAGAACGAAAGACTGATGCAGCGGCTCCACCAGCTCACGCTGGAGGTGATGACCACGCGCTCGGCAGGAGAATTCATCGAACGCCTTATCGGGCGCCTCGCGAGCGACTTCGACGCTCGAAGCGTCCGGCTTCACCTTCTCGAAAAGCACGACGCCCTCGGGGAAGTCGCCGCGGTCACCACACACGATACCGGCGTTCCCGAGTGGTTCGAGAAACTGCTCGAGCAGGGCAACATCGAATTCGGCCGCTTCACCCGGGCGAAACTCGAAACCCTGTTCCCCAGGCAGCACGAGGACATCGGCTCGGCCGCCCTGGTGCCGATTGCCGGCGTGGGCCTGCTCGCGATCGGTTCGGAATCGCCCGAGCGATTCCACCCCGGGATGGGCACCCTGTTCCTGGAGCTCCTCGGCACCACGATTCGTCACCGCCTCGAACAGGACCGCGGCGACGAACGCAAGCGCGCCTGAATGAGGCGGGGCCAACGGCGGTGCTGATCGAATCGGCCGTCACCGCCTTCCTCGACCACGCCGCCGACGAAGCGGGCTTGAGCCCGGCGACCATCGACGCGTACCGGCGTGATCTCGAGCGATTTGCAGCCTGGTGCGGCGAACACGACGTCGAGGAAATCGAAACACTGTCCACGGCAGACGTCCGCAGCTTTGCGGCCGGCGAGCACCGGCGGGGGCTGAGCCCGCGCAGCGTCCAGCGCCGCCTCTCGGGCCTGCGCCGTTTCTTTCGCTATCTCCGGCGCGAACGCGTCATCGCCGGCGACCCCAGCCAGGGCGTGCGCGCCCCCAAGGTCCGACGCAAGCTTCCCGAAGTGCTCGACATCGACCAGGTGCTGGCCCTGCTCAACATCCCCGAGGAAGACGAGCTGGCCACGCGTGATCGCGCCATGCTGGAGCTGTTTTACGCCTCGGGCCTGCGCGTTAGTGAACTGGCCGGACTGACCTGGGATCGTCTCGACCTCTCCGAGGGACTCGTCCGGGTGCTCGGCAAGGGTCGTCGCGAGCGCGTGGTGCCGGTGGGCCGGCACGCCGTGCGCGCCCTGGAGCGATGGCGCGGCATTCACGCCAGCACGGCCGGGACCGACCAGGCCGGGATATTCACCAGCCTCAAGGGACGCCCGCTGGGCGTCCGCGCCATCCAGAAGCGCGTCGCCTACTGGTCGCAGCGGCAGGGGCTCGACCAGAACGTTCACCCCCACCAACTCCGGCACAGCTTCGCCTCGCACATCCTGGAGTCTTCCGGGGACCTGCGCGCCGTCCAGGAACTCCTCGGCCATGCCAACCTGACCACCACCCAGATCTACACCCACCTGGACTTCCAGCACCTGGCGAAGGTCTATGACGAGACGCATCCGCGGGCGAAGAAAAAATCCTAGAGTCGGGTTCGGGGTTCGGGAAAAGAAAGGTTTCAGTTTTCAGGGTTCAGGTTTCAGGAAAGCCAGCCCGGCGCAGCCGGCCCCGATCCCCCGATGGCCCACCCACTTGTTTTCCGGAACCCCGAACCCGGAACCCCGAACCCCAGGTTTCCCTGAAACCTGAAACCTGAAACCTGAAACCTGAAACCTGACCCCAAGATTGTCCTCCCGCCAAGCCGACCCCATGTTCTCCCCCTCACCCAATGGCAGCGAGAAAGCATGGAACAATATCGCGGCACGACCATCGTCTCGGTGCGGCGCGGCGACCAGGTGGTGATTGCCGGCGACGGCCAGGTCACCCTCGGCAACACCATCATGAAATCCAACGCGCGCAAGGTCCGGCGGCTTTACAAGGGCCGGGTCCTGGCCGGTTTCGCCGGCGCCACGGCCGACGCCTTCACCCTGTTCGAACGCTTCGAGAGCAAGCTGGAAATGCACTCCGGCCACCTCACGCGCGCGGCCGTCGAGCTGGCCAAGGACTGGCGCACGGATCGGTTGCTGCGTCGCCTCGAGGCCCTGCTCGCGGTCGCCGACCATGAAGCCTCGCTGATCATCTCGGGCAACGGCGACGTGATCGAACCCGAGGAAGGACTGATCGCCATCGGCTCCGGCGGGCCGTTCGCGCAATCGGCGGCGCGTGCCCTTCAGCGCCATACCGAGCTCGACGCGGAAACGATCTGCCGCGAAGCCCTGACCATTGCCGGTGAGGTGTGCATCTACACCAACCACAACTTCACTGTCGAAACCCTCGAATCCGATACAGCCGAAGGCCAGTAAGCCATGACGCAGATGACTCCCCGCGAAATCGTCCAGGAACTGGACCGCCACATCATCGGCCAGGCCGAGGCCAAGCGCGCCGTGGCCATCGCCCTGAGAAACCGCTGGCGCCGCATGCAGGTGGACGAGAAGCTGCAGCCGGAAATCACGCCCAAGAACATCCTGATGATCGGTCCGACCGGCGTGGGCAAGACGGAGATCGCGCGACGCCTGGCTACCCTGGCCAAGGCGCCGTTCATCAAGGTCGAAGCGACCAAGTTCACCGAAGTGGGCTACGTGGGCAAGGACGTCGAGTCCATCGTCCGTGACCTCACCGAAGTGGCCTACAAGCTGGCGCGCGACGAGGCCATGGCGAAGGTGCGCTCGCGCGCCGAGGACGCCGCGGTCGAGCGCGTGCTCGACATCATGCTGCCGCGCCAGCAGAGTTCCGGATTCTCCAACGCGCCGGAGGAGCCGGCCGACGGTTCTTCGGAGACGCGCCGGAAGATGATGCGCAAGCTGCTCGACGGTGACTTCAACGAGCGCGAGATCGAGATCGACCTCGACATGAATCTCGGCGTCGAAATCATGGCGCCGCCGGGCATGGAGGAAATGACCAACCAGCTCCAGCAGATGTTTTCCAACATGTCGGGCCAGCGCAAGCAGAAGCGCCGCATGAAGGTCAAGGACGCCATTCCGCTGCTGGTGGAAGAAGAGGCCGCCCGCATGATCAACGACGAAGAGGTCAAGCAGCAGGCACTCACCATGGCCGAGCAGCACGGCATCGTGTTCATCGACGAGATCGACAAGGTCGCTCGTCGCGCCGAAGGGGGCGGCTCCGGAGAAGTCTCGCGCGAGGGCGTGCAGCGCGACCTGCTGCCCCTCGTCGAAGGCGCAACGGTCAATACCCGCTACGGACCGGTGAGCACCGATCACATGCTGTTCATCGCCTCGGGCGCCTTCCATGTTTCGAAGCCTTCCGACCTGGTGCCGGAACTCCAGGGCCGCCTGCCCATCCGCGTCGAATTGCGTGCCCTGGCGGTCGATGACTTCAAGCGCATCCTGACCGAACCGGACGCCTGCCTGACCGAACAATACACCGCGCTGCTCGCCACCGAGGGCGTCGACCTCCAGTTCACCGACGAGGCGATCACGCGCCTGGCCGAGATCAGCTTCTCGGTCAACGAGTCGACCGAGAACATCGGGGCACGCCGCCTGCACACCGTCATGGAACGGCTGCTCGAGGATGTCTCGTACTCGGCGCCGGATCGCTCGAGCGAAAAGGTGGTGGTCGACGCCGATTTCGTCGATCGTTCCCTCAAGGACCTGGCAGGAAACGAGGATCTGAGCCGTTATATCCTGTAGGCCCTGGCGTTGAGCGACGACGCGGGCGCGCCGTGCGCCCGCCCCGGCCACTCGACGGTGGCTGTGTGCAACTGCCGGAAAACTTACGGACCTCTTCGCGGTCGGATCACGGACGGGTCGGGACAATACGAACAAGATGACCGAATCATCCGACATAGCCATATCGCTCAAGCGCGTGACCGTGCGTCTGGGCGGGCGAACGATTCTCGAGGATCTCGATCTCGACATCCCCGCCGGGCAGGTCACGGCCGTCATGGGCCCCAGCGGCGCGGGAAAGACCACCGTGCTGCGCCTGGTCACCGGGCAACTCAAGCCCGACTCCGGCGAGGTCTGGATCGGCGAGACCCGGGTCGACCAACTGGGCGGCAAGGCGCTCGGGCGGCTCAGGCGCAACATCGGCGTGCTGCTTCAGAACGGCGCCCTGTTCACCGACCTGACCAGCTTCGACAACGTCGCCCTGCCCCTGCGCGAGCACACCAGGCTTTCGGAATCCCTGATTCGCCGGATTGTTCTGATGAAGCTCGAGATGGTCGGTCTGCGCGGCGCGGCCCAGCTCTACCCCTCGGAACTGTCGGGCGGCATGAAGCGCCGCGTGGCGACAGCACGAGCGATGGCACTGGACCCCGGCATCATGTTCTATGACGAACCCTTCGCCGGGCTCGACCCGATTTCTCTGGGGGTTTCGCTGCGCCTGATCCGCGATATCAACGCCGCGCTGGGCACCACAAGCGTGGTCATCACCCACGATGTGCGCGAAGTCGCGAAGCTGGCCGACCACGCCTGCATCATTGCAGATCGCAAGCTGGTCGCCACGGGCACGCCCGACGAACTCGCCGCCAGCGCCGACCCGCTGGTCCGGCAGTTCATGCAGGGCGAGCCGGACGGGCCCGTACCCTTCCACTACCCGGCACGAGCCCTCGACGAAGAGCTGATGCGGCGGGGAGAAGGCCGATGAGCAACGCGACATCGCACACCGGGATGACGGCACCGCTCAGGGAACTGGGCCGGGCCGGATTGTTCCTGCTCACCGCCTTCTCGCGCATGCGTTTCGGGCCGCGGCAGCTGGCCGAGATCCTGCGCCAGGTCTATTTCGCGGGCGTGCGCTCGCTGGTGATCATCGTCATCTGCGGTTTTTTCGTCGGCCTGGTGCTGACCCTGCAGACCTACGACACGCTCACGCGCTTCGGCGCCGCCGACGCGGTATCGACCGTACTGGCGCTTTCGCTCTTTCGCGAACTCGGCCCGGTACTGGCCGCGCTGCTTTTCGCCGGACGGGCCGGCACCTCGATCACGGCCGAGATCGGCCTGATGCGCGCGACCGAGCAGCTCGACGCGCTCGACCTGATGGCCATCGACCCGATGGAGCGCATCGTGCAACCGCGCCTGCTGGCCGGATTGATCGCCCTGCCCGCGCTCGTGCTGATCTTCAACCTCACGGCCATCGTCGGCGGCATCTTCTTCGCCGTCTTCCTGATGGGCAGCGACCCGATCAGCTTCTGGGCGAACATGCAGTCCTCAGTCGAATTGATGCGCGACTTCGGCGGCGGCATGTTCAAGTCGGTCTGCTTCGGCTTCGTCGCCGCCTGGCTGGCCGTCTGGTTCGGCTGGTCGGCGCGCCCGACCAGCGAGGGCGTGGCCCTGGCCACGACCCAGACCGTGATCGCCACGGCCATCGCCGTGCTCGTGCTCGACTTCATTCTCTCGGCATTCATGCTCTGAAGACTAGGATCGCCATGAAATCTTCTCACCAGATCGAACTGACCGCGGGCATCTTCCTGCTGCTAGCCATCGCCGCGCTGGTCTTTTTGGCCCTGCACGCCACCGACCGGGGCGTGGTGTCCGGGGAGAGCTACGAAGTCACCGCCCGCTTTTCGAACGTCGGCGGATTGACGCCGCGCGCGACGGTCAGCATGGGCGGTGTGGCCATCGGCATGGTCGAGGCCATCGAGCTCGACCCGGAAACCTTCGAGGCCAGGGTGACGATGCGCATCAGCCGCGCGTACGACAACCTGCCCGACGACACCTCGGCGTCGATTCTCACCAGCGGCATCCTGGGGGATCAGTACGTCGGGCTCGAACCCGGCGGATCGCCGGAGGTGCTTCAGGACGGCGACCGCATCCTGATCACCAGTTCAGCGATGGTGCTCGAACAACTCATCAGCCGCTACATGTTCAACAGCGAAGACGGACAAGGAGAAGAGTAATGCGCACCGTGATACTGGCAATCCTGCTGCTCGCCGGCAACCAGGCCGTGGCCGCGGACGACCCGGTGAGCATCATCGAAACCACGACCGAGGAGCTCTCGCAGCTGATCGACGAGAAACGATCGACCTACCGCGATGACCCGCAGACACTCAGAGCCGACGTCAAGGAGATCCTGCTGCCGACCATCGACCAGACCTACTCGGCACGGCTCGTCCTGGGGCGTCACGGCCGCGGCAAGAGCGGCGAGCAGATCGACGCCTTCGCCGAAGCGCTGGCCAACCAGCTCCTGAATCGATACGCCACCGCCCTGCTGGACTACGACCTCAACGACCGGGTCGAGATCCTGCCCCTGGCCGGCGAGAACACGGAACGGCAAACGCGCGTGCGCACGCGGGTCATGCTCGACAACGGCGAGCGCGCACCGGTCGACTACGTGATGCGCAAGACCGACGACGGCTGGCAGGTCTTCGACGTGATCGTCGAGGGCATCTCCTATGTGGCGACGTTCCGCTCGCAGATCGACCAGGAGATTCGCCAATCCAGCTTCGAGGACATGCTCGAGCGCCTTGAAAGCGGCCAGTACGAAGTCAGCGTCGATGAGTGACGACGACATCGTCCGGCTCGAGGGCGTCCTCACGGCGCGCGAGGTCGCCGAACTGGAGCGCCGCTACAGCGACCGCTTCGACGGCGCCAATCCGCCGGCAGCGGTCGACCTGGCGGATGTCGAAAGCGGCGACTCCAGCGCCCTGGCCCTGCTGCTGGAATGGCAGTCCCGGGCGGCTGAGAGGATTCGCTTCGAAAAACCGCCGGAAAGCCTGCGCGTGATCGCGCGTCTGACCGGCGTCGCCCCGCTGCTGGGCTGGGCGGACGAGGACAGCAACGCGGAACCCGCGAAGGAACGACGATGAAGGCAGTAATGAGCACGCTCCTGGCCGCCGCCCTCCTGGCCGGCTGCGCCACGACGGCGCCGCCGCCGGACGAGCGCCACCCGCGCGATCCCTGGGAGCCGTACAACCGCAACATGTTCCGGTTCAACACGGCCGTCGATCGTGCCGTCATCCGGCCGCTGGCGGTCGGCTACGGCAAGATCACGCCGGCACCGGCACGTCGCGGCATCCGCAACTTCTTCACCAACATCCGCTCGCCGGTCGACCAGGTCAACCTGCTGCTGCAGGGCCGGCCCGGCGCCGCGGGCACCGAGCTGACGCGCTTCCTGGTCAACTCGACCTTCGGTCTGGGCGGGGTGTTCGACATGGCCACAAGGGCGGACGTCGAGGAATACGAGGAAGATTTCGGCCAGACCCTGGCGGTGTGGGGCTGGGAGGACAGCCGTTTCTTCATCCTCCCGCTGCTCGGACCGTCGACCGTGCGCGACGGCCTCGGTCGCGTGCCCGACGGCTACGCCGATGTCGTCTGGCGCTGGACCCTGGACGAAACCACCTACGGGCTGGTCGGGCTCAACGTCATCCAGGTCCGCCACGCCATGCTGCCGCTCGACGAGGACATCCGGGCCGCCTACGACCCGTACACCTTCATGCGCGACGGCTGGATGCAGCGCCGCTCCCACGCGATCGCCAACGGCGAGAACGGCCTGCCCGACTACGAGTCCTTCCTCGACGAGGACTGGGAAGACTAGGCAGGCTTCATGCCACGCTGCCCGGACCATTCCGGGCAATCAACCGTAGAGCGAAAGCAGGTAGCCCAGTCGATCGCGCACCCAGCCGCTGACCGGCGTGAGTCGCACGTCCAGGCGACGTTCGAGCTCGTCGGTGTCCACCAGCGGACCCTCGTCGAGGCTCGCGTAGCCCTCGTAGAGCCCGGCCAGAAGCTGCCCGACGTGGGCGCTGCCCGATAGATGGCTCATGCCGTCGGCGAAACCGTCGATGCTCTGCGGCGCGAAATGGACCTCGCGCCCGTAGACTTCGGCAAGCAGGCGGCACAGTTCGGGACCGGTCACCGGCTCGGGGCTCGCCACGTCGATCACCTCTCCGGCCACGTCGGCGCTCATGCAGGCGACCGCGATCCGTCCCTGGTCCTCGGTCGAAGTCCAGTTCAGTCGCTGGCCGGCGTCGAGCGGCGGATAGACCAGTCGCCCGTAATCGCGGATCTCGCGAATGATGTGCGGCCATACCAGGTTCGCCAGGTAGAGCGTGGGCCGCAGGACCACGGCCGGAACATCGGCCGAGAGAATCCGGTCCGAAATTCGCCTGAGACCGTCGACGAAGGGGCCCGGCGGCATGTCGTCGCCGCAATAGCCCCCGGTCGTGAAAACGATCCGCGCAACGCCTGCTGAAGCAGCCGCGGCGAGTACGTGATCGACGGCCCTGGTGGCTTCGGGCTCGTCGGGCATCGCAGTCAGATGAAAGAAGATGGCATCGACGCCTTCGGCCGCTTCCCGCACATCTTCTGCATCGGTGAGGTCGGCGCGAACCATCTCCACGCGACCGGGCAGTTTCTCCTCGGCCTCGTCGAGATCGCGCGTGGCCGCCCGAACTGCCAGGCCGGCCTCCAGCGCGGCTTCCACGACCGGGTGACCCTGCGTGCCCGTGGCACCGAAGACCAGAAGTTTCTCGATATTCATGCAAGCCGCTCCGTTGCTGTCCGGGGAAAGCATACCAATCCTGGCAAACGCCGACACGCGGGGACGGCGGGCCTGCTGTAATACAATGGCGTCGCGATGAAACCCGCCTTCTTCTTCCCGGCCGCAAGCTGCCTGAACCCGATCGGACTGGCCCTGGCAACGATCCTGCTGTCAGCCTGCGGCCCGGCTACGGACACCACGGGCGAGGCGCCCGAGGCCTCGAGCGCCTGCACCGGCCCGCTCGGCCCGGGCTGCATTTCGGACGATCCCGTGCCGCCGTTCGACCGGATCGAACCCGGCCACTTCCTGCCCGCCATGCGGGCGGCAACCGAGCGCGCCGACGCCCGCATTGCCGACATCGCCGGCAATCCCCAACCACCGAGTTTCGACAACACCGTTGGCGCCCTGCACAGGTCAGGCGGAGAAGTCGCCCGGATCGCCAGGCTCTGGTACGGCCTCGCGGCCATCGAGGACAGTCCGGAAATCAGGGCCGTCGGCGAGGCGTTCTCTCGACTGCTCGGCGAGCACGAACGGCGGGTGCTGCACGACCGGGCGCTGTTCGAGCGCATCGACCGGCTCCACGCCGAAGCAGTCGCTCGCGGCCTGTCGCCGCAGCAACGACGTCTCGTCGCGGAGACCTGGCGCCGCTTCCGGCGAGCGGGAGCGCATCTCGACGACGACCAACTCGAAGCGCTGGCCGACATCGACCGGCGAATCGAACGGCTCGACGAGCAGTATCAGCGGGAGCGGCGGGGCGCCACGCACCGCCACGAACTGCTGTTCGATGACCCCGACCGCCTGGCGGGACTGCCAGCGTCGCTCGTCGAACAGGCCCGGCAGACGGCGCGCGATCGCGGCCATGATTCCGGCTGGGCGTTCACGCTTCACGCCCACAGCTTCTATCCATTCATGCGTCACTTTCCGGGGCGCACCGAACGCCGGCGGCTCTACGAGGCCTGGATGACCCGCTACCGCGACGTCCTCCGGAGCGACGAGGACCTGGGCCGGATCATCGACCGCCTGGCCCGTTTGCGGGCCGAGAGAGCGGCGCTGCTCGGATTCGACAGCCACCTGGACGCGTTGCTGGACGACGCCAGCCTGCCGGACCGCCAGGCCCTGGATCACCTGCTCGAACGGCTCGCCGCCGCGGCCGGGGTCCGCGCCGGGGCCGAGCTGGAACGACTCCGGTCGCTCGCCCGGGCCGACGGCATCGAGGGCGAGCTTCAGCCCTGGGACTGGTGGTACTACCGCCAGCGCCTTCTGGAGGACGGGCCCGGCGGGGAGCCGGGCCCATGGCTGCCGCTCGAGGCGGCGGTCGAAGGCGCCTTCGGCCTGGCGTCGGAGCTCTGGGGACTGCGCTTCCGTCCCCGCGAGGACCTGCCGGCCTGGCACCCGGACATGAAGGCCTACGAGGTGCTCGACGGCAAGGGCGATGCGCTGGGCATCGTCTATCTCGATCCGGTCCACCGGCGCGGCAAACGCGGCGGTGCCTGGACCTCCCAGTACCGGGTCCAGGGCGTCGAGGACGGCCGGCGAACGTTGCCGGTGCTTGCGGTGGTCGCCAACCTGCCGCCCCCCTCGGGCGACAGGCCCGTTCTGCTGTCGGTCGACCAGGTGCGCACGCTGTTTCACGAGTTCGGGCATGCCCTCCACGGCCTGCTCTCCGACGTGGAATACGCGGCGCTGGCTGGCACCAACGTGCCGACCGACTTCGTCGAGTTCCCGGCCCTGATGTTCGAGCGCTGGTCGCTGGCGCCCGAGATCGTCCTGGACTATGCGCGCCACCACCCCGGCGGCGGGACGCTCGATCGGGATACCGCACAGCGTCTCGCCCGGGCGGATCGCCCCACCCCCGGCCTGGAAACCCTGGAACTGATCGCGGCCATCGAGCTCGATCTCGCGCTGCACGGCGCACCCCGGGGACGGGTGCCGGAACTCGAAGACGCCGAAAAGCGGATTCGCGACGAACTCCGTCTTCCGGCCCTGGTGTCGGCCCGCCACCACGGCGGCGGCCTGGCCAGCGTGTTTGCCCGCCGGCGCCACGGCGGCGACTTCCGAACCCTGTGGTCGGAACTGCTCGCCAGTGACGCTTTCACGGCCTTCGAGGAGAACGGGATAGTCGATCGGGAACTGGCGGAGCGCTTCCGCGCCGAGATCCTGGCACGCGGCAATTCGCGCGCGCCGATGGCTTCCTGGCGGGCCTTCCGCGGCCGCCCGCCCGAGATTCGGTACCTGATCGAGGCACGCGGCCTGGCCGGCGCATCCCGAGAGGAGACTCCAGGCGATCAGGCCGTTGAGAAGACCCCCAGCGGCGAATAGCTGCCGAATTCGGGGAACACTGCCTCCAGCTGCCCCGGCGCCAGCCCCATCCGCCGCACCAGGACCTCGGCCAGGACCTGCCGGTAATCGGTCGTGGTCGCCAGGTCCTGGCCCTCGAACAGCGAACCCGCATCCAGCCCGGGGAAGTTGCCGTGCATGCCGCCGTTGACGCGTCCCCCAAGGGCCAGCATCACGTTGCCGTGACCGTGATCGGTGCCGCCGGCATCGTTGGGTCGCACCTTACGGCCGAACTCGCTGAGAACGACCACGTTGACGCGGTTCATCAGGTTGCCCTGGGACGAGGCCGAAAGGTCGGTGTAGAACGCGTCGAGCGCCCGCGAAAGTTCCTCGACGCGGATGCCGTAGTAGTCGTAGTGATTGGCATTGCCCGGCTGCGGCATGCCCTGCCCCGCGTGCGTGTCCCAGCCGCCGTAATCCACGGTGGCGGCGACGATGCCCATGTCCTGTTTGATCAGCTGGGCCAGGCTTCGGAACTGATCGCCCAGCGTCCCGCCGGGATAGGCTGCGCCGCCTTCGGGCAAGTAGCCGTCGAAATCCATCTCGCGCATCTGCTCCAGGGCGTCGGCGGTATCGCGACCCGCCTGCAGCAGCGGGCTGGCGCCCCCGCCGCTCCACAGCGCGTCGAGCCGCCGGTGCGCGGCCTGGTGTCCGGCCAGGTCCGGGTTGGTCTCGTTCCAGGACCAGTGGAACCCGTCGATCCGGAAGGACTCGGGCGAGGCGACGGTGAGCGCCGCGGTCGACCCCATCAGCGACATCGGACGCGTGTCGGAGAAACCGAAAACGGGCGCGATGTCGGCGCTCGGCAGTCCGTCGGCGGCGGCCAGGTAGCGCGTCAGCCAGCCGTCGGGCGTGCTCTTGTCGCCGGGCGTGCCGAGGTCGATCCAGGCCTGGGCGTCGAAGTGGCTGCGCGAGAGGTGCTGGGGCATGCCCGAACCCTGGACGATGGCCAGGCGGCCTTCGTCCCACAGCCGGTGCAGCCACTTCGGCGGGCTGCCGACGCCGTCGCCGGGCCCACCGCCGGCGCGCGGGTGCAAGGCCCAATTCGTGCCCGCGAGAGCACGCAGGTTGGACTCCGGTATGGCCATGTTGTCGCGCAGCAGCTCGTAGTGGCCGCGCTCCACGCCGGCATAAGGCACGACAAGATGCAGCCCGTCGATCCCGCCGCGCAGGAAGACATAGACGATCACGTCGTTGCTGGTGCGCCCCGCCGCGGCCGCGGGACGCCAGAAGGTGGTCAGCGGCACTGCCCCGGCCAGCGCCGCGGCGCAGCATCCCTGGAGAAAGGCTCTGCGCCTCATCGCTGGTAGAACTCCGGCAGCATCATGATCAGCGCCACGGCCGCGCGCAGCCGCGACGGCGTGTAGTGGGCGCTGAGATTGCCCGATTTCCATTTGCCGTGGGGTAGCCCGCTGGTGATGTCGAGCGGCGTGCCGGCCGCGGCGTTCTGCCGCATGAAGTCGATCAATTCGGAGCGACGACCCGACGCCACGGGTCGGCCCACCAGGCGTTGGAGCCAGAAATCCACCAGGCCTTCGGCGCTGCGCTGGGCGGGATCGGGCAGTCCGGCGACCGTCTCCTGCTGGATGCGCAGCAGGAACTGATCGCTGTCGTCTCGCAGCTCGACCATGCGGCTGAGCAATCGCCAGGTCTGGCCCATCACCGAGGCCGAGGTCCAGCGATCGGCCGTGTCGGGATAGCCATCCGGCGAGGGCCAGCGAAAACAGCCGTGGCCGGTCTGGCGAAAGCGGTAGAGCAAATCGCCCCAGGGATCCCAGCCGCCGATCGGCTGAGGCTCGATCTCGGCCGCGGTCTTGCGAAACGCGGCACACATCAATTCGAAGGGACGGCGAACCTTCGCCCCGGTCCCGGCGACGAAGTCTTCCGAGGAGAGAATATGCCGCACGACCTGCGCGATCTGGTCGTCGGCCTGCCAGTTGTCGTGCCAGACCTGGGCCGCCGAATCGACCAGGGACCGGGGCGGCTCGTCGTCGATCAGACGACGGCAGATCTTCTCGCACAGGTGCCTGGCCGTCTGCCGGTGCATGCACAGGTAGTCCATGGCGAGCTCGGCCTCCATCTGGTCGGTCGGACCGAAGATGAAGTTGCCCAGGACGTACTTGTTGCCGCCCTCGTGCCAGTTGATGAAGAAGAGGAAATCCCCGTTGTCGTAGTCAGGCGTGTCGGGAAACTCCCAGTGCCCGTTCCGAATGGTCCACCCGGTGAAGCAGCGCGCCACGTCGTAGACGTCCGCATCGCTGTAGCCGATCGCAAGGTCGTCGTCGCCGATCGGAATTTCGCCGTGCGCAGCGCCCGGGTAGTAGGCATCGGAGCCGAGCGTGTGCAATTCCATCAGTTCCCGCGCCCAGTTCTCGTTGTACCCCCCGGCACGGTTGTCCTTGTTGTCCAGGTAGATGAGCATTGCCGTCGAGCGCGCCACCGCTTCGAGCATCTCGCGGAAGTTGCCCAGCGCATGCGGCCGGATCACATCCCGATCGTACTGCACGAACACCGGGGCGATGCTGAAGTCCCAGCCGGCGACGCTGAAGTGATCGTGCCAGAACTCGGTCATCACCTCGTAGACCTGACGACGCGAATACACGGCCCGCAGGATGCGCGCGGCCTCGGTCTCGGCGACGGGCAGGTAGCGATCCCCGTCACCCTGGACGTGGTCGGCCCACAGCTCGGTAATCGACTTGCCCAGGGTCAGGTAGCCGGCGGCAGCCAGGCGCTGCTCGAGCTCGCTGTCGTCGAGGGCCTGCCAGTCCAGCTGCTCGTCCAGCCAGGCGCCCAGGCGCTGCTGGTCGTTGGACCCCAGGGACAGGAAATGCTCGAGGTCTCCGGGCCGCGCGCCGTAGGTGGCGCGCTCGAGCACGCGCAGCGCAAAATCGGAAGCTGCGCTCGAGCCGTCCTCGAAGCGGTCGGAAAAGATGCGATCACCGCTCCCCTGAACGGCGTCGCGCATGGTCCCCCCGGCATTGCTGTCCATAAGCGGCAATCCGGATGCGAGCCATTACTCTAGCCGAAAGCGCCCCGCCGTTTCCGTGAAGCGCGTCACGGATTGGGCTGAATGGGAAGAGGTTTCAGGGTTCAGGTTTCAGGTTTCAGGAGCGCCTGGCGAAGCCGGTGTCTCGTTGCCGACAAGCTGTTCGCCGTGCACTCCGAAGCTCCACCGAGCGTACCCCGGCAAAGCCGGCCCGCAGCGCGCTGAAGCGCCGCCTGAAACCTGAAACCTGAAACCTGAAACCTGAAACCTGAAACCTGAAACCTGAAACCTGAAA
>NZ_QUZK01000037.1 GCF_003410055.1 Wenzhouxiangella sediminis | reverse complement strand
GGAGGCCTTCTTCTTGGAAGCCTTCTTCTTGGAAGCCTTCTTCTTGGAGGCCTTCTTCTTGGAGGCCTTCTTCGAAACCTTCTTCTTGGTCGCCTTCTTCTTGGCGGCCTTCTTGGCGGCCGGCGCGGAGGCGCCAGGCGATGCCGGGGTCGAAGCCGTCGCGGTCCCCTGGTCAGGCACCTGTTGTTCCAGCTGGGTTTCTTCGTTGATTTGCATGATGCTGACCTCCCTGGGTCGTGATCAGGATTATCTAACTACTCGCCCGGCGAGAGCGTTCATTGCGGATATGGTTCATCCACTCCCTCGCAGCAGTTTCTACTCTGCCATAATCCGTTGCCTCGTTAAAGGCTTCCAGCGCGCCATCCACATCGCCCGTGTTGTACAGGGCGGTTCCCAGCAACAGGTAAGCATTGCCCGTCTGGCTGTCCGACAGGCCGCCGAGCTCGACGGCTCGACTGAGCGCTTCGACCGCTTCTTCCCAGCGCTCCTGGTCGGTCAGGATGAACGCTCTTTGAAGGTCGATCTTGCCGTCGGTCGATTGCGCGCCCGCCCGTTCATAGGCGTCGAGTGCACGCTCGAGCTCCTTGGCCTCGTACCAGGCGCCGCCGGCCATTTCCCAGTTGCGACGGGTGTTCTCGACGATGCCCTGTTCCAGGCCTTCCTGGAGCACTTCGGCGGCCTTGCGCGGAAAGTCGAATTCCTGCTGCAGGCTGGCCAGCTGCATGTACTCGCCCTGCTTGTCGAGCAGCCCCTTGCGATGGGCCAGCGACAGCACGGCCATGGAATCGCGATTGCGATCGAGCTGGACATAAACCGAGGCAAGCTGAACCCAATAGCTCTTCTTCTCCGGATTCATCCGAATGAGAATCTGGAGCACTTCCGCCGCCGCAGCGTATTCTTCGAGCTCGAAGTGCATGCCGAGCTTGAGCTGGTACCACTGTTCCTTGGGCTCGTCGGAGAGCGCGATGGCGCGTTCGATAGCTGCGATCGCCTCGCGGAACTCGTCGATCTGGGCGTGGATGCTGGCCTTCATGACCCACACGTCGACCTTGTTTTCCTGCTCATCGGGCGTAACGCAGAACCAGATATCGAGCTGATCGAGAGCGTCGCTGAAGCGATCTATCGTGTAGTAGAGCTGCGCGACCTGCAGGATCATCTGGTAATGCTGGCTGTTGGGCAGCTGGTTGAGATCGATCGCGCGCTTGAAGAAGTTGATCGCGTCCTCGTACTGCTCCTGCTGGGCGCGAACGAAGGCCATGGCCTGGAGAATCGTGGCGCTGGCGTATTCGTCCGTGCGATTGCGTTCGAGCAGCGACTCGAGTGCCGGATAGGCTTCGGCGTAGTTGTCCTCGCCGATCATCTCGTAGATATCGCTGAGGCGATTGTAGGTCCGCTCGGTGAGCGCGCCGGCCGAGACCTCGCGCTCCACTCCGCACTGGTAGCCCGCCACTTCGGTCTGGGCCAATGCCTGACCGGAAACGACGAACAGCGCGCTCAGCAAAACAATGTTGGCAGTCTTCATCATGCGTCGTCCAGAGAGAAGTCGATAGTCTGGGTCGCCTGACGTTCCACGGCCTGGCCGTCGACGACGCGCGGCTTGAATTTCCAGCGCAGGATGGCGCGAATCGCCTCGCGGTCGAAGACTCGCGGCGGCTGGGAGTCGATCACCCGCGGCGAACGCACCGAACCGGTTTCGTCGATCGTGAACTGGATCGTCACGTAACCCTCGATCTGGGCCACGGCGGCGTCACGCGGATACTGGGGCTGGATGCGCACCAGCGGCACGACGTCGCCTTCCGCATTGCGGTCGGCCTGGCTCATCGAGCCCAGGAAGGGTCCGGTGCCCGACATCGACAGATCGAGATCCGGCATGTCCAGCTGAGGCATTTCCTGGACCTGCTGCTCCATCTGCGCGATTTCCATGTCCGGCGGCGGGGGCGGTTCTTCCGGCGGCGGCGGCGGCGGCGGACGACGCCGATCACGCTCCTCGATGGTATCGTCGATCTCGACCGGCCCGAAGCGAATCCCCGGCGGCGGCTCGAGCTTTTCGCGCTCGCCACCGGCACCCGAGATCAGGGTGTGCATGATGTAGAAGGTCACCAGCGTGACCACGACGGCCAGCACGACGGCAACGGCGTAGCGAATTCCGGAACCCATGGTTACCTCCCGCCTTCCGGCTCGGCCGAGATCGAAATGCGGTTGATGCCGGCGGCCTGGACCTGGTCCATGACCTCGACCAGCATGCCCGTGCGGGCGCCCCGGTCGGCAATGAGCACCACGGCCGATTCAGGATTCTCGGCTTTCGCTCGCTCGACCTCCGGGCGAACCTGGTGGATCTCGACCTGCTGCTTGTTCATCCAGATTTCGTCGTTTTCCCGTATGGCAATTAGAACATTACCTTGTGGACGAGGTTCCGCGGTCAATGCCGTCGGCTTGTTGACCTCGACCCCCGTCTCGCGGATGAACGACGTGGTGACGATGAAGAAAATCAGCATGATGAACACGATGTCCAACATCGGCGTGATGTTGATCTCGGGCTCATCCTTTGTTGCGTGTCTGCGTGCCATGTTCTAGTTAAACCTGTTTGCGACGCCAATAGCCAGCTGGTCGTTCAGTCGAACCGCAGCAAGTCCTCGAGACGCTCGGTCTCGATCTCCGACTTGCGCTCGAGGAAGGAACCGAAGTACAGCCCCGACAGGGCCGCGACCATGCCCGACATGGTGGGAATGGTGGCCTGCGACACGCCGGCGGCCATGGCGCGGGCGTTGCCCGTGCCGAAGAAGGCCATGACGTCGAAGACCGCCACCATGCCGGTCACCGTTCCAAGCAGCCCGAGCAGCGGGCAAACGGCAATCAGCGTCTGGATGGTTCGAATGTTGCGCTGCATTTCCTGGCCGACCTTGCTGATCAGCTCCTCGCGGATCCGGCTGGCATGCCAGGACTGGTGGTCCGTCCGCTGCTGCCACTGATCGAGAACTTCCTTTCGACGCTCGGGCAGAACACGGAAATAGAACCAGTAGCGCTCGATGATCAGGGTCCACATCACCAGGAGCACGGCGAAGATCGCCCAGAGGACGTCCCCGCCGAGCTCGATGAACCCGCGAATCGAGTCGAAGAAATTAGCTAGCGCTACCATGGCGACGCTCTGCGAGTCGTGCAATGATGCCGGCGGCCTGCTCTTCCAGGATCTGGATCAGCGAGCGGCTGCGGCTCTGCAGCAGACTGTGGAGAATCGTCAGCGGGATGGCCACCGTCAGACCCAGGACGGTCGTGATCAGTGCCATCGAAATACCGCCGGCCATCATGCGCGGATCACCCGTACCGAACAGCGTGATCTGCTGGAAGGTCTGGATCATGCCGACCACGGTACCGAGCAGACCGATCAGCGGCGCCACCACGTACAGCACCTTGATCAGCGGCAGGCCCGATTCCAGCGGCGCGGTCTCGCGCAGGATCGCTTCGTCGAGCTTCAGCTCGAGAGTTTCGACATCCTGATCCGGGTTGTCCTGGTAGACCTTCAGCACGCGGCCCAGGGCGTTGCCCTCGTCGGCCTCTTCGCGCTTGAGCTGGCGCTTGATGGCGTTGCCCTTGATCGTCAGCACGATGCCGCGCCACAGGGCGAACAGAACGCCGAAGATACCCAGGGCGATGATCACGTAACCGACCTCGGCACCCTGGCGGATGCGTTCCTGAATGGTCGGGGCGCGAACGACCTGCGCCAGGATGGCGCCGCGGGTACCGTCGATGGCCATGTCGACCACTTCGTCGCCGCTGGCTTGCTGCAGGTTCTCGGCCATGTTCTGGAAACGGCCGGCCGGCTGGCGGGGCAGCTCGACGAGCAGGCCCTGATCGCCGTCCCACTGCAGGAACTTGCCGTTGGAGACGACGTTGAACACGCCGACGCGGACGACTTCGCGGTTTTCTTCGCGCACGCCGTCGGCGTTGATCAGGTCGGACTGGAACTCGACGACTTTGCCCGACTCGGTGATCTCGCGCACCATTTCGTACCACATCTGGCGCAGTTCGCCGACGGTGGGCAGCTCGCGCGCCTCGGCCAGGTTGGCGAAGAACTCCGAGCGGCCGGGGTACTGCGCGCTGACCATCGACTCTGCCAGGTTGCCGCGCAGGTCGCCGGCGACCTGGCGGACAACGCCGAACAGCTCGCCGAGGTTGCCCATACGCTCATCCAGGGTCGTTTCCAGCTCGACCAGCTGCAGTTCGTTCTCGTCGAACTGGTTCTGCAGGCGATCGGAGCGCTGCTCTTCGGCGCGCAGTTCGGCGCGAGCCTCTTCGAGAAGCTGGCGCTGATTGTTGCGCTCGTTGATGAAACGCTGCAGGCGCTGCTGGTCCACGCGCTGTTCTTCCTGAGCTGCCTGCTGAACCTGCTGCAGGAGCTCGTCGAGGGTGTCCTGCGCGCTGGCCGCGAAGGGCATGGCCAGCGCCAGCACTGCAATAAGAAGTCTAGTCATGCTCATCATTCACTCTCCGGGGCGGGCACGGGCAGCGGAATCAGGTCGGGCGCGACCTGGTTGCGGGCAATCGCCAGGCCGTCGCTGACGGGCAGCCGGTAGCCGTCGTCGAGCTGTTCGAACTGACGGCTGTTCGGGTTCCACCAGCCAGTCGACTCGCCGTCGAGCGACTGCCAGAACAGCAGGGTGCGGCCCACGCGCAGGAACTCGACCTGCTGGCCGTCGGGCAACGCGCCGCGATAGGCCTCCATCGTGCGCCCGTACTCCAGTTCAGCCTGGTAGGACTCGATGATGAGGCGGAACTTCTCGGAGTTGGTGATATCCGAGCGATCCAGCGTATCGACGACGTTGTCGGCTCGATCGAGACGCTCCTGGAGGCGGAAGGGCACGTCGGCCTGCACCAGCTGCTCGAGGGTCTCGGCCATCTCGATCATCAGCGGGACGACGTCGCGGTTGGTCTGCTCCAGGCCCTCGAGCTGCTCGTTGATCGAGGCAATCTCTTCTTCCTGGTTGTTGACCACCGCCTGCATCTGTTCGTTATAGGCACGCAGGCTTTCGGTCTCCGCGAGAACCTGCCGATACTCGTCGATCAGCTGCTGGGTCTCTTCGTCGACCTGGTTGATCCGCTCCTGGGTCTGCGCGGCCTGACGCGTGATCCGGTTTTCGGTATCGATACTGCGGTCAAGCACCTGCGCGTGGGCGGCGAAAGCGCCGAGCATCAGCCCGGAGCCCAGCACCAGCAGGCGTGAAATAGGGGTTGAATGTTGTGACATTGTCGTATCCGCTATGCTTGAAATTCGTGGCTTTGCAAATGTCTTGGCATTGGCCTAGACCGGCAATCGAACTAGAATACCGCGCACACCCCCGAATTGAAAGACGAGGGGCCGTCGCGAACCCGCACCGAATTGCCGGAATGCGGAACCTACCCGCATCCGGGCCCGACGTCAAATCCCGTGAACGACAAAAACCCTTCAAGCGAAGCCATGGTTCCCGGCCACCTCGCGCCCTGCGGGCTACTCCGACGTGTGGCGTCAATGGTTTACGACACATTGCTCGTCATTGCGCTCGTGATGGTCGCAGCGGCCTTCGTCGTGATTCCGGCGGGATCGGAGATCCGCTCGGGCACGCTCTGGTTCCAGGCCTACATCCTCGTCGTCTGGTGGGCCTACTTCGCAGTCTGCTGGCGACTGCGCGCACAGACTGTCGGAATGAGGGCCTGGCGCGTGAAACTCGTCGCAAGAAAAGGAGAGCGGGTCAGCTGGGGCGCAACCGTAGTGAGATTCCTTGTTGCCTGGATTTCGGCGGCCGCGCTCGGCCTCGGCTTCCTGTGGAGCCTGTTCGAGCCACGGCGACGCACCTGGCACGATCTGGCTTCGGCCACCGGGCTCGTGGTCATTCCCAAGGCGGACAAGCACCGATCATCGAACTGAACCGGCACCGGACCGGCACGCCCCACGACTAGAGCCTTCTCAACAGCAGCAGCCCGATCACGCCAAAGAACAGCGCGGGCAGGATCATCAACAGCCACAACGGACCGGGCCAGAGCATGGCGGTGCCCTTGATGAGCCGGCTGATGACGAAGAACATCAGCCCCAGCGAAAGACCCACGAAGGTGCTGAGTCCCCGTCCGCCCTGTCGTCCGCCCCGGAAGGCGAACGGCAAGCTGACAAGAATCATGGCCAGGACGTTGAGCGGGAAGAACAGCCGATTCCAGAGCGCCTGCCGGTACTGCCCGGTATCCAGTTCATTGGCGTCGAGCAATTCGATCATGCCGACCAGGTCACCGATGGCAAGCATTCGCGGCTTGCTCACCGCCGAGGAGAAAAGGTCGTAACTGAGTGTTGAATCCAGGGTCACGGGGCTCTCACGCGTGGACTCACCGCCCTCGAAAACGGCGCGACGGGACACGTTGCGGAACTGCCAGGAATCGCCGGTATGCGTCGCCCCCGTTGCATGCATCACCAGGGTCGGCTTCATGCCTTCTTCAATGCGGTAGACCAGGACGTTGCCGAACTCCGGCCGGTTGTCGTCGGCCCAGGCCGAGTAGCCGATGCGAAGCATCATGTTGCCGTCCCGCAGCCAGAGCGCCCCGAAGCGGCCCAGATGAACCTGCCCGCTTCGCCACTGGTCGCGCTGGGCGTTGGCACGCGCCTCCAGCCCCGGAATGACGAACTCGGCCAGCATGAACAGCACAATCAGGCACGCTCCGACCGAGAGCATCACCGAAGCCAGGATCCGCCCGCGGTCGTAGCCGGCAGCGCGCATGGCAACCAGCTCGTTCGTTGCAGCCAGCCCCCCGAGCCCCAGCATGGTGCCGATGAGGGCGGCGAACGGGAAAATGTCGTAGAGCCGGCTGGGCATGGTCTGGACGATGAAGGCCAGCACCTGGAGCGGCCCGTAGTCGCCGGACATGTCCTGCGCTTCGCGCACCACTTCGATCAGCGTGTAGAGCCCGACGAGCAGCACGGCCACGATCAGCACCCACACCAGGACCGTGCGGCTGATGTAGCGCCCCAGGATGCCCGCGGTCACCACGCCCTCCAGTGCCGCCAGAACAGGCCGAGCACGAGCAGCAAAAGGGCGCCGTGAACCGGCCAGAGCCCCGGACCGCGCATCGCTTCGTGCTGCTCCATGAGAATGAGCCCACCATGAATGGCGTTGCTGTAGACCAGGTAGAGGAGGAGGGCCGCGACGACGCTGCCGTGCCGCCCCTGCCTCGGCTTGCGGCTCGACAGCGGCAGGGCGAGCAGGCCGAGCAGAACCCCGGCCAGCGGTGCGGCCAGGCGCCAGTGCCACTCCCGGCGCTCGGAAGGCGTGTCGGCCGGCCAGAGCTGCGGCAGGGAAAAGCTCGCCTCGCTTTCGACCGACGCGTCCTCGGGCGCCGGAAGCTTCAATTCATTGCGCGCGAACGACATCTCGCGAATCCCGCCCTCGAGCGGCTCCGAAAGATGCGACACCTGGTGGCCGTCGGTGAGCAGCAGGTAACGATCCTCGTCCTCGCCGGGCAGCCACAGCCGCCCGCTGCTGGCCGTCAGGACCTGCGTCGTGCCGTCCTCCATGTGCTGGATGAAGATGTCGCTGAGTTCGTCGCTGCGGCGGTCGATGCCCCCGACGTAGATCGTCGTGCGGCCCTGGTTGAGACGATCGAACTGCCCCGGCCGCAAGCCGGCCACCACGGCGTTGCGCGCGGCGTCGGCGAGCAGCGTGGCCGAACGCTCCACCGCCAGCGGCGAAAGCCAGCCGGACACGATCAGCAGCCCCCCGGCCCAGAGCAACGCGACGGAAGCCACGGGCCGCAGCAGTTTGCGGTAAGCCAGCCCCCCGCTTCGCATCACCACCATCTCGCTCTCTTCCTGCAGCCGGCCGAGCGTCATGAGAAGCCCCGTGAGCAGGGCCAGCGGCCCGACGAGCATGATGGCCTCGGGCAGTCTGAGCACCAGCATCAGGAGCACGCTGCCTCCGGGCAGGTCGCCCTGCGCCGCCTCGCCGAGCAGTTCGGCCAGGAACAGCGCGCTGACCACGCCGAGAAACACGACCAGGCTCAGGACGCTGGCGAGCAGGCCCTGCCGCAGGATATAGCGCTGGAGAATCAGCATCCGGACTTCAGCCGCTGATGGTTACAATGAAGGGCTGCCATTATCATGCAGAATAACTTCGAATCTGAGCAGGACTTGAGAACCCATGCAGTTTACAACCACCGATGCCGCGCCGACCGCGGTTGATACCGATTGCCTGATCGCCGGCCTGAGTGAAGACGGGCTTTCGGGCCACCTAGCCGAAATCGACCGTGCCAGCGACGGATTGTTGTCACGCCTGCATGAAAGCGGCGACCTGCCGGCCAAGGCCGGCCAGACGGTCATGCTGCACGCCGTGCCGGGCATCCAGGCGGACCGGCTGCTCATCGTTGGACTCGGCAAGACCGAGAAGTTCGACGGCGTCGCCTTCGACAAGGCCGTCAAGGCCGCCGGCAAGGCCCTGAGACAATCTCGGGCGAAGTCGGCTCACTGCCTGCTCGCCGACGCCGACGTGGCCGACCGCGGCAACGACTGGAAGCTGCGGCAGGCCGGCATCGCGCTGGTCTACGCCGACTACATCTACAGCGCCACCAAGCAACCCAAGGACGACGCACCGCCGGCGACCGAAACGGTCAGCTTCCCGGGCGGAGACGGCGCAGCGCAGCAGCTGTCGCTGGCCTCGGCGATCGCCGCCGGCGTCCGGCGCGCCCGCGACCTGGCCGACCTGCCGCCCAATATCTGCACGCCGGCCTACCTGGCCGAAACCGCCGAGAAGATGGCCGCCGAGCACGCCAAGCTCGAAGTCGAGATTCTCGAGGAAGACACGATGCGCTCGCTCGGCATGAACGCCCTGATGGCAGTCGCCGAGGGCAGCGCCAACCGCCCACGCCTGATTCGCCTGAGCTGGAAGGGCGGCGCTTCCGGCGACGCCCCGCTGGCCATGGTCGGCAAGGGCGTGACCTTCGATACCGGCGGCATCTCGATCAAGCCGCGCGACCTGATGGAACAGATGAAGTTCGACATGGGCGGCGCAGCCGCCACGATCGGCGCCATCGAAGCTGTCGCCCGACTCGGCCTGCCGATGAACGTCGAGGGCGTGGTCGCCGCGGTCGAGAACATGCCCGACGGCAAGGCCTACCGCCCCGGCGACGTCATCACGGCGATGAACGGCAAGACCATCGAAGTTCACAACACCGATGCCGAGGGCCGCATGATCCTGGCCGACGCCCTGTCCTGGACCGGCCAGAAGCTCAAGCCGCAGACGACCGTCGACATGGCCACCCTGACCGGTGCCTGCGTCGTGGCCCTGGGTCATCACGCCAGCGCGGTCATGACGCAGGACGACGAACTGGCCGAAGAATTGCTCACCGCCGGCCAGCGCTCGGCCGACCGCACCTGGCGCCTGCCCCTGTGGGACGACTACCAGGAGCAGATCGAGTCGCCGTTCGCCGACATGAAGAACATCGGCGGCATGCCGGCCGGCTCGATTACCGCCGGCTGCTTCCTGTCGCGCTTCGCCGAAGGCCAGCGCTGGGCCCACATCGACTGCGCCGGTTCGGCCTGGCAGTGGGGCAAGCCCGAATCCGGCACGGGCCGGCCCGTGGGCATGCTCGTCGACTGGCTCGTGCACCGCGCCGGCGGCTGGGACGCCCTCGACTGAGCCCTGGCGCGTCCCTGGGTATCACGTCTTCGTTTCCCGCCGGTGGGGATTGATTTCTCGCAACGGCGCCAAGGCGCAAGGGTCGCAAGGGAAAATGATCAAGTTCTCCAGAAGGAAGAAACGGTAATGCGCTCCGGTGAAGCACCAGGAATCAGACATACTTATCGTAGCTTTGCGTCCTTTGCGCCATAGCGCCTTTGCGAGAGGCTTTTCCAGCCCATGAGAGTGGACTTCTACGAAATGGGCGGGCGGTTTTCCGATCCGCTGTACGTGGCCGGGGTGCTGGTTTCGAAGGCCTGGCCGGCGACGAAGGACATTGCCGTCGTCGGGTCTGCCGGCGACCTGGCGAAGCTTGACGAGCAGCTGTGGGCGCAACCCGAGGGCCGTTTCCTTCCGCACGATCGCGCACCCGCGAAGGCACCCATCCAGTTGCTCGAGAAGGCGCCGGCCGAAGCCGGCATCCTGATCAACCTGGATCCGGCGGCTCCGCTTCCCGAGGGGCGCTACCAGCGCGTGCTGGAAATCGTGCCGCCCGACGAATCGCTCAAGCAGAAACTGCGCGAGCGCTGGATGGCCTGGAAGGAACGCGGCGCGGAATTGCAACATCATGTACTGAAATAGAAAGCAGGGTTTCAGGGTTCAGGTTTCAGGTTTCAGGGGCGGGCTTCGATTGGTCTTTCCTGAAACCTGAAACCTGAAACCTGAAGCCTTCGAGACCACAGAGATCCCGAAGACCATGGACAAGACCTACAACCCCGACCAAATCGAAGCGCGCTGGTATCCCTACTGGGAAGATAAAGGCTGCTTCAAGCCCTCCGGCGAAGGCGAGCCGTTCACCATCCTGCTGCCGCCACCCAACGTCACCGGCACGCTGCACATGGGTCACGCCTTCCAGCACACCCTGATGGACGCGCTGATCCGCTACCAGCGGCTCAAAGGGCGCGACACGCTCTGGCAGGTCGGAGTCGATCACGCCGGCATCGCCACCGAGATGGTCGTCACGCGCCAGATCGAGGCCGAGGGCGGCAAGCGCGACGACTACACGCGCGAGGAGTTCATCGAGAAGGTCTGGGACTGGAAGGAACATTCGGGCTCGACCATCACCTCGCAGATGCGACGCCTGGGCGCTTCGGCCGACTGGTCGCGCGAGCGCTTCACCATGAACCCGGATCTGTCGGAGGCGGTCAACGAGACCTTCGTGCGCCTGTTCGAGGAAGGCAAGATCTACCGCGGCCCGCGCCTGGTCAACTGGGACCCGGTCCTGAAGACGGCCATCTCCGATCTCGAAGTCGTCAACAGCGAGGAGCAGGGCAAGCTCTGGTCGATTCGCTATCCGCGTACCGACGGCGAAGGCGACGTCATCGTGGCCACCACGCGCCCGGAAACCCTGCTCGGCGACGTCTGCGTGGCGGTACATCCCGACGACGATCGCTACGCCGACCTGGTCGGCAAGACGGTCGAGCTGCCGCTGACCGACCGGCAGATTCCCGTCGTCGCCGACGAATACGTCGACATGGAATTCGGCACCGGCTGCGTGAAGATCACGCCGGCGCACGATTTCAATGACTGGGAAGTCGGCAGCCGCCACGACTTCGAACCGATCAACATCTTCACCCCGACGGCCGAGATCAACGACAACGCGCCGGAGGCCTACCGCGGCCTCGACCGCTTCGAGGCGAGGAAGCGCGTGATCGAAGACCTGAAGGCGCAGGACCTGCTGGTCGAGGAAAAGCCGCACACGCTGATGGTGCCCCGCGGGGACCGCTCGGGCCAGGTGATCGAGCCGTATCTCACCGACCAGTGGTTCGTAAAGATGGACGAACTCGGCAAGATCGGGCTCGACGCGGTCGAGTCGGGCGAGGTCGAGTTCGTGCCGGGCAACTGGATCAACACCTACCGGCACTGGATGGAAAACCTCCAGGACTGGTGCATCTCGCGCCAGCTGTGGTGGGGCCATCGCATTCCCGCCTGGTACGACGAGGACGGCAACGTCCATGTCGGCCGCACCGAGGACGAGGCCCGCGCCAACAGCGACCTGCCCGCCGACGCGAAGCTCACACAGGACGAAGACGTCCTCGAGACGTGGTTCTCGTCCGCTCTATGGGCGCATTCGACGCTCGGCTGGCCTAACGAAGCGCGCATGAACAGCGAGGGCTTTGATCGCTACCTGCCCACCTCGGTGCTGATCACCGGCTTCGACATCATCTTCTTCTGGGTCGCGAGGATGATCATGATGACGAAGCACTTCACCGGCGAGGTGCCGTTCGAGCAGGTCTACATCACCGGCCTGATCCGTGACCGCGACGGCCAGAAGATGTCGAAGTCTAAGGGCAACGTGCTCGACCCGATCGACCTCATCGACGGCATCGATCTCGAATCGCTGGTGGACAAGCGCACCGCCTCGATGATGCAGCCGCAGAAAGCCAAGGCGGTGGCGAAGGCCACGCGCGAGGAATACCCCGACGGCATTCCCGCCTTCGGCGCGGACGCCCTGCGTTTCACTTTCACGGCCCTGGCCGGCCACGGCCGCGACATCAAGTTCGACCTGGGCCGCTGCGAGGGCTACCGCAACTTCCTCAACAAGCTCTGGAACGCCGCGCGCTTCACGCTGATGAACACCGGCGAGGAGAAGCTGCCGGTGCCGGCCGAAGGCGACTACGACGTCCTGTCGCGCTGGATCCGCTCGGCGCTCGGTCGGACGATCAACGAGGTGGATGCCGCCCTGGCCGACTATCGTTTCGACCTGGCCGCCAAAGCGCTCTACGAATTCGTCTGGCACGAGTTCTGCGACTGGTATCTCGAACTCGCCAAGCCCGCCCTGGCCGAGGATGCCGACGAGGCGACGGCCCGGGCCACGCGCCATACCCTGGCCACCGTGCTGGAAGCCACGCTCAAGCTGCTGCACCCCTTCGTGCCCTTCATCACCGAGGAAATCTGGCAGCGCGTGCGCATCCCCGCCGGCGTTGAAGCCGAAACCATCATGGCCACGCGCTGGCCGGAAGCCGGCGCCATCGACGAAGCGGCCGAGCAGGACGCCGAGTGGCTCAAGACCGTGATCTCCGCCATCCGCTCGGCGCGCACCGAACTCGGCCTGGCACCGGGCAAACCGATGCCGTTGATGGTGCAGCTCGGCGGCGACGATGACCACGAACGCCTGGAGCGATTTGGCAGCCTGATCCGGCGCCTGGCGCGCATCGAGTCGATCGAGCGGGTGTCGGACGACCGCGACAGCGGCGATTGTGCCGTTGCCCTGGCCGGCAACCTGCGGCTATTGATACCGCTGGCCGGCCTGGTCGACATCGGGGAGGAAGTCGCGCGGCTGAACAAGCAGCTCGAACGCGAACAGAAAGGGCTGGCCCAGGCCGAAAAGAAGCTCGCCAACGAACGCTTCGTCGACAACGCGCCGGCCGAGGTGGTCGACAAGGAACGCCAGCGCCTGGAAGAGCACAAGACCAAGGTCTGCGAGCTGTCGAACCAGATCGATAAGCTCTCGAGGCTTCAGTAGCTGCGCCTCGTTCCAAGCGACGCACGCTGGCGCACGACCCGCGTCCAGCCGCGCAGCCGATCCAGCAGCACGTAGACGAAGGGCACGACCACCAGGCTGACCACGGTCGAGAAGGCCAGGCCGCCGATCACGGCCCGGGCCATCGGGAAGTAAGGCGGGCCGTCGCCGCCGATGCGGGTCTGGCCCAGGGCCAGCGGGATCATGGCCAGGATGGTGGTCGCCGCCGTCATCAGGATCGGGCGCAGGCGATCGCGACCGGCCTGGATCACGGCCTCGTCGCGCGGCATGCCGCGGCGTCTGAGGTTGTTGACGTGATCGATGAGCACGATACCGTTGTTGACCACGATACCCATCAGCACGAGCATGCCGATCATCGCCATCAGCGACATCTCGGTACCGGTGAGGAAGAAGAACCAGAACACGCCGATGAACGAGAACACGATCGAGGTGACGATCGAGGCGGGGAAGAGCGTCGACTCGAACAGCGCGGCCATGACGATGAAGATCAGCGCGATCGCCAGCAGCATGTTGAACATCATCTGGGTCATCGCGTCGTTTTCTCGCTGGAAGGCCTGGCCGAAACTCCAGCCGTAGCCCGGCGGCAGGGCGACCTGTTCCATCATGGCGCCGATGGCCTCCCGCGCCTCGCCCATCGACAGGTCCTCGAGGTTCATGTTGACGTTGAGACTGGTGCGCCGGTTGAGCCGGAAGACGTTGGTCGGCCCGTCCACGGTCTCGAAATCGGCCACCGCGGCCAGGCGGATGCGCTCGCCGCGGTCGTTGACCAGCGGCAGGTTGGCCAGTTGCGCCGCGCTTTGCCGATCGCCGCCGTGGAAGGCCAGGCGCATGGTCATCTCGCCTTCGGGGCCGCGGAATTCGTTGAGCCGATCGCCGCGCATCGCCACCGAGATCGCCTGCGCGACCTGCCGGCTCGACAGGCCGTGGCGGATGGCGCGCTGCCGGTCCACCCGCACCTGCACTTCCTGCGCACCCGAGGTCGAATCCGACCGCACATCGACCAGGCCTTCCACCGTCGAGAGCACGCGCGCGACCTCGTCGGACAACTGGAAAAGGCGCTCGCTCGACTCCCCGTGCAAGGTCAGGCTGAGCGACTCGCCGCCGCCCCCGCGCTGGAATTCGAAGCCCGGCCGCCCGATGGCGATGGCCGGCAGGTCCTCGCGCACGAGCTCGCGGATGCGCTCGTTGGAGACCTTCCGGTCGGGATCGAGGATCAGGGTGGTTTCGGCACGATCCTCGCTGTAGTAGCTGTAGAGCGATTCGAAGCCGAAGCGCTCCTGGTTGTCGCGCAGGTAGGCCTCGATGCGGTCGACGTCGCGGCGAACCCGTTCGAGTGAATAAGTGCCCTCGACGTTGTAGTGCAACATCATGCGGTCGCCTTCGGCCTGCTGGAACATGTTGGTCTTCATCTGGCCCAGCGGCACGACCGCGCTGGCCAGGAGGACGAACACGCCAAGCGCCGTAAGCCAGCGCCGCCGCAGGCTGAAGTCGAGCACCGAAGCGTAGGCATCGGTCAGGCGGTTGAGCCAGCCGCCGGCCTTCGGCGGCGGCGGAGCCGGCACCTTGAGCGTGAGCAGCGGGATAATGGTCTGGGCGATCAGCAGCGAGGCGATCAGCGCCACGGTGATGGCATAGGCGACGAAAGACAGAAAGGCCGTGATCTCGTTCTGGGCGCCGAAGATGTTGGGCAGGAACACGATGACGGTCGTCAGCGTGCCGGCGGTGACGGCCATGGCCACCTCGCGCACGCCGACGAGCGTGGCGCGCCCCGGCTGGTCGGGAAAGCGCTGCCGGCAGCGATAGATGCTCTCGGTCACGACGACCGCGTTGTCGACCAGCATGCCGATGGCCAGCATCAGGCCCATCATGGTCAGGATGTTCAGCGACAGGCCCAGGAAGTACATGGCCCCGAGCGTGATCAGCACCGCCGCCGGCACCGACAGCATCACGATCAGGGTGGTCGCCCACTGCCGCAGGAAGGCGTACAGCACCACCATCGACATCAGCGCGCCGATCAGCCCGGCCAGGGCCAGGTCCTTGAGCGACTGCACGACGCCCTCGGCCTGGCTGAAGAGCACGAACAGGTTGATCCCTTCCATTTCGGGCAGTTCGTTGATGGCGTTGATTTCGTCGAGCACGGCCTCGGAGACTTCGACCAGGTTGGCGCCGCTCTCGGAGAAGATGTTCACGCCGACCGCGAACTGCCCGTCGAGCAGGCGTTCGTAGCGCCGCGGCGGCGACTCGACGCTGACCTCGGCGATGTCGCCCAGGCGCAGGCCGCGATCGTTGATGGGCAGGCGCCGGATCTCATCCACGTCGGCGAAGGTGCCCAGCGGCGTGACGCGAATGCGCCGTCCCGCGGCATCGTCCTCGACGTAGCCGGCCGAGACCGAGAAGTTGGCCCCGCGCAGCCGATCGCGCAGCGCGTTGATGTCGACACCGTGCGCGGCTACCCGGTCGGCGTGCAGCAGGATCCGGACCTCGCGCGGCTCGACGCCGTCGATTTCCACGCTGGCCACGCCCTCGATTCGCTCGAGGCGACGACGGACGTTGCGATCCAGCAGCTCCCAGGCGTCGCTGAGATCCCGGTTGGAGCCGATGCGCAGCCCCAGGATGGGATCGTTGCTGCTGGTGAAACGTCGCACGAAGACGCGATCGACGTCATCGGGCAGGCGATGGCGGATGCCGTCGATCTTGTCCTTGGCCTCGACGCCCCGGGCGTCCATGTCGGCATCCCAGTCGAAGAACACGATCAGCATCACCGCGTCCTGGCCGACGTTGGTGATCATGCGCTGGATGCCGTCCATGGTCGCCAGCGCTTCCTCGACGGGACGCGCGATCAGCTGCTCGACCTCCTCGGGCGAACTGCCGGGATACGGGATCTCGATCATCATGCCGGGGAAGTCCACGTCCGGGAAGAATTCCAGCGGCAGCAGCCGGGTGGCGACCAGGCCGAACACGGCCAGGCTCAAGAAGACCATGCAGGTCGTCACCGGGCGACGGATGGCCAGGCGGGGCAGCCGATTCATGATGCCGTCACCGCTTCCCGAGCCGTGCCGTCGTCGGCCGCCGTGCGGCGCCGGTCGAGCAGGCTGTAGACCACGGGAATCACGACCAGGGTCAGGGCCGTCGAAAGCAACAGGCCGCCGATGACCGCGATCGCCATGGGCGCGCGCATTTCGGACCCTTCGCCGAGGCCTATTGCCAGCGGAAGCAGGCCCAGAACGGTGGTCAGCGTAGTCATCACGATCGGCCGCAAGCGAGCGCGCCCGGCCTCGACGATGGCCGTCTCGCGCGGCATGCCTTCGGCACGCAACTGGTTGATGCGAGTGACCAGCACGATCGCGTTGTTGACGACAATGCCGGCGAGCATGATCACCCCGATGAAGACCACGACGGACAGCGTGGTGCCGGTCAGCCACAGCGCGAAGACCGCGCCGGTGAGCGCCAGCGGAATGGTCAGGAGAATCACGAAGGGGTGCAGCAGCGATTCGAACTGCGAGGCCATGACCAGGTAGACCAGGAACACGGCAAGGCCCAGTGCGAGCACGAGCGAACCGAAGGCACGCTGCATCTCGTCGCTCTGGCCGGCGACGCGCACGCTCACACCCCGCGGCATGGGAATGGCCGCGATGATCTCTCTCGCCTCCGCCGCGGCGGACCCCAGGTCGCCGAAACTGGCGTCGGCCGAGACCACGGCCACCCGTTGCTGGCCGACGCGACGGATCTCGCCGGGGCCGACAGCCACGTCGATGTCGGCCACCGCATCGAGCGTGACGGGACGCTCGGCACCCGGGTTGACGACCAGCTGGCCGATACGCTCGGGCGAGGCCCGCTGCTCGTCGATTACGCGCACCCGCACGTCGATCTCGCGCTCGCGCCAGCTGTAGCGGGTGGGCACGTCGCCGCGCACCTGGCGAACGACGGTGTCGGCGATCTGGTCGGCCCGCAGCCCCAGCCGCGCAGCACGCTCATGATCGAAACGGATCCGGATCTCGGGATAGCCCTGCTCGGCCGAGGAGCGCACGTCGTCGAAGCGGGACGACTCGTTCATGCCCGCAGCGATCCGCGCGGCGACGGTTCTCAGGTCCTCGAGGTCGTAGCCGGCGACCTCGACCTCCAGTGGCGTCGCGAGGGTGAACAACTCCGGCTGGCCGATGGTGTAGTCCACGCCCGCCCGTTCGTCCAGGTAGTCGCGCAGGGCGGCCTGGACCGCCTCGCCGTCGGCGCCGGGCTTGAGCACGACGTTGAATGTGGCCCGGTGCTCGCCGGCCTCTTCCGGGTTGGCGTCCATGCGATCGCCGGTGCCCACCAGCGCATCGGTGCGTTCGACTTGCGGCCACTGCCTGGCCACGGCGGCCAGCCCAGCCACCATTTCGCCGGTCTGCTCGAGCGGGGTGCCCGGGCTGAGTGCGATCTCGACGCGGAACTCGCCCTGGTCGAGGGCGGGCACCAGTTCCATGCCCAGGCGCGGCACCATCGCCATGGCCAGAGCGAATAGTCCGACCGCCAGCAGCACGGTGCGGCCGCGCCGGCGCATCGACGCTTCCAGCACGCGCGGATAGGCGCGCGACAGGAAATCGTAGCCGCGGTTGAACGCCCCCACCATCGGGCGCAGCAGCAGGGCCAGCAAGCGGCCGATCCCGCGGAACAGGCCCCCGGCCACGCGGGCAAGCAGCACGGCAAGGCTCGTGACCAGGCCCTGAAGCCGCGCCCGCATGCGGGCCATCCGCCCGTCGGGCCGCACCACGTCCGAATCGTCGAGCGGCAGCTCCCCGCCGACGCCGTTACGCGTACGCTCACCCAGTGAGGCCAGCATGGGAATCAGGGTCAGGGCCACCGCGAGGGAGACCAACAGCGCGAAGGTGACCGTCAGGGCCTGGTCGCGGAACAACTGGCCGGCAATGCCGTCGACGAAGGCCAGCGGCAGGAACACGGCGATGGTGGTCAGGGTCGCGGCCACGACCGCGCCGGACACCTCGCCGGCGCCGGCGCGCGCGGCCTCGATCAGTCCCATGCCCTGCTCGCGCTTGGCGGCGATGTTCTCCAGCACGACGATGGCGTTATCGACCAGCAGGCCGATGGCCAGGGCGATGCCGCCAAGCGACATGATGTTGAGGGTCAGTCCGGCGCCGTACATAGCCGCGAAGGTCGCCACGACCGAGACCGGGATGGCCAGGCCGACGACCACCGTTGCCCGCGCACTTTTCAGGAACAGGTAGAGCACGGCGATGGCCAGCAGGCCGCCGATCAACGCCGCCTGCACCACCTCGTCGATGGCGTTGCGGATGAAGACCGACTGGTCGTAGACGCGAGTCAGCGCGAGGTCGGCGGGCAACTCGGAGCGGATCCGGCCCAGCCGCCGCTCGACCGCCCGGGCCACCGAAACCACGTTGGCGTCGCCTTCTCGATAGAGCGCCAGCTCGACCATTTCCTGGCCGTCGACGCGCGTGATGGCGTCGCGTTCTCGCCAGCCCTCGCGCACTTCGGCGATGTCGCGCAGGTAGATCGGCTCGCCGTCGCGGGTGGTCACGATCAGGCCCGAGATTTCCTCGACGGTTTCGAATTCGTTGATGGTGCGCACCAGGAACTGCCGTGTGCCCTCCTCCAGGCGACCGCCGGAGAGATTGACGTTCTCGGCGCGCAGCCGCTGGGCGACCTCGGCGGGGTCAAGATCGAGCTGGGCCAGGCGGTACTGGTCGAGCAGGACCTGGATTTCGTCCTCCAGGCCGCCGGAGACGGTGATGGCGGCCACGCCCTCGATGGACTCCATGTCCTTCTTGAGGCGCTCCTCGGCGTGGCGCCGGAGGATGCGCAGGGTCGCGAACTGGTCGCTTTCGTCACCGGGCAGGATGCGGCTGGCGGCGTCGGCCTCGCGCGCGGCCTCGGAAGTGTCGCGCGAGAGCGCAAAGCGCATCACCGGCTCGGTCGAGGGATCGAAGCGCAGCAACAGGGGGCGTTCGGACTGCAGCGGCAGGGTCAATCGCTCGATGCGTTCGCGCACGTCGATGGCGGCGCGATCCATGTCGCTGCCCCAGGCGAACTCCAGGGTGACGTCCGACTGCCCCGTCCGGGAGATCGAACGCACGCGCTGCACACCCTGGACGACGCCGACGACTTCCTCGATGGGCCGGGTGATGAGATTCTCGATCTCGCCGGGTGCGGCCCCGGCGAACTCGGTGCGCACGGTCAGCGTGGGATAGGCCAGGTCCGGCAGCAGGCTGATATCGAGCCGGGACAGCGAAACCAGGCCGAAAAGCAGCACGGCGAGGGTGAACATGGCAATCGTCACCCGCCGGCGCGTAGCGAGGCGGATGACGTTCATGACGAGATATCCACCGCTTCGGTGTTTTCGGCCACGGCCTGCTCGCTGATCGCCTGCGGCGGCTCGGCGTCCTCGCTGCCGAGCACCTGCACGCGGGCCCCGCTCTTGAGGCTGGCCTGCCCGGTCACGACCACCGACTCGCCCGGTTCGATCCCGGCGACGATTTCGTAGTCGCCGTTGTTGCGGTAACCGACCTCCACGCCCCGGCGCTGGGCCTGGCCGTCGGCCACGACGAACACCGAGGCTTCGCCGTCCTCGATCAGCACCGCCTCGACGGGAACGAGCACGGCCTGGTCGCGGCGGTCGTAGACGATGTCGAAGCGACCGAACATCCCCGGCCGCAGCCGTCCCGATTCATCGCGAAGCTCCACCGTGACGCGGAACGTGCCCGAGTCGGCGTCGATGACCGGGCTGATGCGATCGATGACGCCGACGAAGCGCTCGCCCGGAATGGCGTCGGCGCTCAGGGAGGCCGCCTGACCGGGGGCCAGGCGCGACAGTTCGCGCTCGGGCACGTGCAAGGTCGCCTGCAGCGGATCGAGCGCCGTCACGCGAAAGACCGGCTCGCTGGTGGAAACCATGTTGCCCACCTTGATCATGCGCTCGGAGACGACGCCGGTGATGGGCGCCTCGATGGCCGTGTAGGACAATTCGAGCCGGGCCAGCTCGACGGCGGCCTGCTGTGCCTCGAACTGATACTGGAGGCGCTCGAAGGCCTCGGTGCTGATCATGTCGCGCTCGTGCATTTCGCGCTGGCGCTCGAGATCCTGGCGCAGGCGCTTGAGATCGGCTTCGGCGCGCAGCAGCTCCAGTCGGAGGCGCTCGTCGTCGATCCGCGCCAGCACGTCGCCGGCAGCAACGCGATCGCCTTCTTCGACTTCCAGGGCGGTAATCCGGCCGCCCACGCGCGGCACGACCGCCGCCTCGCCGTCGGCCTCGAGGGTAGCCGTGGCCGAGTAGAAGGCCTCGATGGCATCCTGCCGGGCGGCAACCGCCTCGACCGGCACCGCCGGCGATTCCTCCTTCTCCTCGTTCACGGCGGTTGACTGCTTCGATCCACAAGCCGTCGCAAGCCCCAGGCTCGCAACCAGCAGAAGTGACAGCGTCTTGTTCATGATTCGGCTCGCCTCGGATGGGGCAATCAAGTGTGTTGGTGAACTATAACAGTAGGACGACTCGAGGGCATGGGCCAAAGGTCATGGTCGCCGACCCGGATGATCCGAATCGCTGCGCGTTTCCGATGACAGGGACAAACGCTTCTGATCGAGGGAATCGCCATGCAGTCCATGTTTCGCCTTCTGCCCGCCGCCGGACTCGTCCTGCTGATGCTTCAGGCAGCCCCCGCGGCGGCTGCCACGATTGCCGTCGACACGCTGGATGACACCATCGACCGACGCGCCTGCTCGCTGCGGGCTGCCGTCCAGGCGGCCCACACAGACCGCCCCGTCGGCGCCTGCAAGGCCGGTACGCCGGGCGCCGACACGATCCGGTTTCGCGCCGGGCTGGGCGGCGCCATCCGCCTGAAATCACCGCTCTACATCGAATCCGATCTCGCCATCGAGGGACCGGGACGGGACCGCCTTGCGATCTCAGACGGGGTCGTCAACGTCGTGACCGCGGGCCAGGCGCGTGTCGATCTCGAAAACCTGGAGATGAGAACGGGCCTGTTCATTCGAGCCGCGGCGGCTGTCAACATCCGCTCGGTCCGGTTCAAGTCGATCCGCAGCCGGATGAGCCGCGCTTCGGCCATCCAGGTGCACGGCTCGCGCTTCGGTCCGGTGGGAGCGATCTCGATCCGGCACTCGAGCTTCGAAGGCAACGAGGGCGGCGACAGCCCGCTGGCCGTCGTGGGCGAGACCCTGCGCCTGTCCCTGGACGATGTCGACTTCCTGGGCAATGCCGGCGACCTGTCCGGCGGACTCCTGCTCGACGGCGCCGGTCCGATCCGGGTCGACGTGTCCGACAGCTTGTTTGTCGGCAACCAGTCGCTCGGCGGCCTGTCCGGGGCCATCGCCTCGCTGGACGAGGCCGAACTCGACCTGACCCGCAGCACGTTCGTCGGCAATCGCGCGCAGGAATCGGGCGCTTTGTTCGTCGTCGCCGACCGGCTTCGCATCGCCAATTCGGTTTTCGAGCGCAACGGCAGCCCTTACGCCGGGGCCATACAGGTCCTGCAACTGACCGGTGCGAGCGGGCAATCGCAGCTCCTGTTCTCCACGCTCGTCGACAACGACCGGGGCGGCGCAGCACCCGCCCTGGTCAACGACGCCCCGGACACGCTCTGGCTGGCCGGCAACCTGATGCGCCCCGGAAACGCGTGGGCCGTCTGCCAGCCCCGGGGCCTGACTTCAATGGGCTACAACCTCGAGCTCGATACTGGTTCGTGCCGACTCAACGGTCCGGGTGACGTCGATCACGCGCAGATGACCCTCTACCGAACCCGCGGCGGGACATCGGCCTATCCCGTTCCCGCGCCGGATCCCTATCACTACGCCGCCGTCGATGCCGTTCCGCCATACGCCTGCGGCGATCTGCACGGCTCGTCGATCGACCACGACCGGCTCGGGCGAACACGGCCCGTCGACTACGCGTCGGGGCAGCCGGGCGCCAACTGCGATGTCGGCGCGATCGAGCTGAGAGCGGTCGACGCACTCACCCCGATGCCCTGAATCAAGCACATTCCGGCACCTGAAAGCGCTGCACCATTCGCAAGGAGAGTCAACCATGTCGTCGAAACCAATCACGTTCGCAATCCTGCTCCTATCCATCGTCTTCCTTGCCTGGTCTCCCGGGACTCAGGCTCAACTCGATCGCCTCAAGAGCGCCGCCGAGCGTGTCGGCGGCCTGGTCGAGGGCGTCGAGGAACCGGCTTCCGGGGACACCGAGGGCGCCCACGACCCTGAAGACAGCGCCGGTCATGACACCGCGACGGCCGACGCCGAGAAGATCATTGCGCTCCATGCCGAGCATGGCGACGTGCTCGACACCATCCACGGCAACAGCGTCGTCTACTACGACAATCCGGACGCCGCGAGTGAGGGCCTGGACAGAATCGAAGCCGCCGAAACGGCGGCCGCGGAGATTCGCCCCCTGATGCAGAACGTCGCCGAGCGATACGGCCGAGAGCGCGGCGCCATCACCGAGGCCATGGACGCCGCCGGCGTGTCGGTCGACAAGGCCAACTACATGGTGGCCGCCAACGCCCACGACCTGTTCGAGTTTCTGGAGCAACTGGCGGGTACGCGATCGGCGAGCGCCCAGACCCTCGTCGACGGCGTTCGTTCGAGGCTGGACGACCTCGACGATTTTGCCGCGAACATCCAGCAGCAGCGCCTTGCCGAGGCGATGGAGATGATCGAGATCGCCCAGGAGATCGATCCGAGCCACCCGGAACTCGGCCGCCTGCGTGTGGCCGTGGAAGAGGCCGCAAGCGAAAAGCAGGCCGAGCAGAAGGCACGGATCGAATCGGCCGAATGGCCCGGCCACGTTGCGTCCTTCGACGGCCCCGGTTCCATCGAGCAACTCTCGAGGTCGGTCCATCAATACCTTTCGAACGACCGCGACTGGGGGCAGCGCGAAGTCAAGCCCCAGGAAATCCTCAGCGTGGCCGTTCGCGGCCCCTGGCAGGTCGCCAAGCGCGACATCCTCGGCCAGCCGGTTCAATGGCGCCTGCCCGTGCTGGTAGCCGTCACCGACGAAGAACTCAGGCCCGACGGCATCGCCCGCGCCTACGAGCTGAGCATGGTGGCCATGGAGGGCGCGGCCAACGACGCGCCGAAATCCCCGCCCTGGGACGGCTTCTGGGTCGGCGACAACTTCTTCCTGAACCTGGATGCACTGCCCTGAAGAGACGGCGTCAGTTCACAGGCAACCACTCATCTCGTACTCAGCAGGTACCACTATGATTCACACATTCCTCCTTCGATGTGCCCTGTTATCGGCGCTTTTCGCCCCGGCCAGCGCGCTGGCCGCATTCATCACGGTCAACACCCTGGACGACGAAGCCAATGCGGACGGCGACTGTTCGCTGCGGGAAGCGATCCAGTCGGCCAACCAGAACACGGCCTTCGACAGCTGCACCGCCGGAGACAGCATTGGCACCGATTCCATCTTCATCGGCGTGACCGGCACGATCAATCTGGGCAATGCCATCCAGATCACCGAACGCGTCGATCTGTTCGGAGCGGGTCGCGACAGCCTGACCATCTCCGGCCAGGGCGCGAGCTCGATCTTCATCATCAACGCGCCCGACGATACGCACGACGTCGAGATCAGACTCCTGACGCTGGCCGACGGCTCGGAGGCCGTCCCCGGCGCCGCCCTCTGGATCCAGCGCGGAGGCACCATCCGCCTCGAGCAACTTCGAGTCGCCGGCAACCAGACGAACGGAGACGCGCCCGGAGGGGCCATCGCCGTGCAGCTGCCGGTCGAATCCGAAGACATCACCCGCCTCGAGGTGATTCGATCGCGCTTCGAAAACAACTCGGCAGCCGGTCGCGGCGGCGCCATATACCTTGCGGGATTTCCCGGGCAAGAACCGCTCGACAGCCTGCTGATCGAAGAATCGAGCTTCATCGGGAATTCCGCCGGGCTCAGCGGGGGCGTCATCTACGCCGATGATGTACGAGCGATCGCGATCGACCGAAGCGTCTTCAGCGGCAACATCGCGGAAGGTACGTCGAACGGTGCGATCGCCGGCGGTGCCCTCAGTCTCCGGTCCTCCGACCTCGTGCGAATTACCTCGTCCACGTTTGACGACAACAATGCCGATAGCGGCGGCGGCGCCATTTCCGCCATATCCGGCTCCGTGCTGATCGTCGAGAACAGCACGTTCACCGGCAACTACTCGGGCTCGAACTTCGGCAACGCCGTCCATCTTCGGTTCGACACGACCGCCAGTGTGTTCTTCAGCACTCTGGTGGGAAACGACCTGTCCGGACGGCCGACCGACAGCGTTTTCTCGATCGGCGAGTCAAGCACGCTCTCGCTCGGCCACAGCATCGTCTGGACAGAAGGTTCCGAGTCGGAGCCGGAATGCAAGTTGACGAGCACCGACTCGGTGTTCAACTCGCTCGGCTTCAATATCGACACCAGCGGCACGTGTACCGGGCATGCCGACGATCTGCCGATGACGGACCCGAACCTGTCGATGCTCGACGACTTCGGCGACGACACCAGTTGGGCGATGCTGGAGACGTTCCTTCCGCTGAGCGGCAGTCCCGCCATCGACGGGGGCAGCGTCGGTCCGTGCGCGGGCGCCTTCGGCGCAACGCTGGCGACCGACCAGCGCGGTCAGACGCGCGCCATCGACGGCGATGCGTCGGGCGAGGCGCAGTGCGATATCGGCGCGGTGGAGTTTCAGCCAGCCGACAACCCGGTGATCTTCTCCGACCGGTTCGAAGGCAGCCCGTGAATCGAAAGCGTCGCGGGGAATGAGCCGATTGGCCGTCGCGCTCCGATAGGAGATTCAGAACCCGAGTTTCATCAGAGGACCATCGTCATGCTTCGAATCAGTCTCCTGGTAACGACCGCCCTGGCCGCGCTTGCCGCCCACGCGGACTGCAAGCCACTGACCCGCTTTCCAGCGACCATCGATGCACCCGGGCGCTATTGCCTGGACGCCCCGGCAAACGTTCGAATCTCCAGCGGCGAGGCGATTTTCGTCGACGCCGGTAACGTCACGCTCGATCTCAACGGCTTCGCGCTGTCCAACCAGGGCAACGCCGATGGCTATTGTCCGAACGAACTGCTCGACGCACCGACGGTCGGGATTGGCATCACCGGCGCGGTCGCCAATGTGACCGTGCGCAACGGCAGCGTGTCGTGTTTCGGACGGGGCATCGAGGGCGTGAGCGCCTGCGACGGCTGCTCGATCGGTCACACGATCGAGAACATGAACGTTCACCAGTCGGGGAGCTACGGCATCTTTCTCGACGCGTGGAATGCAACCGTTCGCGGCAACCACGTGTTTCGCACCGGATTCGCGCGAGGCGTTGAATTCGCGGCCGGCATCCAGGTGCAAGGCTCGGGCAACGCCATCGTCGATAACGACGTGATGTCGGTTGTCGGCGAGAACTCGATCGGTATCGGCACGTCCAACGGCAACGCCGCCCTCATCGCCGGCAATCGCGTCCAGCAGGCTCAGTACGGCTTCCGGCTGTTCGGCGGTTCGGCCGTGCGCTTCCGCGACAACCTGACCGCCGAGGTCTCCCGCGCCTACGTCGGTCAGGGCGTGGATCTGGGCAACAACGACTGAATCGTTGCCGGCAACTTCCCCGGTGCTCGCGAGGGCGCCAGGGACCCGGGCCGATGACCGCCAAGAAGCGACCCGACCCTCGGAGGCAAACGATGAATCTGATCTGGACCTTGCGGAGCCTTCTTGCATTCGGCCTGCTCGTACCCGGCATTGCGATCGGTGCTTCGATTCTCGTCAACACCGTCGACGACGAACTCAACAGCGACGGCGACTGCTCGCTGCGAGAGGCCATCCACACCGCCAACACCGGCCTTGTTATCGACAACTGTAATCAGGGAAGCGCAGGAGCGGACACGATTACGGTGCTGGTGAACGGGCGGATACCCCTGCTCAGCCAGCTCGACATCACCGAAGCCGTGACAATCCAGGGCCTGGGCGGGGATACCACCGTTGTCTCCGGCAGTTTGCTCACCCGCGTGATGAGAATCGACGCACCCGGCCAGGACGTGGTGCTGAGAGACCTCGCACTTGCCAACGGCTATACCGACGGTTTTCTCGGCGGCTCCGCACTCCTCGTCGAGTGCGCCGACACGGTTCGTCTCGAATCGCTTCGCGTGACGACCAGCGAAGCCGCGGGAACAGGCGGCGGCGGAGGAATCCTGGTCAACCCCGATACCGGCTGCAACACCCGTCTCGAGATCATCGATTCCAGGATCGACCAAAACCAGGCCGCAGGTCCGGGCGGCGCGATACACGTCGACAACGAACCGATCTCCGGTAACGAATCCACCCGCGTGGACTCCGTGTCGATCGACTCGACCCATTTCCGGGGCAATTCCAGCGGCGCCTCCGGGGGCGCAATCTACGCCAACCAGGTCCCCATCCTCGCGATCGTCGACTCCCTCCTCGAGGAAAACCAGGCCACGCCGTCGGGTGCGGGAACGTCGCGGGGCGGTGCAGTCCACGTGCGACAGACCGGCGCGGTGATCGGGACGGTTCTGACCCAGATCGAGCGAAGCAGCTTCGTGGCCAACTTCGCCGAACATGGAGGCGCCATTACCGTGGCCTCAAACGTGGCGGCCATCCTGCGCAACGCAACGCTGTTCGGCAACAACAGCGCAACCTCCGATGGCGGCTCGGCGATTCTTCTGACCGGCTCGGCTTCGATGGCCGTCTTTCATTCCACCCTGGTCGACAACGGCAGCGGAATCGCGTCGGACGTCGGAGTGAAGGCACGGGACGGGGCGAGCGCTTCTTTCAATCACTCGATCATCGCGACCCAGTGGCCGACGTCCGCCTACTGCACCGCGACGACCGGCGGCACGATCCAGTCATCGGGCTACAACATCGACTCCGGCGACAGCTGCGCGACACAAGCGACCGATCGGTCCGACACCTCACCGGGCCTGGGCGACCCCAGCGGCTTCAGCGAGCCCGGCGCCCCCTTCGAGCAATTCCTGCTGATCCCCGATTCCGGCAGCCCGGCCATCGACGGCGGGACGGCGGGCGGATGTCCCGGCCCGTTCGGCGGCAACACGACCGAAGACCAACGTGGCGAGACGCGCCCGGTGAGCGTACTCGCGCGAGGCACCGGGCCGCTTTGCGATATCGGCGCGATCGAATTCCAGCCTGCCGACCAACCACTGCTGTTCAGCGACCGCTTCGAATCCGGCGGCTGACGGGTCGCCCGGCGCTTCAGCCGCCCCGATCCGTCGTTTCGCCACCCAGCTCGCGCTTCAGCCACGCCCGCGCGAACTGCCAGTCGCGCTTGGCCGTGGCCGGCGAGATCTTCAGCGACTGCGCCGTTTCCTCGAAGGTGTAGCCACCGAAGACGTGGCATTCGACCACGCGGGCAGCCCGCGGGTCGTGGCGTGCGAGTGATTCGAGAGCGTCGTCGAGGGCGATCAGCTGGTCCGCCTTTTCGCAGGACAGCTCGACACGACGATCCTCTTCGAGCTGGGAGACGGAGACCGCCCGCTCCTCGCCGCCGCGCTTGTCGGCGTGGGCCTTCCGGGCATGGTCGATGATGATGCGGCGCAACACGGTCGCGGCCGTGGCAAAGAAATGCTGGCGGTCCTGCCAGTGCTTCTGCTCGCTCTTCGCCAGCCGGAGATAGACCTCGTTGACCAGCATCGTCGCCGACAGGGTCGGCTGCGGTGCTTGCTTGCCCATCTGGTTGCGCGCGAGCAGCTTCAGGCGCTCGTGCACCAGCGGCATCAGTGCATCGAGCCCGCCGCCGTCGGCCGCGGGGCGGTTGAGCAGGTCGGTCAGATCACGAGCAGCGTCACTCATCGCCCGGGCCCGGCAGGGATTCGAGATACTCGACGAGTTCCTGGTCACCGGCCTCGCGCGCCGCCGCCGCCAGCGCGTGGTCGATCGGCTCGGCGGCCAGGCGTCGCTCGAAAACACGCTGCCACAGGCGGGCGGAGTGATTTTCCACCAGGCGCCCGGAAAGCTCGGCCAGTCGGTCGAGCGCTGCACGCGCGGCGTCGCGCTCGCCCCGGGCGAGCCGGGCTCGCAGCACGCCGATCAGAGAGCGAACGCGGTGCGGATGCTCGTCGTCGAAGCCGCTGCTGGCCTCGAAGGCGCGGGCGAAAGCGGCCTCCGCCCCGGCATGATCACCGAGCTGTCGCTGCAGCGTGCCCTGGTTGAAGTAAAGGTGAGCCAGCATCTCGTGCCCCGGCGGAAGCGTCTTCTCTGCTATACGTGCTGCGGCGCGGAAATCGGCCAGGGCCGCCTGCGGACGGCCCCGCTCCAGGTTGAGCGCGCCGGAGGCGTTGCGCATGAAACCCACGCGCGGATGATCCGGCCCGAAGTGGCGCTCGAGCAGGGTCAGCGACCGCTCGACGCCTCCGGCGGCCCGCTCGAACCAGGGTTCGGGGGCCTCGGACCTCCGCGCCAGGTTGAAATACATGAATGCCAGGTTACCCCAGGCGGTGGCGTGGTCGACGATCACCTCCTCGAGCGGCAGGGTCTGCTGGATTTCGATGACCCGTTCCATCACCGCGGCCGCCTCTTCGAGCTGACCTTCCATTTCCAGGACGAGGGCATGTGCGTCCAGGATCGACGCCCGTTGTTCTGCAGGAATGCCCGGGGCCGATTGCATGGCCGAAAGCGCGGCATTCGCCGCCGTTCTGGCAGCTTCCGCATCGCCTAGCGCCATGGCGATGTTGGCCAGCTGCTTCCACGCGGCGGCCGCGGCGGCGGGCTCGCCGGGGGCCTCGGAAATGGCGTCCACGGCGGCTTGCGCGGCCTCGCGGGCGCGCTGCTGCTGGGCCAGGTTCCAGTAGCTGGTCGACAGCACACCGAGCAGGCGGGCGCGCGTGACCGCCGGCAATCGGCTCGAGGAATCCGTGAGTTCGGCCTGGGCGCGATCGAGAAGCTGCTCGACGCTGGGCGCGGCCGCTTCGCTGGCCACGGGGTCCGTCTGCTCGAACAAATGCGCCCAGAATTCGGCCGTGGCCTCGGCCCGGTCGCGCTCGAGGGCGATTCGCTCGGCCTGGGCATTAATCCGGGCATTGTTGACGGCCAGCACAACCGTCAGCGCCACGATTCCTGACAGCGCGGTCGCTGCGGTGACCGCGGGCCAGAAATTTCGCCGGATAAACTTGCCCGCCTGGTAGGCCAGGCTGGGGGCGCGAGCGGCCACCGGACGGTTGCCGAGCCAGCAGGCCAGGTCTTCGCCCAGGGCGGCCGCCGAGCCGTATCGACACTGCGGCTCGCCGCTCATGGCCTTTCGGCAGATGTTGAACAGGTCGACCGGCATGGATGCCGGGCGGGCGGGCTCAGGAGGCACGACGTCGTTCGCCGCATCCTCGCCCATCCCGACGTGGTAGGCCTTTCTGCCCGCCAGCAAACGGTAAAGCAGCGCGCCCAGGGAATAGACGTCCGACAGGGTGCTGGGCGAGTCGCCGCGCAGTTGCTCGGGTGAGGCGTAGTCCAGCGTGGCCGGCCGCTGCTCGCCGAAGCGCCGGGTCAGTTCCTCGTGGCCCGGCGAAAGCAGGCGGGAAATCCCGAAATCGACCAGCTGCACCCGCCCGTCGCGGGTCACCAAAACGTTTCCGGGCTTGAGATCGCTGTGGACGACCAGGTTCTGGTGGGCGTGCTGCACCGCTACACAAACCTGGCGGAAAAGACGCACCCGGGCCTTCAGGTCGAGCGCATGTGCTTCGCAATAATCGGTAATCGGTCCAGCGCCCTCGAGGAAGGGCATGACAAGGAACGGCCGGCCGTCGGGCGTCGTGCCGCTGTCGAGCATGGGGCAGATGCCGGGATGGTCGAGCCGTGCGAGGATCTCGCGCTCGCGCAGGAATCGGGCCATGGCCTGGTCGGTGACGAGACCGCGCTGGATGACCTTCAGCGCGACTTCCCGACCGTCGTCGCGGATACGCGCCAGCCAGACGGCGCCCATGCCGCCGCTGTCGATGCGATGGACGATCTCGAAACGACCGAAGCGCTGCCCCTCGAGGTCCGGCGGCAGTTCGGGGGCTGATGCCCCGAGCTCGCTGCTGTCGGGCAACCAGCCGGTCGCCTCCCGGTCGGCCGCCAGCAACTCCCGGACTTCCCGCCGGATATCGGCGTCCGTGCAGTTATCCGCCAGCCAGGCTTCGCGCTTGTCGGGCGGCAAATCCTGCGCCGCCGAATAGAACGACTTGACCTGCTGCCAACGGCTGTCCTGGTTCATGCATCCCTCGTGGCGCGCCCCCCGGCCGCGCCGCATGGCCTGTAACCTTCATTGTCCCCGCCGGTCGTCCAAATGCAACACCATCACCATCGCGTCCTCGCGGCCCTCGTTGGCTGGGTAGTAGCCGGGGCGCCGGCCGATGGTGCGAAAGCCGCTGCCCCGATAGAGCGCCACCGCGGCCTCGTTACTGGGCCGGACTTCGAGGAAGAGCCGGTTGGCAGTGCCGACCCGGGCCTCGCGGACCACGTGCTCCAGCAACAGGCGGGCCAGGCCGCCCCGACGTTGTTCGGGGTGGATGCAGAGATTGAGCAGGTGCGCTTCGTCGAGGGCATGGGAGACGATGCCGTAGCCTGCAATCTCGCTGTTGGCCTCGAGCACGTGGCAACGGTAGCCCACGCGCAGGCAATCCTGGAAGATGCCGCGTGTCCACGGAAAGGGATACGACGCCGTCTCGATACGCGTGATGGCGTCCAGGTCGCCGCGCGCCATGGCACGAACTTCCACGCGCGGCGAGAGAATGGCCGCCATTAGCCCGCGATCTCCCCAGCCAGCTTTCGCCACAGCCGGCGACGCGCTTCGGCGCTGGTCGACAGCACGGAGAGTTCCGGCGCGACCAGCACGCCCTGCTTCATCGCCCCGGGCGGAGGATCCCCGAAAGCGAGTACGTGTAAAACGCCGCGGGAATCCAGCTCGTCGACCGGCACGCCGGCCGAGTCCGAATGCGCCCACTGGCCGAAGCGGCAGCGCGCTGAACCGATGGTTGCCTGGATGTCGCCCAGCAGGACGTCGTGGCGCCCATCCCATGGCGAGCCCTGAACCAGCAGCCAATCGCCGTCGCCGGAGGCCATTCGCACCCGAGCGACGGCGCCTCCCGCCCCGGAATCCGTCACCTCAACGGCCGGCGTTTCGAGCACCGGGGCGGCCGCATCGGCCGATGCCCTGTCGCGTTCCCGCCGAATCCAGACGTCGATACCCAGCGCCGCAAGGCGTTCCCTCGAGGCCGCCGAGCGCATCACGAGCGGTCTCCCTCGCGCCGCCTGCGGATGCGCTGGCGATTGCGGCCGCGAACGGTCACGACCGGACCCGACAGGACATAGAGAATGCCCACGGTCAGCAGAACGGCCGGCAGGTCGATCGCCAGGAGCACCAGGAGCACGAGCAGCAGGAAGATCCATGCAAACGGCACGCGATCCCCGCGCGGACCGGCCTTGAAGCTGTAGTAGCGCACCCGCGACACCATCAGGGTGCCCAGCAGGATCGTGACCACCAGCAGCGGCCAGGACATGAGTTCGGGATTGATCTGGCGATCGTCGGAGAACCAGACGATGGCGACCAGCATGCCGGCGGCCGCCGGACTGGCCAGACCCTGGAAGTAGCGCTTGTCGGCGACCCCGGCCTGGGTGTTGAACCGGGCCAGGCGAAGTGCGGCGCAGGCGGCAAAGAAGAAGGCGCCGAGCCAGCCGGCCTTGGCGGCCACGGTGCCCGGGTCACCCAGTGTATCGAGCGTCCAGGTAAATACCAGCACGGCCGGCGCAATCCCGAATGAAACCATGTCGGAAAGCGAATCGTACTGGACACCGAACTCCGACTGCGTACCCGTCAGGCGCGCCACGCGGCCGTCAAGCCCGTCGAGCAGTCCAGCGATCATGATCGCGATGCAAGCCGACACGGGCTCGCCGCCGATCGCCGACACGATGGCGAAGAAGCCCGCCATCAATGCACCGGTGGTCAGCGCGTTGGGCAGCAGGAACGCGCCGCGGGCGGGAGTCTGTTCGGGTTGATCGTCGGCTGCCATGCCTCGGGCTGATCTCGTTTAGGGGGCCACAAGAATAGCATTCCACCCCGTACTTGCGTCTGCGCCGAGACTGCGGCAAAGTCGGTTCGTGAGCCCCTTCTCGAGGAAGCACGCATGAACAAGACCATCGTCAGCACCCTGCTCGCGGCCCTGCTGGCCGGGTTCATGGCCCTGCCCGGAGCCGTGGCGCAAGAGCAGACCATCTACAAGTGGGTGGACGAAGAAGGGGTCGTCCACTACACCGCACGCCCGCCCGAAGGCATCGACTACGAAGAAGTCGGTATCGAGACCCGTGAGCCGGTCGAATCCGCCAGCGCCGGGGAAGAGATGGCGGAAGGCGGCGCGGAGGCCGCGGCGCAAGGCATACCGCCCGCGCAGCCGGAAATGGAAGCGGCCGAACCGGATCCCGAAATGGTGGCTGAGCGTTGCGCCCAGGCCCGTCGCAATATCGAAAACCTGACCCAGCGTGCCAATGTACTGATTCGCGGAGACGACGGCGAACGCCGGCAGATTTCCGACGAGGAGCGCCAGCGCATGTTGCAGGAAGCCCGCGACTTCATCGACGAGTGGTGTTGAACCCCGACCCCCTCGCCCGAACGCGAACCTTCAGTCCCGAACACCCGATGCGCCCCTGAAACCTGAAACCGACGCAAAGCGTCGTCCCGGACCCCGATCCGGGACCTTCCAACCGAAGGCGCCACTGGATGGAAGGCCCCGGATCAAGTCCGGGGCGACGGGCGTTGCTCCCTGAAACCTTCCCCTCCCCCGGTGCCAATCAGCTCGGCCGGCTGCTAAAATCGGCCGTTTAACCACCCAAGCGCCAACGGCTCATCCGATGAAAACCTCCCGCTTCCACCTCGTCACCCAGCGCGAAGTACCGGCCGACGCCGAGATCGTCAGCCACCAGCTGATGCTGCGCGCCGGCATGATCCGCAAGCTCACCTCCGGCATCTACGACTGGACGCCGCTGGGACTGAAGGTTCTGCGGAAGGTCGAGCAGGTGGTGCGCGAAGAAATGGACGCCGCCGGCGCGCTGGAAATGCTGATGCCGGCCATCCAGCCGGCCGAACTCTGGGAGGAGACCGGCCGCTGGGACGACTTCGGCCCGCTGCTGCTCAAGATCACCGACCGGGCCGGGCGCGAGTTCGCCTTCGGGCCGACTCACGAGGAAGTGATCACCGAGTTCGCCCGCGCCGAGCTTCGCTCCTACAAGCAGCTGCCGATCTGCTTCTATCAGATCCAGTCGAAGTTCCGCGACGAGATCCGCCCGCGCTTCGGCGTGATGCGCGCGCGCGAATTCCTGATGAAGGATGGCTACTCCTTCCACATCGATGACGAGAGCCTCGCCGAGTACTACCAGGTGATGTTCGAGACCTATTCGCGGATCTTCGAACGGCTGGAGTTGAAGTTCAAGCCGGTCAAGGCCGACTCCGGGGCCATCGGCGGCGCGGTCAGCCACGAGTTCCACGTGCTGGCCGACTCCGGCGAAGACGCCATCGCCCACGTACCGGGCGGCGATTACGCCGCCAATGTCGAGCTCGCCGAGGCCGTCGCCGTGGGCGAACGGGCCGAACCCTCCGAGGAGATGCGCCTGGTCGACACACCCGACGCCAAGACCATCGCCGAGCTGGTCGAACAGTTCGACCTGCCCGTCGAAAAAACCGTCAAGACACTGGTGGTCGAGGCCAGTGACGACTGCGATGCGGACTTCGTCGCCCTGCTGGTGCGCGGGGACCACGAACTCAACGACGTCAAGGCCGAGAAACACCCCTGGGTGGCCGCGCCGCTGCGCATGGCCACCGAAGCGGAGATTCGTGACGCCATCGGCGCCGGCCCCGGCAGCCTGGGCCCGGTCGAGCTGCCGATTCCCTGCGTGATCGACCGCCAGGTGGCCGTGATGAGCGATTTCGGCGCCGGCGCCAACGTCGACGACAAGCACTACTTCGGCATCAACTGGGGCCGCGACGTCGAACTGCCCGAGGTTACCGACCTGCGCAAGGTCGTCGCCGGCGATCCCAGCCCCGAAGGCGACGGCACGCTCGAGATCATCCGCGGTATCGAGGTCGGCCACATCTTCCAGCTCGGCCGCAAGTATTCCGAATCGATGAACGCCGTGGTCATGGACGAAGGCGGCCGCGGCGTGCATCCCACGATGGGCTGCTACGGCATCGGCGTCTCGCGCATCGTGGCGGCCGCCATCGAGCAGAACCACGACGAGGCGGGCATCATCTGGCCCGAACCGATGGCCCCGTTCAAGGTCGCCATCCTGCCGATCAACGGCCACAAGTCGCACCGCACGCGCGAGCAGGCCGAGAAGTTCTACGAGGAGCTCACCGCCGCCGGCGTGGAAGTGCTGATGGACGACCGCCCGCTGCGGCCGGGCGTGATGTTCGCCGACGCCGAGCTGATCGGCATCCCGCACCAACTCGTAATCGGCGACCGCGGCCTCGACAAGGGCATCGTCGAGTACCGTCGGCGCGGCGGGGACAATCGTGAGGTTGAAATCGACAAGACCATCGACTTCATCAAGTCGGAACTGTCCTGACAGAGTTCAGCCGCGTCAGCCCGGCGGCGCAAGGCGCGCCGCCGGGGCGCGATTTCAATCCGAGCGGACGACTCGCTCGTTCGCTAGCAGAATCGACTCCAGCGCCGCCAGGCGTTTTTCGAGATTGCGGTTGCGCTCGGCCAGTTCGCGTAAGGCGGCGCTTTCGGCTTCGAGCGCCGCAAAGCGCCGTGCCGACTCGCTTTCGAGTTCGGCGATTCGATTGCTGTAGCGTTCATTCAGCTCAATCAGCGCGGCTGTGTTCAAAACGGTGATCTCGCTGTACTTTATGCCGTGTAAACCGTCCTGCACGCTGACCGAGCTCGGAAACAGTTCCCGCACTTCCTGGGCGATCAGACCGGTCGAGCGCGTTTGCGAGGAGGCGCCGGCGCTCATCCGGTATGAACTCGGCCGCAGCTTGAGCAGGCGATCGAGCACGCCGGTCAGCGGTTCGACCGAGTGCTTGGCTCGGGCGTCGGAAAGCGCAACATAGGCACCGTCCGAGGCGTTGATCCGGCTCATCAGGGTGTCGTTGTAGCGAAATCCGAGGTTGTCGGAGGTGGCGATATAGAACCCCCAGTTATTGGTACTCCCGCCGCTGCGTTCGATCTGCAGGCCGATTTCGGCGTTGTTGGTACTGCGCTGCTTGATGTGCAGGTCGCGGGCGGGGCTGTTGGTGCCGATTCCGACGCCGCCGGAGGCCTTAATCAAGAACTGATCGTTGCCGGTTGACTCGAAACCGCTCGAGGTCGAATCACCCCAGACAAAGGCGCCATCATTATCGGCTCTAGCCGATTTCCCGGCAGCAAAGCTGAAGTCTCCATTCGCTCTGTTATTCCATCCCCCCGGGATGGTTGCATAACTTGCATTGGCGACGTTTTCAAAACCACCGGAAATCGTGGAGAATTCCCCAGTTTCACCGAATGCGCCGGCGGAGTTATTTATGCCACCACCGACTGTCGAATAACTGCTGCCGACATGGTTGCCTGCGCCACCCGCAATAGTACTGAAAGACCCCCCAATTGTGTTGGGCTCTTCCTCATGCAACACATCCCATTCGCCACCGCCACCGCTGATTGTTGCACCGACCGCTCCGTTGATAACGTAGTTGTGAGCCCAACCGCCAATGATATTGGCAGCGCCATAGAACCAGTCGGAGCCGGGGTCGGGCGCGAATGGTTCAATTCGCAGCGCCCGGTTGTGATCCACATGGAGTTCAAAGGCGACCTCGTCTGTGGTACCCACAAAGTCCGTACCCGGTGTGGTGCCGGCATTCCCGCCGATCCGCCAGAAACTTCTATCGGCATATTCGCCATCCAGCGCCAGTGCCTTAAGTGCCAGCGGCACAGCTGAGATTTGCTGGCGCGGGGTCAGCGTCTCGCCGTCGACCATGACTTCCAGAAAGGTCGGTTCGACGCCATACGATGCACCGAAATCCAGCTCGACCTGGAACAGGCCGTCGGCGACCGGCACCGCGGGCACGACGACTTCCGTACCGATCTGATTGCCATCCGTCAGGCTGTCGAACAGCCGGAACTCCATGTCAGGCGTGCCGGTGAACGGACCACTGACGCCCTGAAGCTGGCCCTGGTAAGTGATGGTGGTGTCGGGCTGGGCGGCGGCCGGCAGAGACGCCAGCGACAGTTTCAGAAACAGGAACAGGGCGCGCATGCTTTCTCTCCTCGAGGCGGGGGTGAATGATCTTCGTGGCACTATTGATGACTACGGCAAAGCCCGCCGGAGGAGGACACGTTTGCAGGAAGCGCTCAGCCGGGCCGGCCGTATCGCGCGCGGCGATCCCGGCAGAGCGTGAACGAAACGGCCCGCGTGGGCCTCAAAAACGACAATCCAGCGGGCGGGTGGGCCCGCTTGCACCGGCTCTCGCTCGATTGACGGGGCTAGCCGGACTCCTCCGTTTCGGCGCCGCCCCGCATCCACACGTCGCGCTGTGGGAAGGGGATTTCGATGCCGGCCTGGTTCAAGCCCTTGTAGATGGCCATGTAGAGCTCGTGGCTGACCAGGCCGCGCTGGGCCGGTTGCGCCACCCAGCACAGCAGCTCGAAATCCAGGCTGGAGTCGCCGAAGCCGCGCATGCGGACCCTCGGCTTGGGATCCTGGCAGACGGTGTCGTGCTCGAACGCGATGTTCTCGAGCAGCTCGCAGACCTCGTCGACGTCGCTGCCGTAGGCCACGCCCACCTTGATGCGGATGCGGAAGCGTTCCCACTTGCCGCCCGACTCGTTGTAGATCTGGGAGTTGGCCATCATCGAGTTGGGCACGGTGATCTCCACGTCGTCGCGCGTGAGAATGCGCGTCGAGCGGATACCGACTTTCGTGATCTCGCCGCGTTCGCCCGTGTCCAGCACCACGTAGTCGCCCAGCTTGTAGGGGGCGTCGGCGATGATGAAAAACCCCGCGAAAAGGTTGGCCAGGGTGTCGCGGGCGGCAAAGCCCACTGCGATGCCGATCACGCCGGCCGAGGCCAGCCAGGCGGTCGGGTCGATGTTCCAGACGAGCAGGAGCGCATAGGCGCCGGCACCGATGACCAGCACCGTCATGATCAGGTCGAACAGCGGCAGGGTGCGCTCCTCGACGATCGCGAAGCGCTCGCGCAGCCGCCCGAGTATCTCCAGGCCGAGGTGCCCGGCCTTGAGCGCCGAAGTCATCAGGCGCAGGACCAGCAGCGTCAGGGCGATCCGGATCAGGATCTTCTCGGCCGTGTCGCCCAGCTGGAGCACCTGGATGGCCAGCACGATGGCCAGGTAGGAGACGATCAGGGCGGCGACGTTGGCGCCCATGCGCAGCAGGCGCTCATCGAGATCGCCACGAATCCGCGAGGTCAGCTTGTGGCCCCAGAACAGCACGAAACTCCGCCCAAGCAGGGCCAGCCCCACGCCCACCAGGGCAACGACCAGGGCCAGAACCGGCGGATACGCGGCAAGGAACTCCCAGGGGGTCTCGAGTTGCGTCGGCAGCCAGGCCGGCGCCTCTCCGTTGCCGATCGGATCGGCGAAAGGCAGGCCGATATCGGCCGCGCCCGCTCCCGGGGTCGGCCCACCCTCGGCGGAGGCCGCAGCAGCCTGCTCGGCGGATGCGCTCGCTCCACCGGCCGTCGAGTCGCTGGCGCTCTGGCTCTCCTGGCTGCTGGCGTCCTGCATCTTCGCTCCCTGTCTTGTCCGCAGTCCGCCGATCCGGACCACCCGTCTCCTTACCGGCATTCTATACCCTCGCCCGCCGCCCCCGTGGAGGCCGCCGGCAGTGGTTCGGGTCCGAACAAAGCGTTGCGCTGCAGCCAAAGGCTCCGCTATAATTGACGGGATTTGCCTGGCCGACCCGGGCAAAGAACCAAAAAACACACGCTGGTCGACACATGCGTCGGGGTTGTCCCGGCCTTCGGGCCCGAGGATCGCCGCATGGGATCAGCGGAGGCTTAAACCCCGGACAATTCGCGTTCCGCCGAACTGACCCGAAGGAAAATTTCCTGGCGGGCGTCTTGTCCACGACAATGGAGTAGAAGACATGCCTGACGTCACCATGCGCCAGATGCTCGAAGCTGGCGTTCATTTCGGTCACCAGACCCGTTATTGGAACCCAAAGATGGAGCCCTTCATCTTCGGTGCTCGCGGCAAGATCCACATCATCAACCTCGAAGAGACCCTGCCGCTCCTCAAGGACGCCCTGAATTACATGGGCAAGCTCGCCGCCCGCCGCGGCAACATCATGTTCGTCGGCACCAAGCGCGCCGCCAGCACGGCCGTGGCCGAGGAAGCGCAGCGCTGCGGCATGCCGTATGTCTCGCACCGCTGGCTCGGCGGCATGCTGACCAACTTCCGCACCGTGCGCGGCTCGATCAACCGTCTCAAGGAACTCGAGGCGATGGAAACCGACGGCACCTTCGAGAAGCTGGTCAAGAAGGAAGTGCTCGAACTCACGCGCGAGCGTGATCGCCTCGAGCGCAGCCTGGGCGGCATCAAGAACATGAACGGCCTGCCCGACGCCATGTTCGTCATCGACGTCGGACACGAGGACATCGCCGTGGCCGAAGCCCGCAAGCTGGGCATTCCGGTCGTCGCCGTGGTCGACACCAACCACAACCCGGACAACATCGACTATGTGATCCCGGGCAACGACGACGCCATCCGCGCCATCCGTCTTTACACGCAGCTGGCCGCCGACGCCATCCTGGAAGGCCGCGCCTCGGTGCCGCAGCCCGGCGAGGGCGACGCCGACGAATTCGTCGAGCTCGATGCCGAAGGCAACCCGGTCCAGTCCGCCAAGCCCGCCAAGAAGGCCGCGACCAAGAAGACCGCCAAGAAGAAAACGGCGGCCAAGGCAGAAGAGAGCGCCGAGGAAGCCCCGGCCACCGAGGCCAAGGCAGAGGAAGCCCCGGCCGCCGAGGCCAAGGCAGAGGAAGCGACCGAGGCCAAGGAAGAATCTGCGGAAGAAGGCGAAGCCAAGACCGCCAAGAAGGCGAGCAAGAAGAAGGCCGCCAAGAAGAAGACCACGAAGAAGAAGGCTGCCAAGAAGAAGGCCGCCAAGAAGACCGCGGCCAAGGCTGACGATGAAGACGGCGAGTCCTGATCGAACCCGATTTGCCGAACCCGATTTGCAAGGAGCTTTGAGACAGCAATGAGTATTTCCGCATCACAAGTCAAGGAACTGCGCGAGCGCACCGGCGCCGGCATGATGGAGTGCAAGAAGGCGCTGGTCGAGACCGACGGCGACATGGATGCCGCCATCGAACACCTGCGCAAGAGCGGCCTGGCCAAGGCCGACAAGAAGTCCGACCGCGTGGCCGCCGAAGGCACGGTCGTCATGGCCGAGTCCGGCGACAGCGCCGTGCTGGTCGAGATCAACTGCGAGACCGACTTCGTGGCCAAGGACGACAACTTCCGCAGCTTCGCCGACGAAGTCGCCGGCCTGGCCCTGACGGTCGATGACGTCGACGCGCTCAACGAAGCCACCACCGAAGGCGGCCAGACCGTCGCAGAGGCGGCCAAGCAGCTCATCGCCAAGCTCGGCGAGAACATGCAGGTTCGCCGCATGGCCAAGCTCTCGGCCGAAGGCGGCACGATGGGCGGCTACATCCACGGCGGCCGCATCGGCGTACTCGTGGCCCTGGAAGGCGGGGACGAAGAACTGGCCCGCGACCTGGCCATGCACATCGCCGCCCTGAACCCGGCCTACCGCGACGTCGAGGACGTGCCTTCGGACGTGATCGACAGCGAAAAGCAGATCCTGGTCGCCCAGGCCGAGGACAGCGGCAAGCCGCCCGAAATCATCGAGAAGATGGTCACCGGTCGTCTCAACAAGCGCCTGGCCGAAATCACCCTGACCGGTCAGCCTTTCGTCAAGGACAGCGACCAGACCGTAGGCAAGCTGCTCAAGAGCAAGGGCGCTTCCATCAAGGGCTTCGTCCGCCTCGAGGTGGGTGAAGGCATCGAGAAGGAAGAAGCCGACTTCGCTGCCGAAGTCATGCAGCAGGCGAAGGGCGGCTGAAGACACGAGAGCCGTAATCGGGCAAACCGGGCAGGGAGAGACTGCTGAACATGAACGAGACCACCCATTATCGACGGGTTCTGCTCAAGCTCAGCGGCGAGGCCCTGCTCGGCGAGCTCGATTACGGTATCGATCCCAAGATCTCCTCGCGCATCGCGCGCGAGGTGGCCGATGTCGTCGCCAGCGGCGTGCAGATCGGCATCGTGATCGGCGGCGGCAACATCTTCCGCGGCAAGGGCCTGGCAGCCTCGGGCATCGACCGCATCACCGGCGACCACATGGGCATGCTGGCCACGGTCATGAACGCCCTGGCGCTGCAGGATGCGCTCGAGAAAGCCGGCGTGACCACCCGCGTGATGTCGGCCGTTTCCGTACGCGACGTTTGCGAGGACTACATCCGCCGCCGCGCCGTGCGTCATCTCGAAAAGGGACGCGCGGTCATCTTCGCGGCCGGCACCGGCAACCCCTTCTTCACGACCGACACGGCGGCCAGCCTGCGCGCCATCGAGGTCGGCGCCGACGTGATGATCAAGGCCACCAAGGTCGACGGCATCTACTCGGCCGACCCGGTCACCGACACCGAGGCGACCCGCTACAGCCGCATCAGCTATGATGAGGTCATCGAGCGCAAGCTCCAGGTCATGGACACCAACGCCATCGTCCTGTGCCGTGACCAGTCCATGCCGATCCGCATCGTCAACCTCAACCGCCCGGGCGAACTCGGCCGGGTCATTCGGGGCGAGGAAGTCGGTACGCTGGTGAGCTGATCGGCCCGGCGGGGGGCTACAAGCCGGACCCTTGACCACTTACAATCGGCGGCCGTGCCGCGACCCGAGCGCGGCAGCGTAATCCAAGAGGTGAGACCATGCTCAACGAGATCAGGAAAGATGCCGACACGCGCATGCAAAAGAGCGTTGCCGCGCTAAAGAACGAACTGTCCAAGATTCGAACCGGCCGGGCCCACCCCAGCCTCCTCGAGCACATCACGCTCGAGTACTACGGCACCGAGGTGCCGCTCAACCAGGCCGCCAACATCAACATCGAGGACGCGCGCACGCTCAGCGTGGTGCCCTTCGACAAGTCCATGGTCCAGAAGATCGAGAAGGCCATCATGACCTCCGATCTCGGACTCAACCCGGCCACGTCCGGCGCCAATATCCGCGTGCCGCTGCCGGCACTCAACGAGGAACGCCGCGCCGAGCTGGCCAAAGTCGTTCATTCCGAGGGCGAAAACGCCAAGATTGCCATCCGCAACATCCGGCGCGACGCCAATCACCAGCTCAAGGAATATGAAAAGGAAAAGGAGCTGACGGAGGACGATCTGCGCCGCGGAGAAAGCCAGGTCCAGGAGCTGACCGACAAGTACGTCGCGCAGGTCGACGAGGCGGTCGCCGCGAAGGAACGGGAGCTGATGGAAATCTGAGGTTCCCTTTGACCGAGCTTACCTGCCTTCCCAATCATGTCGCCATCATCATGGACGGCAACGGTCGCTGGGCATCCCGCCAGGGCCAACCCCGTTCGGCCGGCCACGAAGCCGGCTCGGACGCGCTCAAGCGCACGATACGCGCGGCCCTGAACCACCGCATACCGGTTCTCACCGTCTACGCCTTTTCCAGCGAGAACTGGAGCCGGCCGAAGTCGGAAGTCAGGAAGCTGCTGGATCTCTTCCTGCGCGCACTCAACCGCGAAGTCCGTGAACTCGACGAGCACGGCGTGCGACTGTGCTTCATCGGCGACCGTTCGGCCTTCAGCCGGACATTGCGCGAAGGCATGCAGCAGGCCGAAAAGCGCACCGCCGGCAACGCCGCGCTGCGGCTCAATGTGGCCGTCAACTACGGCGGACAGGCCGATATCCTGCACGCCGCGCGTTCGCTTGCCGCCGACGCCGCCGCCGGACGCATCCGGCCGGACGAGATCGACGAAGCGCGCTTCGAGTCCATGCTCTCGCTGGCCGCGACCGAGCCGCCGGACCTGTTCATCCGCACCGGCGGTGAACGCCGCCTGTCGAATTTCCTGCTCTGGCAGTTGGCCTACACCGAACTGTATTTCACCGACATCCTGTGGCCGGACTTCGGCGAGGAGCACTTCCGTGCCGCACTGGCCGACTACGCCCGCCGCGACCGCCGTTTCGGCGGACTGAGCCAGGTGAAGAGTGCTTAGGCTGCGCGTCCTCACCGCCCTGGCGATGGCCGCCATCGGCCTGCTGGGAGTCTTCCTGCTGCCGGCGACGGGCTTCGCCCTGCTGGTCGGCGCCGTGTTGCCCTTGCTGGGCGGCTGGGAGGCGGCCCGCCTGGCGGGCATCGACCACCCGGCCGCGCGCTGGATCTATGGTGTCGGCCTGGCCGGTCTCGCCGCCTTGATCCACGGCATGGGTCTGGAGCCGGCCTGGCTGCTGTCGATCGCCTGCCTGCTGTGGCTGGTCAACCTTGCCTGGCTCTCGCGTCCCGGCCTGGGACGCTCGGGAGCGCCGCCCATCGTGGCCTTCAAGCTGGTCGTGCTCGGCGGCGTCCTGCTCGCCGCCTGGCTGGGGCTGAGCCTGCTGCAGTCGATTTCGCCCTGGCTGGTGTTCCTGCTGCTGGTGATCATCGCCGCCGCCGACACGGGCGCCTATTTCAGCGGGCGGCATTTCGGCGGTGCGAAACTCGCGCCGAGAATCAGCCCGGGCAAGACCCGCGCCGGCGCTCTCGGCGGCCTGCTGGGCGCGGCCGTGCTGACGCCCCTGGCCGGCGCGATCTTCCCGCTCAACCCCTTCGAACCCTTCACGCTCGCGGCCCTCGCCTTCGGCATCGCGATGATATCGATCGGCGGCGACCTCTACATCAGCCTGCTCAAGCGCCAGCGCGACCTCAAGGACACCTCCGCGCTGCTGCCGGGCCACGGCGGCATCCTCGACCGCTTCGACAGCATGTCGGCTGCGGTCCCGTTTTTCGCCCTGGCGGTGCTGAATGCCGCCGGCACGCCCCTGACCTGAGCCGGCCCGAAGCCCCTTGACCCCTTCCCGTTCAGGGCAGAATCAGGCTGCAGCCGGTACAATGTGCGGCTTGATCGATCGAACCCTGCTACAGCCGGTTGCTGACCGGCGCGGATAACGACCCGGACATGCTCGATATTCTCGGACCCATTCTCTGGCTGGCCGTCGCCCTCGGGCTGCTGGTCACCTTCCACGAGTTCGGCCACTTCTGGGTGGCGCGGCGCTCGGGCGTTCGCGTCCTCCAGTTCTCGATCGGCTTCGGCCCGGCCCTTTGGTCGCGCACCGGCCGCGACGGCACCGAGTACCGCGTCGCGGCCATCCCACTGGGCGGCTACGTGCGCATGCTCGACGAGCGCGAGGCGCCGGTGGCAGACGACGAGCTCGACCAGGCCTTCAATCGCAAGCCGCTCGGGCAACGCATGGCCATTGTCGCGGCCGGCCCGGCCTTCAACTTCATTTTCGCCATCGCCGCGTTCTGGCTGATGTTCGTCGTCGGCGTCCCCGAGACGCGGCCGGTCGTCGGCGAGACCAGCGGCATCGCCGCGGAAGCCGGACTGGAGAACGAGGACCTGATCGTGCGCGTCGGCGATGCCGACACGCAGACCTGGACCCACGTGCTGCTGGAACTCATGCCGCACGCGCTGGACGGTGAATCGGTCACCGTGGTGACCGAGCGGCCCGGCGGCGGGCGCCGGACGCTGGAACTGCCGCTGCAGCGCATGCCGGCCGATTTCGACGAATCGCGAGCGCTCGAGGCCATCGGCCTGTCCCCCTGGCGACCGGACCTGCCGCCCGTCGTCGGCGAAGTCAGCCCCGCAACGCCAGCCGATCGCGCCGGCCTCCAGAGCGGCGATCGCATCGTCAGCATCGCCGGAGAGCCGGTCGAGGGCTGGCGCGACGTCGCCCGCCTGATCCCGGCGCACGGTCTCGACGAACAGGACACGACCCGCGAGCTCGACATGCAGGTCGAGCGCGACGGACGTCTTCTGGAACTCGCACTCACGCCCGAACTGCGCGACGGACGCGCGGTGATCGGCATCCAGTCGCCGCCGCCGGACGATGCCACGCGCGCCGACATGGAGCGGGCCTTCACGGTGCTGCGCCACGGCCCGGTCGACGCCGTGGGCCAGGCCTTCGCCGAGACCGGCCGCCTGACGGCGGCCACCTTCGGCATGCTCGGCCGGATGATTACCGGCAGCGCCAGCCTGAGCAATCTCTCGGGCCCGATCACCATCGCCCAGATGGCCCATTCGTCGGCCCTGCTGGGTTTCTCGAGGTTCCTGTTCTTCCTGGGCCTGATCAGTCTGTCGCTGGCGATCATCAACCTGCTGCCCATCCCGGTACTGGATGGCGGCCACCTGATGTATTACCTTGTGGAGCTGGTCAAGGGGTCACCCGTATCCGAAAAGACCCAGATAGCGGGTCAGTACCTGGGCATCCTGATGGTCGTCGGGCTGATGAGCCTGGCGATATTTAACGATCTGTTACGCCTTTTCTCCTAAACTGCAGCACGCCCGAAGGCGGGTCATGCTGGAACAATAAAACCGGAACGCGTTCGATATGAAACGAATCTGCCTGCTGCTGATGCTGCTCGCCGCCACCGGCCTCGCATCGGCCGAGACATTCCGCATCAGCGACATTCGTGTCGACGGGCTGCAGAGACTGTCCGAAGGCAACATCTTCAGCTACGTCCCGCTCGAAGTCGGCGACACCATGACGCCCTCGCTGGCGCGGAGCACGATCCGCGATCTCTGGGAGACGGGCTTCTTCGACGACGTCAGGCTTTCGCGCGAGGGCGATGTCCTGGTCGTCACCGTCGAAGAGCGTCCGGCCATCTCGGCGATCAGCATCGCCGGCAACCGCCAGATCAAGACCGAGGATCTGATGCCGGCGCTGGCCAATATCGGTATTGCCGAGGGCGAGATCTTCAACAAGCTCGAGCTCGACCGCGTGCGCCAGGAAATGATCCGGCAGTACTACAGCCGCGGTTACTACGCCGTCGAAGTCGACACCAATGTGGGCGAGCTCTCGCGCAACCGCGTCAACCTCAGCATCGTCGTCGAGGAAGGCGCGCAGGCGCGCATCCGCCACATCAACATCGTCGGCAACGAGACCTTCTCCGAGGAGGAGTTGCGGGACGACTTCGAGTCCGACAGCAAGCTCGGCTGGTTCTTCTGGCAGGGCGCCAACAAGTACACCCGCGAAAAACTTTCGGGCGACCTGGAGACCCTGCGTTCCTACTATCTCGATCGCGGCTACCTCGACTTTTCCATCGAGTCCACCCAGGTGTCGATCAGCGAGGACAAGCGCGACATCTTCGTGACCGCCAATGTCCGCGAGGGCGAGGTCTACACCGTCAGCGACGTGGTACTGACCGGCGAACTGATCCTCGGCGAGGAGGCGCTGCGGCGCCTGATCATGGTCGAGGAGGGCGATACCTTCTCGCGCAAGCAGGTCGAGCAGAGCGTCAACAACATCACCACCGTGCTGTCGAACATCGGCTACGCCTTCGCCAACGTCAACCCGGTGCCGAGAATCGACCGCGACACGCTCGAGACCGAGCTCAACTTCTTCATCGACCCGGGCAAGCGCGTCTACGTGCGCCGCGTCGAGTTCCGCGGCAACACCCAGACCAAGGACGAGGTGCTGCGCCGCGAAATGCGCCAGTTCGAGGGCGCCTGGTTCTCGCAGTCGGCCATCGACCGCTCGAAGCTGCGCCTGCAGCGCCTGGGCTACCTCGACAACGTCAACGTCGAGACCCCGGCGGTCGAGGGCACCGACGACCAGGTCGACATCGTCGTCAGCGTCGAGGAGCAGCCCTCCGGCAGCTTCCAGGTCGGCTTCGGCTACTCGCAGGTGCAGGGCCTGATCGCCTCCATCTCGGTGCAGCAGGACAACTTCCTGGGCTCGGGACGGCGCGTCGGCTTTGCGGTCAGCCACAGCGACATCTATACCCAGGCTTCGGTCAACTACACCAACCCCTACTACACCGACAGCGGCATCTCACGCGGTTTCTACGCCCGCTATACCGAGTTCGACCAGGGCGATGCCAACATCTCTCAATTCTCGACCAGCCAGGCTGCTGCGGGGGTCAATTTCGGGTTTCCGCTGTCTGAAGTGGACTACCTGCGCTTCGGCCTCGGCGTTCAGGACGTCGATATTAATATCGGCGGCCGGCTCGTCCCAGTCGACCCCGATGAGCCAGACTCTCCGTTCGAGTACCGATACGTCGCAGATCGACCGCTCGGCATCACGCTCGATGAGGACGGCGACGGGTTCCTGAGTCCCGATGAGAGAAGTGTCACGACGTATCGTCTCGACGGCACCTGGTCGCGCGACAGCCGAAATCACTATCTCAATCCGACGACAGGCTCCCTGCACCGCCTGGGCGCCGAGGTGGCGCTGCCCGGCAGCACGCGCGAGTTCTTCCGGCTCAACTACCGCTTCCGCAAATACTGGCCGATCGGCGACAACGGCATGGCCTTCAGCCTCAAGGGCGATGTGGCCTACGGCGATGCCTACGACAACTACGACGACGAGCTGGGAATCCAGCCGATCGAGCCCGAGCTGAGCGACGGGCGCGGTCGCGAATGCCAGCTCGATGAAGTCGTAACCTACGACACCGGCCTGCCCTTCTACGAGCACTTCTACGGCGGCGGCGTGTCCGATATCCGCGGCTTCGACGACAACTCGCTCGGTCCCAAGGACCAGTTCTGCCGCTCGGTCGGCGGCGACTTCAAGGTCATCGGCGGCTTCGAACTGGCCTTCCCGCTGCCCAATATCGAGTCCAGCGGCACGCGCCTGGCCTGGTTCGTCGACGTCGGCAACGTCTACAGCGACGTCGACAGCTTCGAGACCGACCTGCTGCGCGCCTCCACCGGCCTGTCGCTGACCTGGCAAGCGCCGGTCGGTCCGATTATCATCAACGTGGCGACACCACTCAAAGAGCGCGAAGGCGATGAAACCCAGATCATCCAGTTCTCCTTCGGCCAGACGTTCTGATCCGCGCCCGGCATGATCGTGAGCACGGCGGCCAGCGGGCGCAGATCTGACGGCCCGGGCCGGGCGCGATGGATCGCGCTCGGCTTGCTGCTGCTGTGCTCGGCGGCCGCTGCACAGGACATTCGCATCGGCTACGTCGACATGAAGCGGCTGTTCGACGCCGCGCCGCAGGTGGTCAACGCCCGCGAAGCGCTGGAACAGGAGTTCAGCCCCCGCAACGAAACCCTGCTGGCCGACGAGGCCCGCCTGGAGCGCATGGAGGCCGAACTGGCCGAATCGACCGGCCTGTCCGACGAGGAGCGCTTCGAGATGGAGCGCGAGATCCGCAACCTTCAGCGATCCATCGACAGGCGGCGAGAGGATCTCACCGAGGAGCTGCGCTTCCGCACCAACGCCGAGAAGAAATCCCTCGAGGAAACCATCGACGTGGCCGTCAACCAGATCGCCGAGGCGGGCGAATTCGACCTGATCCTGACCAGTCCAGTGGCCTACGCCTCCGACCGGATCGACGTCACCGACCGCGTCCTGCAATGGCTGGAGGAAGACTTCCGCAGCCAGCAGTCTCCCGGCGGACAGACCGGCCAGTAGCAATTCCGGAACCACGCATGCATGACACCACGCTAAAGGCGCTGGCCGACCGTTTCGGCCTGACCCTCCGCGGCGATCCCGATCATCGCGTCGGCTCGCTGGCCACCCTGGCTTCCGCCGGCCCCGGCGACGTCAGCTTCCTCGCCAATCCGGCTTACGCCCGCGACCTGGCCGAATGCCGCGCCGGGGCGGTGATCATCGGCGAGGACCTGGCCGGGCGCTGGAGCGGCAACGCCCTGATCAGCAAGAACCCCTACGCCAGCTGGGCCCGGATTGCGGCCTTTCTGCAACCGCTGCCGGCAGCCGAACCCGGCGTCCACGCCAGCGCGGTGGTCGCCGAGGACGCGCAGGTCGATCCGTCGGCCAGCGTCGGCCCCCAGGCAAGCGTCGGCGCAGGCGCGCGCATCGGGCGCAACGTCGTCGTCGGGCCGGGCTGCGTCATCGCCGAGGACGCCGTCATCGGCGACGATTCCAGGCTGGTGGGGCGCGTCTACATCGGCCCGCAGTGCCGCCTCGGCGAGCGGGTGCTGGTCCACCCCGGCGCGGTCATCGGCGCCGACGGCTTCGGCCTGGCGATGGACGCGGGACAGTGGATCAAGGTGCCGCAGATGGGCACGGTGGTCATCGGCGACGACTGCGAGATCGGCGCCAACACCACCATCGACCGCGGCGCGATCGAGGACACCGAACTGGCCGAGGACGTGCGCCTGGATAACCAGGTCCAGATCGCCCACAATGTCCGCATCGGGGCACACACGGCCATCGCGGGTTGCGTCGGCATCGCCGGCTCGACCCACATCGGCAGCTATTGCATGATCGCGGGCGCTTGCGGCATCGGCGGCCACCTGAGCATCTGCGACAAGGTGATCGTGACCGCCATGAGTACCGTGCTGGACTCGATCACCGAGCCCGGCGAGTACGGCTCGGGCATTCCCGCCCGGCCCCACGCCCGCTGGAAGCGAATCCTGGTCCGGCTGGGGCAGCTCGACGACTGGGTTCGTCGCCTGCGCCGGCTGGAGCGAAACCAATCCTGAACCATCAAGCAAAGAAACGATGAACGACACCACACAGGTAGATATCGAGAAGATTCTCGAGCTGTTGCCGCACCGCTACCCGTTCCTCCTGGTCGATCGGGTGCTGGAATACACGCTCGACGACCCGCCCCGCATCCGGGCCCTGAAGAACGTGACCATCAACGAGCCCTTCTTCCAGGGGCATTTTCCGGGTCACCCCGTGATGCCGGGCGTGCTGTTGCTCGAGGCAATGGCCCAGGCGGCCGGCTGCCTGGCGCACCTGGCTCGCGAGGCCACCGGCGGCGACAACCGCCTCTACTACCTGGTCAAGATCGACAAGGCGCGCTTCAACCGGATCGTGGTGCCCGGCGACCAGCTCGTCTTCGACGTCACCCAGAAGCGGCTGATGCGCAACATGGGCGTCTATGAGGCCACCACGCTGGTCGACGACAAGCCCGTCGCCAGCGCGGAACTGCTCTGCGCCGCCCGCCCCGACCCCACGCCATGATCCATCGCACCGCCATCGTCGAGGAAGGGGCTCGAATCGGCGACAACGTCACCGTCGGTGCCTACAGCGTGATCGGCCCGGACGTGGTCATCGGCGACAACTGCTGGATCGGCCCGCACGTGGTCATCAGCGGCCGCACGAGCATCGGGGAGAACTGCCGCATCTACCAGTTCGCCTCGATCGGCGAAGCGCCCCAGGACAAGAAGTACGCCGGCGAGGACACTGCCGTCGAGATCGGCCGGGACAACACGATTCGCGAGTACGTGACCATCAACCGCGGCACATCCGACGACATCGGCGTGACCCGCATCGGCGACGACAACTGGCTGATGGCCTACTGCCACGTCGCACACGATTGCCAGGTGGGCTCGCACACCATCTTCGCCAACGGCGCGACCCTGGCCGGCCACGTCATCGTCGGCGACTGGGTGATCTTCGCCGGCTATTCCGGCGCCCACCAGTTCTGCCGCATCGGCGCGCACGCTTTTCTCGGCATGTACGGCGGCGTCAACCAGGACGTTCCCGCCTACGTCATGGTCTCGGGCCAGCCGCCGCGACCGCGCGGCATCAACGCCGAGGGTCTCAAGCGCCGCGGCTTCGACGCCGCGCAGGTCCGCAACATCCGCGAGGCCTTCCGCCTGATCTATCGCAAGGGCCTGCCCCGCGACGAGGCGATCGCCGAGTTGCGTTCGCGGGTGGACGAGCAACCGGAGCTGGCGCTGATGATCGAGTCGATCGAAAGCAGCCAGCGCGGCTTGCTGCGCTGAAGCGACCGTCGTGAGCGCTCGCCCGCCGCGGATCGTCCTGGTCGCCGGGGAGGCATCCGGGGACGCCCTCGGCGCGAGCCTGGCGGCAAGGCTTCGCGAGCGGCATCCGGAGATCGAGCTTGCGGGCGTGGCCGGCGAGGCCATGCAAGCGGCCGGCGTCGAGGCCTGGTTCGACCTCGACGAACTCAACGTCATGGGCCTCACGGAGGTGCTCAAGCACCTGCCCCGGCTGTTCCGGTTCCGCAGCCGCCTCAGGCAGCGGATCCTCGAATGGCAACCGGATGTCTTCGTCGGCATCGACGCACCCGATTTCAACCTGGGCCTCGCTCGCCAGCTTCGCCGCCGGGGCCAGCGCACGGTGCAATATGTCGCTCCCACGGTCTGGGCCTGGCGGCCCGGGCGAGCCGCCTCGGTCGCCCGCGCCACCGACTTGCTGCTGACCCTGTTTCCCTTCGAACCGGCCCTGTTCCGGGCGCACGGCCTGGCCAGCCGCTTTGTCGGCCACCCGCTGGCCGACGAGATCTCGGCCTCCCCGCCCCTGCTCGAGCAGCGCCGGACCGGCCGCGGCGATCGCTCCCCGCGAATCGCCCTGCTGCCCGGCAGCCGCCGCGGCGAGATCGAGCGCCACGCCGCCCTGCTGGGCGAAACGGCCGCCTGGCTGCGTAGACAGCGGCCGGAACTGCAGCTGACCATGCTGCTGGCGCGTGAGGCGCATCGCCCCCTGGTCGAGGGCCTGGCCGGCGCGTCGCTGGACAGGGCAGACGTACGGATCGAATGCGCGCGCACCCGCCAAGGCCTGGCCGAAGCCGACACGGCCATCAGCGCGTCGGGCACCGCGACCCTCGAGGCCTTTCTGCTCGAGTGCCCGCTGGTGGTCTATTACCGACTGGCGCCGGCCACGTACTGGCTGCTGCGCGGCCTGCGGCTGGTGCGTTCGCAATTCATCGCCCTGCCCAACATCCTGCAGGGACGCGCGCTCGTGCCGGAGTTCGTCCAGGAGCAGGCGCGACCCGAGGCGCTCGGTCGCGAAGCGCTGCGCTGGATCGACGACCCTTCGCGCCTGGCGGCCTACCAGGAGGCGGCCGGCCGTTGCCGGCGCGAATTGGCTGCCGGCGCCAGCGACAACGCCGCCAAAGCCCTGCTCGAACTGATCGGCCATGGCGACGGTTGACGTCTGCAGCGGACCGATCGCCGGCGTCGACGAGGCCGGCCGGGGACCGCTTGCCGGGCCGGTCGTCGCCGCGGCGGTGATCCTCGATCCGCACCGGCCGATCAGCGGGCTGGCAGACTCCAAAAAACTTTCCGCGTCGCGCCGCGAGGTCCTGGCCGGCGCCGTGAGGGAGCGAGCCGTTGCCTGGGGCATCGCGGTCGTGGAACCGGCCGACATCGATCGCCTCAACATCCTCCAGGCCACCTTCCGGGCCATGCGCGGGGCGCTCGACGCACTCGGCACCGACCCGGTCCTGGTGCGCATCGACGGCAACCGCTCGCCCCGACTGCCCTGGCCGGTCCAGACCGTGGTCGGGGGCGACGGCCTCGACCGCGCCATCTCCGCGGCCAGCATCCTGGCCAAGGTGCACCGCGACGCGCTGATGCTCGATCTCCATGAGCAATGGCCGCACTACGGCTTCGACCGCCACAAGGGCTACCCGACCGCCGCCCACCTGGCTGCCCTCGAGGCCCACGGGCCCTGCCCCGCCCACCGCCGCAGCTTCCGGCCCGTCTTCCAGGCCAGCCTCTTCTGATCCGCCCGAGCGGGCACTCTCATTGCCGGATGCGCGATTTGAATCGCGTCACACTGCTGGGCTATAGTCTTTTACGGGGACTGTAACCACAACCAAAGAGAGGAGATCCCGCATGACCCGAATGATGCGAATCGTCGTGGCGCTTTTTGCGCTACTGACATTCGGTTCCGTATGGAGCGCCACGGGCGTGGCCTTCGTGCACGGCACCGGCAATCAATCCGACGCCTACAACGACTACTGGACCGGCGACATGGTCAACTCGGTCCGCCAGGGCCTGCCCAACAGCTCGAACTACGTGGTGATCAACTGCCAGTTCGAGGAATACATGTGGACGTCCGGCGCAGCCGGTTGCCTGGCCGGCCAGCTGCACAATTTCATCACCAGCCGCGGCATCGACGACCTGGTCGTGATCACGCACTCCAACGGCGGCAACGTGATGCGCTGGATCCTGTCGAACCCCACCTGGGACAGCCGCTACCCGGCGATCATCGACTCCATCCGCTGGGTCAATGCCGTCGCCCCCTCCAGCCTGGGCACGCCGCTGGCCGACGCGGTCATGCAGGGCAACGTGTTCGAGGCCTCACTGGGATGGCTGCTGGGCTACCAGAGCGATGCGGTGCGCATGCAGCAGCAAAGCTGGATGCAGAGCTACAACGCCAACTGGCTGCTGGGGACGGCCGGTCGGCCCTCGCTGCCGGTCGGCTTCTGGAACGTCGTCGGCACGGACGTCAAGTCCGGGATCTTCAGCGGTAACGCCTACTGCGGCGGCTACCAGTACCAGGTCGGCCTGGAAATCACCCAGAACTGGCTCGACGACTGCTCCGACGGCTTCCTCGAGTGCTCCAGCCAGGACGGCGCCGGTTCGCTGTGGTTCTACGACCACTGGCGCACCAACAGCGATCGCGTGCTCTCGCATCACCAGAGCCGCCGGGACTGCTTCGGTCTCGACACCATCCTGCGCAACGACCTGTGAACCGAATGGGAGCCGACATGAAAAAGTTCACCACCATTTCCGCCCTGCTGCCGGCCCTCGCGCTGGCCGCAGGAACCGCTTCCGCTGCCGGGCCGGCTGAATGGGCGCCGCCGGGCGGCGACGATCTTCGAATCCAGAGCCTGCCGGCGACCGTCCCGGCCGCCCCGCCGAGCCGTCACGTCGAATCGAAGCCGGTCAGCTACGCCTGGCCGCTGACCATCGACCGCAGCGCGCCGGCGCCCTCCGGCCCCGCCATGGAAAGCCGTGAGTACTGGGTCGACACCACCGGACGCGGCCTGGAACAGGGGCTCAAGCTGCCCCTGAGTTCAGCCGGCGCCATCGTCCGGGTTTCCGCCCTGCACGCCGACACCGGCCTGCTGCTCGATGCCGAGCGTCTGCAGGTCAGCATCGACGGCATGCAGCTCTCGCAAACCGCCGGGGCCGGGGGCATCGAAGTGCTCGGCGGCGCGGATCTCCAGGCCCAGGGCATGGCCGTTCCCGCCGACACGCTGGCCTTCCAGCTGCCTCAGCAGGGCCGGCCTGATTCCCTGCGGCTCCAGATGGCCGGCCTGCCGGCCGGACAAGCGCTGGTCGTTCACGTCTTCGAGCCCGAAAGCCAGTGGATGGGCCGCCTCGCGGCAAACCGTCACAACTACCTGGCCGGTAACGACATCGCGCTCGACGTCGGCCTGGTCAAGGGTGACGAGCGTTTTGCCGCCGAGTCGATCCAGGCCGTACTGGTCAGCCCCGACGCCGCGCATTCCTGGCCGCTGGAAGTCACCGACGACGGCTTCGGCCTGAAGGGCCTGGCGCCGCAGGACCTGCCGGACGCCGGCGAGGGCCTTTATGAAGTTCACGCCTACCTGCAGGGGCACCAGGACGGCACCCTGGTCCGTCGCGACCTCAAGGTGGCGGTCAGTATCGCCGCGCCCACGGCCAGGCTGACCGATCGCATCGCCAGCAACGGCAGCGCCGGCCTGGCGATCGACCTCGGCGTGGAAGTGGCCGCGGCCGGCCGCTACCAGGTTTCGGGGCAGGTCTGGGGCACGGCCGCGGACGGCTCGCTGCGCCCGCTCGCGATGGCGCAGACCGCCGCCGTGCTCGAACCGGGCAAGGGCGAGCTGCGGCTGGACGTGCCCGCCGAGCTGGTTCTGGAATCGGGCCTGTCGGCGCCGTTCGAGGTGCGCGAAGTGCAACTGCTCGACCAGGGCCGCATGGCCGTGCTGGAAACGCGAAGCCGCGGCTTCACCGTGGCCCGCGATGCGGGCGGGCCGCGCAGGCCCTTCGACACGATCGAGCAGTAAACCGCCCGATCAGATGCGAACCGCGACCGGCCGGCCACTGCGCCGGCCGGTTGCGTTCAGGCGCCGGGAGGAACGGCGCCGTGGGACAGGTCAGCCCGTCGAGAAGCCGCGGGAAACCGCTGCCGGCGCCTCGGCGCGTGCCACGCTGTCGACGCGTGCAGCCTCCGGCCCGTCATGCAGCCAGCGCTCGAGCTCGTCGAGCGCCGTTGCGGGACCGGTGGCGACCACCTCGACCCGGCCGTCGGGCAGGTTGAGCGCGTGACCCGACAAGCCCAGGGGTTCCGCCTGACGGCGCGTGGACTCGCGGAAGAACACGCCCTGGACGCGCCCGGAAATCAGCCACTTTCGCGTATCACTCTCGCTCATCGATCCACTCCGTGATCATTTCGCTGGTGACCGGCCCGAGCCAGGTCTCGACCAGCGCCCCGCTGCCGTCGATCAGGTGCGTGGTCGGCAACACGCGCGGCGGACCCAGGTCGGCCGGCGGGTCGTAGACATCCACGAGCAGGATGGGATAGCTGGCCGGGTAGGACTCGAGAAAGGCCTCGAAATCGGCCGGCTCGGTATCCTCGAAAGCCAGCCCGAGCACCGTGACGTCGTCGCGGCTGTCATGAAGCTCGGACAGATCGGGAATTTCCTTTCGGCAGGGCTTGCACCAGGTCGCCCAGAAGTTGACCACCACCCACTGCCCCCGGTAGTCGGACAGGCGTTGAGGCTCGCCGTCGAGCGCGGGCAGCTCGAAATCCAGTTCGGCGAGCGCCGGCCCGGCCAGAAGGGTGAGCGCAAACAGTGCAAACCTCATGAATATTCTCCTCGCTGGAACTTGAGCAATGACTTGATCGTTCGGTTCAGGGCCGGTCGTCCGGCCTCGTCGACGGCGGCAAGACTTTCGACCAGGGCGCGGTCCCAGTGGCTTTCCATTGGCACCGTCCGCAACTCGCCGATGGGAAGTATGAACGGACCGGCGCGGTAGAGTTCCCCCAGCGTCACGTCCTCGAGATCGGTCGAGAGCAGCCAGTCGCCGTTGTCATCGGCGTGGATGAATCCGGCTCTGTGGAACCAGCCGAGGATGCGCCCGATCTGCGAATCGCTGGCCGCCGGCTCGCGCGAGAGCAGTTCGGGCTGGGATAAGGCGCGCCCCTGGCGTTGTGCGTGCCAGAAATGGCCCAGCAGACGCATGGCCAGGACCAACTCGTGCCGGCTGGACCAGCGCCAGTCGCTCTTGCGGTAGTTGAAGGTGGTCAGCGCCGCGGCCACGCTGGCGCCCAGCAGGACGACCACCCAGGAGACGTAGATCCAGACCAGGAAGATGGGCACGGCGGCCAGGGCCCCGTAGAGCTTCTCGTAGGTCGGGAAGTGGGTCACGTACAGCACGAAACCGAACTTGGCCAGTTCGAACAGGACCGCCGAAATGAATGCACCGGCCAGTGCGTGACGAAAGCGAACGCGACGATTGGGGACGACCAGGAAAACGAGCGCGAAGCTGATCAGGGCGACCAGGAAGGGCGTGAAGCCGAGAAGGAACTCCTGCAGCGCGCCGCCGACGGCCTGGGGCGCCAGCAGCGGCAAGGCGGCCAGGTAGGACGTCAACGCCAGCGATCCGCCCATCAGCAGCGGACCGAGCGTGAGCACCGACCAGTAGGTCAGCAGGCGGCCGGTGATGCCGCGCGGCTTGGCCACGCGCCAGATCCGGTTGAGGCTGCGCTCGATGGTCGACATCAGCAGCAGCGCGGTGATGATGAGAAACAGCGTGCCGGCGCCCGTCAGGCCGGCGGTTCGCTCCACGAACTGGTTGAGGTGCTCCTGGACGGCGTCGCCGGCGGCCGGCACGAAGTTGGAAAAGATGTAACTCTCGAGATCCGTCGCCCACTGGTCGAACACCGGGAAGGCAGAAATGACGCCCAGCATCACCGCCATCAGCGGCACGATCGCCAGCAGGCTGGTGTAGCTCAGCGAAGCCGCCGCCTCGAAGCTGCGATCCTCGCGGAAGTGCCGCCACAGGTGAGCACCGAAGGCGCGCAGCCAGCCCGGATCGCCGAAAGCGTCGAGCCAGGTGGGCGCCGGCTGCGTTGACACGCCCGGCTGAGCGGGTACGCTACCCTTCCCTTCGTCGCGAGACCCGGATGATTTCATGTCCATCACGATTTATCACAATCCGCGTTGTTCCAAAAGCCGCCAGACCCTGGCGTTGATTCGCGAGCACGGCATCGAGCCCGGGATCGTCGAGTATCTCAAGCAACCGCCAACGCCCGATGAACTCAAGCGTATCATCCAGCGTCTCGATGTCCCCGTGCGCGAGGTCATCCGCAGCGGGGAGGCCGAATACCGCGAACTGGGCCTGGGCGACGAATCGCTCGACGACGCGGCGCTGATCGAGGCGATCTGCGCCCACCCCAAGCTGCTGCAGCGCCCGATCGTGGTGCACGGCGACAAGGCCCGGATCGGCCGCCCACCCGAGGCGGTCGAGGACATCCTGTCGTGATCGAGATCCTCGTCCTTTTCCATTCCGTGCACGGCAACACGCGCGACATGGCCCGCGAAGTGGCTCGCGGCGTGGAGTCGGTCGACGGCTGCCAGGCGCGCCTGCGCACGGTGCCCCCGGTCTCCCCGGCCGACGAGCCCGCCCGGGACATCGACGAAAACGGTCCGGCCCGCGTCACGCGCGAGGATCTTGCGGAATGCCACGGCCTGGCCCTGGGCAGCCCAACGCGCTTCGGCAACATGGCCGCTGCCGTCAAGTATTTCCTCGACGGCACGGGCGGCGAGTGGTTCTCGGGCACCCTGGTCGGCAAGCCCGCCGGCGTTTTTACCTCGACGGCCACGATGCACGGCGGGCAGGAAGCCACGCTCCTGAGCATGATGGTGCCCCTGATCCACCACGGCATGCTGATCGTCGGCCTGCCCTACACGCTGCCTGAACTGAGCAACACCCGTAGCGGCGGCACGCCCTACGGACCCAGCCACGTGGCAGGCACCGACTCCGACCGCGACCTCGACGGCGACGAAAGACGCCTTTGCCGCGCCCTGGGTCGACGGCTGGCCGAGGTCGCCGGCCGTCTGGGAGAAACATCGTGATGGGCCCGGGCGCCTGCCGCTGGTCGCTGCTCGGCCTGATCGTGCTCCAGCCGCTGTGGTTCGGCTGGCTGGCGCCGCCCGAGCTGGTTCCGGCCTGGATGGCCATCGCGATCATGGGGCTACCGCTGCTGGGCCTGCTGCCTTTCGTCTGGGGCCTCCGGAAAAACGCCCTGGTCGTGGCCGGCTGCTTGCTGCTCGTGCATTTCTGCCTGGCCGTGTCGGAAGCCTGGGCCAATCCGGCGGCGCGGGTTCCCGCCGTCATCCAGGTGGTGCTCATCGGCATCTACTTCACGGCCATGTCGTCGCTGCGCTTCGGACGCACGGACGAGCGCTGATTCAGCGCGCCTCGCGCCTCACTGTCCCATTTCGCGCTGCAGCTTCGACAGCCGCTCCAGGCTGTAGTCGATCTCGGGGGCGCGCTGGCCCTGCTCGCGCAGCGCCTCGGGCAGGTCGAGCCAGGCGCTGCTCAGCCGCTCGGCGCGCTCCAGGCCCAGTTCCGGCATCCGGCTGGCGGCCACGCCCTGGTCGCGCAACAGGCGAACCCGGTCACGCGTAACGAGACCGGCCTCGCCGGCCAACATCGAGCGGATCGGGGCATGCTGGCGAATCAACCTCGGATAGTGCAACTCCAGCATCCGGCGCAGCAGGGCGGCGGTATCGGCAACTCGCGACATGGCCAGCACCAGCGGATCGGCGTCACCCGAACGGGGCGGATTGATCAGGGGAGCGACCATCTGGCGTTCCCGCCGATTGACGAGATCGGCCAGCTCGGCCTGAACGGCCACCTCCATGTCCCCCGGGTCGGCGGCCTCGACCCGCTCGACGCGGCGGCCGGTGACGAACCAGTCGCGCCATTCCGCGCCCTGATCCCAGTTGGCGAGCAGCTCGGCCTCGGGCGTCGTCGGCGTGCTCGTGAAATAGGTCAGGCGATTCGGAACCAGGCCGGGATGATCTTCCGGCAGGTTGCTGGCCACGGAACGCCCGACGCGCTCGATCGGACAGTCCTCGCCGAGAATCGCCTCGTCGGCGGACCCGAACAGGTAATGGCGCGTCTCGCTGTCGGTCAGGCGATAGCGAAACACCGTGCGAGCATCTCCCTCGCCCGCGAAGGTTCCGACCAGGTCGAAGCTCAGGCGGCCGAAATAGTTCGCCACGCGGCTCGCACTCCGGCGGGCCGGCTCCATCGAACGTTCCACCCAGCGAACCTGGTCATAGCACAAGTGCAGCTCGCCCATACCGACCTGGTCGGCCAGCAGGAAGGCGTTGGGAAAAAGGCCCAGCAAGGCCCGGCTGACCGGCAGCGCGACGCGCGAACCACAGGTGTTGGCCTCGGGACAGGGACCGATCACCAGGTCCTGGGGGCGGTAGGCGGTCACCTGGTCGGCCGGTCCGTCCAGTTCGATGTCCGCGCCCGGCCGCGTCGCGTTCTCGTAGAACGAAGACCGCGCCTCGAGCAGGAGATTCTCGACATCGAGCAAGGCCGCGCGATGGCGCGCGATCAGGCGGACGACGGGATCGCGCCGGCTGCTGCCGCGGCCCGTGACGCAATCGATCCACTCGGCGTGGGCCGTGGCTTGATCCCGCATCTGCTCGGCCAGACGGTCGACGGTATCGCGCCAGCCGCTGCCGGTGAAGAAAACCGGACGCTGCGAGACCCAGCGCACCAGGTGATCGGCGAGCAGCGACCACTCGAGCACGTTGATCCACTCCGGCGGCTGGCACTGGGCCTCGAGGAGCCAGTTGAGATGGCCGTCGAGATAGGCGGCCCGCTGCCAGCTCACCAGTCCCAGTTCGCGGCGGAGAAACTCGGCGGCAAACGGACCCTGCGCGCCGCCGACGAGTTCCTCGGTGCCCAGGTCGCCGGCCAGCATGTTTTCGAGATTGCGTGCGCATCGCTCGAACACCTCGCGCGGCAGGGGACCGACGAGAAGCGGATCGGGATTGCACGTCGAAATCACCTGCCGCACACCCTCGCGCACCGGCTGGTCCAGGTAGAAGGCCAGGTCCGGCGCGAACAGCGCCAGGCGGGCGTAGGTGTCGGCCAGCTCGGCAATGGCCGATTGGGAAGCGTGGCCGGGCGAGGCCAGGTAGTCGGCGGCGTCACCGAGCAACGCCATGACCACTGGCAGGTCGACGTCCACGAGGCGCAACTCGGCGCCCTGCTCGCCTTCGATCGATTCCAGCCAGGTCGACCACTCTGCCGCGATTCCGCCGGCCGGCTCGTCGACCTGCGTCAGACGGGCCAGGGCTTCGAAAGCCGACCAGACCGAGTCGAGCAGGCGCCCCGTTTCCCAGGCGTGACGCGCCTCGGCGAGGAGGACGGCATCGTGAATCCGGATTCGCTCCGCTTCCGAAGAAGCGGCAGCGAGGGCACGGACGCGTTCGGCCTGCTCTCTGGCGTGCGCGGCGACACTGCCATTGCCGGCATCGCCGTCGAGCTCGGCAAGCAGTGGCGCCCAGAACGCCTCGATGCCGGCGGCGGCTTCCTCGCCCAGGGCTTCGGCCGCCCGTGACCAGACCGCTTCGGCCCGGTAGGCGGCGACAACGCGCTTGCGCGCCAGCTCACCGGCGGCATGCTCGGCCTCGAGCAATTCGCCGATACCCCCCAGCCCGGGCTGTGGGAATCCGTTTCCGGACTGACCGAGATTGACCTCGCGCTGTCTCACCAGCCAGGCCATCAGGCCGTCGCCCAGGGATACCCGCACCGGGCCGATGCGCTCCATGGCGGGCTGCAGGCGAAGCGAGATCGCCTCGACCGTCTGCTGCCAGTCAGCGGGATCGCCGCTACGCTCGAGCCAGGCGGCCGCCGCCAGCGTCCGGTTCCGGGCGCGGTCGGCGGTGGCCGGGTGCCAGTGCAGGGCCAGGACGTCCTCGGGAAGGGGTTGTGCGTGCGCCGGGCCCGCAAGGGTCGCTAGAACCAACAGCAGGCAGGCGCTTCTCAGGCCGCTTTTCATGGCCGCTATACTACCCGAACGCTCGCGCAGCCCGCGCATCGACCACTCACTCGGAACAGCATCAGGAAGACGTCTTGAAGAAGCTCAACATCCTCACGACCGGCGGCACGATCGACAAGATTTACTACGACGACAAGTCCGACTATCAGATCGGCGAACCGGAGATCGGACGGATCCTCAAGGCAATGAATGTGGCCTTCGACTGGGAGATTCGCGCCCTGCTGCGCAAGGACTCCCTGAACATGAACGACGAGGATCGCGACCTGATCCGCCAGGCCATCATGACCAGCAACGACAGCCACTTCCTGATCACCCACGGCACCGACACCATGGTCGAAACCGCCGCCGCGCTCGGCGATGTCGGCGATCGCGTGATCGTCATGACCGGCGCGCTCAACCCGGCGCGCTTCATCGACTCGGATGCGGTGTTCAACATCGGCTGCGCCGTCGGCGCCGTCCAGGCGCTTCCGGCCGGCGTCTGGATCGCCATGAACGGCCGCATCTGGGATCCGAAGACGGTGCGCAAGAACCGCTCGGCCAACCGCTTCGAAGCGGTGGGCTGAGGCCAGCCGCTGGCGCGGCCCGGCGTCGTCAGACGCGCACCTTTCCCTGCCGAACGAACGGCGGCTTGACCACTCGGGCGGTCAGCTTGCGCCCGCGAAGTTCGACTTCCACCTCTTCGAACTCGCCGGCGGGAATGCGTGCCAGGGCAACCGGGCACTGGGTACTGGGTCCGAAGACCCCGCTGGTCACCTGACCTTCGCCGGCCGGAGTGTGGACGACGGCCCCGGTGCGGGGAATGCCGCCGCGACCGAGCACGAGGCCGACCAGCTGACGGGGCACGCCGTCGTCCTTCTGGCGTTCCAGGGCCTTGCGACCGATGAAGTCGCGGTCTTCGGGGTCGAAGGCCACGGTCCAGCCCAGGTTGGATTCCAGCGGCGTGGTCGTGGTGTCCATGTCCTGGCCGTAGAGGTTGAGCCCGGCTTCCAGGCGCAGGCTGTCGCGCGCGCCCAGACCGCAGGGCTTCACGCCGGCGTCGACCAGGGCTTGCCAGAAGCCCGGGGCCTCCCCGGCGGGCAGCAGGACTTCGAAGCCGTCCTCGCCGGTATAGCCGGTGCGGGCGATGAAATAGTCGCCGTGGCTGGTCGCACGGAACGGCTTGAGCGATTCGGCCTCGCGCGCGCCGAGCACGTCGATCACTTTCTCGCGCGCCTCGGGCCCCTGCACCGCGATCATGGCGAGGTCGTCGCGCTCGACGATCTCGACGTCGAAATCGGCCGCCACCCGGCGCATCCAGGCCAGGTCGTTCTCGCGCGTGGCCGCGTTGACCACGGTGCGGAAGAAGTCATCCTCGAGCCAGTAGGTGATCAGATCGTCGATCACCCCGCCCTGCTCGTCGAGCATGCAGCCGTAGAGCGCCTGGCCCTTCTCGCCCAGCTTGGCAACGTCGTTGGCCAGCAGCCGGCGCAGGAAATCGCGGGCTTGTCCGCCGTGGATGTCGACGACGGTCATGTGCGAGACGTCGAACATCCCGGCGTTCTCGCGAACGGCGTTGTGCTCTTCCATCTGCGAGCCGTAGTGGATCGGCAGTTCCCAGCCGGCGAAATCGACCATCTTGCCGCCGGCGTCGAGGTGCGCGGCGTGGAGCGGGGTCTTGGAACTCATAACGAAAACAGTGCCTGGTCAGAATCAGGCGGGCATTATATCGCCCGAACGCGGCCGGACCGGATCAGAACGGCGACGGGAATGGCGCCCAGCAGGACGAGGATCAGTGCCGGCACGGCCGCCATTTCCCACTGGCCTTCGGCCGTGAGCTCGTAGATGCGCACCGCGAGCGTCTCCCAGCCGAAGGGCCGCAGCATCAGCGTGGCCGGCATCTCCTTGGCGACCTCGACCAGGGCCAGCAGGAAAGCGGTGACCAGGCCCGGCCAAAGCAGCGGCAGGTTGACGCGCCACAGCCGGTACCAGCGCGGCACGCCCAGGCTTCGGGCCACCTCGATGTACTGCGGACGAATGCGCCCGGCGACGCTGTCGAGCGGGCCCCAGGCGGCTCTCAGGAACCGGATCAGGTAGGCCATCACCAGCGCGGCCATGCCGCCGGCCAGGCTCGTACCGGCGAGCTGATCGAACTGCAGGAAAGCGAGCATGATCGCGACTGCCAGCACCGTGCCCGGAATGGCGTAACCCAGCGCCGCCACCTCGCCGAGCAATTGCTGGCGCTTGGAGGCCCGGTACGTGGCGGCCAGCAGCAGGAGACCGCCGAGCACGACCGCCAGGGCGCCGGACAGGCCCAGCACCATGGTGTTGAACACCACGCCGATGATGCGGCTATCGAGCAGGTCCGACATCTGCGGCCAGGCCCAGACGAGGAGCTGGACCAGGGGCAGCACGACGCCGACCAGCAGCACCGCGAGCTGCAGCGAGGTGGCCAGCCACCCGCGCAGCCCGCCAAGTCGGATGCGGTGGCCGGTCGGTCGCCGCTCGGACTGCACCACCCGGCTGCTGCGGCTGAATCGCTCGATGCCGAGCAGGAGGAGCACGAAGAGCATCAGGATCGAAGCCAGCTGCACGGCGGCGGTGAGATTGAACATGCCCAGCCAGGTGCGGTAGATGGCAGTGGTGAAGGTGTCGAAGCCGTAGATCGAAACGGCGCCGAAATCGGCCAGGGTCTCCATCAGCGCCAGGGCCAGGCCCGCCACCACGGCCGGCCGCGCCATGGGCAGGCTGACCCGGAAAAACGTCCTCACTGGTCCCTGGCCGAGACTGCGCGAAGCCTCGAAGGCGGCCAGTCCGCCGCCGACGAAGGCCGCGCGGGCCAGCAGGTACACGTAGGGGTAGAAGGCCAGCACCAGGATGAACAGAACGCCGCCCGGGCGGCTGATCGCCTCGAGCAGGGCCGGCGAGGCGCCGAACCATTCGCGCCAGGCGGTCTGGATCGGGCCTGCGAAATCGAGCATGCCCAGGTAGATGAACGCGAGCACGTAGGTGGGAAAAGCCAGCGGGAGCACCAGCAGCGGGTCGAGAATGCGCCTGAGCGGGTACTCGCAGCAGGCCGACAACCAGGCCAGGCCGACGCCGAGCACCGCCACCCCGACGCCCACGACGACCATCATCAGCGCGGTGTGGCCGATCAGCCGGGGCAGCAGGTAGCGCGAGAGATGCTGCCAGATGTCCGGCTGGGGTTGCGCCCAGCTGGTCAGCAGCATCAGCAGCGGGATGCCCACGAGCAGCAGAAGCGGGCCGATCAGCCAACGCCGATCGGCCCGCGGCCGAAGCCGAAAGGAGAGTGCCTCAGCGGTAGCCGGCACGATCCATCAGGCGCACGGCCTGAGCCTGTCGTTCGCCGGCGATCTGCAGCGGCGTATCGTCCGCGCGGAACTCGCCCCACTCCTTGACGATGCCGCGCGGCGCCACGTTCGGGTTGACCGGAAACTCGAGGTTGTTCTGCGCGAACTCGGCCTGGGCCTCCGGCGACGCCAGCCATTCGAGCAAGGCCCGCGCGGCTTCCGGGCGCGGCGCGTGTCGGGTCACTCCGGCGCCGGAGATGTTGACGTGGGTGCCGGTAGTGTCCTGGTTGGCCCAGAACAGCGCCACGGGATACTCGGGATCCTCGGCCAGTTTTCGACCCAGATAGTAGCTGTTGACGATGCCCACGTCGCACTGCCCGGCCGCAATCGCCTCGATCAGCCGAGTGTCGGACGAGAAGGGCTCGGTGGCGAGGTTGTCGACCCACCCGCTCACGATTTCTTCCGCATGTTCCTCGCCGTGATGCTCTATCAGCATGGCGACCAGCGACTGGTTGTAGACCTTCTGCGAGGTACGCAGGCAGAGGCGACCGGCCCACTCGTCCTCGGCAAGCGCCTCGTAGGTCGAAAGCGCTCCGGCGTCCACCCGCTCCGGGTGGTAGACAATGGTGCGCGCGCGCACCGACAGGCCGTACCAGCGGCCCTGGTCGTCGCGCAGCGCTTCGGGCACCGAGCTGACCAGCGACTCCGACTCGACCGGCCGCAGCAGCCCGCGCTGCGCAGCGTGCCAGAGATTACCGGCGTCGACGGTCATGAACAGGTCGGCGACGGTCTGGTCGTCCTCGGCGTCGAGGCGCTCGATCAGGGCCGCCTCGCTGTCGTTGATGTAGTCGATGTCGACGCCGGTTTCTGCGGTGTAGCGATCGAACAGCGGTTCGATCAGGTGCGGCTGGCGCGAGGTATAGACCACCAGGCGAGCGGGCTCGGCCGCGGCGGGTTCAGCGGTTTCAAGGTTCTCGGCCTGCTCGGTGCCGGCCGTCTGCCGGGCCTCGCCGTTACCCTGGTCTGGTCCGCAGGCGGTCAGCAGCGCCAGCAAAAGGGCGGTAAGAAGGATACGCATGGGTTCGGTTCACTCGATTGCGAAACGGGGCATCAATTTTACTGATAACGATTTGCATTTACAACAAGATATCCACCGAGGCAGTCTACAAGCTCTCGCCCCGCCCCGCTTGACGCGCGTCAAACGTCGGCGGCCGCTTCAGTCGGAGTCCTTGCCTTCCTGCAGCAAGCGCCGGTCGTCGGCGAACAGGTCCTCGAGCTGCTCGCGGCTCTTGCGCTCGATGCGCGCCAGACGCTCGTGATCGCCCCGGTGCTCGATCTGCTCACGCAGCGTGGCCTCGTCGTGATCGGAGAAGCGATCGACGTAGCGGTCGGCTTTGCGCACGCCCATCGATCGCAGGGCGGTGCGCGCCATCTCCAGGCTCGACAGCCAGGTCTCTCGAATCACCTCGTCGACACCCAGCGCCATCAACTCCATGGCATGGTCGCGGTTGCGCGCCCGCGCCAGGATCCTGAGATTGGGGAAATGCCGCCGCACCATCTGCGCCGTCTGGATCGAGCGCTCCGGGTCGGAAATCGTCAGGATGAACAAGCTCGCCTTGTCCGCCCCGGCCGAGCGCAGCACGTCGAGTCGATTGGCATCGCCGTAGAAGATCTTGTGACCGAACTTGCGCACGAAATCGACGTGCACGGGGTTGTTGTCCAGGGCCGTGAAGTGAATGCCCAGCATCGACAGGTTGCGCCCGACGATCTGACCCACGCGGCCGAAACCGGCGATGATCACGCGCGGCTCGCCGTGATCGTCGGGAATGCGGTCGGGCTCGGGTTCGGGTTCCGAACTGGCCAGCCAGGGCTGGAGCAGCTTGTCGTTGATGACGTACATCAGCGGCGTGAGCGCCATCGAGATGGTCACTGCCACGATCAGCGGATCGACCACGGCGGCGCTCATCACGCCCTCGTTGACGGCGACCGCAAACAGGATGAACGCGAACTCACCGGCCTGGGGCAGGGCCATGGCCAGGGCCGCGGTCGAGGATCGGTTCAGGCCCGCGAAGCGCCCGACCACCAGCAGCGCGGCCACCTTGACGAGCATGATCACGCCCACCAACGCCAGGATCGACAGCGGCGAGGCCATGACGCGGCCGAAATCGATCGACATGCCCACGGCGATGAAGAACAGGCCCAGCAGCAGGCCCTTGAAGGGATCGATGGCGGCTTCGATCTCGTGACGGTACTCCGAGTCGGCCAGCAACACCCCGGCCAGAAACGCGCCCAGCGCCATGCTCAGCCCGGCGTAGTCGGCCAGCGCCGCGGTGCCGAGCACCACCAGCAGAGCCATGGCCACGAATACCTCGGGAACACCGGTCGCCGCGATGGCCCGCAGCGTGGGACGCAGCAGGAACCGGCCGGCCAGGATCAGGCCGCCGATGAGGGCCGCGGCCTGCGCGATATCGACGGCAATGGACCAGTCCGACCCGGCGTCCAGCTCGCGCCCGGCAAAAAGGGGGATGATTGCCAGCAAGGGGATGACGGCGATGTCCTGCATCAGCAGGATGCCGAAGGCCTGGCGGCCGTGCGGTGCACCGAGCTGCTTCTTCTCGGCCAGAATCTGCACGCCCATCGCCGTCGAAGACAGCGACAGCACGACGGCGATGAGCAGGCCGATCCCCCAGCTGCCCGACCACCAGCCGGCCAGCGGCCAGAGCAGCAGCGTGGTCAACAACATCTGAAGCGAGCCGATGAAAAAGACCACCCGGCGGAGCACCCATAACCGCGATGGTTTGAGCTCCAGGCCGATGAGGAAAAGCAGCAGCACCACCCCGAGTTCGGAGAAATGCAGGATGGTGTAGACGTCGTCGATCAGGCCCAGCACCCAGGGCCCGATCAATACGCCTGCGGCGAGAAAACCGAGCACGGCACCCAGGCCGGCCCAGCGGGCCAGCGGCACCATGACCACCGCGGCGGCCAGGAAGATGATGACCTCGGCCAGCATGCTCATGCCGGCCGCACCTGCCCTTTGGGATTCAGATCAGTCGATAAAGCGCGAGAACACATGCCGACCATCATAGCGTGCGGCATCTCCCAGTCGCGCGTTGATTCGAAGCAGCTGGTTGTACTTGGCCACGCGGTCTGAACGGCACAGTGAGCCGGTCTTGATCTGGCCGGCGTCGGTGGCCACGGCGAGGTCGGCGATGGTCACGTCCTCGGTCTCGCCGGAGCGATGCGAGATGATGGTCCCGAAGCCGGCGTTGCGCGCCATGGCGATGGCGTCCAGCGTTTCCGAGAGCGTACCGATCTGGTTCGGCTTGATCAGGATCGAATTCCCGATATGCTCGTCGATGCCGCGCTGAAGAATGCTCGTGTTGGTCACGAACAGGTCGTCACCGACGAGCTGCACCTTGCCGCCGATGCTTTGGGTGAGCTCGGCCCAGCCGTCCCAGTCGTCCTCGCTCATGCCGTCCTCGATGGAAACCACCGGGTAGCGGTCGACGATGCCTGCCAGGTATTCGGCGAAGCCGGCGCTGTCGAAGGCGCGGCCCTCGGCGTCGAGCACGTACTGGCCGTCGCGATAGAACTCGCTGGAGGCCACGTCCAGGGCCAGGTAGATGTCCTTGCCCGGCTCGTAGCCGGCCTCGGTGATGGCCGTCATCAGCAGTTCGAGGGCCGCTTCGTTCGAGGACAGGTCCGGGGCGAAGCCGCCCTCGTCGCCGACGGCGGTGTTGAGTCCGCGCTGGCGCAGGATGCCCTTGAGGGCGTGAAACACCTCGGTGCCGGCCTGCAGCGCGCTCGGAAAATCGGGCAGCCCGATCGGCATGATCATGAATTCCTGGATGTCGACGCGGTTGTCGGCGTGCGCGCCGCCGTTGAGGATGTTCATCATCGGCACCGGCAGGCTCGCCTTCTGGCCGGAGCCGGCGAGCAGATACTCCCACAGCGACTTGTCCTGGGCGGCAGCCGCGGCGTGCGCAACGGCGAGCGATACACCGAGCGTGGCATTGGCGCCCAGGCGCGACTTGTTGTCCGTGCCGTCGAGCTCGATCAGCTTCTTGTCGATGCCGGCCTGGTCGGTCGCGTCCATGCCCTTGACGGCATCGGCAATCTCGCCGTTGACGTTGGCCACGGCCTTTCGCACGCCCTTTCCGCCGTAACGCTTGTCGCCGTCGCGCAGCTCCACGGCCTCGCGCGCGCCGGTCGAGGCACCGGACGGAACGGCCGCACGCCCCACGTGCCCGCCTTCGACGGTGACTTCCGCCTCCAGCGTGGGATTGCCGCGTGAATCGAGAATTTCGAGTGCCTGGATCTTGGTGATTTTCATTCAAAAACCTTTAATTCTTTTGTCCACAGATGAACACAGATAAACACAGATTGAAAAAAGCTTTCTAAATCGACATGCAAGACTTCGGCGGCGCGAGCCTCAGTACGCCACAATCAACACCCATAACCCAGTTTCTTGTTCTTTTATCTGTGTTCATCTGTGTTCATCTGTGGACACTTATTTTTTAAAGAGGAGACTGCTTTACGACTCGATCGATGGCGACGAGTTGCTCGAGCAGGGCTTCCATGTCGGACAGCCGCATCGAGTTGGGGCCGTCGCACAGGGCTTCTTCGGGTTTCGGGTGCGTCTCGCAGAACACGCCGGCCACGCCGGCGCCGACCGCGGCCCGGGCCAGGGTCGGGATGTGCTCGCGCGCGCCGCCCGACGACTCGCCCTGCCCGCCCGGCAGCTGCACCGAATGGGTGGCGTCGAAGACCACGGGGCAGCCGGTCTCGCGCATGATCGCCAGCGAGCGCATGTCCACGACCAGGTTGTTGTAGCCGAACATGTAGCCGCGCTCGCAGACCATGATCTGGTCGTTGCCGGCCTCGCGGGCCTTCTCGACGACCTTGCTCATCTCCCAGGGCGAAAGGAACTGCCCCTTCTTGATATTGACGGGCTTTCCGGCGCGCGCCACGTTCTGGATGAAGTTGGTCTGCCGACACAGGAAGGCCGGCGTCTGCAGTACGTCGACGACCGCGGCAACCTCGTCCAGCGGCGTGTCCTCGTGCACGTCGGTGAGTACCGGCACGCCGATCTGCGACTTGACCGCCTCGAGAATACGCAGCCCCTCTTCGAGCCCCGGGCCGCGGTAGCTTTTTACCGAAGTGCGGTTGGCCTTGTCGAAGCTGCCCTTGAAGACGTAGGGCATACCGAGGCGCTCGGTGATCTCCTTGAGATGTCCGGCGACATCCAGGCACATCGCCTCGGACTCGAGCGTGTCGGGGCCGGCGATCAGGAACAGGGGCTGGTCGAGCCCGATTTCGCGACCGGCAAGCTTCATGCCTGGACGGCCCGGGTGGCCCTGCCGCCGGCCTTTTCGTGCTGCGCCAGCGCAGCCCGGATGAAGCCGGCGAACAGCGGATGGCCGTCGCGCGGCGTCGAAGTGAACTCGGGGTGGAACTGGCAGGCGACGAACCAGGGGTGGTCGGGCAGCTCGACCATTTCGACGAGCATGTCGTCGACTGAAAAGCCGACCAGCTTCATGCCGTGCTCGTCCAGGGTTTCGCGGTAGGCGTTGTTGAACTCGTAGCGGTGGCGGTGGCGCTCGACGATCTCGTCGGAGCCGTAGAGCTTGCGCGAGAGCGAGCCTGAGACCAGCTTGCAGCGCTGCGCGCCCAGCCGCATGGTGCCGCCCAGGTCGGCGTTCTCGTCGCGGAGCTCGCGCCGGCCCTTCTCGTCGAGCCACTCGGTGATCAGGCCGATCACCGGGTCGGCGGCGTCGGCGTCGATCTCGGTGGAGTTCGCGCCCGCCAGGCCGCAGACATTGCGGGCAAACTCGACCACGGCAGCCTGCATGCCCAGGCAGATCCCCAGGTAGGGAATGCCGTTTTCGCGCGCGTAGCGAATGGCCTCGATCTTGCCCTCGAAACCGCGCTCGCCGAAACCGCCCGGCACCAGGATGGCATCGGCGTCGGCCAGGATGCCGGTGCCGCTGGACTCGATTTCCTCCGACTCCACGCCCTTGATCTTCACCTTGACCCAGTCGCCGAAGCCGCCGGCCATCAGCGCCTCGTTGAGCGACTTGTAGGCGTCGGCGTGCTCGACGTACTTGCCGACCATGGCCACGGTGACCTCGTGCCTGGGCCGAGTCTGGCGCTCGACCACCTCTTCCCAGTCGGAGAGATCCGGCGAGGAAGCCTTGATGCCCAGGCGATCGAGCACGATGCGGTCGAGGCCCTGGCGATGATAGAACAGCGGGATCTTGTAGATCGAGTCGACGTCCACGGCCGAGATCACCGCGTCGTGCGAGACGTTGGTGAACAGCGCGATCTTCTTGCGTTCCTCGTCGGAGAGCATCCGTTCACAACGGCACAGCAGCACGTCGGGCTGGATGCCGATCGAACGCAGCTCCTTGACCGAGTGCTGCGTCGGCTTGGTCTTGATCTCGTTGGCCGCCTTCAGATACGGCACCAAAGTGAGGTGCATGAACAGCGCCTGGCGGCCGTACTCGGTGCCGAGCTGGCGGATCGCCTCGAGGAAGGGCAGCGACTCGATGTCGCCGACCGTGCCGCCGATCTCGATCAGGGCCACGTCGTAGCCCTCGACGGCCTGGTTGACCGAGTCCTTGATCTCGTCGGTGATGTGCGGAATCACCTGGACGGTCTTGCCCAGGTAGTCGCCGCGGCGCTCCTTGGCGATGACGTTGGCGTAGATGCGCCCGGTGGTGAAGTTGTTGCGCTGGGTCATCCGGGTGCGCACGAAGCGCTCGTAGTGGCCCAGGTCCAGGTCGGTTTCGGCGCCGTCCTCGGTGACGAACACCTCGCCGTGCTGGAACGGGCTCATGGTGCCCGGATCGACGTTGATGTAGGGATCGAGTTTCAGCAGCGTCACGCGCAAGCCCCGGGCTTCCAGGATGGAGCCCAGCGAGGCGGCTGAAATGCCTTTACCCAGCGATGAAACGACACCGCCGGTAACGAAAATAAGAGAGGTCATGCCCGGACATCCGTGCTGCAGTGAATCCGGGAGAGCATTGTAACCCATAACGGGCGCAAAGCCCCTCCCTGGAGGTCGGCTCACCACGCCGACCCATGAAACCCATTACCCACCAACCCGCGCCCTTCGGGCCGGCCTGCCCATTTCGCGACTTCGACGCAGCCGAGGAACGCAGGTTCGAACGGAAAAGAGTCTCCGATGTCTGAGCGCGAAGCGCGAGTTGAGGAGACTCCCGTTCGAACCGAGTACCGCAGGGCATCCCGGCGCGGCAGCGCCGGGACAAGTCGTACGAGCGAAACGGGCAGGCCGGCCCGAAGGGCTACCCCGCCAACCAGATCACCGACGCCAGCCTTCCGGTCTGGCCCTCCCTGCGGAAGGAATAGAAGGTATCTGTTTCCTCGAAGGTGCAGCGACCACAATCGAACACCTCGACACCCACCGCGCGAAGCTGCTGGGCGGCGATCCACTTGAGGTCGGCGCGCCAGCGATCACCGTCGGCCTGGAAGGCGGCGGCCAGCACCGGATCGCGATCGACGAAGGCCGATCGCACTTCGCTGCCGACCTGGTAGCAGCCGGCGCAGATGCCCGGACCGATCCAGGCGCACAGCTCGTCGCCCGATACCGGCAGGCTGGTCAGGGTCTTGTCGATGATGCCGGCGGCCAGGGAACGCCAGCCGCCGTGCACGCCGGCCACCAGCGAAGCGTCGCGGGCAGCAAGCAGGATGGGCGGGCAATCGGCGGCCTGGATGACCACGACCTCCCCTGCCCGGTCGGTCCAGGCGGCATCCGCCTCGATGTCGGGCCGCCAGTCGGCCAGGTGGATCACGCGGCTGCCATGGACCTGCCTGAGCCAGCGCGGCTCCCCGGGCAACGCTTCGCTCACTCGATCGCGATTGGCGGCAACCGATTCGGCGTCGTCGCCGCTGTTGACCCCGATGTTGAGCGATGCCCAGGGCCCGGCGCTGACCCCGCCGTCGCGGGTGGTGGTGAAGGCACCCACGCGCTCGTCGATCGGCCAGTCGGGCTCAATCACCTTCATCGGCGGCAAGAATCTCGATGAGTTCGCGCATGTCCGCCGGCATCGGCGCGACCGCCTCGACCGGCTCGCCGGTATCGGGATGCTCGAATCCGAGCCGCGCAGCGTGCAGGGCCTGGCGCCCGAAGCGCTGCCAGGCCGTGCGCTGGGCTTCGCTCAGCCCGGCGGGCGCGCCGCGCCGGCCATAGACCGGGTCGCCGATGATGGGATGGCGAACATGTGCCATGTGCACGCGAATCTGGTGGGTTCGACCGGTCTCGAGCTCCACGTCCAGCAGGGTCGCGCCCTTGAGGCGCCGCCCCACGCGATAGTGCGTCACCGCGCGCCGACCGTCGCGGCGCACGACCTGCCGACGGCGATCGACCGGGTGGCGGCCCAGCGGCTCGTCCACCGTGCCGCCGGCGATGATTTCGCCCCAGACCAGGGCCTGGTAGCGGCGCTTGATCTCCCGGCGCTTCATGGCCGCCACCAGGGCGCGGTGGCTGGTGGTCGTGCGCGCAATCAGCAGGCAGCCCGAGGTGTCCTTGTCCAGCCGGTGCACCAGGCCGGCCCGGGGCAACGGCGCCAGACCGGGATCGAAATGAAGCAGTGCATTGACCAAGGTGCCGTCCGGATTGCCGGAGCCCGGATGGACGACCAGCCCGGCCGGCTTATTGACGACCAGGAAAGCCGGATCGTCGACGAGCACGTCGAGCTCGATGGCCTGCGGCTGGACCCCGGAGTGCGCTTCGAGTTCGGCGTCCAGCTCGACCCGCTCCCCGCCGGAGACGCGCAGCTTGGGCTTGACCGCACCGCCGTCGACGCGCAGCTTGCCCTCGCGAATCCAGGCGGTGATCCGGCTTCGGGAGAAATCCGGCCACAGCTCGGCCAGTACGGCATCGAGCCGCTGTCCGGCGTGTGCGGCATCGATCCGCTCGTGCTTGTTCACTCGGGTCGTCATCGGGCTCGCGGCTGGTGGGCAGGTGCGGCGGGAGGATGGCATAATGGCCGGCCGCTGCCTGCATCAATTCGAATACGAGATCATTATGCGCAATTCCGCTTCAGCCCGTCGCCCGATTCTGCGCTTCGCGCTGCTGGCCCTGGTACTGCTCACGGTCCTCGCCGCGTGCAGCCGCGAGGAAATCGACGACGGCGTGCCGGCCGAGGAACTCTACGAGCGAGCCCATTCGGCGCTCCGGGCCAAGGCCTGGCCGCAGGCGATCGATCGCTACAAGCAGCTCACCACGCGCTACCCATTCGGTCGCCACGCCGAGCAGGCCCAGCTCGACATGGCCTTTGCGCAGTACAAGGCGCGCCAGTCCGAGCAGGCCATCACCACGCTCGACCGATTCATCCGCACCTACCCCACGCACCCCAACGTGGACTACGCCTGGTATCTCAAGGGGCTGGTGAACTACGACCAGGCCATGGGATTCCTGCGCCGGATGTTCCCGGGGCAGGTCGTCGACCGCGACCAGACCAGCGCCCGCCAGGCCTTCATGGACTTCCAGGAGCTGATCCGGCGCTTCCCCGAGAGCCGCTACGTGGCCGACGCGCGCCAGCGCATGGTGTTCCTGCGCAACGTCATGGCCGAGCAGGACGTCGTCATCGGTGAGTACTACTTCCGGCGCGGCGCCTACATCGCGGCCATCAACCGCGCCCGGCACGTCATCGAGACCTATCCGCAGGCGCCGGCCAACATCGAAGCGCTCGACCTCATGGCGCGCTCATACTCCCGGCTCGACATGCCGGAACTGGCCGCCGACACGCGCCGCGTCATCGAGCACAACTACGGCGATGTGGAATTCGAAGACGACAAGCCCGGTTTCTGGGGTCGCCTGTGGCCGTTCGACTGATCGGCGGATCCATCGCTTCGACTCCATGTCACCGTCGCCTTTCGCCGAGCGCGTCGACGGCCTGATCCGACGCGCCGAAAGCGTCCTGGGGGACCGCCTCAGGGCACTGCCCGTCAATGCCGCACGCCTGGCCGAGGCGATGCACTACGCCGCCCTCGGCGGCGGCAAGCGCCTGCGTCCGCTGCTCGTCTACGCCAGCGGGGAAGCACTCGACCGGCCGGCCGACGAACTCGACGCGCCGGCCATGGCAGTCGAGCTGATCCACTGCTATTCCCTGGTGCACGACGACCTGCCCGCCATGGACGACGATGACCTCCGGCGCGGCCGGCCCACCGTCCACCTGGCCTTCGACGAGGCCACCGCCATCCTGGCCGGCGACGCCCTGCAGGCCATGGCCTTCGAGGTGCTCACTGCGGTGCCCGACGCAGAAGCGTCACGCAGCATGTCGCGCGAACTCGCCCGCGCCTGCGGCGTGGTCGGCATGGCCGGCGGCCAGGCCCTGGACCTGCAGTTCGAGGGCTGCAAGCCCGACCGGGCGGCGGTCGAAGACATGTTCATGCGCAAGACCGGGGCGCTGATCCACGCCGCGGTGATGATGCCCACGGCCCTGCGCCCGGACCTGGCGCCGTCCCAGCGCGAGAGCCTGTCGCGCTTCGCCACGGCCATCGGCCTGGCCTTCCAGATTCGCGACGACCTGCTCGAGGTCGAGGGCGACACCGAAGCGATCGGCAAGTCCAGCGACAGCGACGCCAGCCGCCAGAAGGCCAGCTGGCCGACGCTATTCGGCGCCGACGCGGCCCGTGAACGCATCGAAGAGCTGTCCGGGCAAGCCGCTGCCGCGCTGGCGGACGTCGAGGGCAGAACGGAGGGGCTGACCTGGCTGGCCGGACGACTCCTCAACCGGAGGGTCTGATCCGACAGACAATGTCGACGATTTCGTGGCCCTTCTTCTCGCCTCGCCGCTCGAAGTGCGTCTGCGGGCGCCATTGCGGTCGCGGCACGTAGGGGTTGCCGACCAGTTCGAGCGACGGCACTTCGGCAATGGCCTCGAGCATCCACTCCGCATAAGGCGCCCAGTCGGTGGCCAGGTGCAGCAGGCCTTCGGGCTTCATGCGCCCGACCAGGCGCTCGAGAAACGCCGGCTGAATCAGGCGCCGCTTGTGGTGTCGCTTCTTGGGCCAGGGGTCGGGAAAGTAGATGCGGACTTCGTCGAGACTGCCGGGCACGACCTGATCGGCCAGCACCTCGACGGCATCGCGCATGGCGACGCGAACGTTGTCGAGCCCGTGCGAATCGACGCTCTTGAGCAGCCTGCCCACGCCCGGCTCGTGCACCTCGATACCGACGAAGTTCTTGTCCGGCTCGTTGGCCGCCATCCAGGCCAGCGCCTGCCCGTTTCCGAAACCGATTTCCATGACCAGCGGCGCGGCGCGTTCGAAAGCCTCGCGCAGGTCGGCCACCTCGCGGTCGATGCCGTAGCGCGGCAGCAGTTCGTCGAGCGCACGGCGCTGTCCGGGGGTCAGACGTCCGGGTCGGCGGACGAAGCTGCGGATGCGGCGGAGGTGCGTTTGTTCGTTCATTCGTTGGTTCGTTGGTGTTTTGGTGTTTTGGTGTTTTGGTGTACATGATGGACTGGGCGACCACGTTGCTCCGAAGACGCCGATCCCCGAGTCCCGTGTGACTGGCCGTAGCCGAACCAGCCAACCAGCCAACCAGCCAACCAGCCAACGATCCCAATTCCACACCTATTCTACCGGGCTCGCCGCCCTCGAATGACGGCCGCATACCCACACCGCCAACCCGATCACGGCCCCGCCGGCGACAACCCGCAGCCAGTCGACCTCGCGGTTCCAGAAGGCGAAGTTCACCAGGATCCCGGCGGGGATGAGCATATTGTTCATGGCGGCCAGCTGGCCCGTGTTGACGCGCTTGGCGCCCAGGTTCCAGCCGAGGTAACCCAGACCCGAGGCGCCGAGGCCGAGCCAGAGCAGAACGCTCCACTGCAAGGCCGTGGCCGGCCAGTGTGAATGGTCGGCGAACAGCAGCACTCCCAGGCCGGCGACCACGACGGCGCCGAGAAAGAACAGGCCGAAGGCCTGTACCTGCGAGACGGTGCCGCCGAGTTCCAGCCGCTTGTAGGCGACCTGTCCGGCAGCGAAGCAGAGATTGGCGCCCTGCACGAGCGCGAAGCCCGCGAGGAAGTCGGGGCTGACCGCACCGAAGCGGATGATCGCCGCCCCGCCCACCGCCAGCACGGCGCCCAGCCAGAAACGCCCGGCCACGTGCCGCCGCCCCAGCAGCACTTCATCGATCAGGGTCACGTACAGCGGCGTGAAGATCGTGAACAGCAGCAGCTCCGGCACGCTCAGGTAGCCGTAGGCGTGAAACAGGAACAGGTACATTAGCCCGATCTGCACGGCGCCGACGGCCATCAATGCACCGCCCGCCTTCCAGCCTGGCCGGGCGCGCACGAGCAGGGGCGCGAAAACGGCCAGGGCAAACAGCACCCGCAGGAACACCGAGACGAAGTTGTCGACCTGCCCGGACAGGTAAACGCCGATCAGCGAAAAACTGAAGGCCCAAACCAGGGTCACGATCCATAGCAATGACATGAGAGCCTCGTCAGATTTGTAGGGTGTGGGTGCAGACTGCGCACTTCCCGCGATCGGGACCACTTCCGATGGGAAGCCGGAAGTGATTGTACTTTGCCGAAAAACACGCCTAACATGTTCCACTTTAGTAGTCTCGGCGCACCCGCCCATGGTCAAGCACGGATGACCGACTCGGAGACCCGCTCACTCGCCGAGCGCCTGCACGGCTTGCCCGTGCTCTTCGCCACGGCGCTGCTCTTGCCGGCAATGGCCGCCCTTCCGGCCGGGGAACCATTGTCCCTGGCCCGCCACCTGCCGCTACAGGCACTCTTCGAGACAATATCTTCGGTAGCCGCCTTCCTCGTATTCGTGGTCGGCTGGATGAGCTACCAGCGCCGAGCACCGATCGCCGTGCTGCTCATCGCCGCGACTTTCCTGGGCGTCGCCCTCTTCGGCCTGGGCTTCCTGCTTTCCGACCAGCACACGACCGAACCGGAAGCGCTCTTCGGGGCCAGCACGGCACCGCTGTTCTGGATGGCGGCGCGGCTTCTCGCGGTTCTGGGCGTTGCCTTGGCCGTTCTCATTCCCTGGAAGGACAGGCCAACGTCACCCCAGACGCGCTCCCTGCTCCTGTCCTCTTTGCTCGGCCTGGTCGCGGGCACCTTCGCCGTCATACTCTTCGGGCGCGAGGACTTGCTCTCGGGCCTGCAGTCAGTGGTGGGAGTCGCGGCATTCCAAGACGGTATTCACTATTTTGCCGTCGCCATTTACTTGCTGAGCGCCGGAGTCCTGCAGTTCCATCGACGGTCGATCCCCAATATCGACACCCGCTCCCTTTCCGTCGCCATCGCATTCATCGTCCTGGCCTCGATCTCGTTCACCTTGCAGGCAACGACCAACGACACCTTCAACTTGCTGGGGCAAGTCTACAAGCTGTTCGCGTACTACTACCTGTTTCGCGCCGTGGTCATTAGCGGCATCGAGGAACCCTATCGCGAACTGGCCAGCGCGAGGGCCAGGCTCAGAGCAACGCTCGAGGCCCTGCCGGACATCATCTTCGAGCTGGACCGACGCGGCATCATTCACCAGATGCATTCGCGTTACCCCCATCTTATTGCCCAGCCCGAAGACGTGCGCGGGCGCTGCCTGCTCGATTTCCTTCCCGAGTCCGTACAACGCGAGTACCACAAGCTGCTGGACGACATCGACCGCAACGGTCGCTCCGGCGCCTACCAGTACAAGCTCGAAGCCGATGGAGAAACGCGCGACTACGAGGCCACGGGCAACCTGCTTCGCGATCCCGAGACGCCCGAGACCCGCTACATCGTGATTGTCCAGGACATCACCCAGCGCAAGCGTCTCGATCACGAGCTTCGCATCGCGGCTGCAGCCTTTGAATCCCAGGAGAGCATCTGCATCACCGACGAAGCGCACCGAACCCTGCGCGTGAACTCGGCATTTACGCGCATCACGGGATTCGCAGAGCACGAAATGATCGGAGGGGATCCCGCCATGCTCCTGCCGGAAGACGATCGCGCGGGATTCCGGCAGCGCATGGACGAACGCATGGAAGACCGCAGCCGCTGGCGGGGAGAGATCCGCCTGCGGCGCAAGAGCGGCGAGGTGCACTCACAGCTCCTTCTCGTCACCGCCGTACGCGGAGAACAGGGCCGCGTGCGCAACTTCATCTACGACTACATCGACATCAGCGCGCTGAAGAAAGCCGAAACACGCATCCAGCAACTGGCGCTCTATGACTCGCTGACCGGCCTGGGCAACCGCCGCCTGATGGAGGTGCGGCTGGCCCGCTCGATCGAGCAGGGTCACCAGTCGGGACACTACGGCAGCCTGCTGCTGATCAACCTGATCCAGTTCAAGAAGGTGAACGACGCCATGGGCTTCAGCGCCGGCGACCAGCTCCTGATCCAGGTCGCCCAGGAGCTGCGCGGCATTGCAGGTCAGGATGGCAACGCCTTCCGGCAGGGCGCCGACGAGTTCGCGTTGATCGTCGAAACCGCCGCCGGCGACGCCAGGTCTGCGGCCAGTCTCGTGCAGGCGACCGCCGATCGCGTTTTCGCCGCGCTCAATCGCGCATTCAGCATCAGCGGCGAGGAGTACTACAACCGCTGCCGGATCGGCGCCACGGTGTTCGATGGCCCCTCGGTCGACGGTGCGGAAGTGCTCGGACAGGCCGCCATCGCCCTGCACCAGGTCAAGGCGGATCCCGACCGGATCTTCAGCTTCTTCGACCCGGAGATGCAGCAGGTCGTCGCCCAGGAGCAGACGCTGGAGAGCGAACTCAGGAGAGCCATCGCCGAGGAACAGTTCCTGCTCCACTACCAACCCAAGGTCAACCGGGATCGCGAGATCGTCGGCCTGGAAGCGCTGATACGCTGGCAGCACCCCACTCGCGGCCTGCTGAGCCCCGGCGACTTCGTGCCGGCGGCGGAGAGAACGGGCCTGATCACGCCGATCGAGAAGTGGACGCTCGAACAGGCCATTGCGCAACTCGCCCGATGGCGCGACCACGACGCCCAGCGCAACTGGTCGATCAGCGTCAACGTCGCCTCAAGCCAGTTCTACCGGGACGAGTTCGAAATCCACCTGGATTCCCTGCTCGACCACTACGGCGTCGACGCCAGGCAGCTCATCCTCGAATTCACCGAAAGCACGCTCCTCCACGATGTCCACGCCGCGCGCGATAGGATCCTTCGCCTGGCCAAGCGGGGCGTGCGATTTTCCATCGACGACTTCGGCACGGGCTATTCGTCGCTGGCCTATCTCGGCCGTCTGCCCGTGCACGAACTCAAGATCGACCGCTCCTTCGTCAAGGACCTCGACCGAGAACCCTACAACGCGGCCATCGTGCGCATGGTCATCGAGATGGCGAACATCCTGGGCATGCAGGTCGTGGCCGAAGGCGTGGAAACAGAAGCGCAATACCGCTTCCTGACCCAGCAGGGCTGCGAGCTGCTGCAGGGCTATTTGTTCGGCCACCCGGTACCGGTTGAAGAGATCAACGATCCAGCCGATGACCAGGAATCCGTCCCGTGACCCCGCAGAAACCCCGGCGCCAGATTTCAGGGCTGCGGGAAAACCAATCCCCTTGATTCCGGATCGGTGGTGAACAGAAACCGATACCAGGTTGTGCCGTCCGGCTCGTCGACCACCAGTTCATCCGAGGACAGGGCGCCCCCCGCGTCAACGACCTCGTCCCCGGTCGCACGCCAAGAAAAATACCAACCGGCCAGCACAGGCAGCGCAACAAGCACAACCATCAATTTCCACTGCATCGCCAACCCCATGTCAATTGCCTGCGCCCGAGTGTAGCCACACGCCCCCCCGCGAATGCCAATGGCAGATTTCCTACAAGCCGTCGCGCGAAGCGTCCATTTCGCCGTCGCTGCCGTGCGCGCAAGCTGTTGGCAGTCTCAAGCTTCACGGGGAGCCGCATGGGCCTCGCCACCATCCAGTCACGCGCCGCCGTCGGCATCGAGGCACCCGAGGTGCTGTGCGAGGTCAATCTCTCGCCGGGGCTGCCGATGTTCGCCATCGTCGGGCTGCCGGAAACCGCCGTGCGCGAGAGCAAGGACCGCGTGCGCGCGGCGATGAAGAACTCCGAGTTCGACCTGCCGTCGTGGCGCACGACGGTGTCGCTCGCCCCGGCCGACCTGCCCAAGGAAGGCGCGCGCTTCGACCTGCCGATTGCCGTGGGCGTGCTCGCGGCATCCGGGCAGGTGCCCGACGATGATCTCGGCGACTGGGAATTCCTGGGCGAGCTGTCGCTGACCGGGCGTTTGCGCGCGGTCAAGGGCGCCCTGCCGGCGATCCTGCGCGCCCGCGAGCAGGGCCGCAAGCTGGTGCTGCCGCGCGCCAACGCCGAGGAAGCCGGGCTGGTCGGGGATGCCGAAATCTACCTGGCCGAATCGCTATGCGAAGTGGCCGAAGCCCTCAACGGTCACCAGCCGCTGCCGCGCGCCGAGCCGGTTTCGGGCTTCGAGGAGCTCGCCGGCCCCGACCTGGCCGACGTGCTCGGCCAGCATCGCGCGCGGCGCGCCCTGGAGATCGCCGCCGCCGGCGGCCACAACCTCCTGCTCATGGGCCCGCCGGGCACCGGCAAGACCCTGCTGGCCTCGCGCCTGCCCGGCATCCTGCCGCCGATGGACGAAACCGAGGCGCTGGAGGCGGCCGCCATCGCCTCGGTGGCCGGCAAGGAGCTGGAGCCGCCGACCTGGCGGCAGCGCAAGTTTCGCTCCCCGCATCACACCGCCTCGGGCGTGGCCCTCGTCGGCGGCGGCTCGAAGCCGCGCCCGGGCGAGATCTCCCTGGCGCACGGCGGCGTGCTTTTCCTCGACGAGCTGCCGGAATTCTCCCGCCACGTGCTCGAAGTGCTGCGCGAGCCCCTGGAATCGGGTCGCGTGGTCATCTCGCGCGCCGCGGTGCAGGCCGAGTTTCCCGCCCGCTTCATGCTGGTGGCCGCCATGAATCCCTGCCCCTGCGGCTACGAGGGTGACCCGTCCGGGCGCTGCGCCTGCACGCCCGACCAGATCCGGCGCTACCGCGACCGCATTTCCGGCCCACTGCTCGACCGCATCGACCTGCACGTCGAAGTGCCGCGCCAGTCGCTCAAGGACCTGCCCGAAGGCGAGTCGTCCGGCAAGGTGAGGGAACGCGTGCTCGAGGCCCGTGCCGTGCAGCAAGCGCGCGGCGACGTCAATTCGAGACTGGACGTGCGCGGCATTCGGAAACACTGCGCGCTCGACGGCCACCAGGCCACGCTGCTGGAGGCCGCGTGCGAGAAACTGCGCCTTTCGGCGCGCGCCCACCATCGCATCCTGCGCGTGGCCCGCACCATCGCCGACCTCGACGCCAGCGACCGCATCGAGGCACGGCACATCACCGAAGCGATCGGCTATCGGCAGCTCGACCGGCGGCGGGACGATTTCGCGCGCAGCGCCTGAACGTCGCGCCGGCACCACTGTCCGAGGGGTACCATAAGCACAGGAATTCCCGGGAGATTGCATGGCGGCCAGACTGCTGCCGGTCGTGCTCGGACTGGCCGCGCTGCTCGGCAGCGGCCAGGTTACCGCGGCCACCGTTGCCACCGAAATCAACGGCGTCGAAGGCGAGTTGCTCGACAACGTGCGCGCATCGGTGTCGCTGGTCCAGGCCGAGCAGCTCGACGAGCTGTCGCTGTGGCGCCTGCGCCAGATGGCCGAGGACGCCCGCTCCGAGATCGAGCAGGCACTCAGACCCTTCGGCTTCTACCGGCCCGGCATCCAGGTGCGCCTGATCGAGCCCGAGGACGACAGCCAGCACTGGCGCGCCCGCCTCGACATCAAGCCCGGCCCGCCGGTGCTGATCGACGAGGTCGCCATCGAGTTGCACGGCGACGGCCAGGACGACCCCGAGCTGTCGCAGTGGCGACGGGAATGGCCCTTGCAGCCGGGCGATCGGCTCGACCATCCCACCTGGGAAGAAGCCTGGCGGCGGCTCGAGCAGGTTGCCGAGGAGCGCGGTTACTTCAAGGCGCGCTTCGAGCAGCGGCGCGTGACGGTCGACGCCGAGCGCGAGCAAGCCGACGTGCGGATCGTGTTCGAGACAGGGCCGCGCTATCGCTTCGGCGACTACCGTGCCGACGAACAGCCCTTCAGCGAGTCGCTGATGGAACGACTGCACGTTCTCCGGCCCGACGAGCCCTACAGCGTCGACCGGCTCGATCGCCAGCGCGAGGCCCTGGTCCGTTCCGGCCTGTTCGAACGGGTGGTGATCGACACCGAGCGGGACAACGAAGAAGACCGCGTCGACCTCGACTACCGGCTGGAGCCGAGACCGCCCAACACCTGGCGCGCCACGGTGGGCTTCGGCACCGACACCGGCGCGCGCATGCAACTCGGCTGGACGCGCCACTACCTCAATTCCGGCGGCGACCGCCTCGAAGCCGCGCTCGGCGCCCAGCAGACCAACCAAGAATACGTGCTGCAGGCCGAATACCGGCATCCGCGCGGCGACCAGCCGTCGGAGTTCCTCACCGCCGGCACGACGCTGCGCAGCGAACAGGACAACTTCCGTTTCTACGACCAGGATCGGATCGAACCCGTCTTCGAGGCCTTCGACGGTCGCCGCGAGCAGACCGAACTGACCTTCGGGCGCCTGCAGGAAAGGCGCCTGTGGCCCGATCGCTACCAGGGACTCGAGGAACGGCTGTTCGTCTCGATCCTCAACGAGAGTTTCGATGCCTTCCGCGAAGGATCCTTCAGCCCCGAAAACGAGGCCCTGCTCGAGGCCAACCCCGAGCTACGACCCTACCTGGATACCGAAAGCCGCGTGATCGCCCTGGGCGGGCGCTGGCGCCTGCCGCGCATCGAGGGCACCGGCTTCGGCACCCACGGCTCGGTCTGGCGCGCGCACCTGCTCGGCGCGCACGAGTCGGCCGGCTCGGACGTGAGCTTCGCCCAGGCCTGGGTGAGCGGGCGCTGGCACCTGCTGTTCGGCGACCGCCACAAGCTGCTGCTGCGCGGCGAGGCCGGATATACCGAGGCCAATACCCGGCGGCTCGACATTGCCCTGGGCGATCGCAGCCTGGACCTGACCATCACGGACCTGCCCGAGCGCTACCGCTTCAAGACCGGCGGCGACCGCACCGTGCGCGGCTACGGCTACGAGGATCTCAGCACCAATCGCAACGGTGCCAATCACCTGCTGGTCGGTTCCGTGGAGTACGAGTATCGCGTGGGGGAGAACTGGTCGCTGGCGGCCTTCGCCGACATCGGCAACGCCTTCAACGATTTCGGCAACCCCAAGCTCAAGCGCGGGGTGGGGGTGGGGTTCCGCTGGTATACGATGATCGGGCCCTTGCGCATCGACATCGCCCAGGCGCTCGACGAGGTCGACGAGCCCTGGCGACTGCATTTCACCATCGGCACGCAACTGCTATGAAGAAGTGGCTGGTCATCGTCTGCATCGCCCTGCTCGTCCTGTTCCTGCTGGCGGGCTCGGCCTGGCTGTGGCTCACGCGCAGCGAAAGCGGCGCCCGCTGGGCCATGGCGCGTGCCGCCGGGGCCGTCGAGCGCCTCCAGTACGAGGAGCTTTCCGGCGGCCTGGCCTCGGGCCTCACGCTCGAGGGCGTCGATTTCGCCCACGCCGGCACGGCAATCAGCGCGCAGCGCCTGGAGCTGGCCGCCCGGATCGATCTGTTCGCCGGTCCGCGGGTGACGGTGCGCCACCTGCGCGGCCGCGGCATCGACGTTCATCTTCCGCCGGGCGAGGAGACCGAAGAGGGCGATGCGCCGGTTTTCGACCTGTCGATGCTGGCCAGCCCGGTCGAGGTCGTCGTCGAGGAACTGGACCTGCAGGAAGTCGACGTCCATGCCGGGGCCGAGCCGATCCGGATCGATCGGATCGCGCTGGCCGGCGGCTACGGTGAGGAACTGGCGCTAGAGCGGTTCAGAATCGAGACCGAAGCGGGAAGCGCCAGCGCGACGGGTCGCTGGGCGCTCCAGCGCCGGGGGCGCGGGCAACTCGCCGTCGAGGCGGAAACCGAGCTGGCCGGAGGCAGCGTGCAAGCGGCCCGCATCGAACTCAGCGGCCGGCTGGACGCGCTGGACTTCGAATTGAGCAGCAGCGGTCCGGCCGCCCTCGACGGCAGCGGCCAGGTCCGCGACCTGCCCCGCTCGCCCGGCATCGACGCCGAGATCACCGGCAGCATTGCCGGCTGGCCCGACCTGCCCGTTGACATCGAGGATCTCGTCGTCTCCCTCGCCGGGCGGCCGAGCGACTGGCGCGCCGAATCCAGCGCGCGGGTGAGCGGGCCGGAACTGCCTCCCGGCGAATGGTCGCTGGCCCTGTCGGGCTCCACGCAGTCGCTGACCATCGACACCCTGGAAGCGCAGCTGCTCGACGGCCGGATCACCGGCAGCGGCCAGCTCGACTGGAGCGCGGCTGCGCCGGCCTCGCGCGCCCGCCTGCGGTTCGAATCCCTGGATCTCACGCCGCTTTACCCGGAATGGCCCAACCAGGGCCGCATCAGCGGCGAGCTGGCGGTCGCCACCCGGGACGGCGTGATCGACGTCGAATCCCTGGATCTCCGCGCCGAACCCGGCGAGTTGAGCGTGACCGGCAGCGGCCGCATCGATCCGGCCGGCGACGACGTCGACCTCACCCTGGAATGGCGGCAGTTTGCCTGGCCGCCGGTCACCGACGATGCCGAACCCCTGGTGGCCAGCGAATCCGGACGCATTCACGTCACCGGACGCATCAGCGACTGGCAGGCCCAGGTCGAGGCCATGCTCGAATCGCCGCAGACGCCGGCCGCGAGGATCGAGGCCAGCGCGAGCGGATCACGCGAGGCCGCCGAGATCGAACGATTGTCCGTCGACGCCGGTGAACACGGCGCGCTGACCCTCGACGGGCGCGTGGCCTGGCAGCCGACGCTGTCCGCCGACGTGAACCTGGCCCTGGACGCTTTCGATCCCGGCGTGTTCGTCAGCGAGCTGCCGGGTCGCATCGACGGACGTGCCGCGCTTCGTTTCGAACGCGGAGAACGCTTGCGCATCGACGTCGGCGTCGAGGAACTCGGTGGCCGCTTGCGCGGCCAGGTGCTGGCCGGTTCCGGCCGGGTCGCCTGGGTCGACGGCCGCCCCGAAAGCGCCGACCTCGAGCTGCAACTGGGCGACAACCGGATTGCGCTCGACAACCGGGAATCGGCCGCCTGGCAGGTGGAGCTGGAGGCCGTCTCGCTCGAGCAGCTCTGGCCGACGCTCGCCGGAAGAGCGAGCCTCGCCGGCCAACTCCGCCCGGAAGCCGGCCGGGTCGAAATGCGCGGGCAGGTCGAAGACCTTCGTTACGACGAATACAACCTCGAGCGGGCCGATGTCGAGCTGGCGTTCGCCTGGCTGGAGCGACCGGAAATCGACCTGAACGTTTCGGCGAACAATCTCGATCTGCGGCCCTGGGATCGCATCGAGCAGCTGGAACTGACCCTGGCCGGCAGCTGCGCCCGACATAGCCTGGAGCTGAACGCCTCAAGCGCGCGCGGTGATCTCGATCTGGCGGCCAACGGCCGGCTCGGCGAGTGCCTGGAAGGCAACCTGGAATGGCGCGGCGAGATCGCCCGGCTGTATCTGGGAGAGACCCTGGCCGGCGACTGGCGACTGGCCGAGCCCCTGCCGCTCGGGGTCTCCGCCAGCCGCGTGGATGCCGGCGCGGCCTGCCTGACCACGGCCGCGGACACGCCGGCACGGCTTTGCCTCGAGCACCTGGACGTCGGCGCGACCGGCCGCGTGGTCACGCGCGTCGAACAAGTGCCCATGGATCTCCTGCTGCTGCCGATCGATCCGGTGTTTTCCCTGACCACGCCGTTGTCGGGACGGGTCGAAGCGGCATGGGATGCCGCCGGCCTGTCGCGGGTGGACGGCCAGCTCCGGCTCGGCGCAGGCGTGGTCAAGGCGATCGGCGACGATGAGGAATTGCTCACCGTCGACTCGGTTCGCCTGGACATGAAACCGGGTGAGGACACCGCGCTGACCGTCGACCTGCGCGCCCGGCTGGAGGGACAGACACGCATCGACGGCCAGGCGCGCGTGGCCGACTTGCGCAATCTGGCCGAGACCCGGCTCGACGGCGAAGCGCAGCTCGACCTGCCCGACATCGCCGCCTTCGCACACCTGATCCCCCGGGTCGACCGCATCGGCGGGGCGGCCAACGGTCGCATCGAGCTGGCCGGCCCCCTCACCGGCCCGTCGGTCAGCGGCCGGCTGAGCGTGGCCGGAGGCGAAGTGGTCCATGCACCGCTCGGCCTGGACGTCCGCGACATCGAACTGACCCTGTCGGGATCGGCCGACCGCGCCACGCTGGAGGGCCGGGCACGGTCGGGAGACGGCGAGCTGGCGCTCTCCGGCGAGGCGCGCCTGCTCGACGAAGGCTGGCGCCTCGACAGCGAAATCCGCGGCGAGCAATTCGCCTTCGCCGGTGCCGACTGGCTCGAACTGACCGCCAGCCCGCAAGTCAGCCTGCAGGCGCAGCCCGATCGGGTCCGCATCGACGGCGACATCCACATCGACCGCCTGCGCGGCGGCCTGCCCCCCGGCACCGCCGACCGCATCCAGCCCTCGCCGGATATCGAGGTGGCAGGCGAGCAGGCCGAACGGGACGTCGCGGCCGCGCCGGCCCGCCGACGGGTGGAAGGCCGACTGGGCATCGACCTGGGCGAGCAGGCCAGCCTGGCCATGGAGAACTTCCAGACCGAACTGGCCGGGGAACTGGAACTGATCTGGAGCGGGCCGCCGAAACCCGAGGGCCGCGGCACGATCCGCCTGCCCGAAGGCTCGTACCGCGCCTACGGCCAGAACCTGGAGATCAGCGGCGGCGAAGTCATCTTCACCGGCCAGCCGATCGACAACCCGCGCCTCGACATCCGGGCCGTGCGCGACATCTTCGGCGACCCCGAAGTCGAAGCCGCCGGGGTGCACATCGCCGGCAGCGCCCGCAACCCGGACATCGAGCTCTACACCGACCCGCCGACCAGCCAGGAGAAGGCCCTGGCCTACGTGGTGACCGGCTCGGACTTCGACCACGCCGGCGGCCAGGGCGCGCTCAACGTCGGCTTCTACCTGCTGCCGAGGCTGTTCGTCAGTTACGGCGTGGGCCTGTTCGAGACGGGTAACGTGCTGTCGGGCCGGTATGAGTTCTCCCGGCACTGGGGCGTGCGCATGGTCTCGGGTGAACGCGACACGGGTGTTGATCTAAGCTATACCGTCAACAACTGACGCCGCGAGCCCGGTGAAAGCCACCGCTCCGCACAAGCATCGAACTCGGAGGAAGCATGAAAAACCCCTGCCTGCAGGAACGCTATGCCCCGCACAATGCCTGCTTCGGCTGCGGCCCGGCCAACGAGAAGGGGCTGCGTATCCGCTCGTTCGCACAAGGCGAACGCGTGGTGGCCGACTGGCAGCCCGAGCCCTATCACGAAGCCTTCCCGGGCGTGCTCAACGGCGGCATCATCGGCTCGCTGCTCGACTGCCACATGAACTGGACCGCCGCCTGGCACCTGATGCAGTCGCAGGACCTCGAGAAGCCGCCCTGCACGGTGACCATGGAATACGCCGTCAAGCTCCGGCGGCCCACCCCGTCGGACGGCCCCCTGCACCTCGAAGCCTGGGTGACGGATACCGACGAGAGGGGCATCGTCAGCGTCGAGGCGGAATTGGCGGCCGGTGGCGAAGTCTGCGATCGGGCCACCGGCAAGTTCGTCGCCGTCAAACCCGGCCATCCGGCCTATCACCGCTGGTAGGTCGGGGCCGCATCCCCGGACCTACGGCGCCTTGATGGAGGCCAAGCCCACCGCATGCAGCCCGCCGTCCGCAATGCCATAATCGCCCCAGTCAAACGAATCCTGGAGATCGCCATGTCAGCCACGAAATTGCTTCGCCTCGGCGCGCCGATGCTGCTGCTCATCGCCCTGGCTGCCTGCCAGGGGCAACAGGCCGGTGAACAGAAGGAAGCTTCGGCCGAGCCGGCGGAAAGCGAACAGTCCCAACCGGGCAACGACGACAATGCGAGCGACGAGGGCAAAAAAATGACCCAAGACACTCCCGATCGAATGGCACTGGAAGAAGCCGTCGAAGCGGCGCGAGAAGACCTGTCGGAGCGCACTGGCCGGGCGCTGGATGAGATCAGCGTCGTCCGGGCCCAGGAGGTCACCTGGGCCAACGGCGCCCTGGGGTGCCCCGAAGAGGGCATGATGTATACGCAGGCCCTGGTCGAAGGCTTCTACATCCTGCTCGCCGACGCAGACGGCGAACACGCCTATCACTCAGGCCGCGACGGCCAACCCTTCTTCTGCCCGCCCGACCGCAGCAAGGCACCGCCAAAGTCGGACCCGGAAGAACCCCTTTCCTGAAAACAAAAAAAACCCCGCCGTGGCGGGGTTTTACCTATCCGTCGTGAAGCGGTTCGCTTCAGGCGGGCTGCACGTTGGCGGCCTGCGGGCCCTTCGGGCCGTCCTGGATGTCGAAGGTCACCTTCTGACCTTCGGCCAGCGTCCTGAAGCCGCTGCCCTGGATCGCGGAGAAGTGAACGAAAACGTCCTTGCCGCCGTCATCCTGGCTGATGAAACCGAAACCCTTGGCTTCGTTGAACCACTTGACTGAACCTGTTGCCATGATCTTGCTACCTGTATAAACAAAAAATAAAAGTGCCGGGGAAAATGAGGATGGGATTTTGGCGATGTCCTGCCAGAAGGGAGGGGTCGACCAGAATTCGCAAGCGCCATTTACCACAGGCACGAATAATTGTACGCCTGATTCATGACAAATTCCACAAGAATCTGCGCGTTGCGAGATACGCAACGAGTCGACCCGCGGGCACTCAGTGACGCTCGAAGCGATCGCCTGCATCGGCGGCAAGTCGATCGAGCTCGTCCACCAGGACCGCCAGGGCATCCGCTCGCGAATCGGCCCCTCCGCCACCCTCGTTGAGCGCCGACCAGCGCGGATGGTGGCGGGCCCGGCGAACACTGCGCGGCAGTCGACGCCGTTGCAGGTCGTCAACGATCCGCGCCCGGATACGGCCGGGATTGCCGTGGCCTCGGCGAACCAGCGCAGAGAGCAGCTCCAGGGCGCGAACCATGATCAATCGCATCACCGCGTCGTCGACCTGCAGAGTCGCCCGGCCCCGGATCCGGCTGACCAGCCGGGAGCCGGCGCCGCGCACCAGTCCCGCACCCGCACCCAGGGCCGCACCGGTCAGGGTGCCGGCGCCCAGCGACAGCCCGCCGGTACCGACATCGATCGCCGCACCGGCGCCCGCGCCCAGCGCGGCATAGCCGGAGGCGCGCAGCCCGTAGTGCCGCAAGGTCTCGGGATCGAACAGATCGGCCTGCCACCCCCCTTCGCTCAGCGGGAGTTCTTCCTCGTCGAAGTCCTCGCGGCCGAAGCGATAGAGTTCGAGCAAGGTATCCACGCAGGCCTGTTCGCGGCGATGAATGGCGTCGTGCATTTCGCGCCAGGCCCGCTGCCGGGCGGCCTCGCTGTCGGCGGGCACCTCGCGCGCGAAGGCGGCCACGTCGAGCAGCAGGGACGCGGTGGCCTCCAGGGCGGCGCGCCGGCGACGCCGCTCCTCGGCCCGACGGTGTTCGAGCCAGGCCGATAGCGCGGCCGCGTGCTGGTCGAGCTGGCTCTTGAGCTTCTCGAACAGGGCCAGTTCGGTCGCCGGATCCCGTACGGCCGCGTCAAAAGCCAGCACCGTGTGCAGCTGAACCCGCGCCAGCGCCTCGCGCCATTCGGTCTCGCGGCTGTCGGGCGCGGCGGTGAAATTGAGCACGGCCACGATCGGCCGTGCACACAGGCCGAGTACGGCCAGTTCGTCCTGGTACTTCTCCAGCACCGGCTCGCGGGCGTCGATGACGTAAAGCGCCACGTCGACACCCAGCATCAGCTCCAGAACGCGCGCCTCGTGATCGAAGCGCGCGGCGGTCTCGGCGTTCTCGATCAGGCGCCGGATGCGCGCCGGCCCGTCGTGTCGGTCGCCCGGCTGGCGGTCGAGCCAGTCGAGCAGCTCCGGGGCACTCTCCAGGCCGGGCGAGTCGAACAACTCGATGCGCGCGCCGCCGTCGGCCACCAACTCGCCGGAGACGATCCGCCGGGTCGTGCCGCCCTGGTCGCGCACTTCGCCGAAGGCGCGATTGTGCGTCAGCGTGCGCACCAGCGAGGTCTTGCCCGTATTGGTGTGCCCGACGACCGCGACCTTCAGGTGTCGCCCGCTCACGAAACGCCCCCGCCGTCGAGCGCTCGGTGCAGGCGGGCGAGCTCCGCGGCGCCGGGCGCTTCGCGGTCGATGAACACCGCCTGGCCGCCGGCGCGATCCGCAAGAGCCTGCCAGTCCTGCCGGCGCGAAGCGACATCGCCGCCGCGCGCCTCGAAGCGGCCGCCTTCATCGACCACGATCCAAAGGGGTGCGTCGGCACCTTCGGCCAGCCGGGCCAGGAAGCGCTCGGTGCCGGCGTCGGGTGTGCGCAGCATCGAGCACACGCCGATCACCGCGGCCGCCGGCCGGCGCAGCCCTTCGACGGTTTCGATCGCCGCACTGCGGCCGGCCCGGTCGTCCGCGCGACCCAGGTCGATCAGCTCGATTCCGGGCACGAGGCCGGCCACATCGACATCCATGCCTTCGAGTTCGACGGCCACGGCGAGGATTCCCTCCGCGTTGGATCGCCGGCGACGCCGAGGTCGCGACGCAGCCTCCGGCACGGGCCGATCCTTCGTTTCGGCCCCGGCCCGCGCCGGCGAGAGATCGGCGGCCAGGCGCAGGTAGCCCGGGCGCGTGGTGTCGAGTTCCATGCGGCGGCCGACCAGGGCGGAGACGCCCAGGGAGGCGAGGCCGAGAATCGCTCGCGGCACCATCGCCCAGGCCGCGATCATCGCCAGCAGGAACCGAGCCCACTGCGCGCGGGCCGAGACGTCGCCGGTGCCTTCCCGACCCGCCTCGATCCAGGCCCGGTCGGCCTCGGGCATGAGTCCCAGCAACTCCGGCCAGGCGGCCAGCCACTCGACCAGGCCTACGACGCTGTCGTCGCTCAGCAGGGTGGTGCCCCAGGTGAGCTCGTACTGGACCACCGCGAAGAACACGAACAGGGTTGCAGAGGCACCGGCAGCATAGGCCAGCCAGAAACCGTGGGTGATCGCGCTCAGGCGCCAGCGCCCCCAGGGCGTAGCTGCGGCGCCCCCGAATGCGGTCATCGCTTCGGCCGAATGCGGCGAGGAAAGCAGCCGCGGACCCAGCCAGCGCAGGGCGTTGAGCACCACCCCACCGACCAGGCCGCCGGAACCGCCACGGCGCAAGCCGAGCAGCATTGCGGCGACCCAGGCGATGAGCATCAGGCTCGGCACCAGCAACAGCGCCGCAGTCGCCAGGAGGATGTCGACCTGGCGGTCGGCGATGGTCGCGCGCGCGGCGAGGGCGCCCAGGGCCAGGCCGACCAGCAACAAGGCGCCGCCCAGCCAGGCCAGCGCGCGCCGGAGGCGTTGGATGTCGGCGCGCAGACCCGGCGCCTGCTCGAGGGCGTTCGCCCGGGCCCGGATGCGTCCGGGCAGGTCCCCGCCGCGGTCTCGGGCGATCGCCAGTGCCGCTGCGTCGGGCTGTCGTCCCACGCGCTCCTCGACATGGCGAAAGGCCTCGGCCAGCAGCCAGTCATTGACTCTCAGGCGAGGCATGCGAGCCTGTGGAAGCACGGTGCTTGCGGATTCATCGCCGCAATCATACCGTCTGGGGACCGGCGGTAGCCCATGATTGATTCTGATCAAGTATTCAGGCTTCCGCACTGAGGATAATCCGCTACCACCCCGTTCTGGTACCGACCAACAACAAGGAATCCACGATGGCGCATTCCACCACCTACAACGACCGCGTCGTCCGGCAGTTCGCCTGGACGACCGTGATCTGGGGCATCGTCGGCATGCTCGTCGGCGTGATCATCGCCGCGCAGCTGATCTGGCCCGAGCTGGGAGCCGGCATTCCCTGGCTCAGCTACGGCCGCCTGCGGCCCCTGCACACCAACGCCGTGATCTTCGCCTTCGGCGGCTCCGGCCTGTTCGCCACCAGCTACTACGTGGTGCAGCGAACCTGTCACGCCCCACTTTTCGGCGGATCGCTGGCGGCCTTCACCTTCTGGGGCTGGCAGGCCGTGATCATCGGCGCAGTCATCACCCTGCCGCTGGGCTACACGATGAGCCGCGAGTACGCCGAGCTGATCTGGCCGCTGTCGGTCCTGGTCGCGGTCGTCTGGGTGGCCTACGCCGTCGTGTTCTTCGGCACCATCGTCAAGCGCAAGGTGCGCCACATCTACGTGGCCAACTGGTTCTTCGGCGCCTACATCCTGACGATCGCGGTGCTGCACATCGTCAACAACCTGGCCATCCCGACCGACTGGCTGCACTCCTACCCCGTCTACTCGGGCGCCGTCGACGCCATGGTGCAGTGGTGGTACGGCCACAATGCGGTGGGTTTCTTCCTGACCGCCGGATTCCTGGGCATGATGTACTACTTCGTGCCCAAGCAGGCCGGCCGCCCGGTTTACTCCTACCGCCTGTCGATCGTGCATTTCTGGTCGCTGATCGCCATCTACATGTGGGCCGGTCCGCACCACCTGCACTACACCTCGCTGCCCGACTGGGTGCAGTCGCTGGGCATGGTGTTCTCCCTGATGCTGCTCGCACCCAGCTGGGGCGGCATGATCAACGGCATCATGACCCTGTCGGGCGCCTGGTACAAACTGCGCACCGACCCGATCCTGCGCTTCATGATCGTGGCTCTGAGTTTCTACGGCATGTCGACCTTCGAGGGCCCGATGATGTCGATCAAGACGGTCAACGCCCTGTCGCACTACACCGACTGGACGATCGGCCACGTGCATTCCGGCGCGCTGGGCTGGGTGGCGATGATCACCATCGGCTCGCTCTACGGCCTGTTCCCGCGCCTGTTCGGCGTCGACAAGATGTACTCGACCAAGCTGATCGAGTGGCACTTCTGGGTCACGACCATCGGCACGGTGCTCTACATCACCGCCATGTGGATTGCCGGGGTGATGCAGGGCCTGATGTGGCGCACGTTCAACGACGACGGAACGTTGACCTACACCTTCATCGAGGTGCTGCAGCAGACCGAGCCGTTCTACATGCTGCGCCTGCTCGGCGGCCTGGTGTTCCTGTCGGGCATGTTCATCATGCTCTACAACGTCTGGAAGACCTGGCAGATGCGCGAAACGGATGATCTCGAAGTGCCGGTCAAGGCACCGGCCCACGCCTGATCGATACGGAGACTTCAATCATGGCAATGCATGACAAGATCGAAAAACACGCCGGCCTGATGGCCGTCCTGATCGTGGTCGCCATCAGCTTCGGCGGCCTGGTCGAGATCGTCCCGCTGATGTTCAAGGCCGCCGTGGTCGAACCGGCCGAAGGCGTCGAGCCCTACAGTGCGCTGCGCCTGGCCGGACGCGATATCTACGTGTCGGAAGGCTGCTACAACTGCCACAGCCAGCAGATCCGTCCTTTCCGGTCGGAAACGGAGCGCTACGGCCACTATTCAGTGGCCGGCGAGTTCGTCTACGACCGGCCCTTCCAGTGGGGCTCGAAGCGAACCGGTCCGGACCTGGCCCGCGTGGGCGGCCGCTACAGCGACGCCTGGCACGAGCTGCACCTGATGGACCCGCGCGCGGTCGTGCCGGAATCGAACATGCCGGCCTATCCCTGGCTGGCCGAACGATTCGTCGATCCCGAGTCCATCCAGAAACGCATGCGCGTGCTCAAGGGTATGGGCCACCCCTACACCGAAGAGCAGATCGAAGCGGCAGCGGACGCCGTCGCCGGGCGCACCCAGCTCGAGGCCGTGATCGCCTACCTGCAGGGCCTGGGTACCGAGTGGACCGGCCAGGACGAGGCCACGGCCGCGGCCATGGCCCAGGGAGGCGACTCATGAGCAGCGGGCTGGTCACCGCCTTCGCCATGATCGCCTTCGTGGCCATCGTCATCTGGGTGTTCGTGGTCAAGCGCAAGGAAGACTTCGACGAACAGGCCAACCTGCCGCTGGACGAGGAAAATCGCCGTCGGCAAGACAAGGATCAAAAGGACAAGGAGAATTCATCATGAGCGCGTTCTGGCACTGGTTCGTCGTCATCATCACGCTCGGCTTCACCGCCGCGATGGTCTGGCTGTTCATCGCCACCGGCCGCGCCAGGGTGAACAAGCAGACCGACGGTGACGGCGCAGACACCACGGGTCACGTCTGGGACGAAGACCTGCGCGAGTACAACAACCCGATGCCGCGCTGGTGGCTGTGGTTGTTCTACCTGTCGGTCATCTTTTCGCTGGGCTACCTGGTGTTCTATCCCGGCCTGGGCCGCTATGACGGCACGTTGGGCTGGACGCAGGAGAAGCAATACGAAGCCGAGATGGCAGAAGCCGCCAAGGCCTTCCAGGCACAGTTCGCCGACCTGGCCTCCCAGCCGGTGGAGCAGCTTGCCGACAATGAAGAGGCACTGCGGGTGGGGCGCAACATCTTCGCCCACAACTGCTCGACCTGCCACGGTTCCGACGCCCGCGGCGCCGAAGGTTATCCCAACCTGACCGACAGCCACTGGATCTGGGGCGGGGCTCCCCAGCGCGTGCTCGAGTCCATCCAGGCCGGTCGCCAGGCGGTCATGCCGCCGTTCGGTGACTCGCTGGGCGAGCAGGGCGTGACTCGAGTGGCTATCTATGTGCAGCAGCTGGCCGGGAACACGGTCGACGCCACCATGGCGGCCGCCGGCGAGAAGCTCTTCCAGCAGAACTGCGCGGCCTGCCACGGCCCGGAAGGCACCGGCAACATCTATCTCGGTGCGCCCGATCTGACGGCTGGCGTCTATACCTACGGCGGCGATCTCGATACCATCCGGGAGACGATCCGTGGCGGGCGCAACGGCGTGATGCCGGCGCAGATGGATCTGCTCGGCGAGATCCGTACGAGATTCGTCGCGGCTTATGTCCTCAGCTTGAGCCAGCAAGACGATGACCAGGGCTGATCTCGACATCCCGCCGCGCCCCCTGGCCCAGCGCCTGGGGGCCATCCTCTGGCCGTCGTTCTTCGCCGCCGGCGTGGCGACGATGGTGTTCTTCGCCATCGTCGACCCGCTGATGCTGCGCGACATGACGTTTCCCGAACTCGAACTGAGCCGAATGGCCGGCTACACCATCGGCTTCTTCCTGTTCTGGGCGGCCACGGCCGCCTCCAGTCTCTTCACCTGGCTGCTGCTTCGGCCGGCCAGTCGCTTCAACCGCAGGATGCAGTAATGAGCAACGGCGTCAGCACGGAATCCATTCCGCTTTACGTCAAGCAGCCCAAGGTCTATCCGCGCGAGGTCAAGGGTCGTTTCGCCCGCCTGCGCGTGATCGCCGCCTGGTCGCTGCTGGGCCTCTACTACGTGCTGCCGTGGATCAGCATCAACGGCCAGCAGATCGTCCTCTTCGACCTGGTCAACCGACAGTTCCACATCTTCGGCATCACGCTGTGGCCGCAGGATTTGATCATCCTTTCGCTGCTGCTGGCGATGGCCGCGCTGACGCTTTTCTTCTTTACCGCCCTGGCCGGCAGACTCTGGTGCGGCTACGCCTGTCCGCAAACGGTCTGGACCGAGGTGTTCCTGTGGATGGAGCGGGTCACCGAGGGTCGCCGCAACAAGCGCATGAAGCTCGACCAGGGCCCCTGGAACAAGGAAAAGATCGCCCGCAAGTCGGCCAAGCAGTTCCTCTGGATCACCTTCGCGCTCTGGACGGGCTTCACTTTCGTCGGGTTCTTCGTTCCCATTCGCGATCTCGGCCTGAGACTGGTCGAGTTCAACCTCGGCGGCTGGGAAACCTTCTGGCTGTTCTTCTACGCCTTCGCCACCTATGGCAACGCCGGCTACCTGCGCGAGCAGGTCTGCAAGTACATGTGTCCGTACGCGCGCTTCCAATCGGCGATGTTCGACGACGACTCGCTGGTCATTTCCTACGACGTCAACCGAGGTGAACCGCGCGGGCCGCGCAAGAAGAGCGCCGACCGTGCCGAACTGGGCCTGGGCGACTGCATCGACTGCCTGGGCTGCGTGCAGGTCTGCCCGACCGGCATCGATATCCGCGACGGCCTGCAGATCGAGTGCATCGCCTGCGCGGCCTGCATCGACGTTTGCGACGACGTGATGGATCGCATGGGCTATCCGCGCGGCCTGATTCGCTACACCACCGAAAACGCCATGGCCGGCAAGCCGACGCGCATTCTCCGGCCGCGCATCTTCATCTACCTGGCCGCGCTGCTCGCCCTGGCCACGCTGGTCGGCCTGGTCCTGACCGGCCGCGACCCATTACTCGTCGACGTGCTGCGCGACCGCACGGCGCTGCACCGCGTGACCGAGCAGACGCTCGAGAACCCCTACACGCTCAAGCTGTCCAATCGAACCGATCGCGACCTGTCGGTGAGCATCGGCGTTGAAAGCGAGGCGCTGTCGGGGCTGCGAATCATCGATCCGACCGACTCGGTGATCATCGCGCCCTCGGAGGTGGCCAACCAGCCCCTGACGATCGGCATGCCGATCGACCGGGCCCGGGTGGGCATGCACGAGATCACGATCATCGCCACGGATGCGGCGGGCAATATACTCAACGAAACCGAAACTCGGTTCTTCATCCCGGCGCGCGCCCTGGAGTGATTCAATGGAACTTGAAATGAACGACATCGAAGCACGCCCCTGGTACCGCGAATTCTGGGTCTGGTTCTTTCTCGGAATTCTCGGCATGGGCGTTGCCTCCGGCACCAGCGTACTGGTCATCGGCATCAACAACGCGCCCCAGATGGTCACCGGCGACTACCAGCCGCTGGGCAAGGTGCTCGTCGACACGCGCGAACGCGCCGACCGGGCCGCGAGCCTCGGGCTGAGTGCCCTGCTCTCCGTGGACGACAATCTGGCCGAACTGGTCCTCGGCGCGGACCAACTCGAAGAACTTCCCGACCAGTTGCTGCTGCGCTTCCAGCATCCCACCGACGCGGGTCGTGACGTTTCCGCCGTGGCGCGTCGCATCGACGCCGACCGCTGGCAGGTCCAGATGGGCAGCATCCAGCCGCCCGAACGCGCCCGCGTCATTCTCAGCGACCTGCAGCAGACCTGGTGGCTGGCGGGGCGATTCTCCGGCGAAGTCGCCGGCCAGATCGGGCTCGATCCGGAGAAACTGTGAGCCAGACGGCGTCGACGGCGTGCTGGCACTGCGGCGAGCCGGTGCCCCGCGGCGTCGACCTGCAGGCCACCATCGGCGGCAAGCCCCGTCCGATGTGCTGCCACGGCTGCCAGGCCGTGGCCACCCTGATCGACCAGGCCGGACTCGACCGCTACTACGACTTTCGCGACGCCCTGCCCGAGCGCCCGGAGGCCGCCGCCAGCCCCGAAGACTACAGCGCCTGGGATCGCGACGCCATTCTGCGCCACTACGCGCGCAGCGACTGCGACGGGCTCGCGCAGATCACCCTGGTGCTCGAGAACGTGCACTGCGCTGCCTGTTCCTGGCTGATCAAGCGATTCGTCGGCGAACTCGACGGCGTGGCCGAAATCCAGGTCGATATCGGCGACGGCCGCGCCCGACTGCATTTCGATCCCGCACGAACGCCATTGAGCGAGATCGCCACGCGCCTGGCGGCGCTCGGCTACCGGCCGCATCTCGACTCGCCCCTGGCCGGCGAGCAGCGTGATCGCACGGAGCGCCGACGCCTGCTCAAGGCTATTGTGGTCGCCGGCCTGGGCATGGTGCAGGTCATGAGCTACGCCCTGGCGGGCTACATCGGCGCTTTCCAGGACATCGACCCGACCAGCGAACGCTTCTTCCAGCTCATCAGCATGCTGGTCGCCGTGCCGGTGGCCCTGTATTCCGGAAGGATCTTCTACGAATCGGCCTGGCGCACGCTCAAGCAACGCCGCATGGGCATGGACGTGCCGGTCGCCGCCGCCATGCTCCTGGCCTTGACGGCCAGTATCGTCACCACCCTGCTCGACGCCGGCGAAGCCTACTTCGACTCGGTGGTGATGTTCATCTTCTTCCTGCTGCTGGGCCGCTACGCGGTGCTGGTCACGCGCCAACGCGCCGGCTCGATCCACTCGGCGCTGGCGCGATCCCTGCCGGCGGCCGCTCGCCGTCTCGCAGCAGACGGCACGCCCGAGCCGGTCGCGCTGGTCGAGCTCGAGGCGGGGGACCGTATCCAGGTCAGCGCCGGCGAGACCGTGCCGGCTGACGGTCGCATCGTCGACGGCCGGGCCATGGTCGACGAATCCCTGCTTTCGGGGGAGTCGAACCCGCGCCGGCGGGGCCGCGAAGAGTCGGTGCTGGCCGGTTCGATGGTGCGCGACGGCCAACTGGTGGTGGAGGTCGCGGAGGTGGGCCAATCCACCGTGCTTGCCGGCATCGTGCAGCTGCTCGAACAGGCCCGCGGCCACAAGCCGCGCCTGGCGCAGGTCGCCGACCGCATCGCCGGCTGGTTCGTCGCCTTCGTGCTGACCGGCGCGGCGTTCACGGCCCTGGCCTGGTCGCAGATCGATCCCGCCCACATGCTGCCGGTGGTCATCGCCGTGCTGGTGGTTTCCTGCCCCTGCGCCCTGGCTCTGGGCACGCCGGTGGCGCTGGCTTCGGCTGCGCGCGGCTTCGCCAGGCTGGGCATTCTCACCACCGGCAGCGACGTGCTCGAGAAGCTGCCGCGCATCACGCACGTGGTGCTCGACAAGACCGGCACGCTCACGCAGCCGGAAATGAGCGTGGCCGACGTCCGCATCGAGGATCCCGAACTGACTCGCGACGAAGCGCTCCGACTGGCGGCTCGCCTGGAACGCGTCAGCCGCCACCCGGTGGCCACCGCCTTCGAGGATTTCGACGACGGCGGACCGGTCGAGGACGCCGAGGCGGTGATGGCCGCCGGCGTGCAAGGCGCCATCAGCGACCGCCGCCTGGCATTGGGCAAACCGGCCTGGATCGCCGAAAAGCTCGGTCACGAACTCGCGCCGCCCGGCGAGGGCCAGTGGATCGCCCTGGCCGACGATGCCCGGGTGCTGGGCTGGCTGCGCATCGACAGCCCGCTGCGCCAGGGCGCGGGGGAGTTGGTCGCGCAACTCCGGGCGCGCGGGATCGAGGTCCTGCTCGCCTCCGGCGACCGGACCGAGAACGTGGCCAGGATGGCCGAACGACTCGGCATCGAGCAATACCAGGGCGACCTCCAGCCGGCGGACAAGCTCGAGCTGGTGCGACGCCTGCAGGCCGAAGGCGCACTGGTCGCGATGGTCGGAGACGGCATCAACGACGCCCCGGTCCTGGCCGGCGCCGACGTGTCGCTGGCCCTGGCCGAGGGGGCCGACATCGCCCGCACCCAGGCCGACCTGGTCGTCACCGGACGGGGACTGGGCCGCGTCAGCCGAGCGTTCGAGCTGGCCCCGCGCGTCGTCGGCGTCGTGCGCCAGAACCTGGCCTGGGCCTTCGCCTACAACCTGCTGGCCCTGCCCCTGGCCGCGACCGGCTTCATCCCGCCCTGGGCGGCAGCGATCGGCATGTCGGTCTCGAGCCTCCTGGTCGTAGCCAACGGCCGCCGCGCCGGCCGGCTCCCCACTCGGAGCGCGACGCGGACCGGAGAGCGAGCTGACACAAGGTCCGGCCAAGCCCGTAGTCGAGGCTTGAGCACGGCGGAAGGAAACCTGAAACCTGAAACCTGAAACCCGGAACCCGGAAACCCAACGTTGCGTTCCCATCACCCGCCCGTTAGCGTCGAGCCATGAACATCATCTACGTCCTCATCCCGCTGTCGGTCCTGCTGATGCTCCTGGCCATCGGTGCCTTCTTCTGGGCGATCCGCAACGACCAGTTCGACGACCTCGACACCCCGGCGCTGGACATCCTGGATGAAGATGAAAAGCCTTCAGATAGGCGAGTGAATCAAGGCGCTGCGCAAGACGAGAACACGGAACACCAAGACCTTGAAAACGCAAAGACGCAAAGAAAGAAAGGATTGAACCCAGAATCGGGAATAGAGAATCAAGAAGACTAGCGTTTCGCAGTGCTTTATCCATTCCGTGCGATAAATGATTACTTTTTCGTGTTTTCCTTCGCGTCTTTGCGTCTTTGCGTTTTAAAGGTTTTTTGCCAGTGCGCTCTACTGACTCCGATCAATGAACGTTGAAACCGCGCTGTTGACCGGCCTGCTGGCCGGGCTGTTCGGGTCGACGCACTGTCTGGGTATGTGCGGCGGGATCGTGGGATTGCTGCACGCGCAGATTCCCTCGGGCCGCGGTGGGCTGGCGATCGGCTTTCACCTGGGGCGCGTTTCGAGTTATCTCGCCATCGGCCTGCTCGCCACCGGCCTGGGCATGCTGCCGGCCGCCGCCGTGCCCGAGGCCGCCCCGCAGGTCATGCGCTGGGCCCTGGGCGGCATCATCGTGCTCATGGCGGTCTACATCGCCCTGCCCAGCCGCTTTCGCGATCTCACCGGGCAACTCGCCGCGCCGCTGACCCGGCGCATGATGCCCGTTTTCTCGAAGTTCCTGCCGGTCGAATCCCTGGACAACGCCATCGGCCTGGGCCTGCTGTGGGGCCTGCTGCCCTGCGGCCTGCTCTACACGGTGGTGGCCACCGCCGTCATGCTCGCCGACCCGCTGGCCACCACCGCCATGATCCTGGCCTTCGGCGTGGGTACCGTGCCGCTATTGCTGGGCGGCGGGCTCGTGATGCTCAAATTCCGCTCGGCCATCAACCGCCCCGGCCTGCGCTGGACGGCCGCTGCCCTGCTGGCAACTACCGGCGTGCTGATCGCCGCCGGCCCGTGGTTATCACACGCCATCGACCATCCCTGGATGCAGTTCCTCGTCGAGTGTGTTTCGTAGGTCGGGGCCGCGTCCCCGACGATTTCGCCATGCCCGCGTAAGTCGCGGTCGCATCGGCGACGGGCGATGTAGCGGGTCCGGACACGCGTGAGCTATGTGTGACGTCGCCATCCTGGTCGTCGGGCCCCTGAATCCTGACCCCTCCCCCTTCACGACACCGGCAGTTCAACCGTCGCCACGCAACCCCGCGCGTCGTCTCGATTGACCAGCGTCAGCACGCCGCCGTGGGCCTCGACGATCTGCTGGCACAGCACCAGGCCCACACCCGTCCCTTCGGGCTTGGTGGTAAAGAAAGGCACGAACAGGTTGTCCGGGTTGGAAATCCCCGGCCCGGAGTCGATCACCGAGATCCGAACGCCGTCTCCCTCGCTTCGCCACTCCACTCGAACTTCACCCCCCGTTTGCTCGGCAGCATCCACGGCGTTCTTGACCAGGTTGATGAGCATCTGTTCGATCTGGTCTCGGTCGACGTGGATCGACAGCGATTCACCCCTGCACAATACCGGGACTCGCTGATCGAGCGCGGCGACTCGTTCGACCAGGGGGCGCAGATCGACCTTGCTTCTTCTCGGCGACGGCAGGCGCGCAAGCATGCTGTAGGCGGTCATGAAGCGGCCGAGTGAATCGGCACGATTGCCAATTACGTCCAGTCCGCGCGCCGTGTCCTCACGCCAGTCTTCCGGCAACGGCTCTCGGGAAAGCAGTTTTTGCAGGGTCCCGCTCATGGACTTGATCGGCGCCAGCGAGTTGTTGAGTTCATGACCGATCACTCGAATCAGGCGCTGCCAGGCCTTTCGTTCCTCCTCGCGCAGAGCCCGGCTGAGGTCGGTTACGACCAGAAGGTAGTGCGGAATACCCCCCTCCCGGAAACGGGAAATTCGCACTTCCCACCGACCGCTACCGGCTGCAAAGCGGTGTTGTATCGTCTGCCGCTCCGGACCCTCCAGCAGGGACTCGAGTGACAGCGCGGCAGCGGTCTGGTCGCGCAATGCGGATTCGGAGCGCCCGAGCAGACGCTCGCCGGCGGGATTGACCAGCCGCAGTCTCTTGCGCCCGTCGAAGGCGAGAACCGCGATATCGACGGCGTCGACCACCTTCATCAGGAGCGCGCTGGCTTCGCGGGCACCCAGTCGCTCGGCGCGGAGCGTTTCGCTGAGCTGGTTGACTTCGCGCATGACTTCGCCCAGCGAATCCTTGTATCGGGCCCGGCGACCGCGCAAGGAATAGTCCCCTTCGCGCAGAGCTTCCAGCAAGTTGGAAAGAGTCTGCAGGTGATAGATGACGAAGCGGCGAGCGGCGAAGCCGAAGACGAGCCAGGCGAGCGAAGCCGCCGACACCAGGGCGATGGAAAGATCGGGCGCGAAATCGCCCGACGCGAGCACCAGGCCGAGGCCAAGCAGGGCAGGCAGTCCGCCGGCCAGGCAAAGCACCAGGAGCCGAAGCTCGAACGGAATACGTCTGTCTTCCTTCACATTGGCTGCCTGCGGGAGGTCACCGAGCGTATGAATCCAAGACTACTTCAGCAGGCCGTACTTTTCGATTCGGCGATACAGGGCACTGCGGCTCACGCCGAGGTCTTCGGCCGCCTGATTGACGTTGCCCCCTGTGCGGTGGAGCGCATTGCGTATCAAGACGCGCTCGGCGTCGTCGAGTGTCATGTGCTCCAGGCTCGTTGCGGGCGCGGGCGCATGATCCAGGCGAAGATCTTCCGCGGCGATCCGCGGGCCCTTGCTGAGCAACACGGCCCGTTCGATCACGTGAAGGAGTTCACGGACGTTGCCGGGCCAGGCATAGGCTTGCATGGCTTCCAGCGCGCAGCGCTCGAAGCCTTCGGGCGATCCGCCGTATCGTGAGGCCAGTTGCGCCAATGCGTGCCGGGCCAGCGGCAGGATGTCCTCACGGCGCTCGCGAAGCGGCGGCAGGGGAATCTCGACCGTGTTGACGCGGAAGAATAGATCCTTGCGAAACTCTCCCGCCCGGACCATCTCATCGAGATCGGCATTGGTGGCACTGATCAGTCGCACATCGGCACGCTGGGTGCGCGAGGAACCGACCGGTTCGTACTCCCCGGTTTCGAGAACGCGAAGCAGCTTGGCCTGCTGGCTCGCCGGTACGTTGCCGATCTCGTCGAGAAACAGCGTCCCGCCGTCGGCAAGTTCGAACCGGCCGGTCCGGTTCTGGCTGGCGTCCGTGAAAGCACCCTTGACGTGCCCGAACATTTCGCTCTCGAACACGGCCTCGGGCACGCTCCCCATGTTGACCGAAATGAACGGCTTGCCGTGACGCTTGGAGAGTTGTTCGATCTTGCGCGCAACGACACCCTTGCCCGTCCCGGGTTCGCCGGTGATCAGCACCGCCACGTCTGCCGGGGCGACGCGGTGTATCAAGCGCACGACCTCCTGCATGGCCGGCGAGTCGGCGATGAAGCCCTCGTCTCCGGCCTGGCGGAGAAGATCGTTTTCGGCCGCCAGGCGGTCGGAGCGGCGCAGTGCACAACCGAGTTCCACCTGCGTGTTGAGCACCGACAGCAGCCGATGGTTGTCCCAGGGCTTCTCGATGAAATCCCGTGCACCGCGGCGCATGGCCTCGACCGCCACGCCGATGGTCGCCCAGGCCGTCATCACGATCACCGGCAACCGGGAATCCAGGGACTGGATACATTCGACGAGCTCGAGCCCCTCCTCCCCTGATGTGGTGTCGCGGGTGTAGTTGAGATCGGCAATGACGGCGTCGAAGTCGTCGTGTTGCAGCGCTTCGAGCGCCGCGGCCGGCGAGTTGACCAGGTCGACAAGGAACCCCTCGCCCTTGAGCAGCAAGCGCAGCGCCTCGAGCACGTCGCGCTGATCGTCGACCACGAGAATGCGGGCGGGCGAAGGGCTGGATCGACTCATGGCCAAGAACCGGAAGACTGCCGGAATGCTACCACCATCAGGCCGCCCCGACCGCTTCCATCCAGCCGTCGAACAGCTCGATGCTGCGATGGCCGCGACGGGCGTTGACCTCGTTATGGGTCACCTGGATCACGGTGATGCCCTCGGCGTTCAGTTCGGCGAACAGGTCCATGATCATCTCGCCCTGGCTCGAGTGCAGCGCGCCGGTCGGCTCGTCGGCGAGGATTACCGCCGGTCGCCCGATCACAGCCCGGGCCACGGCCACCAGCTGCTGCTGCCCGCCGGAGAGCTGGCTCGGGTAAAGACCTTTCTTGCCGACGATACCGAAGCGGTCGAGCATGTCGGCCACCCGCGCCTTGCGCTCGCTGCGCGGCAGTTCGCGATAGCTCAGGGGAACTTCGAGGTTCTCGGCCACGGTCAGGTCCTCGAGCAAATGGTACTGCTGGAAGACGTAGCCGATGAAGTCGCGCGCCAGCTTTTGGCGCTGCGCGGACTTCATCGCTCCGACCGGGCGGCCGGCGAACTCGTACTCGCCTCGGAATTCACTGTCGAACAGGCCGAGGATATTGAGTAGGGTTGTCTTGCCCGACCCCGAGGGCCCAACAATGCTCAGGAACTCGCCCTCGCCCACGTCCAGGTCGATCTGACGGAGCAGCCAGAGCCGCCCGCCCTGGTGCGGCACGGACTTCTCCAGTCCGCGAAGGCGAAGGAGAGTGCGCGGACTAACGAAGCTCATGGCGCCCTACCGGCATGGCGCCAACAAAGGCAGGCCGTCTTTCGCCGATCAATGTTTTCAGTTGCATGGGAATCTCCGGATTGGCGACAGGTCATTCATCGCGAAGAGTCGTCGCCGGATCGGCCCTGGAGGCGCGGCGCGCAGGAATCCAGACCGACAGCGTGGCCATGATGGCCAAACCGGCAGTTGCGACACCAAACACAAGCGGATCTCGAGCGTGAATCTCGAAGAGCATGGATTCCGCCAACCCTGTCAGGAGCAGGGCGATGGCGGCGCCTGTCAGTATTCCCAGGAGCGCCGGCTTCATGCCTCTCGTGATGACCATTCGCACCATATCCCGGCTTGTAGCACCCAGAGCCGTACGGATTCCGAATTCACGCTGGCTCTGGCTCATGGTGTAAGACATCACACCATAGATACCCACACAGGCAAGGACGATGGCAACGCCGGCGAAGGAGCCCAAGAGTATGAGCACTGTTCGGTGCCGGGACAGAGATTCGCCAACAGCCTGCTCCATTGTTCGTACATTGGCAATCGGCTGATCGGGGTCGACGTCCAGCACCGTCTGTCTGACGGTCTCGATGAGGCCGGTCGGGGGCAAAGCCGTGCGCACAACGATACTGGTGGACCAGGGTGAATGCACATGCGCAGAATAGATCCTGGGTGGTGGCTCGATATGCACGGCCGTATGCCGAACCGGTTCGACCACACCAACAATTTCCCAGGGTCGATCGAAGAATCTCAGTTGCTTGCCGATCGGGTTCTCGTCCGGGTACAAATCTCGGGCCACACGACTATTGATCATCAGCACTCGCGGTGCGCCGACCCGGTTCTCGGCGTCGGTGATGAGGCGACCCCGCATCAACTCGACCCCCAGGGCGGCGAAATAATCTCGATCGACGGCTTCGTACCCGACCACATAGTCGGAACTGAATGGCCGGTCAGCGCGACTCAAGTACTCCGTGGCACCACGATTGCTGAGCGGCACGTAGGACGTCACCCCGGCGTATTCAACGCCCGGTATGGTCTCGATGCGCGTGATCAGTTCATCGACGATCCGAAGCCGGCTTTCCGGATCCGGATACTTCGCTTCGGGAAGCGACAAGTCGAACGCGAACGACTGGCGAGGTTCGAAGCCGGGGTCGACTTCCGACAACAGGGTGAAGCTGCGCAGCAGCAAGCCCGCACCGATCAGCAGCACCAGCGTGAGCGCGAATTGCGAGAACAGAAGCGCCGATTGCGAGCGTCTTCTGTCTCTCCCGACCGAGCCGCGTTCGCCTTCTCGAAGGCTGCCCGAGAGATTGCACCGACTGGCCCGCAGCGCTGGCAGTATTCCGGAAAGAACCCCGCAACCGCATGCAAGGATCACCGAGAATACCAACACCCCAGTATCCAGGTGTGGCTGCAAAACCTGGGGAAGCGCGTCGGCGACCATCTGCGTCAACAGCTTGATCGCAAATACGGCCACAAACAGTCCGGCCGCACACCCCAGCAAAGCAATCAGGATGCTTTCAACCAGCCATTGCCTCACGATCCGTGAAGTACTGGCCCCGAGTGCGGAGCGCACCGCCATTTCACGAGCGCGCGAGGCACCGCGCGCCAGAAACAGGTTAGTAACGTTGGCGCAGGCAATCAGCAGAACGAAGAGCGCAGTGCCGAAGAGAATGAACATCGTCATTCGCACGTTGCCGGTGTGGATTTCCTGCGCCGTGAACAGGATGACACTCCAATCCTGCTTGAATGATGGGTATTCGGCGCCGAGCCGCTGCTTGATGGTTCGCAGATCCGATTGCGCCTGGTCGATGGTCACATCCGGACGAATTCGACCGATGACATCGCGCCAATGCCCCTCGCGCCCCCAGAGGTCCGGGTCGTCGGTGATCACCATCGGAACCAGGAAGTTCGCTTCGTCGTGCAATAGGGCACCCGGCGGCAGCACCCCAATGATCGTATAGGGCGTCTGATCGAGCAGCATGGCCTGACCGATGGCATCCTCGTTCCCGCTGAAGCGTTGCTGCCAGAATCGATGCGTGAGTATGACGACCTGATTGCTGCCGCCGGCTGTGTCGGCATCCGGTGAAAAGTCGCGGCCGATCGCGGGCTGCACGCGCAGGACGGACAGGAATTCAGAGGAGACATACAAGCCCGCCAGGCGCTCCGGCGTACCTGCACCGGTGAGGTTCATGCGCGCATTGTCGAAAACAGCCAGGGATTCGAACGTCGTATTGAACTCTCTCCAGTCTTTGAAAGCACCGCCGGATACCGTGTTGCGACCTCCATCGGGACGCTGCTCGAACACGCGGACCAGCTGGTCGGGCTGCGAGTAAGGCAATGAAGCAATCAAAGCGGAATTGACCATGCTGAAGATAGCGGTTGTCGCCCCGATACCCAGCGCGAAGGTCACAACCACGATGGCCGTAAAACCGGGCCGGGAGACGAGCTGACGAAACGCCTGACGAATGTCATTCATGGCGAAGGGCCTCCGTGGGATGGATGCGCGCAGCCCGCCGCGCCGGCAACCAGCACGCCGTCAGCGCGGTGAGCGCCAGCACGAAAGCAGCGGTCGCGGTCGCGGCCGGGTCGAGTGGTTCGGTTGCGAACAGCACCCCCTGGATCAGGCGAGTGATAGCCCACGCACCGAGCAGGCCGATGAGCGTGCCGAGGATCGTCAGTACGGCGCCGCGCCGAAGCAGCATGCCGGAGATCGAAGCCGGAGCAGCTCCAAGCGCCATGCGCAGGCCGACTTCGCGCGTGCGCTGGCTGACGTTGTAGGCCATCACGCCGTAGATGCCGACCGCAGCCAGCAGCAGGGCCAGGCAGGCGAACGACGCCATCAGGAAGGTTCTGAAACGCGGACCGGCAGCGACCGACGCCACCTGGTCTTGCAGGGAAGCCACAGCCGGAACCGGCAGAGACTCGTCCAGCGCGCGCACCCGGCTCTGGACCAGCCGGGCGATGGAATCCACCTGCCCGCTGCCGCGAACGAGCAGCGTCATCTTGGGCCAGGGCATGTGATGGTAGGGTAGGAACATCACCGGCTGCACATCACTGCTCATCTCGACGTCCCGGAGGTCGTCGACCACGCCGATCACCCGCAGCGGTTCGCCGGTGTTGCTGCCCCAATAGAACTCCTGCCCCACCGCCGGCCGGTCCGGCCACATTCGTTCGGCCATGGTGCGGGTGATGACGGCCACTCGGGGACCGTCCCAGCGATCGGTGTAGTCGTATAAGCGACCCTCGATCAGCGGCAGGCCCAGGGTTTCGAAAGCATCGGGCGTAGCCGTGCGCCAGGCGGCCTGCATGAACCCCTGCGCACCGATCGACTCGGCCCGGTCGACGGGCGTGACGTCGTTCATCAGGTTCGAGCCACTGAACGGCGTGATGACCGTCGCACCGGCCGAGGCAATGCCCGGCCGGGATGAGAGGTCAGCAATCAACTCCCGAAAGAACACGACTTTCTGCCAGGGTTCGGCGTAATCATCGCCGAGCTGGATCTCGGCGTAGACGACGTTCCCGGCGTCGAAGCCGGGATCAGTGGACTGCAACTGCCAGAAACTTCGCAGGAGCAGCCCGGCGCCGACGAGCAGCAGCATGGCCATCGCGATCTGCACGACCACCAGCGCATCGCGTACGCGGCGCTGGTCGCCGCGCTCACCCGTGCGCCCGCCCTGACGCAGGGTCGCATTGAGATCCAGTCCGGAGATTCGAAGCGCCGGCAGCAGACCGAACAGCACGACCGTGACCAGGCCGATGCCGACGGCAAAGGCCATGACAGTGCCGTCGATGCGCACCGACTCCAGGCGCGGAATGAAACCCGAACCGAAAGCCTGCAGCGCTAAAACTCCCCAGTAGGCCAGCGCGATGCCCAGCCCGAGGCCGAGCCCGCAAAGGAGCACGGCCTCGACCAGCAGCTGCCGGACCAGCCGGCCACGCCCCGCCCCCAGCGCCAGCCGCAGGCCGAGTTCACCCTGCCGGCGGCTGGCCCGGGCAAAGACGAGATTGGCCAGGTTCACGCAGGCCATCAACAGCACGAATGCCACGGCCCCGAGCAGCAGCACGGCCGTGGTCCGGAACGAGTCGCGAACCAGCCAGCGGGAAAAGGGCATCATCTCGACGCCCCAGCCAGCCAGGGTCGGATGTTGCAGCCCGATACCCTCCGCGATGCGCTGCAGTTCGGCTTCGGCCTGTTGCAGGGTCGCACGTGGACGCAAGCGGCCGATCATGGCCAGCCAGTGGTCGCCTCGGTCGGAGGCCGGATCGGCCGCCAGGGGAACCCAGTATTCGCTGTCGAGCAGGCCGAAGTCCGGCCCCATGACCCCGACAACCGTGCGGGCCCGACCCTCGACTCGGATCGTCCGCCCAACGAGGTCGCGATCGCCCCCGAAACGGCGCTGCCACAGATCGTGTCCGAGTACGACGACATCCGCCGCCGAACCCGGCTGGTCCTCTTCACTCGTGAATTCTCGGCCGGCGATGGGCGAGTGCCCCAGCACTGAGAAGAATTCGCGCGAAACCGCTAAACCGGGGATGCGTGCAGCCTGGCCGCCGTCGACGAAGGTCAACGACACATCCTTCATCGCCGCCAGCGACTCGAACTGCTCAGAGCGGTCGTGGAAATCGAGGAAATTGGGCTCGGACACGGAAAAGCGGTGACCTTCGGGCGTGGTCTCCCAGACGCGAACCAGGCGTCCCGCATCAGGATAGGGAAGCGGCGCGAGCATGGTGCCGTTGACCACGCTGAACATTGCCGTGTTGGCGCCGATGCCCAGCGCCAGGGTCAGGAGGGCCACAAGCGTGAAGCCGGGTTGTCGCATCAGCTGGCGAGCGGCGTAGCGAAGGTCGGCGAAAAAATGGGTCATGGGATATCCTTTTAGAGGTTCTGCCGCGGCGCTTCGATCACTCGTAGCGAAGGGCTTCGATCGGATTGACGCAGGCCGCACGCCAGGCGGGAATCAGGCAGGCCAGGGCCGCGATCAACCCGAGGAACACGACAACGCCAATCAGTACGAAGGGATCGAAACGACTCACGCCGTAGAGCTGCGAGGAGATCATTCCGGTCAGGGCCAGTGCGGCGACCAGCCCGAGAGCCAATCCGATCGCGACCAGGCGCCCGCCCTGTCGCATCACCAGCTGCAGGATGTCGCCGATCCGAGCACCCAGTGCCATGCGCACGCCCAGTTCGCCGGTTCGCTGGCTGACCGAATAAGCCAGCACGCCGTAAATGCCAATGGCCGACAGCGCCAGGGCAACACCGGCAAAGACCATCAGCAGAAGCATGGGCGCGCGGCGCGTCTGCAACGAGACGTCGATCATCTCTTCCATCGTGCGGATGCGCGTCAGCGGCAGCTGCGGATCGATTTCGCGCACGGCTTCCCGCAGGGGATCGATCAGGCCGGCCGGGGGCATGGCCGTGCGCAGCACAAGGGTGGGGCTGCCGACGGCGGCGTTGCGAATGGGCAGATAGTAGGTTTCCTTGCTGACCTGCTCGTCGAGGCCGGAGTGCTTGACCGTGCCGACCACGCCGACGACGGTGAACCACTCGGGATTCTCTTCGTCGTCGAATCCGATTCGACGGCCGATCGGGTTCTCGTCGGGGAAGTAGCGACGTGCCAGGATCTCGTCGATGACAGCGACCGGATTGTCGGGTCCGTCCTCGGGCGTGAACGCGCGTCCGCTCAGCACCGGAATCTCCATGGCCTCGAAATAGCCGCTATCGGCCCGGCGCACCATGCCGTGCGGCGAGTTCTCGCCCGGCCCGGGCTCGTAGCCCTCGATGCTGTAGGACGACTGGGAGTTACCCCCCTCGAAGGGCGCGACGTTGGTCATGCCGGCGGCGACGACACCGGGAATGGCCTCCAGCCGCGCCACGAGGCGATCGTGGAAATCGCGCATCGCGGCCGGATCATCGTAGGGGTTGTCGGGCAGGGACAGCCCGGCGGTCAGCACGCCTTCGGGATTGAAGCCGGCATCCGTGCCCTGTAGCTCCATGAAGCTGCGAATCAACAGCCCGGAGCCGACCAGCAGCATCGCAGCGATGGCCACCTGTGCGACCACCAGGGTCGAGCGCGTAAGCTGTGCGCCGCGCCCGCTGCTGGCGCTGCGACCGCCCTCCTTGAGCACCTCGGCGGTGTTGCCGCGAACGGCCGCCAGTGCCGGCACAACGCCGAACAGCACCCCCGTGGTCATCGCGATGCCGAGGGCGAAGGCAAAGACCGTACCGTCGAGGCGGATATCGAACAGTTCATTCGTCGACCCCAGGCCCGCCAGGGTGAGCAGTTCGAGTCCGTACCAGGCCACCAGCAGTCCGGCGAAGCCGCCGAGTAGGGCGAGCAAGCCGCTCTCGCACAGAATCTGTGCAACGATTCGTCGCGAGGCCGCCCCCATGGCCTTGCGAACGGACAATTCGCGGCGTCGCGCGGTCACGCGGGCCAGCATCAGGTTGGCGACGTTTGCGCAAGCGATAAGCAGCACAAAGGCCACCGCCACCTGAAGCAGCCAAAGCGGACCACGCAGTTCGCCGATCAGTTCCTCCCGGTAGTTGACCACGCGCCCGCCGAAGCCGGAGTTGGCCCAGAACTCCGCGACACCGGCGGGCGCGCGTTCGCGATTGATCTCGTGGATGCGGTCGACCTGCTGCTGGGCCTGCTCGGTCGAGGCGCCGGGCTTGAGGCGAGCGATCATGTTCGAGAACTCCCGTCCCCGCTCCTCGTCGCTCATCTGTTGCGGCGTGAAAGCGAACGGCATCCAGAGCTGCACATTCTGGTTGGGAAACACGAAGCCCGCCGGCATCACGCCCACGACCTCGTACGGCTCGCCGTTGAGCCGGATGTCTTCACCCACGATGCCCTCGCGGGCGCCGAAGGCCGCCTGCCACAGGCCGTGACTCAGCACGACGGCCCGGTCGTTGCCGATCTCGGCGTGCTCCTCGCCGAGGGTTCTGCCCAACATGGGCTTTATGCGCAGCACCTCAAAAAGCGAAGGCGTGGTCCGCAACGCGAGCAGACGCTCGGGATTGCCCTCGCCGGTCAGGTTCATGCCGTTCCAGGTGTACATCGCCGTCGACTGGAAGACTTCGGTACGGTCGCGCCGATCGATGTAATCCGGAACCGAAACGCCCGCGTTCGGCAAGCCCATCTTCGGATAGGTGTTATAGACGGCTACCAGCTGCTCCCCTTCCGGGTAGGGCAAGGGCTTGAGCATGAGGCCGTTGATCATGCTGAATATCGCGCTGTTGGCGCCGATGCCCAGCGCCAGGGTCAGGATGACCGCAGCGGCGAAACCCGGCCGCTTGGCGATCTGCCGTTTTGCGAACTTGAAGTCGTGGAGGATGTGCATGCGAGTGCTCCTGTCAGCGGCGTACAGGCCGTGGGCTGCGGCGGTTGGGAGAAGCAGGGAAACTCACGGGGAGCGTCAGGGCGCCGAATCGGCCGCGGCCGGTTTGCGCGAGGCGATCTGCTCCTCGATGCGCTGTTCTTCCTCGGCGCGCAGGCGGTTGAGCGTTTCCTCGTCGACGACCCGTCCGTCGAAGAGGTGGATCTTGCGCTCGGCGAACTCGGCGTAGCGCGGGTCGTGGGTGACCATGCAGATCGTCGCGCCGCCGCGATGGAGCTCGTCGAGCAGCGCCATCACCGCTTCGCCATTGCGCGAGTCGAGGTTGCCCGTGGGCTCGTCGGCGAGCAGGATCGAGGGCTTGCCGACCAGGGCACGGGCCACGGCCACGCGCTGCTGCTGGCCGCCGGAGAGCTGCGCGGGATAGTGTCTCAGGCGATGGGCCATGCCGACGCGCTCCAGGGCTTCGACCACCCGCTGTTTTCGCTCGGCCTTGCCGATGCCGTCGCGGTAGGTCAGCGGAAGCTCGACGTTTTCGAAGACACTGAGGTCGCCGATGAGGTTGAAGGCCTGAAAGATGAACCCGATCTCGCGATTGCGCACATGGGCGCGGTCGGCGGCACTGAGGCTTTCCACCGGCGTGCCATTGAGCTCGTAGCGGCCGCCTGTGGGCGTGTCGAGCAGGCCCAGGATGGACAGCAGCGTCGACTTGCCGCAACCCGACGGTCCGGAGATCGAGACGTACTCGCCTTCGCCGACCTCGAGGTGAACGCCGCCAAGGGCGTGGGTCTCGACCTCGTCGGTCAGGAAGACCTTGGTCACTTCGGAAAGCTGGATCAGGGGTCGTTGGGTGTCGTTCATGTCATGCGTTCCATACGTAGAAAGAGAATCGGACTTCGCTCACCTGCGCTGGCGGATGGCGCCAAGCACCACCGGTATCGCCAGGGCCCAGGCGTGCGCCGCCAGGCAGTTAAGGCAGCCGTAGACATCGATGAGAAGGGAGAGCGACATCGGCGCGGCCTCATTCCAGGCGAATCCGGTCGTATTCGTCCCAGGCGGACGTGTCGGACAGGATCACGGTGTCGCCGACCTGCAGGCCCTGTCGCACCTCGATAACGTTGACCGAGCTGCGGCCGAGTTCCACCGGCACACGGACGGCGGTCTGCGTCTGTGGATCGACACGGAACAGGCGCACCGTGCTCTCGGGCTGGCCATAGGCCGGCCGGCCGACGAAGAGCACGTCTTCCAGTTTCTCGATCAGGATCGTGCCGTCGACCGACAGGTCGGGCCGCGCGCCCGGCGGCAGTTCACCGGTCAGCTCCACGTCGACCTGGACGGTGCCGTTGGCCACGCGCGGATCGATGCGCATCACCCGGCCGGCGACCACGCCGTTGCGCGTATCGACTTCCACCGATTGCTCGAGCTGCACATCCTTGGCCTGGGTTTCGGCGATACGCAGCTCGGCGATCAGGGTGTCGGGCCGCGCCACGCGGGCGATGTTCTGCCCCGGCGTCAGGCGCTGCCCTTCCTCGACGCTGAGCTCCTGCAGCACGCCGTTGATGCCGGCGCGTACGGTGAGGTTGCCCAGCTGCTGCCGGCGCAACTCCACGACGTTCTCGAGCTGGTCGATACGGGCCCGGGCGGCACGAAGCTGGGCCTCGACCGAATCCCTGAACTGGGCCGAACGCTCCTCCTCGATCGCCAGTCGCTCCTCGAGCTGGTCGGCATCGAGTAGCGAGCGCTGGTACTGGATGCGCGGCAGGATGCCCTGCTCGACCAGCTGGGCTTCGGCCTCGGCCTGCAGTCGGGCACCACGCGCATCCGAACGCACCTGGGCCATGGTCGCGCGCTGATCGAGCACCTGGCTTTGCAGGCGCACCTCCAGGGCGGCATAGTCCGCTTCGGCGGCAACCAATTCGGAGTTGGCCTCGCGCACCTGCTGCGCCAACTCGGGGTTACTCATCTCGACGAGGATGGTGTCCGGCTCGACGATTGCGCCCGGCTTGGCGAGAACCCGGTCGACGCGAGCCTCGGTCGTGGCAGCCACCCAGCGGATTTCCCGCGGCACCAGCACGCCGGGACCGCGCACCTGGCGCAGCATTTCGCCGCGCTCGACGGTGTCCGTCCAGACGGCAGCGCGATCCACGCTCGGCGCGGCAGGCTCGAGCGAGGCCAGGGCCACGGCAACGATCACCAGGGCGACGAGGCCGGCGGCGATCCAGATCAGGCGCTTGACGCGCTTGCGGTGTTTGAGTTCGGGGCGTGCGATATCCATGCACACCCATAAGCACGCGGCGTGCCAAACCGCGACCGGAGCGTTAACTCATTGATAGATCAGGCGCTATCAGGGCGCCTTGCCCGATGAAGGCGTCGCCCGCCCACGCGGAATTGTTCGCTTGTGGGATGCACAATCCCGATTCCGAACACTCGCGCCCGAACCAGGCGACCGACCACGCTCGATCATCCCCGGATGCAGTTCCTCGTCGAGTGTGTCTCCAGGAACGCCCTGGAATTGAGTCTCTCGCAGAGCCGCGGAGGTCTGAGCGTGCGCAGAGAAAGTCAAAATCGAAATCTTTGAAACGCAAAGACGCAAAGACGCGAAGAAAAAACCAAGAACATTGAAACCACGGAAGACGCGGAACCGCACGGAATTAAGAATTCTCTTGGCAATCCTTTCCGTGCCATTCCGTGCCTTCCGTGGTTATAGGTTATGCCTTTTACTTTGCGTCTTCGCGTCTTTGCGTTTTAATGGTTTTGCTCTTCTCTGCGGACTCCGCGATCCCCGCGGCTCTGCGTGAGTCAATACACGACATCTACGACTCCGGATACAGGTTTTGCCACCATTCGGGTTCGTCCTTGAGCCAGCGGTCGTACCAGGCGAGGATGCTGTCCCACCACACGTAGCGCTGTTCACGGTCGAGGATCCAGTGATCCTGGCCGGGGAACTCGACCATCTCGACTTCGCGGCCGAGCAGCTTGAGCGCGGTGAACATGTTGTCGCTCTCGCCGACCGGTACGTTGGTATCAGCTTCGCCGTGGAGCAGCAGCATGGGCGTGGTGACCTTGTCGGCGTTGTAGACCGGGCTGTGCTCGACGTAGAGCTCGCGATTGTTCCAGGGGAAGCTGCCCCGACTGGCCACGCCCGAATAGCCGTACCCCCACCAGCCTTCGCCCCAGTAGCTGGTCAGCGCGCTGATGCCGGCGTGCGAGATCGAGGCGGCGAAAAGGTCGGTCTTCGTGGCCAGGTACATGGTCATGAAACCGCCGTAGCTGGCGCCGATGTTGCCGATGCGCTCCTCGCTGACGAAGTCGTGAGCGGCGACGAACTGGCGCGTGCCCTCGATGATGTCGTCGGCCGCGTAGTCACCCCAGGCGTTGACGTGCCGGGCAGAGAAATCCTGGCCGTAGCCGATGGCGCCGCGCGGCTGGACGACGTAGATCACGTAGCCGTGGGCGGCCCAGAGGTTGAAGGGATAGCGGCCGGTGAACTGGCGATTCACGGGAACCGTTCCGCCGTAGTAGTAGACGATCAGCGGGTAGTCGCCTTCGGCATCGAAGTCCGGCGGCAGGTAGTAGCGCCCGTCGATCTCGACGCCCTCGGCGTTGGTGAAGGACCAGTCGCGGACTTCGCCGAGCACCACGTCGGCATAGGCCGATTCGCGGGTATCGACCAGCACCTCGTTGTCGCCGTCGAGGCCCACGCGATGCACGCGCTGGGGGGCGTCGGCGTCGGTGCCGCGCGCAACGACTGTCGGCGGCGAGGTGCGCGAGGCGACGAAGGACTCGACGACGCTCAGGCCGCTGTCGACCACGCGAAGGCGCTCCGCGTCGCGGTCGAAATAGACCAGCACCGACTCCTCGCCGCTGACGGCGCTCAGGAGCAGGTTGCCGTCGGCCAGGCGCTCGATGCCGCTGAAGGCCGGGTCGAAGTCGCGGCTGAAGCTGATCGCCTCGGTGCCGTCGACGGACAGGTGGTAGAGCTGCGTGTCGTAGTCGTTGGGAATGACGCCCTCCGGCGTGACGTCGCCATCGCCGATCGACAGCGCCGGGCCGGCCAGCAGCCAGTAGCCGTCGTCGGCATAGCGGATGGCGTTGAACGAGCGCAGGCGGGCGATGTCGCGCTGCTCGCCGTCTTCCAGGTCGAGCTCGAACACGCGGGTCATGCTGTGCGGCGGCTCGCTGTAGTCGACCACGTACTGGGAAAGCAGCGCCCGTCCGTCGACGACATCGTGGAGGCTCACCGAGCGCTCTTCGGCCGTCAGCGCGCGAACGATGCCGCTGGCCACGTCGACCTGGTAGAGCTGGCTGAGATCGCGAAAGCCGGCCCAGCGGTCCTCGAGCGCACGCAGGCGGCGGCGCTTGTCGGTCTCGGTCTCGTCCTTCCTGGTCCAGCCGAACAGGATAGAGTCGGAGTCCGGGTGCCAGCGCCAGGCACCGATGCCCTCGTGCTCGAGCAGCAGGGCGCGGGCCTGGCCGGTCTCGCGATCGTGCAGCCACAGGCTGTCGCCGGTCTGGACGGCCAGCTTCGAGCCGTCGGGGCTCCAGGCCAGCGCGGCCGGCCGGTCGGCCGTCCACTGGCGCACGATTCGGTCGGTCTGCAAGTCGCGGATCTCGAGTCGGCGGATGTCGGCGTCGGCCGGCTCGTCGCGCCGCTCGTAAGCCAGCGCCAGGTAGCGCCCGTCCGGCGAGATGGCCAGGTCACCGACCGTCTCGGCGTTGGTCAGGCGCTGGGCCGACACGCGACGCTGGGGACGCGTATGCGCACCCACGCGGTCGATGTCCGAACGACCCTGCCAGGCCAGCGCGGGCTCGCCGTCCTCGGCGGCGCCCTCGTGAACGACCCAGACCTCGTGGCTGCCGTTGCGCAGATCCAGCGCGTGCCCCTCCGCGCCGCCGTCGACTTTCTTGCCGTCGACGTAGACGACAGCGTTGCGAAGCCCCTCGACCGTGAGGTGTCCTCGCACGAAGCGCTCGGCCTCGAGCTGGAACCACAGCAGTTGCAGCGTCCGCTCCGACGCCAGGGCCGCGGGCGACACCGAGCGCCACTCGCTGTCCCGGCCGAACGCGCTGACCGAGCGGCCGGGTCGGGGCAGTTCGCCCTCGCCGAGCTGGCCGACCAGGGCACGACGCAGCCCGTCGGCATGGCCGGCTTTCTCCATCAAATCGGCAGCGATCGGCAGGGGGCCGAGCGCGAGGACTTCGTCGACGGCCATCGGTTCAGGTTTGTCTTCTTCCGCCAGCGAGGCCGGGGAGGGCAAGAGCAGCAGGAGCGTGAACGCAAGCAGGCAGGAACGAATCACAAGCGGACTCCGAAATCGGTTTGGATGCAGCGATCGAATGTACCAGAAGCGCGGCGTGCGAAAGCAACCGCTCCTTCCGGGGGAATTGGACCTTTTTGACGATGGTCAAGTCGGCCCCTTCACATCGGGACTAATCTTGCGCCCAGATTCAATGCAACCGCTTGCGGCAGAAACACCATGTCCGAATTGATGCGCCCCAACTTCGATGCCGAGCTGATCGAGAAATACGGCGGCGAGGGTCCCCGCTACACCTCCTACCCCACCGCCGTGCAGTTCAGCGAGGACTTCGGCCCGGCCGACTTCGACGCCGCCATTGCCGAAAGCAACCGACTGCCGATCCCGGCCGACCTGTCGATCTACGTGCACGTGCCCTTCTGCACCAGCCCGTGCTTCTACTGCGCCTGCAATCGCGTGATCACGCGCTCGACCACGGCCGGCCAGGAATTCCTGGTCAACCTGGAAAAGGAGCTCAGACTGGTCGCCCCGCGCTTCGACCGCGACCGGCCGGTTCGCCAGCTGCACCTCGGCGGCGGTACGCCGACCTTCCTGCGCACCGACCAGATCCGCCAGCTCATGGCCCTGCTGCGAACGCACTTCCACTTCGCCGCCGACGCCGAGCTGGGCCTGGAAATCGACCCGCGCACCATCGACCCGGCCGGCATCCGCGAATTGAGGAACATCGGCTTCAACCGCATTTCGGTGGGCGTGCAGGACCTCGACCCGGACGTGCAGGAGGCGGTCAACCGCGTGCACGACACCGCCATGGTCGGCTCGGTCATCGGCGCGGCGCGCGGCGTGGGCTTCGACTCGATCAGCGTGGACCTGATCTACGGCCTGCCGATGCAGACCACCACGGGCTTCTCGCGCACGGTCGAATCGATCATCAGCATGAACCCCGACCGCATTTCGCTGTTCAACTACGCCCACCTGCCGCACCTGTTCAAGGCCCAGCGCCAGATCGACATCGAGCAGATGCCGACGCCGGCGACCAAGCTTGCGGTGTTCCGCAACACGCTCTCGCGCCTGCTCGACGCCGGTTACGAGTTCATCGGCATGGACCACTTCGCCCGGCCGGAAGACTCCCTGGTCAAGGCCAAGCGAAACGGCACCATGGTGCGCAACTTCCAGGGTTACTCGACCCACGGCGGACTGGACCTGATCAGCTTCGGTCCCAGCGCCATCAGCCAGGTCGGCGACAGTTTCGCGCAAAACCACCGCAAGCTCGAAGACTGGGTCGTTTCCCTGATCGAGGGACGGCTGCCGACCGCCCGCGGCCTGACCCGCAACACAGACGACCGCCTGCGCGGCGACATCATCGAGCGCATCATGTGCAGCGGGCAGCTCGTCTATCGCGACATCGAGCGCGACTACCAGCTCGTCTTCCGGCGCTACTTTGCCGACGAGATCGAGCGGCTGCAGCCGCTGGCCGACGACGGTCTGATCGAATTCGACGAGGAAGGCTTCGAGGTCACCGCCAACGGCCTGCTCTTCCTGCGCGCCATTGCCAAGGTCTTCGACGCCTACCTGGCGCCGGCCGGCCAGTCGCGCGGCCGATTCTCGCGCATCGTCTAGGAGACGTGATGCCCCCGAACAGCGAAGGCACCGACCTGGCGGGCCAGGAGCACTCCTGCAACGACTGCGTGCTGTTCAGCCTGTGCTTCGCCCAGGACATCAACCCGGACGAGCGCGAACGCCTCAACGGCGTGATTCGCCGCCGGCAGGGCGTACACCGCAGCGCCCACCTGCACCATGGGGGTCAGTCGGCCCGCCAGCTGGCCGTGCTGCGATCGGGATCGATCAAGGCCTACCAGGTCTCGCGCGAGGGCGACGAGCTGGTCACCGGCTTCTACCTGCCCGGCGACGTCATCGGCCTCGACGCTTTCTCCACCGGTGAACACGCCGGCTCGGCCGTCGCGCTGGAGGAATGCCGCCTGTGCGAAATCCCGGTCAATGACTTCAACAAGATGCTGGGCGAAAGCCCCCGGCTCAACCAGGTCATGCTGCGCCTGCTGGCCGAGGAAATGGCCGAGGCGCGCCGGCTGCTGCTGGTCGTGGGCCGGCTGGACGCGAGGACCCGCGTGGCCCTGTTCCTGCTCAGCCTGTCGCGGCGCCTCGAGCGTCGCGGGCTCGACCCGGACCTGTTTCGCCTGTCGATGGACCGCCGCGACATCGCCAACTATCTGGGCCTGACCATCGAGACGGTCTCGCGCACGCTCTCGGCCCTGCAGCGCGACGGCGTCATCCACGTGCGCGGCAAGAACGTGCGCATCGTCGATCGCCGGGCGCTGAGCGAACTGGCGCATCTCGATGAGAGCAGCCGGCCGCAACGGGCAGCCGGCTGACCGGGATGACCGAGGCGCCCTATTCCTCGTAGGGCAACCGCGTGGCCGATACCAACTGGCTGAAGAACAGGGCGTTGGCGAACAGCTTCTCGCCGCCGCGCCAGTAGCCCCGGAAAAGCGGCTCGTCGGCGATGCGAACCACCCGGCCCGAACCGTGGCGGCTGACGCTGATCGCCGGCGTGCCGGACAGTTCTTCCCGATTGGTCGCAGACAGGTAGCCGGCCGCCAGCGGATCGTCGGCGTAGACGCCGACCTGCGCGTAGGCGTTGTCGACGGGCCTGAGGCGATGAGCGCCCTGGCGGAAGAGCACCAGGTTGTCATCGGCGTAACCCCAGGCCAGGGGATGGGTCCGGTCCAGGTCGACGCGCAGGGCCGTGCCGCCGATCATTTCGCGGGCATAGTCCTGCCGGTAGTCGCCGTAGGCCTTGCGCTCGGGGCCGGCGGCTTCTTCCTCCTCGCTTTCCTCGACCAGGTCCCAGCCCAGATCCAGGGACTCGGCCGCCCGGGCGGCGCCACCGAAGGCCACCAGGGTTCCGCCGCCCTCGACGAAATCGACGATCGCCGACTTGACCGAATCATCGAACGAACCGTAGCGGCCCGGCGGAACGATCAGGTGCGTGTGCTCCTCCAGGTCGCCGCCGCGCAGCCGCGCAGCATCGAGTTGCGCGACCGGCTGCGCCAGCCGGGTATCGAACCAGTGCCAGACCGCGCCGGCGGCGTAGGCGCTCACGCCGTGGCCGGTGAGGACGGCAGCACTGACCGGCTCGAGCACCGGCACCGAAGGCGAGCCCAGGTCGACACCGTCGACCGCCATGCCCTGCCCGGCAGCGATGACGTCGACGCCGTGCTGCCCGGACAGTTCGGCCAGCATGGGACCGACCGGATCGAGCCGGTCGGGCTGGATGCCGGAGTGAATCACCAGGCTGCCGCGCCCGAAGGCGCGCTCACCGTCCGGGGTCCTCGCCGTCATCGGCTCGGTCGCGACCTGGACGCGATAGCCCGCATCGAGCAGGTCGGCCAGCAGCGCATCGGCGCGATACTGGTTCCAGGGGACGATCCAGGCCAGGGCATCCGCTTGCACCGCCGCCGGCTCTCGGACCGGCGCTTCGGTAAGGCCATCGCCGACCGAAGGCAGACGGCGCACGGTCGTCAGCGGCAGGTCGTGCGCCTCGGCCATCGGCCAGGCCGATACGTCGTAGAAGGTCTCGACGTCCATCTCGGTGACCGCCTCGAAAACGGACTTCAGCAACAGGTAGGCGTCCTGGTCGGCCGGAATGGCCCAGGCTGAACCTGCCGCGTAGGATTGGTCGCCGATTTCGACCGTCTCGTCGACGGGATGGACGAGGACGTCGTGATTGAGCAGCATGCCGATCAGCGCATGCGCCCGCGCCGGGTCGCCGCCGTCGCCAAGCAGCCAGCCGGCCTGGTCCCAGTCGCCGGCGCGCTCGCGCAAGTTCTCGAAGAAGTCGCGCTGGTAGGCCACCAGGTCGTCGGCATGAGCAAGCGCCCCGTCCAGCGTCGAAATGCTCGTGCGGACCTGGTTGGCGACCGTTTCCTCGAATCGCTTGAGCCCGTAGTCGCTCTCCTGGACCGCCCCGCGGCTGGAACCCTGCTCGAACAGGATGCCGATTCCGCCGGTGACATCGGGATAGGTCGAGCCCTTGCCGATATAGAAGTCGTCGAAGGACTCGCGCGCGTAGAACGGTTCGCCCGCGGCGTCGAGGGCACGGCCGTGGAACTCGGCGATCGCGCCGGTCAACTCCTGGTTGGCGTCGAAGATCAGCGGGTTGGCGCGCTCGGGAATGCCGGGCTGGAAGAAGAAGGTGCTGTTGCGCCCCATCTCGTGGTGGTCGGTAATGACGTGCGGTCGCCATTGGTGGTAGTGGCGCAGCCGGTTCTGCGAGACCGGGTGAACCACCGGCAGCCAGTCGCGATTGAGGTCGAACCAGTAGTAGTTGGTGCGACCGTCGGGCCAGCCCTCCGCGTGTTCGCGATCATCCGGGTCGGCCGAGGGGTGATTGCCGCGGTGCATGTTCACCCAGTGCGCGAAGCGATCGATGCCGTCGGGATTGATGGCGGGTTCCATGACCAGGACCATTTCGTCGAGCCAGCGCGTCACGCGCTCGTCCTGTCCGGCGGCGAGATACCAGGCCATGACCAGTGCCGCGCTGGCGCCGGAGGCTTCGTTGCCGTGCACGGAGTAGCCCATCCAGATCACCGGCGGACCTTCACCCTGGCGCGCGGCCTCGCGCCGACCCGAACGGATCTCGTCGATCCCGGCCAGACGCTCGGGGCTGGCGAAGGTCAGCAGCAGTTGCGGGCGCCCGCCATGGCTGCGGCCGATTTCCTCCAGCACGACGCGGTCGGAGCTTTCCGCCAGCTCCCGCAGGTAGGTCACGATCTGGTCGTGGCGCGGATGGCGCTCGCCCGGCTCGAATCCGAGCACTTCAAACGGCGTGGGGACGGACTCGTCCACCGCCAGCTCGTCCGGCAAGCCGGGAGCGGCCAGCGCCGGTAGCGGCAGCACGAAAAGGAACGGAATCAGGAGCTTCTTTGTCATCAAGGCGAAAGCACAGTCTTCAAGTGAGGCTGGTAAGCTTAAACGACACGGAATCTTCAGTCCGAGAAGGAGTTCAAATGCAGCTTCAATCCCGCGATATTTCCGAAGGAGCGAGCATCGATCCCCGCTTTGCCTTCGGCAGGCCGGATGCCGAATCGCACATGGCGCTATCCGACAACCTGAGCCCGCACCTGGCCTGGTCCGGCGCCCCCGAGGGCACGCGCTCGTTCGCGCTCGTGTGCATGGACCCCGACGTGCCGTCCGAGGCCGACGACGTCAACCAGGAAGGCAAGACCCTGCCCGCCGACATGGACCGCGTCGACTTCTGCCACTGGGCCATGGTCGACATCACGCCTGATGTGACCGAGCTGGCCACCGGCGCTTGCAGCGACGGCGTCACGCTCAAGGGCAAGCAGAGCCCGCCCGGCCCGGACGGCGCACGCCAGGGGCTCAACGACTACACGAACTTTCTGGCCGGCGCCGAAGAGATGGCCGGCAAATACTTCGGCTACGACGGCCCCTGCCCGCCCTGGAACGACGAGCGCCTGCACCATTACGTATTCACCGTTTATGCGCTCGACGTCGACCGGCTCGACCTGGGCGGGGATTTCACCGGCCACGATGTGGTCGAGGCGATCCAGGGCCACGTGCTCGACCAGGCGAGCATTACGGGAACCTACACGCTCAATCCGGCCGTCTCCGGCTGACGTGCAGAGATCAGGAATTGAACAATTCGCGCCGTACGCGCTCAAATATTGAACAGCGACGCTTCTGGCAACCCCGCAACGGCGGGCCCCGGTGACTGGCACGGCGCGTGCATAAACGAAGCCGATCCTTCACTTTCACATCCGAAGAGGTAGCAAGCCGACATGGCCGCTAAAGACATCATCAAGCGAATCGCCGACGAGGAAATCCAGTTCGTCGATCTGCGCTTTTCCGACACACTGGGCAAGGAACAGCACGTCACCATCCCGGCACATGCCGTCGACGAAGAGCTGTTCGAGGAAGGCAAGATGTTCGACGGCTCGTCGATCATCGGCTGGAAGGGGATCAGCGAATCCGACATGGTACTGATGCCCGACACCGACGCGGCCTACATGGACCCGTTCGCCGAATACCCGACGCTCAACATCACCTGCGACATCCTCGAGCCCGACACCATGCAGGGATACGTGCGCTGCCCGCGCTCGCTGGCCAAGCGAGCCGAAGCCTTCCTGCAGTCGACCGGCCTGGCCGACGAAGCCTATTTCGGCCCGGAACCCGAGTTCTTCGTGTTCGACGACGTGCGCTGGAAGAACGACATTTCCGGCTCCTCCTTCTCGATCGACTCCGAGGAGGCCGCCTGGAACACGCACAAGGAATACGACGACGGCAACTACGGCCACCGCCCGCGCGTGAAAGGCGGCTACTTCCCGGTACCGCCGGTCGACGGCCTGGCCGATCTGAGAAGCCTGATGTGCCTGACGCTCGAGGCCTGCGGTATTCCGGTCGAGGTGCATCACCACGAGGTCGGCACCGCCGGGCAGTGCGAAATCGGCACGCGCTTCAACACCCTGGTGCGCAAGGCCGACGAACTGCTGGTCACCAAGTACGTCATCCACAACGTGGCGCATCGTCACGGCCGTACCGCCACCTTCATGCCCAAGCCCCTGGTCGGCGACAACGGTTCGGGGATGCACGTCCACCAGAGCTTTTCCAAGGGCGGCAAGAACATGTTCGCAGGCGACGGCTACGGGGGCTTGAGCGAGACCGCCCTGCACTACATCGGCGGCATCTTCAAGCACGCCCGCGCCATCAACGCCTTCGCCAACTCGACCACCAACAGCTACAAGCGCCTGGTGCCGGGTTTCGAGGCACCGGTGCTGCTGGCCTACTCGGCCCGCAACCGCTCGGCTTCCTGCCGGGTGCCCTGGGTCGGCACCGACAAGGCGCGCCGCATCGAGATCCGCTTCGGTGACGCCGCCGGCAATCCGTATCTCACCTTCGCCGCCATGCTCATGGCCGGTCTCGACGGGGTGATCAACAAGATCGACCCGGGCCCGCCGATGGACAAGGACCTCTACGACCTGCCGCCGGAAGAAGAGCGCGACATTCCGCGCGTGTGCCACGCCCTCGACCAGGCGCTGGAAGCGCTCGACAACGACCGCGATTTCCTCAAGGCCGGCGACGTGTTCTCCGACGACCTGATCGACGCCTACATCGACCTGAAGATGAAGGAAGTCACGCGCTTCCGCATGTCGACCCACCCGGTCGAGTTCGACATGTACTACTCGAACTGAGAAATCGCTGCAAAACTGCTGCGCGCGCGCCTGCCGGACACCGTCAGGCGCCCGCTCGCTACGTTTTCCGGCGATTTCAGCCCGCGGTGTGGCTTAGAATGCGAAGTAGTCGAACTACTGCGGTATCAAGCTGATGAAATCCTTGACTATTCTGCTCATCACCCTCGTCCTGGCGGTTTCGCCACTGCTCGCCCAGGAAATCTATCGTGTCGTGGACGAGAACGGCAACGTGACCTACACCGACCAGAAGCCCAGCGACGACGCCGAGCCGATGGAATTGCCCGAGCTCAACGTGCTCGAGGGCGACCTGGACGAAACGGGCGAAAACCCGCTGGCCGACGCCGCCCCCCCGTCGATGAATTTCCGCATCGAACAGCCCGCCGAAGGCGCGGTTTTCACCCCGCAGGGCGGCAACCTGGAAGTCGCGATGGGCATCGCCATCGAAGTGCCCCCGACGGCGCAAATCGTGCTGGTGCTCGACGGCACCGAACTCGCCCCCGTGCGCTCCCTCGATGCCAGCATCCCGGCACCGGAACCGGGCGAGCATCGCCTGTTCGCCCGCCTGGAGACGCCCTCGGGACGCGTGCTGGGCACCACCGATCCGGTCACCTTCACGACGGTGGCCGCCGACGGCGGCTGAATGCGGCACTTCGATCCGGACGAACTGGCTACCGGCCTGGTCCGGGTCGCCGCCGACGGGCGCATCGAGTGGTTCAACCGCTCGGCCAACGCCCTGCTCGCCCCGCCCGGCGCCAGCCTGGGCCGTTGCCCGATCCACCAGATCTCGCCGGCCCTCGGAGAATGGGTCCGGCAGGTCAACGGCCAGGGGCGCTCCCTGTACGCGCCCGAGGCCCTGCTCGAGGAGGCTGGCAGTGTCGTGGACGCCTACCTGCATCCCAGCGGTGAATCGGTCCTGATCGAGCTGCACCCGGTCGCCGAGCGGGTGCGACAGCGCGAGATGGCCGACCGGGCCGATCGCCAGCAGGCGCTGTCGCTGATGACCCGCCGCCTGGCGCACGAACTGCGCAACCCCCTGGCGGGCGTGCGCGGCGCCGCCCAATTGATCGCGGCCCGGGGCAGCGACGAAACCAGCAGCCGGCACGCCGCCATGATCCAGCGCGAGGTCGACAGGATCACCGCCCTGATCGAGCGCTTTGCCGGAAACGGTGAGCGCCGCACCGCACCGGTCAACCTGCACCGCGTACTCGCACAGACGGCCGAACTCGTAGCGGCCGAACAGCACGGCGGGCTGCGCGTCGAACGTGACTTCGACCCCAGCATTCCGGAACTGGCAGCCGACGAAGGCCAGGTGCACCAGCTTTTTCTCAACCTCCTGCGCAACGCCGCCCAGGCCGGCGCGGGCGTTGTTCGCCTCACGACACGGATCGAGCACGGGTCACCGCTGATGGATCGACCCGGCGGTCATGCCGCCCGCATCGACGTCGACGACGACGGGCACGGCGTGCCCGAAGCCCTGCGAGAGAAGCTGTTCCTGCCGCTGGTTTCCGGCCGCGATCAGGGCAGCGGCTTCGGCCTGGCCATCGTCCAGCAGATCGCCCGCGCCCACGGCGGCCTGGTCGAGTACGTGCCGCTGGAGGCCGGGAGCCGCTTTCGCGTGCGCCTGCCGCTGGACCCGGCGGTGTCCGGGGACGACGGTCAAGCGACGGGGGAGAGCGCCGATGGCTGACGAGATCTGGATCATCGACGACGATCCCGCTATCCGCTACGTGCTGGAAGAGTACTTCGACAGCCAGCAAATGCGCGCGAGGAGCTTTTCCGACGGCGCCAGCCTGGAGGCCGCGCTCGAAGAAGGCCCGCCCGACCTGGTGATCGCCGACGTCCGGCTCGACGGCGAAAGCGGTCTCGACCTGATGCAGCGACTGCGCGAACGGCTGGAAGACCTGCCGGTCATCGTGATGACCGCCTATTCCGACCTGGATTCGGCCGTGCGCGCCTTCCGCGGCGGCGCCTTCGAATTCCTGGCCAAGCCGTTCGACCTCGACGAGGTCGGCCGCCTCGTTGCCAAGGCGCTGAGGCGCGCCCCCGGCCGCGCGGATACGGCCGGGAAGGAAGAGGAACTGATCGGCGCTTCGCCGGCCTTCCAGCACCTGGTGCGCATGATCGGCCGACTGTCGGCCAGTGACGTGCCGGTGCTGATCACCGGCGAGACGGGCACCGGCAAGGAACTGGTCGCGCGCGCCCTGCACCGCCACTCCCCGCGCGCCAGCAAGCCCTTCGTGGCCATCAACACCGCGGCCATCCCCGAGGACCTGCTGGAGTCCGAACTCTTCGGGCACGAGAAGGGCGCCTTCACCGGCGCGGAAGGACGCCGGCCGGGACGATTCGAACAGGCCGAGGGTGGCACGCTCTTCCTCGACGAGATCGGCGACATGCCGCTCAAGCTCCAGACCCGCCTGCTGCGGGTGCTGGCCGAAGGCGAGTACTACCGTCTGGGCGGCCACGACCTGATCCGAACCGACGTTCGCGTGCTCACGGCCACCCACCGCGATCTGGGCGAACTGGTGCGCAAAGGCCGCTTCCGGGCCGACCTCTACCACCGCCTCAAGGTCATCGAGCTGAAGGTTCCGCCGCTGCGTGATCGACGCGAAGACATCCCCGCACTGACCGATCACTTCCTGCGCCAGGCCGCACGCGAGTTCAACCTGCCCGAGCGCAGCGCCGACGAGTCCCTGATCGGGCACCTGGCCGCCCTGCCCTGGCCGGGCAATGTGCGCGAGCTGCGCCACCTCTGCCAGTCAATGGCCGCACTGGCCCCGGGTGAAGTCATCGGCATCGACGACCTGCCCGACGAATACCGCGAGTCCCGCCCCGGCGGGGACGCCGATCGCTCATGGACACGCGGCATGGAGAGCGAGTTGCGCCGTCGACTCGCCGGCAACGAAGATGACCTGCACGCCCGCTTCCAGGCGCAGTTCGAGACTACCCTGGCGCGCACCGCGGTAGCCGCCTGCGATGGCAACCAGTCCGAAGCCGCCCGGCGACTGGGCATCAGCCGCAATACACTCGCGCGAATGCTCAAGAGTTGATGCGCGCGGCGCCAGAGAGAGGCGAGCGCTTGGTTGCCGCTGGGGATTCCGCTAAGCTGGCCGATCGTGCCGCAACCATCCATGACAGACGCCATTCGCCCATGCCCGGACCGAACAAGAAGACCCCCAGCCTGATCGCAGCGTCGTTTCTGTGCTTCCTGGCCGGCTGCGCCACGACGCCACCGGAAGAACGCCATGCCGGCATCGAGATGCTCCGCAGCGTGCCCGACTGCCCCCATGAAGTGCTCGGCAGGGTCCGGGTAACCGACGGCCACAATCCGGTCTCGGGTCAGAGCAAGGAGTGGGCGATGACGGCGAGCCTGGAACACTCCGAGGCCAACCTGCGCGGGGAGGCCGCCGCCCTGGGCGCCGACGCGGTGGTGGTCACCCAGCGCCGCCTGTCGACCAACGCCGAAGGGGACTACAGCCACATCGATCTTCGTGGCCTGGCGATCACCGCCTGCCGGGATTGAGGACGTCGGCTCAGTCCACCTCGATCCAGAACGTCACCGGCCCGTCGTTGACCAGGGCCACCTGCATGTCCGCGCCGAAACGGCCGAAGGCGCTGTCCGGCCATTCCCGCTCCACCTGCTCGACCAGTTCGGCGAACAAGGCCTCGCCCTCGGCCGGTGGGGCGGCCGGCGTGAAGCTGGGCCGGTTGCCCGAGTCGGTGTCGGCGGCCAGGGTGAACTGCGGCACGAGCAACAGGCCACCGCCGGCATCGCGCAGGCTGACGTTCATGCGGCCCTCGCCGTCGGCGAAGACGCGATAGTTGAGGAGCCTTTCGACGAAGCGCGGAATGCGCTCGGCCCGATCGCCCCGGCGGAACCCCGCCAGCACCAGCAGCCCGGGGCCGATGCGGCCCGCGGTTTCGCCCCCGATGGTCACGGAGGCTTCGCTGACGCGCTGGATCAGTCCGATCATGTCGCAGCCCGACTTGCCGGCGGAATCACCCGCAATGGGAAGCGAGATCGCCCGCCCCGGATTCTTCCCGGGACGCCGTGCGCAGCCAGATACCCCGGCTCTGGCCGTCCGTCTCGGTGACCGTGCAGCGATAGGTCAGCACCCGCGTGTGCTCGCAGCGGGCATCGGTCGCGCGAGCCGTCCACTCGGCACCCGGACGGAGTCCGGAGCAGGTGGCTTCGGCCGCGAGGCCGGGCTCGCCGACGGCTCGAAAGCGCTCAAGCCGGGAAGCGATCGAATCGACGAAGGCTTCGAATCCCGCCGGATCTCTCTGCGCCGCCTCGGATAGGTTGTAGGGCATCTCGATCTCCGCCGAGCTGCGATTCGCCCGCCGCTCTTCCCCGGTCTCGTCGTATGGCAGACCCTGCATGGCGTCCTCCTCCACCAGCATCTGCCCTTCCTCGATCAGCGTCAACTTGAAGTCCACCGCCAGGCCGCGATGCAGCGGTTGCCCGCTGGACACGATGCCCCAGACGAGTTCTGCCGGCTCCAGGTGACCGGCAAAGCCACCGGGCCACGCGTCACCACCCTGGGCGCTTGCCGACGAATGGCAATGAACACCCGCCAACACCGCCGCAGCAAACAGTAGAATCTTCATGAATACGCTCCTCTGCCTTAGCCCCTTTCCCGGAAGCTAAACTACACCAGCGCAGCCAGGTCGGCAAACCGGCGCGACCACCCTGCGCCCACACGAATCTCCGAGCTCGAGTGAATCCGGATCCACGATGATCGAACGCCTCGCCGTCGCCCTGCTGCACCTCTTGTCCTGGCTGCCCCTGCCCCTGCTTCACCGGCTGGCGGTACCGATGGCCTGGATTGCGCGCTTCACGCCCTGGCGCGGCCACGATGTGGTGCGTACCAACCTGTCGATCTGTTTCCCGGAGGCCGGCGAGCCCGAGCGCGAGAAGCTCTATCGCCGGCATCTCGTGGAAATGATGCGCCTGGTGCTGGAATCGGGCGCGGTGTGGTACTGGCCGGGCGACCGGCTGCAGCGTCACGTACGCGAAGTCGAAGGCTGGGATGAGGTGCGCCAGTCGGCCGAACGCGGCAAGGGCGTACTGATCGTGGGGGCGCATTTCGGCAACTGGGAAATGCTGCCGCTGTGGCTTTCCCTTCAGGGCCCCATCACCGCCCTCTACAAGGCACCGCGCCAGCCCGGGTTCGACCGGCGCGTAACCGACAGCCGTCAGCGCTTCGGCGCCCGGCTGGTCGCCAGCGGCAGCCCCGCCATGCGCCACCTGATGGCCGGCCTCAAGCGCGGCGAGCTCATCGGCCTGCTGGCCGACCAGCAACCCAAGCAGGGCGAAGGCGTCTTCGTCGACTTCTTCGGCCGCCCCGCACTGACCATGACCCTCGTCAATCGCCTGGCGCGCCGAACCGGCTGCGCGGTGGTGTTCACCAGCGCCGAGCGGCTGCCGGCCGGCAGCGGCTGGCGCCTGCGCTTCGAACCGGCCGACCCGGCGATCGCCGACGACGACCCGGCCACGGGCATGGCCGTGATGCACCGCTGGCTCGAGGAGGAGATCCGGCGCAACCCGGCCCAGTACCTGTGGAGCTACAAGCGCTTCAGCCGCCAGCCGGGCGAGCGACCCTCGCCCTACCCGAGCAAAAAGGGGAAGTGACCGGTGCGGTCGATCAGCCCAGGCGCTTGAGAAAGACGGTCATCACCTTTTCGGCCTGCTTGTCGCCGTTGGCCTGCGCGGCCTCCAACCCCTTTTCCCAGGCCTTGCGGGCGGCCTCGGGCTGACCCGCCTCGTTGAGGGCCTTGCCGAGCTCCTGCCAGGCCATGGTGTGCTCGGGCGCATGGCCGGTGGCCTTTTCCAGGTGCGCGATGGCTTCGGGCACATCACCGGCCTTCAGCCGCGCCTGCCCGGCCGCCAGCCGCGACTCGTAGGAATCGCGGCCGTCTTCGATCATTTTTTCGATGGCTTCAGGATTCATTTCGTTTGTTGACTCGTTGGCTCGTTGGCTTGCTGAACTAGCTAACCAGCCAACCAGCGAACGAGTCAACGTCAATTCAATGCTTCCAGTAGGTCGGCGTGAGCAGGACCAGGATGGTGAAGATCTCGAGGCGGCCGAGCAGCATGGCGAAGCTCATGATCCACTTGGTGGCGTCGGCCAGGCCGCCATAGTTGGCGCCGGCCTGGCCCAGCGCCGGGCCGAGGTTGTTGAGCGATGAAAACACGATCGACACGGCCGTGACGAGATCGGCCTCGATGCCGGAGACGATCAGGGTGAGCACCACCACGCACAGGATATAGAGCGAGACGAAGCCCCAGACGGCGTTGGCCACCTCCTGGTTGAGCGTGCGGCCGCCGAGCTTGAGCGGCACGACCGAACGCGGGTGGATGAGTCGCTTGAGCTCCCGGATGCCCTGCTTGGTGAGCAGGTAGACGCGGATGATCTTGAAGCCGCCGGTGGTCGCCCCGGCGCAGCCGCCGAAAGCACTGATCAACAAAAGCAACAGCGGCAGGGTGCCCGGCCAGTTGTAGACCTCGGCCGTGGCGAAGCCGGTTGTGGTCATGTACGAGATCGACTGGAAAACCGCGTGCCGCAGCGACTCCCAGAAAGAGGGATAGACGTCGAGCTGCCACAACAGGAGCGTCGCCGCCGCGGAGATGATCAGCAGCAGCAGCACGAAGAGCTTCAGTTCCGGATCGCGCAGGTAGACCTGAGCGGTTGCGCGGCGCAAGGCCAGGTAGTGCAGGCCGAAGTTGAGGCTGGCGACCAGGATGAAGAACACCGCCAGCCAGTCGATCAGCGCGCTGTCGAAGTAGCCGATCGAAGCGTCGTGCGTGGAGAAGCCCGCCGTGGCGATGGTCGAGAAACTGTGCCCGACAGCGTCGAACAGGGACATCCCGGCAGCCCAGTAGGCGGCCGCGCAAAGCACGGTGAGGCCGATGTAGATCAGCCAGAGCGCCTTGGCGGTCTCTGCAATGCGCGGCGTCAGCCGGCTTTCCTTGACCGGCCCGGTGACCTCGGCCTTGTAGACCTGCATGCCGCCGATGCGCAGCATCGGCAGGATGGCCACGGCCAGCACGATGATTCCCAAACCGCCCATCCACTGCAGCTGTTGCCGATACCAGAGAATGGAAATCGGCATGTCGTCGAGACCGGTGAAAACCGTGGCGCCGGTCGTGGTCAGCCCGGAGGTGGATTCGAACACCGCATCGGGGATGCTGGCGTCGATCGCCAGCACGAAGGGAACCGCGCCGGCCAGGCAGACGGCGGCCCAGCAGGCCACGACCACCAGGAAGCCGTCACGAATCCTGAGGTCACGGTGGGAGCGCCGGACCGGCAGATAGAGCGCTATTCCGGATACGGCGACCACGAGCAAGCTCACCGCGAATGCGCTGAAGGTTCCGTCATGGCTGAACAGGGCGAACAGCAGCGGCGGCACGAAGCCCAGGCTCAGGAAAACCAGAAGGACTCCCACAATGCGCTGGACCGGTGCGTAGGCGCGAAACTGCATGACGCCGACGCTAGACGAAAACGGCTTCGACGGCGAACAGGCGCTCCACGCGACGAATGGAACGCTGGTCGGCCACGAACAGGACGACGTGATCGTCGGTTTCGATGACGACGTCGTGGTGCGCGATGATGACCTCTTCACCGCGGATGATGCCGCCGATGGTCGTGGCCGGCGGCAGGTCGATCTCCTCGATTCGCTTGCCGACCACCTTCGACTGGCCGGGCGTGCCGTGGGCAACCGCTTCGATGGCCTCGGCCGCGCCGCGCCGCAGCGAATGCACTCGCACCATGTGCCCCTTGCGGATGTGCGTCAGCAACGCGCCGATGGTGACCTGCTGGGGACTGACCGCCACGTCGATGCGGTCGGACTCGACGAGGTCGACGTAGGCCGGACGATTGATCAGGGTGATGACCTTGTCGGCGCCCATGCGCTTGGCCAGCATCGACGAGAGGATGTTGGCCTCGTCGTCGTTGGTCAGCGCGCAGTAGACGTCCGTCTCGTCGATGCCCTCCTCGTGCAGCAGGTCCTCGTCGGCGCAATCGCCGACCAGCACGATCGCGGTGTCCAGATCCTCGGCAATGCGCTCGGCGCGCACCGGGTCGCGCTCGATGAGCTTGACGTGGTGGCTGCGCTCCAACCGCCGCGCCAGGCTGGCGCCGATGTTGCCGCCGCCGGCGAGCAGGATGCGATGACCGGGTTCGCTCATTCGCCGCAGTTCGCGCATCACCACCGGGATGTCGTTGCGCGCGGCCAGGAAGAAGACCGTGTCGTCGACCTCGATGACGGTGTCGCCCTCGGGAATGATGGGCTCGTCGTTGCGGAAGATGGCGGCCACGCGCGCGTCGACGCCGCTGGGCAGCTTGTCGCGCAGCGCGCGCAGTTCGTGCCCGACCAGGGGGCCGTCGTGAAAGGCCCGCGTGCCGACCAGCTGCGCCCGGCCGTCCGCGAAATCGAGCACCTGCAGGGCGCCCGGATAGTCGATCAGTCGCTGGATATGGTCCGTGACCAGGCCTTCGGGACTGATCAGTACGTCAATGGGCGTGTTCTCGCGATTGAACAGCTCCGGGTGCGCCAGGTAGTCGCTGGCCCGAACGCGCGCGACCTTGGTCGGCGTATTGAACAGCGAGTAGGCCACCTGGCAGGCGACCATGTTGGTCTCGTCGGAATTGGTCAGCGCGATCAGCAGGTCGGCATCCTCGATGCCGGCGCGGATCAGCGTTTCGGGATGGGCGGCGTGGCCCAGCACCGTGCGGATATCGAGCTTTTCCTGCAGCTCGCGCAGGCGCTCGGGATCGGTGTCGACCACGGTGATGTCGAAGTCCTCGGCCGACAGGCTGCGGGCCATGCCGGTCCCCACCTGCCCTGCGCCGAGAATGATGATCTGCATGAACCGACTCCCCTCGCGGCTGCGGTCCTAGAACTGCTTGGGATCGATACCCAGCTGTTTGAGTTTGCGATAGAGATGGGTTCGTTCCATCTCGACGATTTCGGCCAGTTTGCCCACGCTGCCCTCGACGGACTGGAGCTTGAAGGTCAGGTACTGGCGCTCGAATTCCTCGCGGGCCTCGCGCAGGGGCATATTGTAGAGCGCCGGCATCTTGCGGTCGCCGACGGTCTCGCCGGTGTCGGACTGCGCCAGGGCCTCTTCGACCTCGGCGACGGTCACCTCCTCGCCACCGCCGAGGATCAGCAGGCGCTGCACGAGGTTGCGCAGTTCTCTGAGATTGCCGGGCCAGTGATACTGGCGAAGCCGGTTCTGCACGGCGACGGGAAAATGCCGGTAGGGCGTGCCGTCGCGGCCCGGATAGTACTCGGCATAGAAACGCACCAGGTCGGGGACGTCTTCCTGGCGCTCGCGCAGCGGCGGAATCTCCAGCGGCAGGACATTGAGCTGGTAGAACAGGGACTCGTCGAAGCTCCCGTCGCGCACCAGCTTCTCCAGCGGCTGGCTGGTGCCTGCGATCAGTCGCAGGTCGAGCGCCGAGCTGTCGCTCTGCTCGGGATCGAGCCGCCCGGACTCGAGGACCTTCAGCAGCACCGTCTGCGCGCCCCGATCGAGGCGCGACACATCGTCGATGAACAACACGCCGCCCTGCGCTTCGGCGAGCAGGCCCTCCGCGCCGTCCTCGCCGAGCAGCATGGTCTTGAAGGACGCGCTGTCCACGCGCGTGGCGGCACTGACGAAGGGCCCCTCGCTGCGCGGTGAATGGGCGTGGATCCAGCGGGCGGCTTCCTGCTTGCCCACACCCGGCTCGCCGGCAATCAGTACCGGGGCCTCGTGTTGGGCCACGCGCTCGAGCCGCTGTCGCAGTTGCTGCACCACGGCCGAACGCCCCAGCGGCTCGAGCACGGCCGGCTGGTTGCGCTTGAGCCCTTCGTTCTCGCGCTTGAGCCGTCCGGCCTCCAGCGCGTTCTCGATGGTGACCATCAGCCGCGCCATCGACACGGGCTTCTCGATGAAGTCGAAGGCGCCCAGGCGCGTCGCCTCGACGGCGGTCTCGACCGAGCCGTGGCCGGAAATCATGACCACGGGACACTTGAGCACGCCCGCGTCGCGCCATTCGCGCAGCAGGCTGATGCCGTCGGTGTCGGGCATCCACACGTCGAGCAGGATCAGGTCCGGCGCGGCTTCGCGCAAGCGCTCGCGCGCCTCGGCGGCATTGCCGGCGTCGGTGATCTCATGGCCCTCGTCTCGGAGGATCTCGCCGATCATCTCGCGGATGTCCGGCTCGTCGTCGACGATCAGGATGCGCGCACTGCTCATTGATTCATTTTCGCACCAATTGGGGTAGGAGAGGATACCCCAGCAAGCAAGCGATCACCCGCCGGGAAGCCAGATCCGGACCTCTGCACCGCCACCCTCGGCATTGGCGACCGATATGCTGCCGCCGTGATCCTCGACGATGCGCCGCACGATCGCCAGCCCGAGGCCCGAACCGCGCGGCTTGGTCGTGACGTAGGGCTCGAAAATGCGCGCCAGCACGTCGGTGGAAAATCCGGGACCGTCGTCGCGCAATACCAACTCGACCCCATCACTGCCCTGGCGGATCATGGCCGCCAGCTCGATGGCGATCCGTGGTTGGCCCTCGGGGTGAGCTTCCTGGGAGTTTCGCACCAGGTTGATCAACAGCTGCCTGAGCTGGCCGGGATCGGCGGTCAGCGACAGCGGCGAGGCGGGCGCGCTGACGTCGAAGTGGATGGGCATGTTGCCGCTGGCGTAGAGATCCACGACTTCGTTGATGATTCGCCTCGGATCGACCCGTTCGGCCTTGAGCCGTGCCGGACGCGCGTAGTCGCCGAAGTTGTCGACCAGGCGGCGAAGGGCGTCGACCTGGGCGCGAATGGTCGTGGTCGCGCGCTTGAGCAGATCGCGCTGATCGGCCTCCAGGGCGGGTTCGAGCTTCCAGGCCAAGCGCTCGGCCGCGAGCTGGATCGGGGTCAGGGGGTTCTTGACCTCGTGAGCCAGGCGCCGCGCCACCTCGGCCCAGGCGGCTTCTCGCTGCGCCTGGTCGAGCACCGTGACGTCGTCGAAGACCACCACGTGGCCGCCGGTTTCGGCCGGCAGGTCCGATCCGCGGCAGACCAGCACCAGGGGCTGCTCGGAGGTGCCGAGCTTGATCTCCTGGCGCCAGTCGGCGCCCGGCGCGGCGTGGCGCTCGACGATCAAGTCGACCAGCGGCGCGAGCTGGGGACGCTGCCCGGCCAGTTCCGAGAGCTTGCGCCCGCTGTCGACGGCGGCATCCAGGCCGAGAATGCGCGAAGCCGAGTCGTTGAAGGCGCTGATGCGATCGTCGCCGTCGATGGCGAGCACCCCGGCCGACAGGCGGCCGAGCACGATTTCCAGATAACGGCGCTGGGCTTCGAGCTGCTGCCGGCTGCTGGCGAGCTCGCGCGTCATCGTGTTGAATGAGCGCACAAGAAACCCCAGCTCGTCGCGGCTGGTGACTTCCAGGTCACCCGGGAAACGGCCCGCGGCGAGTTCCTCGGTGGCCTGGGCCAGTTCCCGGATCGGCTGGGTCAGGCGGCGCGCGGCGTTGAAGGCCAGCAGCATGGCCAGCAGGACGGTCAGCAGCAGCACCAGCGAAAGAATGAGCACCAGGCTCTGCTGCAGCCTGACGCGGAGATAGGCCACGTTCTGGTAGCGGTGATACGCCGACTCGATGCGCCCGGCCAGTTCACTGAATTCCTCGGGCAGGGGATAGATCGCCTGCAGCAGGAGGGTGTCGCCGCCCAGGGTCCGGCTGCCCAGGCTGTGCAGTACCCGGATGCGGATGCCGTTCTCGGTCGGCTCGGCCGCCGCGTACTCTTCGTCCTGCAGCGCCTGGCTCAGGGCGAAATCGCCCGGGCGCTCGGGCAGGATCCGGCCCGGATCGATGCTGGCACTGACCGTCGAGGAGCCGGAGGCGTCGACCACCGAGAGGTCGGTCGGCCCGGCGCTGGAGACGTGCCGGAGCAGCTGGCGGAACATGCGATCCTCGTCGCCGGTATCGAGCTGCTCGGCCAGGCGGCCGATTTCGTCGCGCACGTCGCGGGTGCGGAGCTCGAGGAACATCTGCCCGAGCTCGATCGAGTCGGCCAGGGCCTGCTCGGCACGGGTGTCCATCCAGCCGTCGATGGTGTCGCTGAGGAACTGGATGGCGAACAGATAGAGGATGACCACCGGCGGCAGGGTCAGCGCCACGAAAACCGCCACCAGTCTGGCTGTCAGGCGAGCGCCCGGCTCATCGCTCCTGAGGCGCCGGAACAGGCGCACGGCCCGACCGACGATCACGCCCAGCAGCACCAGCACGGCCACGCCGGTCAGCGCGAAGATCCACTGCGCCAGGCGGCCGAGCTGGGTGGCTTCCTGCTCGACGGTCGAGACCAGGTACAGGGCCGAGAGCAGCAGGACCAGGACGGCGGCGATGGGAATCGCGCGCAGGATGCGCAGTCGCCCCCTTCTACCGATCATCGGCCGTCTCCCGCGACGGCGGGATCAGTTCCCGCCATTCGCTGACCAGATGCCATTGCGGCTCGAACCAGGTCGGCAAGCGCATCGGCGAAGGCAGGCGCGTACGGTCGAGCTGGATGCGCGCGCGCACGACCGAAACCGCTTCACCGGGCGCGAGCGGAATACGCCACGAACGCGCCTCGCGCAGCGACCGGACGAGCATATTCAGCCGCGGATACGTCGAACGCGTGCCGTTGTGCAGATCAACGAGCTGGTAGTGACGGCTCAGCGGCAGGTAGCTGATCCGGAACCGATGGCGTCGGCGCTCGTCCAGGCCCGGTAACCAGACCTGGCCGGACGAAGCGCGCAGGGCGATGAGGAAAGTCACGCTCACGCCACGGTCGAGGGCCTCCAGCATGGCCGGACTGGGATCGAGATCGACCCCGGCGACGAAATCCAGCCCTTCCCGAGTCCAGACCAGTCGCGGTTCGATGAAGTCGACCTGCCAGTCGCCCTCGCGCTCACTCCGGCAAGCGGCGAGCGGCAAAGTAATAAAAACCATCGCAGCCATGCTCGCCAGGCAGAATCTGGCGGCCCGGCCGGGCCGGCCGACCGGGCATGTCGGTATTGTCGATTCCGCGGGCATCTGCATGGCGCTCCAGAAAGGCACGGGCCTGTTCGTCGTTTTCGACCCTCAAGAGCGAACAGGTCGCGTACACAAGGATACCGCCCGGCTCGAGCAGCGGCCACAAGGCGTCGAGGATCGTGCCCTGAAGGGCGGCGAGCCGGTCGATGTCCTCGTCGCGGCGCAACCAGCGGATGTCGGGGTGCCGCCGGATGACGCCGGTGGCCGAACACGGCGCGTCGACCAGGATTCGGTCGAAGCGCTTCCCGTCCCACCAGTCATCGGGGCGCGCGGCATCACCCGCGACCAGCCGGGCGTCCAGGCCGAGGCGCTCGAGGCCGTTGCCGACCCGGGACAGTCGCTCGCCGTCGATATCCAGCGCCGTCAGACCCACATCGCGTCTTTCGAGGATATGAGCCGTCTTGCCGCCGGGCGCAGCACAGGCGTCGAGCACTCGCTGGCCGTCGCGGAGGTCGAGGTAGTCGGCGGCGAACTGCGCGGCCCCGTCCTGGACGGAAACGAGGCCGTCTTCGAACCCCGGCAGGGCGCTGATCGCGGCGCGCTCGGCCAGCCGAAGCGCATCGGGGAAACCGGCAGGCGCATCCGCCTCGATTCCGGCCCGCTCCAGAAGCTCACGGTAATCGTCGCGCGCGATGCGTCGCCGGTTGACGCGCAGCCACAACGGCGGGGGCTCGTTGCCGGCCGCCAGGATCCCCGGCGCGGCGTCGCCGTAGTCGGACTCGACCCGCTTGATCAGCCAGCCGGGATAGCCGAATCGGAGAACGGGCGTGTCGGGCAGGGACGCCAGCAGTTCACCGCGCCGGCGTCCGAACGCCCTGAGCACACCGTTGACCAGCCCGGTCAGGCGCTGCCCCCGCAGGCAACGCGCGGCGGCCACCGCGGCGTGGACGATCGCGTGGTCGGGCTCACGACCGTCGCGCAATTCGTGCAGCGCCACGGCCAACAGGAAGTGCAGCTGGCGATTCCGGCCCTTGAGCGGCTTGTCGACCAGCGCGCCGACAAGCCAGTCCAGCGCCGGCCAGTCGCGCAGCGCACCGCTGGCCAGGCGCCGGGCCAGCGACCGATCGCGCGAATCACCAAGGCCTTCGAGCAGCGCCGGCAGAACGGTGTCCAGGGCGCGCCCGCGGTCGAGTACCGCCTGCGCGGCCTGTGCTGCCACAGCCCTCGGCTCCGAACCGTCACGAGTCATGAACGCACCGTCCCGGCAGCCGGCCTAGCGCCGGCCGCGCCGCGCATTGAACCAATCGCGTGCGCCCACCGGCTTGCGGCCGGGTCCCTGCAGCTCGAGAATCTCGAGCACGCCCCGGCCGCAGCCCACGGCCAGCACCTCCGGGGCGCGATCGTCCAGCACTTCGCCGGGGGGAGCGCTGCCCTCTCCGGCCCGGGCGCGGTGAATCCGCCAGGTATTGCCCTCGATCTCGCCGAAAGCGATCGGCCAGGGGTGGTAGGCGCGAACCATCCGGGCGAGTTCTTCGGCCGGACGGTTCCAGTCGAGCCGTGCATCGCCCTTGTCGATCAGCGGCGCATGGGTGGCCAGAGCCTCGTCCTGCGACCGGGCGGTCGGCAGGCTGCCGTCGTCAAGGCAATCCAGGCCTTCGACCAGAATCTCCCCGGCCATCTCTGCCAGCCGGTCGTGCAGTTCCCCGGCCGTCTCTTCGGGTCCGATCGACGTGGCGCGCCGAAGGATCACGGGGCCGGTATCGAGTCCGGCGTCCATCTGCATCAGGGAAATGCCCGTCTCCTCGTCGCCGGCGAGAATCGCCTGATTGATGGGGCTCGCGCCGCGCCAGCGCGGCAGCAGGGAGGCATGGAGGTTCCAGCAACCGTGAGCCGGCATCTCGAGCACATCGGGTGGGAGGAGCAGGCCGTAGGCGGCGGTCACCAGCAGGTCGGGTCGGTACCCGGCCAGCTCGGCCTGAGCTTCTTCATTCTTCAGGGAGCGCGGTTGCAGCACGTCGATTCCGGCATCGACGGCCAGCTGCTTGACCGGCCCGAAACGCACCTGGCGCCCGCGACCGGCGCCGCGGTCGGGCTGCGTGAGCACGGCCACCGGGCGCCGTTTCGGGTCTTCGACCAGCGCCCGCAACGCCGGCACCGCGAACGCCGGCGTGCCGGCAAAAACGATTCGCATATCCGCTCCGGCCGGTCAAGCCGTGGCTTTTTCGCGGCTGTTCTGCTGCTTGCGCAGCTTCTTGCCGATCATGCGGCGCTTGAGCGGCGAGAGGTAGTCGATGAACATCTTGCCGTCGAGATGATCGATCTCGTGCTGGATGCACACCGCCAGCAGGCCGTCGGCGTCGAGCTCGTAGGGCTTGCCGTCGATGTCGAGGGCGCGGACACTCACCTTGTCGGCACGCGTGACCTCGGCGTAGAAGCCCGGCACCGACAGGCAGCCCTCCTCGTAGGACTGGCTCCCGCTTCGGTCGATGATCTCCGGGTTGATGAACACCCGCGGCTCGTTCCGCTCCTCGCTGAGATCCATGACGACGACGCGGATGTCCTCGGCCACCTGCGTGGCGGCCAGCCCGATTCCGCGGGCGTCGTACATGGTCTCGAGCATGTCTTCGGCCAGCTTGCGCTCGCGCTCGCCTACGGAATCCACAGGCCGGGCGACGTGCCGGAGGCGCGGATCGGGATATTCGAGAATCTTGAGTTTTGACATGAGAATTTAAGAAAACCGCTTAAACGTGCGTTTTGCAATGGTAATGTTTATGATAGTCTGCGAAAAATCAAGCCTGTGGGCATTGCTGGAGGGAGTCGCTCCGTGAAACGCTTAGTATTTCTGACCGCTATTGTACTGGCGGCGTTCACTGTACAGGCTCAGGACGTGGAACTGCGCGAGGATCATCCGCGTGAGTATGTCGTGCAGGAGGGGGACACGCTCTGGGACATCGCTGGTCGTTTCCTGACCCGGCCGTGGCAATGGCCGGCGATCTGGGACGCCAACCCGCAAATCGAGAATCCGCACCTGATCTATCCGGGCGACGTGATTTCGCTGGTCTTCATCGACGGCGAACCACGCCTGATGGTCAACGATTCGGTACGCCGTCTCTCGCCCGACGTAAGACGCGAAGCGATCGACGGTCCGATTTCGACCATTCCGCTCGATGCCGTGGAGACCTTCCTGGACGCGCCGCGCATCGTCTCGGCCGAAGAGTACGAGCAACTGCCCTACGTCATCGCCAACAACGAACAGCGCGTGCTCGCGGGCCCGGGCGACCGCACCTACGTGCGCGGCCTCGACGGCGCCCAAACCGGCGACGAGGTTGTCCTGGCCCGGGTCAACTACATGTTCGAGGATCGAAGCGCCAACCCGAACAGCGACGCGCGCATCAACAAGAAGATGATCGAACGAGAGGGCCAGGTGCGCGCCGAACTGCGCCCGGCCAGTGCCCTGTGGAAGTCGACCATCGGCCAGATCGACCGCTACAACTACCCGGTGATCGGGTACGAGCTGTGGGAAACCGCGCGCGGCCGCGTGGTCAGGACCGGTGATCCGGCCATCGTCGAAATCCTTTCCGGACGCCGCGAAACCATGGAGGGCGACTTCGTCCTGCCCGTCCACGATCACGTCTACGACGCCTCCTTCCACCCGCGGGCTTTGGACGAGATCCCCGAGGACGGCCGCGTGATCGCGATCACCGGCAGCAGCTACGGCGCGGGTCACTACCAGGTCGTGGCGATCAATCTCGGCACGGCGCAGGGTATTCAGGCCGGCCATACCTTCTCGGCGTTCCGGCCCGGCGAGACCATTCGCGACGAGCGCTACCCGCTGATGAGTCGTGCCGCTTTCCGCGAGCCGGAAAAGCGCTACGTGGACCTGCCCGACGAATTCGCCGGCCGGATCATGGTCTTCCGCCCGTTCGAGCACGTCAGCTATGCCATCGTACTCGAGGGCAGCGGTAACACCATCCAGGTCGACGACGTCCTCGCGCACCCCGACCGAAGCCTCTGACCGGCGGGCCGTGCCCGCTCCGGAGCAAGCCCGGGAGTGGCTGAGCCTCGTCCTCGTTGACGGGCTCGGCCCGAAACGCATCGCGGGCCTCGAGGAACGCTTCGCCAGCCCCATCGAATGGCACGGCGCCGACGATCGAACGCTGCGCAATTGCGGGCTTTCGGACCGGCACATCGAGCAACTGCGTCGGCCCGACGAGGAGCGGCTGGCGCGCTGCCTGGAGTGGCTTTCGGGTGAGCGTCGCTGGCTGATCACCCGCGACGACGCGCTCTACCCGCCACTGCTCAAGCGCATTCCCGATGCCCCCGTCGCCCTGTTCGTGGCAGGCGAACCCGACACACTGGTCGCTCCACAGATCGCCATCGTGGGTAGCCGCAACGCGACCAGCGGCGGCCTGGATCACGCCCGTTCGTTCGCCAAGACCCTGGCCCGCGCCGGGTTCGTGATCACCAGCGGCCTGGCCGAAGGCGTCGACGGCATGGCGCACGCCGGTTGCCTGGACGCCGGCGGCGCCACGATCGCCGTGGCGGGCACCGGCCTGGACCAGGTCTACCCCGCCCGCCATCGCGACCTGGCCGGCCGCATCGCGCGCTCGGGGGCGCTGGTGAGCCAGTTTCCGCCGGGGATCGGCCCGCTCAAGGGCAATTTCCCCGCACGCAACCGCATCATCTCGGGAATGAGCCTGGGCGTCCTCGTGGTCGAAGCCGGGATCAAGAGCGGTTCGCTGATCACCGCCCGACTGGCCAACGAGCAGGGGCGGGAAGTCTTCGCGATCCCGGGCTCGGTGCACAATCCCCTCTCCCGCGGCTGCCATCGGCTGATCCGGGACGGGGCCCGGCTGGTCGAAACCGCCGGCGAGGTGGTCGAGGATCTGGCCCCGCTGGCGCGCGAACTGGCAGGCGAAATAGAGAATCTGCTCGAGCCCCGGCCGACGGGTTCGCCGGCCGGACTTGAGGAATCGGGCGAATCACCGCATATGGAGAGTGACCCCGAATACGAGCAACTGCTCCAAGCGGTCGGATTCGACCCCACCCCGTTCGACCGGATCATCGAGCGTTCACAATTGACGCCCGCGGCGGTATCCTCGATGTTGCTGATGCTGGAACTGGACGGGAAGGTCAGCGCTCACGCCGGAGGACGCTACAGTCGCAACGCCTGAGGAAGGAACTGAATGAAGGAAAACGTGCTCGACCTGCTGATGTACCTGTTCGAGAACTACATCTACGACGAACCGGAAGAGGAGCCCGACCGCGAGTCGCTCAGCGAGAGCCTCGAGGAAGCCGGCTTTTCCAGCGGCGAGATCGATCGCGCGTTCAACTGGCTCGACGGGCTGGCCGAGCAGCGCAAGCTGCCGGAGCTCGGCGGCCACGAGAGCAATCCCATTCGTGTGTTCACGGATGACGAGAGCCGGCGACTGGACGTCAACGCCCGCGGGTTCATCCTGTACCTTGAGAATGTCGGGGTGCTCGACCCGCTGCGGCGGGAAATGGTGATCGACCGGCTCGCCGCACTGGAGACCGAGGACATCAGCCTCGAAGACGTCAAGTGGGTGATCCTGATGGTTCTGTTCAACCAGCCCGGCCAGGAAGCGAATTACGCCTGGATGGAAGACCTCATGTTCGACGAGGAGGGAGAATACCGGCATTGAGGGTGCCGGCCGGAAAGGCCGGAGAATCTCCCCTGACGAATTGCCTTCGTTAAGCCTTTCGTAAATGGCAAATCGTGAATCGTGAATGGAAAGGTACTGTGAGGGCGCGGTTCGCTCATTGACGATTCACGGTTTACGATTCACGAAACCCTGCGGCGAAGACGCTTCGCCATCACGCTGCTGCCGTTAGCACTCGTGCCCGCAGCACAACCAGACAAGCTTGCATGTCAAAAAATCTGCTGATTGTCGAATCGCCGGCCAAGGCGACCACCATCAACAAGTACCTGGGGCCCGACTTCATGGTACTGGCCTCCTACGGGCACGTGCGCGACCTGGTGCCCAAGGAGGGCGCGGTCGACCCGGAACACGGCTTCGCCATGCGCTACGACATCATCGAGCGCAACAAGAAGCACGTCGACAAGATCGTCGCCGAGGCCAGGAAGGCCGACGCGGTCTATCTCGCGACCGACCTCGACCGCGAGGGTGAGGCGATCTCCTGGCATATTGCCGAGATCCTCAAGGAACGCGGCGTCAACTCCGGCAAACCCGTCAAGCGCGTGGTGTTCTCCGAGATTACCGAACGGGCCATCAAGAAGGCGCTCGAGGAGCCGCGCGATCTCGCCGATTCCCTGGTCGACGCCCAGCAGGCGCGCCGGGCCCTGGACTACCTGGTGGGCTTCAATCTCTCGCCGCTGCTGTGGAAGAAGGTGCGCCGGGGCCTGTCGGCCGGTCGGGTTCAGTCGCCCGCGCTGCGCATGATCGTCGAGCGCGAGGAAGAGATCGAGAAGTTCGACCCGCAGGAGTACTGGACCATCGAGGCCGACCTGGGCGAGAACGAGGACGACGCCTTCGGTGCCAACCTGGTCAAGCTCGACGGCAACAAACTCGAGCAGTTCGACATCAACAACGAGACCCGGGCCACAGAACTCAAACAACAGATCGAGGAAGCCGCCAGCGGGCGCTTCAAGGTCGCGCGGGTCAAGAAGAGCCAGCGCCGGCGCCGCCCGCAGCCGCCGTTCATCACCTCCACGCTGCAGCAGGAAGCCGCTCGGCGCCTGCGCTTCACCACGCAGCGCACCATGCGCATCGCCCAGCAGCTCTACGAGGGCATCGACACCGGCAGCGGCAACCAGGGCCTGATCACCTACATGCGAACCGACTCGGTCTCGCTGGCCGGCGAGGCGATCAACGAGATCCGCCAGACCATCGCTTCCGAATTCGGAAAGAATCTGGCCCCGGAAAAGCCGAACTTCTACCAGTCGAAGTCGAAGAACGCGCAGGAGGCCCATGAGGCCATCCGGCCAACCTCGGCGAAGCTCACACCGATCAAGCTCAGGAATCACCTCAGCGACGACCAGTATCGCCTCTACGAGCTGATCTGGAACCGGGCGGTGGCCAGCCAGATGATTCCGGCCGTCTACGACACGGTCAGCGCCGAATTCGACGTCGGCGACACCACCTTCCGCGCTTCGGGCTCGACCCTGATCGAACCGGGCTTCCTGAAGGTCTACCGCGATTCCCGCGCCGAGCAGGACACGCGCCTGCCCGAGATCAACGAGGGCGACGAGATCCCTCTGATCGCGATTCGGCCCGAACAGCATTTCACGGAGCCGCCGCCGCGCTACTCCGAAGCCAGTCTGGTCAAGGCGCTGGAAGAGTACGGCATTGGCCGACCTTCAACCTATGCCTCGATCATTCAGACGCTCAAGGATCGCGAGTACGTCGAGCTCGACAATCGCCGCTTCATCCCGACCTCCACCGGCCTGGTGGTGGCCAAGTTCCTGTCGCAGCACTTCGACCGCTACGTCGACTACGACTTTACCGCCCGTCTCGAGGACGAGCTCGACGCCATCTCGCGCGGCGAGCACGACTGGGTCCCCCTGCTCGAGGAGTTCTGGCAGCCGTTCATCGACCGGGTCAAGGAGAAGGACGAGACGGTCAGCCGCAAGGAAGCCCAGCAGGCGCGTGAGCTCGGCACCGATCCCAAGACCGGCAAGCCGGTGATCGTGCGCCTGGGCCGCTACGGCCCATTCGCCCAGATCGGCGCGGCCGAGGACGAGGAAAAGCCGCAGTTCGCCGGCTTGCGACCCGGCCAGAAGATGGACAAGATCACCCTCGCCGAAGCGCTGGAGCTGTTCAAGCTTCCGCGCAACCTCGGCGAGACGCCCGAAGGCGAACCGGTGCAGGCCAACATCGGCCGCTTCGGTCCCTACGTGAGATACGGCCAGCGCAACTTCGTCTCGCTCAAGGAACACGATCCCCACGACATCACCCTCGAGCAGGCCCTGGAGCTGGTGGCCGAGCACAAGCAGCGCATGAAAGAGCGCATCATCCAGGAGTTTTCCGACGAGGGCATCCAGGTCCTCAAGGGCCGCTACGGGCCGTTCGTGACCGACGGCAAGCGCAACGCCAGCGTGCCGAAGGACCAGGAGCCCGAGAAACTGACCCTGGAGGAGTGCCAGAAAATGCTCGCCGAGGCGCCGCCCAAGGGCCGCCGCGGCAAATTCGGCAAGAAAAAGGCCGGCAGCAAGAAGGCGGCGGGCAAGAAGAAGGCCTCGAAGAAGAAAGCCGCAAAGAAGAAGGCCGGCAAGAAAAAGGCCTCGAAGAAGAAGAAAAAGAAGGCCTCGAAGAAGAAGGCTTCGGCCTGATCGGGTCGCGTAGGTCGGGGTCGCATCCCCGACGGACGACGAATCGGCCCTGTTCACACTGCACGACGCGTGTTCGCCACCTGAAATGACCTACACCGAATCCAGCGTCGAAGACGTCGCGACATACCTCCTCGATCTGCAGGACCGGCTTTGCGGCGCGTTCGAGGCAAGCGACGGCCGCGCGCGCTTTCACGAAGACGCCTGGGATCGCCCCGAAGGCGGCGGCGGTCGCACGCGGGTGATCCAGGACGGGGCGGTCTTCGAAAAGGGCGGCGTCAATTTTTCGCATGTCCACGGTACTGAACTGCCGGCAGCGGCCAGCGCTCGTCGCCCCGAACTCGCCGGCCGCAGCTTCCAGGCTCTGGGCGTGTCGGTCGTGATGCACCCGGTCAATCCGTATGTGCCGACCAGTCACGCCAACGTGCGCTTCTTCATCGCCGAAAAGGAAGGCGAGCCGCCGGTGTGGTGGTTCGGCGGGGGCTTCGATCTGACGCCCTACTACCCCTTCGAGGAGGACTGTCGCTTCTGGCACGAGACCGCCCGCGACCTGTGCGCACCCTTCGGCGACACGGTCTATGCCGAGCACAAGCGCTGGTGCGACGAGTATTTCTACCTCAAACACCGCGCCGAAACGCGCGGCATCGGTGGCCTGTTCTTCGACGACCTCAATGCCTGGGACTTCGAGACCTGCTTCGCCTACATGCGCGCGGTCGGCGACGGCTACCTCGCCGCCTACCGGCCCATCGTCGAGAAAAGGAAAGACCACGACTACGGCGAACGCGAGATCGACTTCCAGCGCTACCGCCGCGGTCGTTACGTCGAGTTCAACCTGGTATACGACCGCGGCACCCTTTTCGGCCTGCAGTCGGGCGGGCGAACCGAATCCATCCTGATGAGCCTGCCGGCCGTGGCGCACTGGCGCTACGACTGGCAACCCGAACCCGGTTCGCCCGAGTCTCGGCTGGCCGAGTACCTGCAGGCGCGGGAGTGGGTGTAGGCCGCGCCAGCGGCCTTACCCGGCCGTCTCGACAATACTCGCCGCCAACCGCTTGATGCGATCGAAATACCCGCCGTAAGAAGGCGGCGAGGGATCGGAGATCACCACGATGGTCAGCGCCGCGTCCGGGACGACGAACAGCGCCTGGCCGCCATAGCCTCGCCCGTAGTAGGCCTTCACGCCTGAGAGCCGGTCGATGAACCAGCCGTAGCCGTAGAGATCGTTGCTCCACGGCGAGCGCCCCCTCGGCGTCCAGGACGCCTCGATCCAGGATTCCGGAACGACCCGTTTGCCGTCTACGGTGCCGCCGAGTCGGTAGGCTTCGCCGAATCGGGCCAGTGCGCGCGGGCTCATGCGCATCTGGTTGCCGCCGAAGTGAATGCCCTGGGGATCGCGCATCCAGTCGGGAATGCGCAAGTCGAGGGGTTCGCCAAGCCAGTCGCGGGCCAGCTTCAGCAGGGAGCTTCCACTGGCTTCCACCAGGGCGGCTCCGGCCAGGTGCGTCGAGCCGGTCGAATAGATCATCTCGCCGCCGGGCTCGTCGACCATCGGCCGGGTCAGGGCATGGGCGACCCAGTTCTCGCTCTGAACCCAGGCGCCGTAGTAGCGCCCCGAGGTGCTGCGCAGGCCGGTCTGGAGCGCCAGCGCGTGGCCCAGGGTGATCTCGCCTACCTGCGGGTCGACCGCCCGGGGCACCCGATCGCCCAGCAATTCGACCAGCGGCTGGTCGGGCCCCTCGACGATGCCGCGTTCGATGGCGATGCCCGCCAGGGCCGACAGGATGGTCTTGGACAGGGACTTGAGGCTGGCCGGAGAGTCGAGGTCCGGACCGGTCCGCACATGCTCGATTACCGGCTCGCCTTCGTGGAGCACCAGCAGGCTGTAGAGCCGCGGCAGCGCGTCGGCCTGTTCGACGATGGCCCGCCGCTGCTCCGGCGTGAACGCAGTGGCGTGAAGCGGCGCGGCCGCGCACAGCGCTACAATGAGAATTGCGGCGGCAAGCCGGGCGATGTTCGGCTTGCAGTCGTGCCTGTCGTCATTCATGAGTCAAAGCATGTCCTTCTCGGGTCAACTTTTTGACAACGCTGCGCCGGAGGGTTCGGCCGAGCGATTCTCCGAGGGCGCGGTCTTGTTCCATGGCCGACTGAATGAGTACGCCGAAGCCATCATCGAGGCTATCCGGGACATCGACCGCGAAGCGCCGTTTCGCCACCTCGTGACCCCGGGCGGGCACCGGATGTCGGTATCGATGACCTCTTGCGGGGATCTCGGCTGGATGACCGACCGCAAGGGCTATCGATACACCGAGACCGATCCGGACAGCGACCGCCCCTGGCCACCGATGCCCGAACTCTTCTCGGAGCTGGCCGGCGAGGCGGCCGAAGAAGCCGGTTTCCCCGGCTACCGGCCGGACGCCTGCCTGATCAACCGCTATCGTCCCGGCGCCAAGCTGTCGCTGCACCAGGACAAGGACGAGCAGGACTATTCACATCCGGTGGTGTCCTTCTCGCTGGGCCTGCCGGCGACGTTTCTCTGGGGTGGCTTCCGCCGCAAGGACAAACCGGACCGGCTATTGCTCGAACACGGCGACGTGCTGGTCTGGGGCGGCCCGGACCGGTTGCGCTACCACGGCATCCTGCCGCTGCCCGAAGGCGAACACCCGCTGATGGGCGCCCAGCGCATCAACCTGACCTTCCGCAAGGCCGGTTAGAGCAGCACTTCAGAAAGTCTCTGAGGCCGCAAAGTTTCTCGCAATGGCGCGAAGGCGCAATGGGCGCTAGGAAAAGGAATAACCTTTGCGACCTTTGCGCCATTGCGCCGTTGCGAGAACTACCATGCTCAATTTCTTGCAACATGGACCGGGCATGGCAATGCCGGTTCGACTCAGTCGAGGTCGGCCGGATAGGCGCCGTCTTCGCCGTGGACTTCGCGGCCGGAAACCGGCGGGTTGAACACGCAGACCATGCGCATGTGCGAGCCCTTGTTGGCGCGCAGGATGTGCTTGTCGTGCTGGTCCAGGGCGTAGATGGTGAAGGCCTCCAGGTCGTAGACCTTGCCGTCTTCGACCGTCTCGATCTCGCCCTTGCCCTCGATGAGGTAGACGGCTTCGAGATGATTCTTGTAGTGCATGTGCAGTTCGGCGCCTTCCTTGATGACGGTGTCGTGCACCGAATAGCCCATGCCGGCGTCCTTGAGCAGCAAGCGGCGGCTGTTCCAGCCTTCGGTGTCGACGTCGTCGTCGGTTCCGATGATGTCCTGCAATTTCTTGACGATCATTCTGATCTCTCCTGGTATTGGAACCCGGGTGGGTTGTGGATCACAAAAAGAAGTCGCGCCGGGTGACCCGGACGCGACTACGGTTTTCGGAAGCCCTTGAGACCCGGAGTGGCGCTGGCCGCCCCGAGCCAGGCTCGATCAGGCGACCTTACGGTCCGGGGAAGCGTCGTTCGCTACCTTGGTCACCGCTTCTTCGATGATACTCAGACCCTTCTCCAGGTCTTCATCGGAGATGGTCAGCGGCGGCAGCAGCTTGAGCACCTGGTCATCGATACCGGCGGTCTCGATCACCAGGCCGAGCTTGAAGCACTCGGCCGATGCCTTTCCGGCCAACTCGACGTCGTCGAAGGCGATGCCCTGGATGAAGCCGCGGCCGCGCAAGGTGGCCTCGACCGGAATGCGCTCGGCCAGCGCCCCCAGGCGCGACTCGATGATGGCGGTCTTGCGCTCGACGTCCTTGGTCAGCTCGTCGTTGGTCCAGTAGTCCAGCGCCTTGGTGGCCGTCACGAAGGCGAGGTTGTGACCGCGGAACGTGCCGTTGTGCTCGCCCGGCGACCACTGGTCGTGCTCGGGCTTGAACAGCGTGACGGCGAACGGAAGGCCAAAGCCGCTGAGCGACTTCGACAGGCAGATGATATCGGGCTTGATGCCGGCCGCCTCGAAACTGAAGAACGGACCGGTACGGCCGCAACCGACCTGGATATCGTCAACGATCAACAGGACGTCATGCGCCTCGCAGATGTCGGCGAGCTTCTTGAGCCACTCCATGCGTGCCACGTTCACGCCACCCTCGGCCTGTACGGTCTCGAGAATGACGGCGGCCGGCTTGTCCACGCCTGAGCCTTCATCGTCGAATATGTGCTCGAGCAGCTCCAGGCTGGTGTCGCTGCCCTGCTCGAGGTAGCCGTCGAACGGCATGTGTGAGGCATTGGACAGCGGTACGCCGGCGCCGGCGCGCTTCATGGCGTTACCCGTGACCGACAGCGAACCCAGGGTCATGCCGTGGAAGCCGTTGGTGAACGAAATCACGTTCTGGCGGCCGGTGACCTTGCGGGCCAGCTTCAGGGCAGTTTCGACGGCGTTGGTACCCGTCGGCCCCGGGAACTGGACCTTGTAGTCCATGCCGCGCGGCTTGAGGATGACTTCCTCGAAGCGCTCGAGAAACTCGGCCCGTGCGGCACTGGCCATGTCCAGGCTGTGCACGATGCGATCCTCGGCGAGGTAATCCATCAGCGCAGCCTTGATGTCCGGGTTGTTGTGGCCATAGTTGAGCACGCCCGCACCAGCGAAGAAGTCGATGTACTCGGTACCGTCTTCGGCGATCAGGCGCGCGCCACGCGAGTGCGTGAACACGGCCGGAAAGTTGCGCACGTAAGAGCGCACTTCCGATTCGAGTCGATTGATGGTTTCAAGATGATGACTCATGTCTTTACTCACTAACTTTCGGATTGAATTCGGTTCAGCTTTTTTCGAACGGGCCGATGCGGAACAGTTCCTCCGGCTCGTGTCCGTCGGGGAAGTGCTCGGCCAGCATGAAGTCGCCGACCTCGCAGTTCACGCCGTGGTCTCGTGCCACCGAGCGAAACAGCTTTCGCGAAGCCGTGTTGCTCGGCGTCACCGACGCTTCGAGCCAGCGGGCATCCGGGTTCTGCTCCAGGAATGCCTCGAGCAGGCGCCGAGCCATGCCCTGCTTGCGCATGAACGGTGCCACGCCCACCTGCCAGACGAATACCGCGTCCGGGCGTTCGGGCGGGCGGTGTCCCAGCACGAAGCCGGCCAGCTTGCCCTCGACCTCGGCCACCACGCAGGTGTCGGCGAAGTCGATGCAGAAAAGCACATAGAAGTAGGCGGTGTTCAGTTCCAGACCGCCCATCTCCTTGACCAGTTCGTACATGCGGGCCCCGTCTTCGGGGCGCGCCTTGCGAAACACCGGTTCAGCGACGGCTTGTGCGCCTTCAGGCGACATCGGCCACCTCGGTGTCGGTGATCTCGAATCGATCGTGGAAGATCTGCATGGCGCGCTCGACGGCATTGCAGTCGATCAGGCAGGTCACAGCGTGTTCGAAGCGCATGACCTCGTGGACGGCGATACCTTCCGATTCGAGTTCTTTCCGCGCAATGTCCTCGGCGCCTTCCTCACTGCCGGCCTTGTAGCCGACGGCGGAAACGCTTGCGATGGGGCCGCCCACGACCACGCCCTTTTCGAATTCCTCGCGGATCGAGTTGGCCAGGCCTTCGTCGTCGGCAAGCTGGCCGATCGAGATCAGGTAGCGTCCCGACTCGCCTTCGGCCAGTTCCGGCACGAAGATGTCGAGGTCGTCGAGACGCTCGTGCAGGTTTTCGTGGTCGGCCGACTCGTCGAACTCGACCTGCAGCAACTCGTCGTGGCAGGCCACGCCGACGATGCGCGAGCGACCGAGGCCCGGCTCGGCGCGGACGATCGTTTCACCGCCCTCGCCGTGCGCTTTGCGGCAGACGATGGTGACGCCGTGCTCGATGGCGTAGTCGATGGCACGCTCGTTGAGCACGCCGGCACCGTGATGCGCCAGGGTCTTCATCTCGGCCAGGCTGATCATGCTCAGGCGCGTGGCGTCGGGCACCTTGCGCGGGTCGGCCGTGTAGACGCCGTCGACGTCGGAGTAGATTTCGCAGCGCCCGGCGCCGACCGCCGCGGCCAGGGCGACGGCAGTGGTATCGGAGCCGCCGCGGCCCAGCGTGGTGATGTCGCCTTCCGGGCTCTCGCCCTGGAAACCGGCCACGACCACGATCTTGCCCTCTTCGAGGGTCTCGAGCATGCGCTCGGGATCGACCGTCTTGATGCGCGCGTTCATGTGCGCGTCACAGGTCTTGACCCCGGCCTGGGGACCGGTCAGCGAAACGGCTTCGTGACCCAGGTCGTGCAGCGCCAGGCTCAGCATCGACGCCGAGGCCTGCTCACCGGCGGCCAGCAGCATGTCGAGTTCGCGGTGCTCCGGATTGGAGTTCAGCTTGCCGGCTCGAGCCAGCAACTGGCTGGTGGTCTTGCCGCGCGCCGAAACCACGACCACGACGGCCTTGCCTTCTTCACGGCAGCGAGCCACGCGTTGGGCCACGGCCCGCAGTTGTCCGTCTTCCGCGAGCGAGGATCCGCCATATTTTTGAACGATGATATCCATCTTTCCAACGTCTTTATATTTGAGTGTAAGTGTCTGTTCTGTTTCAGCTCTTGCCAGGATGCATGGGCGACAGGGCCGACCCCTCGTCCTTGGTGTGGAGGATGTCGACCAGGGCTTCCAGCCCCTGGCTGAGCTCGTCGAGTTCTGCTTCCCGCAGGCGCGTGAGCGCATCGAGCAGCGCGCCCTGGGCCGGCAACGGGGCCGTGGCGAGCAACTTGGCGCCTTCGTCGGTCACGAACAACTGCACCACGCGCTGGTCGGGACCCTGGCGCGAACGACGCAACAGGCTCTTGCCTTCGACCTTGTCGAGCAGGTTGCTGGCGGTCGCCGGCTTGATCGACAGGCGCCGGGCAATTTCCGAGACGCTCATGCCGGGCTTGCGCTCGACTTCCCACAGGGCCCACAACTGGGCCGCGCTGAGGCCGCACTGGCGTTCCACCCAGGCCGAGTGCGCCTGGACGGCCCGCACGGCCACGCGGAAGTTCCGCACCACGCCCATCACGCGGGGGTCGTCGGGTTCATTGACCAGCGGTCCGTCCGTCGCCGTCTTCAGGGACGGATGGGAGCCGTTGGCAGCGGTGTTTTCGGGTTCGTTCGATCTCATTTGCGGCTAATTATATGGCAAAAAATTACTTTGTGGCTAAAGATTTGGGTAGAAACTAAAATCCGGAGCAAACATGCAATCAGGAATGCAATTTCTGGCGCGGGCCGTGAAAGAGCGGTGAAGGAATCAGCTGCCGGCGTCCACGCTGACCCGGTTTCGGCCGGCGTCCTTCGCCGTGTAGAGCGCGCGATCCGCCCGCTCGACGAGCACCCGGGGCTCGACTTGCCCGTCGGGAATCACGGCGGCGGCGCCCACGCTGATCGTGACGCGGCCGTTGATGCCCCCTTCCGGGTGCGGCAGCCCGAGGGCTTCCACTCCGAGCCGCATCCGCTCGGCGAGGACGCGCAACGACTCGATGTCCGTTCTCGGCAGCAGCACCACGAACTCCTCGCCACCGTAGCGGGCCACCAGGTCGCCGGGCCGGTGAACGACGGCCATCAGCGCCTCTGCGACCCCGCGCAGGCAGTCGTCGCCGACCTGGTGGCCGCGGCTGTCGTTGAGCAGCTTGAAGTGATCGAGATCGGCCAGGATGAGCCCCAGCGGCTCGTGCTCGCGCCGGGCGATGGCCCACTCCCGGGCCAGGCGCTCCTCGAAATAGCCGCGGTTGGCCACGCCGGTCAACCCATCGATGCGCGAGCTGCGCTCGACCGCTTCCAGCGCCTGCTCGAGCTGTTCGGTCCGTTCGCGGACCAGGCCGGAAAGACGCTGCTCCCGAACCCGGAACTGCCGCACACTCAGCCGGTAGACCAGCACGGCTAACAGCCCGAAGGCGAAGATCGCCAGCACGCGGAACCAGGTGGTCTGCCAGGCAAAGGGTTCCTGCACGACGGTCAGGCCGGCCGTGCGCTCCGACCAGATCCCGTCGTTGTTGCTGGCGCGGACCTCGAAGCGGTACTCGCCCGGCGGCAGGCGGGTGTAGTAGGCCGTGCGGCGGCCGCCGACGTCCTGCCAGCGCTGGTCGTAGCCCTCCAGTCGATAGCGAAAGCGAACCTGCCGGGGCGCGACCAGGCTCAGCGCCGTGTAGTGCACCTCGAGGTTGTCGCTACCCGGCGGAAGCCGGACCGGGTCGCCGGCGGGCAGGCTGCGGCCGTCGACCGACACGCTCTCGAGAGTGACCGGGGGCTCGATACGGTTGATTCCCAGCCGCTCGGGAGCGACGCGCACCAGCCCCGCCAGCCCGGGAAACCAGATATGGCCCGAAAGTCCGGTGGCCACCGGGGGCTGGAAGCCGCCGGCGAACTGACCGTTGCGCAGTCCGTCCGACTCGTTGAACAGGCGGGCATCCAGCTCGATATCCTCGCCGTCGGCGATCGCCAGCAGGTCATCGCGCGCGACTCGCGCCAGCCCGCCGCCTCCGCTGAGCCACAGATAGCCCTGTTCGTCGCCGGCGATGCCGTAGACCGAGGCCTGGGGCAGGCCGTCGGCCACCGAGAAATGATGGAAGCGGCCGTCACGATGGAGGCTCAGACCGCTGTCGCGCGAGCCGATCCAGAGACTGCCTTCGGCATCCTCGTGAAAAGCGTAGATGATGTTGCCGGGCACCCCGGCCTGGCCGGCAAAATTCTCGAAGCGCTGCCCATCGAAGCGACTCAACCCGCCACCATTGGTGCCCAGCCACAGCCTGCCGCCATCATCCATGTGCATCTGTCGGACCAGGGCATCGGGCAGGCCGTCCTCGCGCGTCCAGGTTCTGAACCGACCGTCGGCCAGGCGGCTGATGCCGCCGTCCGCGGCCACCCACAGTGCGCCATCGTCTTCGAGCAGGAGCGCAAAGATGTGGTTACTGGGTAGCCCGTCTTCGCGCGTCCAGGTGCGAATGCCTTCATCCGAAAGATGATTGAGGCCGCCGCCGAAGCTGCCCACCCAGACGCCGCCGCTGCCGTCCGGGGCGAGCGCGGAGATGTTGTTGCTGGCCAGGCCGTCGTCCACGCCGAAACGCTCGACTTCCCGGCCCTGCAGCCGGAACAGGCCCGCCCCCTCCGTGCCGGCCCAGACCGAGCCGTCGGACGGGTCGGCGGCCACCACGAATGTGGCATCGGCCAGCCCCTCCGGTTCGCCGAAGGTCAGAAACTTGCCGTTGCCCAGGCGGTGCAGGCCTTCGCGGCTCGCCACCCAGAGACTGCCTTCGCGATCCTCAGTCATGTCGAACACGAAGGCCTCGGCCAGCGCCCCGCTGCCGAAGTGCGCGACCTCGCCGTCGTGTATGCGGATCAGGCCGTTGTTGTAGGTACCCAGCCAGAGATTGCCGTCGGAGTCCTCGAGGATGCTCTGGATGCCGTTGCCGGCCACACCCTCGGGCAGTGGGTAGCGCACCGGGCCGGACGCTTCCATGCGGTAGAAGCCGCCCTCGTAGGTGCCGATCCAGATCGTGCCGGCGCTGTCCTCGTAGACCGCATGGACCTGGTCGGAAACCATCCCGGTGGCCTTGCCGAAGGTCGTCATGCGCCCGTCGCGCATGCGCGTCACACCGGCAACCAGGCTGGCGAACCACATGGCACCGCTGCTGTCCTGGTAGACCTCGAAGACCCTCTCGTGCGCCAGGCCGTCGGCGCTGGTCAGCGTCGAAACGTCGCCGTCGGGCCCGAGCCGGGTCACGCCGCCGGCCGTGCCGAACCACACAGCGCCCTCGTCGTCCTGGTGGATGTCGTAGACAATCGGGTGCGCCAGGCCCTGTTCGGTTCCGAAGGGCTCGAAGCTGCCGTCGCGATAGCGGGCGGCGCCGCCGCCGTAGGTTCCGATCCAGAGGTCGCCGTTGTCGGCTTCGATCAGGGAACGAACGTCGTGGTTGGCCAGCCCGGGCGTATCGGCCGTGGTGAAAACCTTCGCATCGATGCCGTCGAAACGCACCAGCCCGTTCTGGGTTCCCAGCCAGAGATAGCCGTCACGCGACTGCAGCGCCGTCCAGACCGCCCCGGGCGGCAGGCCCTCGTCGCGGCCGTAGTGATCATGAACGTACTGGGAGGTGAGCCGGTCGGGATCGAGCCCGAGCGCCGGGCCGGCCAGCACGAACAGCAACAGGGCGCCCAGGCATCGCCGCCATTCGGGATTGGCGACAATTGATCGGAATGTCCCTGCCCATCCACCTGCCACCAAACGAGACTCCTATCGCCGCCGGCTTCGTCGGCTGCCCCAGTAGAGGATCAGTCCGAATCCGAAGAGCATGCCGCCAAGGTGTGCGAAATGAGCGACGCCGGCCATCGTGCCGGTCATGCCCATGAACAGCGTCAACAGGCCGTAACCTATCACGAAGTACTTCGCCTTCATGGGAATGGGCGGAATCAGCAGCATGATGGTGCTGTTGGGAAACATCAGGCCATAGGCCAGCAAGAGCCCGAACACCGCCCCGGAGGCGCCGATCGTGGGGTAGATGTCGCCGGTGACGGCGGCCACACCCAACTGGATGACGGCCGCGCCCGCCATGCACACGAAATAGTAGACGAGGAAGCGGCGCGCGCCCCAGACGCGCTCGACGGGCAGGCCGAACATGTAGAGCGCGAACATGTTGAAGAACAGGTGGCCGATGCCGCCGTGCAGGAAACCGTAGCTGATCAGCTGCCAGGGCGCGAAGCCGGTGGACATGGCGCTGCCGTCCGCGAATCGAATGAGCTCGGGCGTACCCAGCGGCCAGAGCGCGAACAGGCGGATCACCTCGCTCATCGAGCTGACCTGCACGAAGTACGCCACGACCGTGACGCCGAGCAGGATCATGGACACCGGCGGATTGCTCTGGCGCTGGAAGGGGAACGGCTGGTTCATTGCAACTCCTGGAGAATTCGTTCGACGCCGGCGCGGCCTTCGGGAGTTCGCCGGTCGGCCAGTCGGGCACGCAGCGCAGCGACATCGCCGGCCGTCCAGTCCGGCGTGGCCTGCGACCAGCGACGCTTGATGTAACGCACGATCTCGGCCACGCGCTCGTCGTCGATGTGCTGCATCGGCGGCATGTAGCCGGCGTAGTCCTGGCCGGCCACTTCGATCTCGCCGCGCAAGCCGAGCAGGACGATCGCGGTCAGGCCTTCGGGCGGCAACGCAAGCCACTCCGAGCCTGCCAGCGGGGGAAAGGCCGGCGGCCGGCCCTGCCCCTGCATGCCGTGGCAGCCGGCGCAGTGCCGGCCGAATGCCGCTTCGCCCTCAACGGCCTGCCCTTCGGTGTCGGTCCCGCCGCCGCAGCCGGCCAGCAGTCCTGCAAGCATCAGCGCGGCGATCAGCGACTGTTTACAATGACGCTTCGTCAACGATCTTCCTCGATACCGGTTTCGTACATGTCCATCAAAAGCGTTACGGTCTACGCCGCTTCCAGCCAGGCCCTGGACGCCGTCTACATCGATGCGGCCGAGCGCCTCGGCCGGACACTCGGCGCGGCCGGCCTGCGCATCGTCTACGGCGGCGGCAGCACCGGCCTGATGGGCGCGATGGCCGACGGCGCGATTGCCGAGGGCGCGCAGGTCCACGGCATCATCCCCGAGTTTCTCACGCGTGTCGAGCAGGGACATCAAGGCCTGCACGAGTTGGAAGTGGTTTCGGACATGCGCGAACGCAAGGCCCGCATGCTCGCGGAGGGGGATGCCGTTATCGCCCTGCCCGGCGGCTGCGGCACCTTCGAAGAACTGTTCGAGGCCATGACGCTCAAACGGCTGGGACAGTTTCTCGGCCCGATCGTGCTGATCAATACGACGGGCTACTACGACCGGCTTCTCGATTTCCTGGCTCACAGCGTGACGGAGCGCTTCATGAATCGAACGCACCTGGACATGTGGCAAACGGTCGAGCACCCGGAAGACGCGATCGATGCCATGCGCGAAGCGGTTGCCTGGTCGGCCCACGACGCACTGGAATCCGCCGCCGTCCGTCGTTCGACATGAGTGCGCCGGACTATCGCAAACCCGGCTTCGCCGCCGGTCTGCGCTGGCTGCCGGCGGCCGCCGAGCTGCTTTTCTCGAGCTTCGGGCCGCTTGCCGGCCTGGCCGCCCTGTGGCTGCTGGTTTCGATGATCGCCGTTATCCCGCTCGTCGGGCAGCTGGCGATGATGCTCATCACGCCGCTGCTCACCGCCGGCGCCATCGCGGCATTCGCGCAGATCTCCTCGGGCCGCCGGCCCGCACCCACCATGCTCTTCGCCGCCTGGTCCCGACCCGGCTTGCGCAACCGCCTGCTGGCACTGGGCGTCTTCGGAATTCTCGGCAGCCTGCTGGCGCTGCTGGCCCTGTCTTCCTGGCTGGGCAGCCAGGTCAGCTCGGAGCAAATCCTTGCTGCGCAGGAGTCCGCCGAAGCCATGGCCCGCCTGATCGAGCAGCTCTCCATCGGCCCCTTGCTGCTGCTGCCCATCGGCATACTCGCCGTGGTGATGGCGGCGATGTACTTCGCCATACCGCTGGTCATGTTTCACGACGTCGGCACGACCGGCGCCCTCGCGGCCAGCCTGCGTGCGGTGCTGGCCAACTGGTCGGCCTTTCTCGGCTTCGGCCTCGCGGCCATCGTCATGGTGATCGCGCTGGGTTTCATGTTCGGCATCGTCACCGTGCCGCTGACCCTGGCCCTGGGAGCGGCCGGCCAGATGGTCGCCCAGATCGTGTTCATGCTCACGGCCATGCTCATACAGGTACTGATGGCCGGCACGCAGTGGGTGGCCTTCGCTAGCGTGTTCGGGTCTCCCGGAAGCGGCGGGTCCGACGACGAAGACGATCAGCTGTTGGCCTGATCGTCCGATTCGTCCGGACGCCGCACCATGACCCGGGCAGCAATGATGCCCAGTTCGTAGAGAAGCAGCACCGGCAGCGCCAGGAGGGTCTGGGAGATCATGTCGGGCGGGGTGAGCAGCATGGCTACCGTGAACGCCCCCACGATCACGTAGCCGCGCATTTTTCCGAGCGCTTCGGGCGTGGTGATCCCCAGCGCGACGAGGATGATCGTGGCCACCGGCACCTGGAAGGCCAGTCCGAAGGCGATGAACAGCGTCAGGACGAAGTCGAGGTAGCGGTTGATGTCGGTCATCATCGCCACGCCTTCGGGCGCCATGGACGCGAAGAAGGCGAACACCACCGGAAACACCACGAAGTAGGCGAAGGCGCAGCCAGCGTAGAACAGCCCCACCGCCATGCCCAGAAGCGGGCGCGCCAGGCGCTGCTCGTGGCGGTAGAGACCGGGCGCGACGAACGCCCAAAGCTGGTAGAGAACGAACGGCATGGCGATCAGGATCGCCAGGATCAGGACCAGTTTGAAAGGCGTCAGGAAGGGCGAGGCCACGTCGATGGCGATCATGCTGGCGCCCTCGGGCAGGTGACGCACGAGCGGCTTGGCCAACACGCTGTAGATCTGACGCGCGAACGGCGCCAGCACGAGCAGCACCAAAACGATCGCGGCCACGGCCCGCAGCAGGCGGCTGCGCAGCTCGACCAGGTGATCGATCAGGGAAAGCTCGGGATCAGTCCGCGTCGTCTCTTCGCTCATGCGATTCCTGTCCGCTCGGTTCGGACTGCTTGCGGGACTGTTCTTCCTCCAGGATGCGGCGATTGTGATCGCGATCCATCTCGTCCTGGAACTCGGACTTGAGGCTGGCCCAGGCCTGGCGCGCATGGCGCGTCCAGTGGCCGACGGTGCGCGCCACTTCAGGCAGGCGCTGCGGTCCGACGACCAGCAGCGTGATCAGAGCCAGCAGCAGCAGCTCGCTGAGGCCGACGCCGCCCACTCGCTCAGTTCTCCCGGCTGGAGGCCGATCCGTCTTCCTTGTCGCTGCGCGTCGAGGATTTGTCCTTCGGCTTGTCCTCGCCGGACTCGTCGTCGTTTTCGCCGACACCCTTACGGAATTCGCGGATGGCGCCGCCGAGATCGCTGCCGATGTTGCGGATGCGCTTGGTGCCGAAGATAAGCAGCACGATGACGAGGACGACCAGAATCTGGGGCCAACTGATACCGCCGATACCCATTTGCTAGACCTCTGTGCGGGGCCTTAAGGAAGCGGCCCGATGGGAAAACCGTCAGTTTATCAGTTCCCGCCGAGTCGGCGAAGCGGAGCGACGGCCAGGATGAAGACGAGCACCAGCATGGCCCAGAGCCCAGCGGGTGACATGACGGGAATGGCGGAGGGCTCGGTGGGCGCACCGCGTTCGCATGCCCCCGGCGGTGCGATGGCCAGCGACTCGATCCCGATCAACTCACCGCCTGTGTCGGCGGCCCTGGTTTCGGTCACGCGCTCCGCACGCCCCGTCGATGGATCGATGCGCAAGACCTGGCTGCCGATCGAATCGTCCGATCGAGCGGGATCGCGTCGATCGGTCACGGCCCAGAGCGTGCCGTCGGCATCTGCGGCCAGACCCGCCTTGTTGTAAAGATCCACCTCGGCACCGAGGGGACCGACCAACTCGGCCCGGCCGGTCTCGACATCGAGACGGTATAGATTGGGCGAAGCCGGCTGAGCATCGGACGCCATGCCCCGTCCGATGCCGAATACCTGCTCACCGACGCTGGCCATATCCACGATGGGAGCACCCGTATTCCCGATACGCGAGAGCTCACCGGTTTCGGGATTCGCCTCGTAGAGCCCGACTCCGAGGGAGACCGAGTCCGTGGAGATCAGCAAGCGCCCGTCGCAGGTGAACGTGACGCCGAAATCATGGTTGCCCGAGGGGAGCCCGAGGTTGCCTTGCGTCTGGGCGACGGCAATGGCGTTACCGCTCTCGGTGCCGATCCGGACCAGCGTGTTGGTCTGGTCGTCGACGCCGTAAAGGCGCTCTTCGTCTCGGAAGGCCATCCCCTCGACGAAGAAGTATTCCTGAATTCGAGAACGGCCCTGAAGGCTCGCGCGGCCGGTTTCCAGATCGAGCGACCATAGGGCGCCCACCCGCGTGTCGGTCGATACGTGATCTCGCGAGTTGATCACCCAGGCCTGTGGCCCCGCCCACGCGATTGCACTGGCTGCCAGGAAGACAGCCAGAAACACACTTCTCCAGCAAAGAGATGTGCGAGCGCGCATTACTTTTTATTGTCCTTTTACTCCGACGTGACCAATCATAGCAGAATTGTCCAGAACTCCCCAGCACCAGCGGTTCTCGAGCGATTTTTGCCCCCTGTCCTCACGCGCCGCTCAGTACAATTCAGGATCAATCGATGCAACGCGGAGAGCTCAATGCCCGGTCCCGGAGAACAACTCGTCGAAACGATCGAAGCCACCCGCGCTGTCAACGCCCATCGCGAGGCAGCCCGCGCCGCGGTCCTGATGGTCAACCTGGGCACGCCCGAGGCGCCCACCGCCAAGGCGCTTCGCCCCTACCTGCGTCAATTCCTGTCCGACCGGCGCGTCATCGAGGTGCCGAAACCGATCTGGTGGTTCATCCTCAACGGCTTCATCGTGCCGTTCCGCTCGCCGAAGTCGGCGGAAGCCTACGCACGGGTGTGGACCGAGCACGGCTCGCCCCTGCTGGTCGACAGCCGCAGCCTGGCCCACAAGCTCGAGGCCGAACTGCAGACCGACCTCCCGCGCGTCAAGGTCATGCTGGCGATGACCTACGGCCAGCCCGACATCGATTCGGCCATCGACCGGCTCAGGCGCGAGAACATCCAGCGCCTGCTGATCCTGCCGATGTATCCGCAGTACTCGGCCACGACCACCGCCTCGGTCTTCGACCAGGTCACCAATTCCCTGCAGCGCCTGCGCTGGCTGCCCGAAGTGCGCTTCATCAACAACTTCCACCACGACGAGAACTGGCTCTCGGCCGTGACCGAGTCGATCCGCCGCTTTCGCAAGCAGCGCGGCGCGCCCGACAAGCTGCTGTTCTCCTTCCACGGCATTCCGAAGAAAAACCTGCTCGCCGGCGACCCTTACTACTGCCAGTGCCAGGCCAGCGCGCGCAACATCGCCGAACGCCTCGGCCTGGCCGACGGGGAATGGATGGTCACCTTTCAGTCGCGCCTGGGCCGGGCCGAGTGGCTCAAGCCCTACACCGACCAGACACTAGAGGAACTCGGCCACCAGGGCGTGAAAAAACTGCACGTGGTTTGCCCGGGGTTCTCGGTGGACTGCCTGGAGACGCTCGACGAAATCGCCGTGGAGGGCCGCGACGAATTTCTCGAAGCCGGCGGTGAATCGCTGAAATACATCCCCTGCCTGAACGACTCGCCCGAACATGTGAAAGTGCTCAGCGCGCTGTGCCGCCAGCACGGCCAGGGCTGGCCGGAGTTCGCCGGCGGGCGCGACGCCGGCCAGTCGGAGCTCGAAGCGCGCGTCGAGCGTTCGGCGGCTGCGGCCGAGCGGCTTGGACTCGAATAGCCGCCTGGCCTTCCTGGAGGCCGCAAACGCGCTGGCCCTGGCCGGCGCCCCGGTCTACTGGCTGCAGGGCCGGCTCGTACGCCGCCGCACCCCGCGCCTGGATGAAGCGCCCGGCGAGCGCTCGGGCAACCTGCCCGGCTCGCAACCGGCGCTGCGCATCGTTGGCCTGGGAGAGTCTCCGATGGCCGCGGTCGGCCTGGACGACCAGGATGCGGGCGTGGTCCCCAGGCTGGCATCCCTTCTGGCCGATCGGTCGGGTCGCGGAGTTGAGTGGCACACGGCCGCCCGCAGCGGCGCCACCGCGCGCTTCACCCGCGAGACGCTGCTGCGCCAAATCGATCCCGGCAGCGTCGACCGGGTGATCGTGGCGCTGGGCGTCAACGACTGCCTGGCCCTGTCTTCTTCGGGGCGCTGGCGCAACGAACTCGACCGGCTCGTGTCGGCAATCCGCGAACGCCTCGACCCCGGCGGGATCGTCTTCACCGGCGTGCCGCCGATGCGTCACTTTCCCGCCCTGCCCGTTCCGCTGGCCACGATGCTGGGCCTGAGGGCGAGCCTGCTCGACGCCGTGCTCGCGCAGTTCGCCGATGCCGACGATTCGCTCGTCCACGCCCCCATGGATTTCGTCGAAAGCCCCGGCGGGCTGTTCTGTTGCGACGGCTTCCACCCCAACGAAAGGGCCCACCGGCTGTGGGCAAAGCAACTGACCGAGTGCATCGGCACCCGGGAACGCCTTCGATAGGGGCGATTTCGCACGACGATCCGGGCATAATTGCCGACCCTCACCGATTCGCTTTGTGGCAGTCTGTCAGCGAAATGAGCACAGACCGGAACTTCTATCGATGAGCACCGCGGCCCGAGAGGGAATGGGACCGACGCCGGAAGACCTACTCAGACAGGTCTTCGGCTACAGCGAGTTCCGCGGTCGCCAGCGCGAGATCATCGGACACGTCGCCGAAGGCGGCCACGCCCTGGTGCTGATGCCCACCGGCGGCGGCAAGTCGCTGTGCTACCAGATCCCGGCCCTGATGAGCGCCGGCACGACCATCGTCGTCTCGCCGCTGATCGCCCTGATGCGCGACCAGGTCGAAGCGCTGACCCACAACGGCGTGGCCGCGGCCGTGCTCAATTCCTCGCTTGATGCCGAAACGCGGCGGCAGACCGAGCAGGACCTGCTCGACGGCCGCCTGGACCTGCTCTACGTCGCGCCCGAGCGCCTGCTGCGTCAATCGACCCTGGGCCTGCTGGCGCGCAGCCGCATCAACCTGTTCGCCATCGACGAAGCGCACTGCGTCTCGCAGTGGGGTCACGACTTCCGGCCCGAGTACCTCAAGCTCGGCGTGCTCGCCGAGCGATTCCCGCAAGTGCCGCGCATCGCGCTGACGGCCACGGCCGACGAGCGCACGCGCGGGGAAATCATCGACCGGCTGCTGGGCGAGCAAGCGAAGGTCTTCGTGGCCAGCTTCGACCGGCCCAACATCCGCTATTCGGTCGGCCTCAAGCGCAACGCCCGGCAGCAGTTGCTGTCCTTCATCCGGCGCAAGCACCCCGGCCAGTCGGGGATCGTCTACTGCTTCTCTCGCCGCAAGACCGAGGAGACCGCCGCCTGGCTGGCCCAGCAGGGCATCGACGCCATCGCCTACCACGCCGGCATGGAATCGGGCGACCGGCAGTGCGCCCAGGACCGCTTCATCAACGAAGACGGCCTGGTCATCTGCGCGACCATCGCCTTCGGCATGGGCATCGACAAGCCCGACGTGCGCTTCGTCGCGCACCTGGACCTGCCCAAGAGCATCGAGTCCTATTACCAGGAGACGGGCCGCGCCGGTCGCGACGGCCTGCCGGCCGACGCCTGGATGGTCTACAGCCTGTCCGATGTCGTTCGCATTCGCCAGCTCCTCGAACAGTCCAGCGCCGGCGACGACCAGAAAAAGCTCGAGCGCGAGCGCCTCGAGGCCCTGCTGGCCTACTGCGAGCACGCCCGTTGCCGCCGGCCCGCCCTGCTCGGTTACTTCGGCGAAGCCCATCCCGGCGACTGCGGGTACTGCGACAACTGCCAGGAACCGCCCGAGACCTGGGACGCCACCGAAGCCGCGCGCATGGCGCTTTCCTGCGTCTACCGCACCGGCCAGCGTTTCGGCGCCGGCCACGTCGTCGACGTGCTTACCGGCAAGACCACCGAACGCATCGAACAACTCGGACATGACCGGCTGAGCACCTGGGCGATCGGCCGCGAGACCGACCGCAATACCTGGCACTCGGTGATGCGCCAGTTGCTCGCCGCCGGCCACCTGGTTCCCGATCCGGAAGGCCACGGCGGCCTGCGCCTGGGGCCGGACTGCCGCGACCTGCTCCGGGGCGAGACGACCATCGAGATGCGCCGCGACGCCGTGCCCTCCAGTCGCAAGAGCAGCACGAAGAAAACCGTCGACATCGACACCGAATCGCCGCTGTGGCAGGCGCTCAGGCAATGGCGCCTGGAGACGGCGCGCAGCGAGGAGGTGCCGCCGTACGTGATCTTCCACGACGCCACCCTGGCGGCCATCGTCGAATCAAGGCCGCAATCGCTCGACGAGCTGGCCACCGTCAGCGGCGTGGGCGAACACAAGCTGGCCCGCTACGGCAAGGCGGTCATCGAAGCGCTCGACAGCGCCGAGAACGCCTGAGAATCGCCTGATCAGCCAGCCGCCCGGAAGAAGACGACCACCGGCGCGAAGAGCACCATCAGCACGAACAGGCTGCCGGCGACGATCAGCAGCGTCTTGAGGGGATGCCGCCGCACGCTCGACAGCAGGGTGTCGGCCTCGCCCTTCTCGCGGGCCGCCTCCCAGCGCGCCCTGGCGAGATCGCCGCGTTCGGCCTGGTAGGCGTCCATCAGCTCGCGGGCGCGAGCGTAGTCGCCGGGATCCTTCAGCCAGATACCACCGGCGGTGATGCCGAACGGCCCCGGCGGCGTGTCGTAGCACTCGATGCCGTGCCGCTCCATCAGGGAACGCACTTCCTCGATCTCGTCGTCGGGAACGTTGCGGAGATTGAGCAGCAGTCGCGGCATGCAGTGAGACTCCGTGGGATCAGCAACTCGCCGGCGCCGACCGGCGGTGCGTACAATCATCGACAAAGGCTTCGCCGGCAGCGACCGGCGACGCGGCTCGAATCGATCGAGGAGATCAGTGTACCCAACTGCAGCGACAGACCGGCGGATTCCCGCTGCCGACCGACCCGGCAGATGCCGCGGAAGCCGTCCTTGAAGTCGACCGGCGCCACAACGACTTTCGGATTGCTTGCCGGAGCGGCCCTTTGCTCGCTCCTGGCCCTGGTCGGAGTCCGGGCAGAAGAAATGACGACCGAGCAATTCGGCGAGAAGCTCGACCGGGCGCGCGAGCTCAACGTCTCCGCCCCCTGGCAGGAATCGCAGGAGTTGCTGGACGAGCTGGCGCAACACTTGCCGCAGGCCACGCGCGACCAGAAAATCGACTACTGGCTGCTGGTCTCGCGAAACCAGGCGCTGGCGGGCGAAATCGAGTCCGGGCTGGCAACGCTCCGGGAACTGCTTGCCGGGCCGATGCGGGCAGTCCAGCGCGCCCGCGCCTACCGCCGCGCGGCCAACCTGACCATGATCGCGAGGAAGTGGGAAGAAACTTTCGAGTACATCATTCGCGGCCTGGAACTGAGAGACCGGCTCGAAGGCGACGAGGAGATCTACGCGCCTTTCAGCCTGGCCGCGTATCTGTACGCGCTCGTCGGCGAACACGAAACGGCCATCGAGTACGGCCATGCGTCCGTCGACAACGCTCGCGCCCACGGCACGGTGAGAGACCGCTGCGTCGTTCACGGCCGCCTCGCTTTCGTCTACAAGTCGGCCGGCCAATACGAGACCGCGCTCGAACACTACCGCGAGGCGGTCTCGATCTGCCTTGAATCGGGCGACGATCTTTTCACCGGGACCATCCAGAGCGGATTCGCCGACCTGTTGCGCCATGCCGGCGAGTACGATCGCGCCAAGGCGGCTTTCGCTCAAGCCTTCGAAAGACTCGAGGCCGCCGACTACGGCCCGGGACTTGCCGAAGCAAGCCTCTACAAGGCGCGACTCCTCGAGGAAACCGGCCGGCTTGATCGCATGCGCGAATTGCTCGAGGACACCCTGCCGCGCCTGCAGGATCAGGAAGTCTGGGACTACGTGGCCGAGGCGCGGGAAATGCTGGCGCGGGCAGCGGCCGCCCGCGGTGAATTCCGCAACGCCGTGGAACACATGGAGCAAAGTCTCGACGCGCATCGACGCCTGCTCGATCAGAACCGGGCGCGCCAGCTGGCCTATCTGCAGGTCGTGTTCGATACCCGAACGCAGCAGCAAGAACTCGCCCTGCTCCGTGAGCAGCGCCGCGCGGCGGAACTGAAAGCGGCGTCCCGAAGCACCGACCGGCGAATACGCTGGCTCGCCTCCGGCGCCGCCGTACTGGCGCTGATCGCGCTGCTCCTCGTGCTCACTCACGTCCTGCGCGGCCGGCAGCACTTTCGTCGGCTCTCGCGCCTCGACTCCCTGACCCGGATCGACAACCACACCCGGTTCTTCCAGGCCGCCGCCGAAATGCTCAAGCACGCGCAGACCGACGAGCATGCCCTGACCCTGATCATCGGCGATATCGATCACTTCAAGCGGGTCAACGATCGATTCGGACACATGGCGGGCGATCGCGCGCTCAGGGGCGTTGCCCGCGCACTCCGCAGCCGATGCCCGGATGGCGCCCGGCTCGGCCGGGTCGGGGGCGAGGAGTTTGCCGCCTGCCTGCCCGACGTCGGTCGGGAAGCCGTCGACGCACTGCTCGAGCGCTGGCGAGAAGCTCTTGCCCGCATCGACTACGGGGGCGACGACCTGCCGCTGACGATGAGCTTCGGCGTGGCCCGCGCCCGGCCCGGGGAATCGCTCGCCTCGCTGAGGTTGCGCGCGGATGAAGCCCTCTATCGAGCCAAGGACGACGGCCGCGACCGAATCGTGTTTGCCGACGCGCAATAGGTTCGGAAGCGGCCGACTTGCCGGCCCGGACGCACGCCGAATGCGCTTCCTCGAACCCTCGACTCTACCGACGATCGCAAACGCTCCGGCGAGCGATTAGAATGCATGAACCTAAAGGGAGGTAAGACCATGGAAGCACTGAAGCAACTTCTCAAGGATCTCGGCAGCGACGCCAAGCTGGCGGCGGAATACGAAAAGGATCCGGACGGTGTCATGGAGAAGCGGGGAATTCCCGACGAGGCACGGGAGGCCATGAAACGCAAGGATGTCGACGCCGTGCGTCGACTGTCCGGCCTGCGGGACGTGCACCTCATCAACAGCACGATCCACGCCCACGACTGATTCGCGTCACTTGCCTCCCCTTCGCTCAGAATGAAGCTGCGCACGGCAATGCTCCTGCTCACGTTGCTGGGCGGTTCGTCGTTCGCCCAGGACGAGGACTTGGGCCAGGCGATCGAGCGAGCTCGCCACCTCAGCGTGACCGAGGCAGTGCCCGCTTCACAGCCGGCCATCGATGCCTTGATGAAGCGGCTTGACGAGGCCACACCCCGTCAGCGCGTGGAGATTCGGTTGCTTCACATCCGAAATCTGGCATTGCAGGGCGACTACGGCAAGGCGATCGGCCAGATCAAGGAACTGCTCGGGAACCCGATCAGCGACGATCAGCGGCTGCGAGCGCTCCGGCTCGCCGCCAATCTGGGAATCAATGTCGGGCAACACGAATGGGGCTTTGCACAACTGAAGGCGGCGCTCGAACTCAGCGGCGAAAGCGACGACCTCGTCGAGAGATCCCGTATTCTGAGCCTGGCCGGGTTCGTGCACAGCATTGTCGGTGACCACGAACGCGCGATCGACTACGCAACACAATCCATGGCAATCGCCGGACAGTCCGGCGACACGAGTCAGCAGTGCCAGGCCGGGCAGCGTCTCGCTGTCGCCTATCGTTACGCCGAGCGCTACGAGGAAGCGCGAGCCGCAGCACGCAACGCACTGTCGCTCTGTCGGGACGTTAACGACCAGGTCTATACCGGCACCAGCGAGCTGGAGCTGGGCCACCTCGCTCTCGAAAAAGGCGATCTGGCGGCGGCACAACGCTGGGCCGACAGGGGACTGGAGCGGCTTCGTCAGGCCGGCTGGGCGGACGGCGTGCTGACCGGGAAACACCTTCAGGCACAGCTGGCTGCGGAACGTGGCGAGAGCAAGCAAGCAATCGAACTGGCCGAGGAACTGATCGAGCGCACCGACGAACGAGAGCTCTGGCACCGCAAGTCAGAACTGCACCGGCTGGTCGCCGAGCAACAAGCCGAGCGCGAGGAATTCGCCGAAGCCTATCGCCACATGGTGGCGCACAGCGAGGCCCGCGATCGCTTCATCGACGAGGACCGCACTCGCCGGCTCGCCATTCTGGAGGTCGAATTCGACATGCAGCGCCAGGAGCAGGAGCTCGAGCTGCTGCGAGAGCAAAAGCGCGTCGCCGAGCTGGAGGCGCAGTCGCGCCGGCAACAGGCACGGGTGCGCTGGATGGCGACCGGGTTTGCGCTGTTCCTGTTCCTGATTCTCGTGCTCTTGCTGGTTCACGTCCTGCGCGAGCGGCGGCACTACCGGCGACTTTCCGAACTGGACGGCCTGACCCGGGTCAGCAACCACACGCGCTTTTTCGACACCGCCCGCATGCTGGTCGAGGAATCCCGCCGAGGGGGCCACCCGCTGGTCCTGGCGCTGGGCGACATCGATCACTTCAAGCAGGTCAACGACGAGCACGGCCACATCGCCGGCGACAAGGCACTGCGGCAGGTCGCCCGCGTCCTGTGCGAGAACTTCCCCGGTCTCGGCCACGTGGGGCGAATCGGCGGCGAGGAGTTCGCCGTCTGCGTGCCCGACAGCCAGCTCGAGCCGGTGCTCGAGCAACTGGAGCAGGTTCGCAAGGACCTGGCCGAAATCCAGTACGGGGGCAACGGAAAACCACTGACGATGAGCTTCGGCGTCGCCGAGCTGGCGCCGGACGAAGCGCTGGAGGACCTGCGCAAGCGCGCCGACGAAGCCCTCTACGAAGCCAAGGGCGGCGGGCGAAACAGCGTGGTCGTCGCCGAGCCCGAGCGCTTCGGCTGAGCCATGCGGCAAGGAGGCCAACTGGTGGTCGTGGGCTGCGGCATCCAGCTGGGTCGCCACATCACCGAACGCGCCGTCAGCGAGATCCAGGCCGCCGACACCGTGTTCGTCCTGGCCGACGCGCTCGCCTTCGACTGGATCGCAACCCGACGCCCCGACGCCGTCGACCTCACCGACTACTACGACGACCGCACCGACCGGCGCGAGACCTACCGGGCGATGAAGGCATCGATCATGGAAGCCGTGTCGGGCGGAAAGCGCGTCTGCACGGTGTTCTACGGGCATCCCGGCGTATTCGCCCAGGTGCCGCACGACGCGATCGCGCAAGTCCGCGCCGCGGGGCTGGCCGCGCGCATGGAACCGGGCATTTCGGCCGAAGCCTGCTTGTACGCCGACCTGGGACTCGATCCGGGCGAGCGGGGCGTGCAGTCCATCGAGGCGACCCGTTTTCTGGCCTACAAGCACTCGCTCGATCCGACCGCGCTGGTGCTGCTGTGGCAGGTGGCGCTTGCGGGCAACCTGGCCTGCATCGGCTTCGAACCCGACCCCAAACGGCTTCAGCTACTGGTCGACAAGCTCTCGCACTGGTATCGGCCGGAAACGCCGGTGATTCTCTACGAGGCCGCACAGCTTCCCATCGAGCCCTTTCGGGCTGACCGAATGACGCTGGCCGACCTGCCGACGGCGCGCTACAAGGAATACACCACACTGGTCATCCCGCCGGCGGTCGAGGCCGACCGCGACGAACACTGGACCCAGGCGATCGAGGCGCTGGACTGAGCCGGCCGCTCAGTCGGCCGACGCTTCCCTCTGAGCCTCCTCGGCCAGAATCGTTTCGCCCGACCCGAAATCCATCGGTGCCTGTGCGCCCAGCCAGGCCAGCACGGCGTAGGCGGCGGCGTTCTGTGCCAGGGCGTCGGGTTCGATCTTGTCGAGCGTGTCGTTGACCGTATGGTGGTAATCGAAGTACTCGGTGCCGTCCTGCCGCAGGTCGACGGCGGCCACGCCCAGGGCGGCGGCCGGGTAGAAGTCGGGGCCGCCGTTGCCACCGCGGTCTCCGATCTCGATGCCCAGCGGGGCCAGCTCGTCCTGGATGGCGGCAATGACCGGCCAGGCCTCGTCTTTCACCCGCGCACTGATCGCGTAGATGCGGCCGGCACCGAAGTCGGATTCGGCCACCAGCTGATAACGCTCGATCTCGTCTTCCCGGGCATTGGCCCAGGCGCGGCCACCCCACAGTCCGATTTCCTCGGCCGCGAACAGGATGATGCGAATGCTGCGGTCGGGGCGGCGATCGAGTGCCTTGATCAGGCGCGCGGCCTCGGTGACGATGGCCACGCCGGCGCCGTCGTCGATCGCGCCGGTGCCCACGTCCCAGGAGTCCAGATGGGCGCCGATGGCGACGATCTCCTCGGGCATTTCAGACCCGGTGATCTCGGCGAAGACGTTCTGGGAGGTATACGCCTCGACCGTCTCGGCGTCGACTTCGACCTGGATGCGCACCGGCTCGTCGCCGGCCATCAGGCGCTCGAGCAGGTCGGCGTCGGGGTTCGAGATGGCAACCGCCGGCAGCATGCGCACGTCGGAGTCGAAACGCTGCATGCCGGTGTGAGCAAAGCGATTGTTCGAAGTGCCGATCGAGCGGATGACCAGCGCCAGGGCGCCCTTTTCGGCCGCCACGCGGCTGCCTACCGAACGTGCGCCCACGGCCCGACCGTAGCCGGCTCCGGTGCGCGTACGCTCCATGCGGTTGCGGATGAACACGATGCGGTCGGCCACTTCGGCCGGATCGGCGGCTTCCAGCGCGGCCAGGTCGTCGAACATCACCACTTCGGCCTCGATGCCGCCCTTGGGTGTGGCCGGCGAAAAGCCCAGCGCCAGGGTGACCAGTTCGTGGTGTGCAGGCGAGACGACTTCGGTGCGCTCCAGCCCGCGATGCCAGGTCGGGAAGGTGGCCGGCTCGGTCCAGACACGGTCGAAACCCATCTCCTCGAATAGGGCCACGGCCCATTCGACCGCCCTGGCGTCGGCCTCGCTGCCGGCCAGGCGCGGCCCGATATCGGTGGTCAGCTCGGCGACGATCTCGTAGCCACCGTCACCGGCCAGGGCCGACTCGCGCAGCTCGCGCGCGATGGCCAGGTCTTCCTCGGAATAGGGCTCGGCGGCCAGCGGCCCGGCCAGAAACAGGCCAGCGGCCAGCCAAAGCGTGGTTCTCATTTCTACGAATCTCCTTCGGGTCAATCAGGGCTCCGACATCCGCCTTTCGAAGACTGCGGACCAGCGTCGATGGCCAACGGATCTCGAAGCCGGGACTTCGTTTCGAACATTCGAATTTCGAACATTCGGGCTTGTTCGGCACTTGGTGCTTGGTATTTCGAATTTTCGACGCAGCAGCCCGATCAACGGCTCCGCCTTTCGACGCCATGCAGCATCGGTTCCAGGTGCTTCAAGGCGCGGACGTACACGCGTCGCTTGAACGGAATCACGTGCCGCACGGGATACCAGAAATCGACCCAGCGATAGCGGTCGAACTCCGGCTTGTCGGCAGCCTCGAGGTCGAAAGCGTGGTCGTCGGCCAGGAACTGCAGCAGGAACCAGACCTGCTTCTGGCCGACGCACACGGGCTTCTGATGGCGGCGCCGATACCGCCTGGGCAGGCGATAGCGCAGCCATCCGGGCGTTTGACCGAGCACTTCGACGTGGTCGGGCGTCAGCCCGGTTTCCTCGCCGAGTTCTCGGTACATGGCCTCGATGGGCGTTTCGTCGGTGTTCATGCCGCCCTGCGGGAACTGCCAGCCATCCTTGCCGGCACGACGCGCCCAGAAAACGCGCCCATCTTCCCGAGCCAGCACGATCCCGACATTCGGTCTGAAACCGTCCGGATCAATCATGGTGATGGTCATCGCGGCCGGCTATCATACCGGGCCGCGGAAAGATTCAACTGTCTCGAATGGTAATCAATTCATGGCGAGTGCACCAGTCACGAAGACGCTGATCGCCTGGGCCGGTCTCCTGCTCCTGCCCCCGGCGGCCGTGCTGCTGGCCGCCAGCTGGGGCAGCGGCGGCTGGGCCTGGCCGTTTGCCGCCGACGAGGCCATGCAGCGCGTCATCGGCGAGCTGCGCATTCCCCGGGCGATCGCCGCTCTCGTCACCGGTGCCCTGCTGGCACAGGCGGGCTGCCTGATGCAGGTCCTGCTGCGCAATCCGCTCGCCGACCCCTACGTGCTCGGGCTCTCCGGCGGCGCGGCCGCCTTCGCGCTGATCGGCATGAGCTTCGGCCTGAGTTTCCTGCCGGTTCCCGTCCTGGCTTTCGGCGGCGCGCTGCTGACCATGATCATCGTTTTCGTGCTGGCGCGCGGGCGCGGGCCCTGGAGCACCACCCGCGTGCTGCTCACCGGGGTGGTCGTGGCCGCCGGCTGGGGCGCGGTCATCTCTCTGATCCTGGCGACCGGTTCCGACGCCAGCCTGCGCTCGATGCTCTACTGGCTGATGGGCGATCTGAGCTATACCAGCCTGTCGGCCTGGTGGCTGCTGCCGCTGGCCGCCGGCGTGGGCCTGCTGTGGCTGCGCGCACGCAGCCTCAACGTGCTCAGCGGCGGCGAACTTCAGGCCGCCCTGCTCGGCGAGTCGGCGCGAACGCGCTTCTGGGAGATCTACGTCATCGCCTCGCTGCTGACCGCGTTGGCCGTCTCCCTGGCCGGGGCGATCGGCTTCGTCGGCCTGATCGTGCCGCACCTGATGCGCCTGCTCGTCGGCGCCGACCACCGGGTGCTGCTTCCCGCCTCGGCCCTGTTCGGCGGCGGCTTCCTGGTTCTGGCCGACACCGCCGCGCGCAGCCTGCTGGGCCCGCGCCAGTTGCCGGTGGGCGTGCTCACCGCCCTGATCGGCGTGCCGCTGTTCCTGCTTCTGCTCTACCGGGCGGCCCGGATTCGCTAGTGTACCCCGTCATTCATTGTGTAACTTATAGAGCGTGCCTGAGCCGACAGTGCAAGGCGCGACCCGCAGTGAATGGCAAGCCCTTTACAAGGGGCGCAACGCCGCAATGTCGGTTCAGGCACGCTCCCGAAGGGCGAGCCGGAGAGCATTCATCTGCGGCGTTCTGTCTCTTGAAAATGGCACCACCATTCCCTGCGAGACAGGCCTTGCAGCTAAACGCTCTCCGACTCGCTATAAGTTACAGAATGAGTGACGGGGTACACTGGCAATGATTCCGGCCGCCCAAAGCCCGCTGGTCGTCGAGGACCTCGATGTACGCATCGGCCCGGTCGATGTCGTCCGCGATCTCAACCTGGCCGTCGGGCGCGGCGAGTTCTGGGGCCTGCTCGGCCCCAACGGGGTCGGCAAGACCACCCTGCTCAAGACTTTCGCCGGGGTGTTCGAGCCCGAGCGCGGGGGAATCAGCCTGGACGGGAAGCGCATGGACGAGCGCAGGCGGCGCGACATCGCGCGCCGGCTGGGCATGCTGCCCCAGCACACCCATTACGCGTTCGACGCCACCTGCCTGGAGACCGCCCTGGTCGGGCGCCACCCGCACATCAAACCCTGGGCGCGCGAATCGCGGGCCGATCACGAGCGAGCCCGCGACGCCCTGGCCGACCTGGAAATGCTCGAGCTTGCCGGGCGCAGCTGCATGGACCTGTCCGGGGGCGAATCGCGGCGCCTGGCCCTGGCCACCCTGCTGGTCCAGGACCCGCAGGTGATGCTGCTCGACGAGCCCACCAACCACCTCGACCCGGCCAACCAGGTGACCATCCTCAACGTGCTGCACCGGCAGGTCGTCGAGGCCCGCAAGTCGGCGGTGATGGCCCTGCACGAGGTCAACCTCGCCACCTGCTACTGTTCTCACGTGCTGCTGCTCTACGGCAACGGTGAATGGGATGCCGGTCCGACCGATGAATTGCTCACCGCCGAGAACCTCTCGCGCCTGTACCGCTGCCGCGTGCGACTGATCGACGACGGCCGCCAGCGCGTGTTCGCCGTCGCCGGCGGCTTCGATCGACAAACCAGATGAGCATCCACGCGACGGCCGGCGCTGCCTGCTGGTCGCCGACCACGATCCGGAAACGCGAATCGACCCGAAGCAAAGCGAAGCGTCATCCCGAACCCGGAACCCGGAAATCCTGAAACCTGAAACCTGAAACCTGAATGGTTTCGATCAAGTCCCCCGAATCTCCACCTCCTGCCCGTCCCGCAGCCGCTCGTTGCCGCGCACGACGATTCGATCCCCCGCCTGGACCGGACCGGCGACCTCGATCCAGTCGCCCTGACCGATGCCGGTCGAGACAGTCGCGCGCCGCGCCGTGCCGTCTTCCTCGATGACGAACACGGCCGTCCCGGAACCGCGCAGCACCAGCGCGTCGCGCGGCACGGCCAGCACCTCGCGCAACTCAGCGGTGGGAATGGTTACCCGCGCGGTCTGGCCCACCGGCAGCGGCCGCTCGATATCCAGGCGCAGCTCGAAGACGTGAAGGTCTTCGTTGCCCACGCTCACGACGGTGCGCAGCGGCGCGTCGAAAACCTCGCCCTCGGCATTCAAGGTGAGTTCGTCGCCGGGCTGTACGAAACGGTAGTAACGCAGCGGTGCGCGAGCGACGACCTCCAGCCGATCGGGATCGACCAGGCGCAGGATCCGCGCGCCGATGCCGACGCGTTCGCCGGCCCGGGCCACGCGTTCAACGACCACGCCCGGAAACGGCGCGCGCACGCGGGTACGCTCGATCTGGTCCTGGAGCTGGGCCAGGCGGGCGCGCGCGACGGCCAGGTCGCTTTGCGCCATGTCGCGTTCCGATCGGGTCTGGTCGATCTGGCTGGCCGCCGCCAGGTTGGTCTCGGCCAGGCGCTGAACCCGATCCAGCTCGGCGTCGAGAAACTCGAGGCGCGCCTCGCCGCGGGCGATTTCCGCTTCCAGTTCGGCCACGCGAAGCTGCAGCGTGGTGTCCTCGATGCGCGCGACCACGTCCCCCTCGGCCACCCGGCTGCCGACGTCGGCCACTTCCACGAGCCGCCCTTCCACTTCGGCCGACAGACTGGCGTCCGAACGCGACAGTACGGTACCGGCCACCTGCATGGTGGGCGCCATTTCGCGCTGCTCGGCTGCGGCCACTTCCACGGTGGGCGCACCGCCGAACTGAGCCCAGGCCGGCACGGCCAGCACAAAGGCGGCGAGCGCCAAGATCGTTCGATTCATTGCCATTCCCTTTGTCATTCCGTTTCTCATGCCGGCACCACCTCGCCTGCGGCGCGGCTCTGTTTTTCTTCATTCATTCTCAGCAGCGAGGGCAGCAGCACCAGCGTGAACAGGGTGCTCACCGCCATGCCGCCGACGATCACCGCGGCCAGGCCGCGATACAGCTCCGTGCCCGCGCCGGGCAGGACCAGCAGCGGCAGCATGCCGAACACGCTGGTGGTCGTGCTCATCAGGATCGGCCGCAGGCGCAGGCGCACGGCCGTCTCGACCGCCTCGCGCCGGCTCAGGCCTTCCTCTCGCTCACCGTCGCGGGCGCGGTAGACCAGCAGGATGGCGTTGTTGACCACCAGGCCGAGCAGGATGACGAAGCCGATCATGGTCAGCATGTCCATGGCCTGTCCGGTGATCCAGCCCGTAACGCGCAGGGCAACGATGCCGCCGACGGTGGCCATCGGGATGGTCATGAGCACCAGCAGCGAATCCTTGAACGATCGGAACAGCGCCGAGATCAGCAGGTAGAGGATCACGATCGCCAGCAGGAAGCTGCCGGCCAGGTTGGAAAGCGTCTCGCCCAGTGCCTCGGCCGTCCCACGGTAAGTGATGACGCCATCCGGAGGCAGCGCACTTCGAATCTCCGGCTCGACTTCTTCCTGCAGGAAGGCCAGCGCAGTCTCCATGGGCATGCCCGACGGCGGCGTCACCTGAAGCGACAGTGTGCGCCGACGGTCGACGCGGCGAATCTGGTTGGGGCCGGCAGTCCGCTCCAGGTCGGCCAGTTCGCCCAGGGTCGCGATGCGACCCGAAGGTGTCGCCAGGGGCATGCCCATCAGCTCTTCGGGCGTGACCCATTCTTCGCCGCGCAGGATCACGTCGAGCCGGCGGTCGCCGTCGAAATAGTCGCCCAGGTACGCGCCGTTGCCGAAGGCACGCACCAGGGTGGCCACGTCGCCGCGGGTCCAGCCCAGCTCCGCGATGCGCCGGTCGTCCGGCTGCAGGCGAAGCTCGGGTTCGGCCAGTTCGAGGCCGGGCTGCGGCCGAATGCTCGCGCCGGGCATCTTCTGCTGGATCAGGCCGAACGCGGTCTGGCCGGCGCCGAGCAACTCCTCGACATCGGCGGCCTGCAGATCGATATCGATCTGTCGACTGCCCCGTCCGCCGAAGATGGGCGAACGGCTGGCGCGGCCGAATGTGTCGGGAAAGCCGGTGAGAATCTCGTTGTTGACCACCGCCAGCAGCTCGTCGACCTCAGCCTCGTCGGCAGCCCGCATGCCCAGGAAGGCACCGGTGCCGAAAAAGCCCAGGAAGGTGTTGGCGATGGCCGGCTCCTTCTCGCCCCGGATGTAGGGGATGAGGCGTTCGTTGAGCGGCTTGACCAGTTCTTCCTCGGCGGTGTCGGGCCCCATGCCCGAAGGCGTCTGCAGGAAGCCGAAGATGAAATTGCGCTTGCCCTCGGGCAGGTAGTCGGCCGGCGGCACCAGCAGCGCACCGATCACCAGGGGCACGACGGTCAGCCCGGCGATCCAGCCCCAGCGCCGGCGCGGGGTGTCGGTCAACGCCATGACGAAATCACTGGCCTTCTGCCACCAGTGGCCGTGGCGATCCTCGAGCTTGGCATCGCCGAGCAGGCGATAGCTGGCCGTGGGCAGCACGACGATGGCGACCAGGAGGGAGCAGACGATGGCCGCGGAAATCACGACCGCCAGGTCGGCGAACAGCTGACCGGCCTCGTCCTGCAGGAAGATGACCGGCAGGAAGATCGCCACGGTGGTAGCCGTGGAGGCCAGCAGCGCGCCCCAGACCTGGCCCGTGCCGCGGTCGGCGGCCTCCAGCGGGGCCCGTCCCTGCTCGCGCTGGCGCACGATGTTCTCGAGTACCACGATGGCGGCATCGAGCACCATGCCGGTGGCGAAGGCCAGGCCCGCGAGCGAAATGACGTTGAGGGTGCGCCCGACGCCGTCGAGCACCAGGAAGGCGAAGCAAAGGCAAAGCGGAATGGCCAGCGCGACCATCATGGTCGCCCGGAGCTTGCGGAAGAACCACCACAGAACGAGCACGGCCAGGCTCATGCCCACGATCAGGTTGGTCGCGACCATGCCGACCGACTGGCGGATATAGACGGTGTCGTCGCTGACCTGCTCGATATCCAGGCCCGCGGGCGTCAGGTGGCTACGCCGGAGCTCCTCGATCGTTGTCTGGATATCACCCATCACCTCGAGCACGTTCACGCCCGGCTCCGCAATGACGTTCATGGCGATCGAAGGGCCGCCGTTCTGAGTCATGACGCCCGAAGAGTCGCGCATGACGCGCTCGACTCGGGCCACGTCGCGCAGGTAGACGGGACGGCCCTCTCGCCAGTCGAGCACCAGGTCCTCGAGATCGGCGATCTCGTACTGGCCGGCAAAGCGCAGGGTGTACTGCCGCCGACCGACTTCCTGGAAACCGCCGGAAACGTCGTTGTTCTGCCCCAGGCGTTGACCGATGCGGGTGAGGTCGACACCAATCGCGGCTGCCTGGTAGGGATCGAAGGTGATACGCACCTCGAAGGGCCGGCCGCCGCGCGGATTGGCCGAGGACACGCCGGGAAGGCGTTCGAGCCGCTCCTTGACGATCTCGTCGATGAAATCCTGGTACTCGATGATCGGCCGATTGTTGTCGGGCATCGGCCGGATGGCAAACCAGGCCACGGTGTCGCCGAACTGGTCGGAGCCGACGCGCACAGTCGGCTCGGTGACATCGGCGGGATAACGCGGCACCTGGTTGAGGCGGTTGATCACCTCGATCAGCGCGCGATTGAGATCGGCGCCGACGTCGAATTCCAGGCTGATCGAACCGCGTCCCTGGCTGGCCGTGGCAGTCATTCGCTGCAGGCCGGGCACGTCCCGAAGCTGGTTTTCCTGCGGCTCGATGATCTCCGACTCGACCTCCGACGGCGCGGCTGCGCGCCAGCCGGTGGAAATCGAGATCGTCGGCCGGTCGATATTGGGTGTCATCTGCACCGGCAGGCGCGACAGGCTAAGCAGCCCGAAGATCACCAGCAAAATGCAGCCCACGGCCACGGCCACCGGGTTGCTCAGGCCAAGTCGAGTCAGGGGCAAGACGGTTTCTCCGCTGTCATTCGTTCTTGTCAGGGCCGGGCATCATCCCTCGGGCCCGATCAGGGGATTGACAACGTCCGGCGCGAATGGTGCCCCCCGATGGCGGAAAATCAGCCGACTTCCTTCAGTTCTGCGACGCGCTTCACACGCTCGGCATGGATCGCCTCGGCGACCGCAGGCCCTTTCAGTCCGCGCTCGACGAAGGGCCGGGCACTGACACCGACGGCCCGGGCATGGGCGCGCCTGAGGAATCCGGCCTGCGGGTAGGTCTCGCCCTCGCGCCCGGTTCGGCCGCGACGATCGGCCTCGCAGGCCAGCAGGAAGGGCTCGAGGCGTTCGGGTCGGCGAAAGGCGTCGAGGCGCTCGAACAGGCGCACTACCGTAGACGGTTTCAGCTCGAGCGCGCGATGGGCGACGAGATGGTGCTCGCCGACCAGCAGGGCCATGTCGCGGCACTCCACGCTCACGCGCAGGCGCTCGCAGACCGCGCGGATGGCCGGCAGCCCGGCCTTTTCGTGGCCGACGTGCCGGGGCAGCTCGTCGGCCGGCGTCAGGCCCTTGCCCAGGTCGTGCACCAGGGCGGCGAAGCGGGCCGGCAGCGAACCGCCAAGGCGGGCGGCCTGGTCGACGACCATCAGGGTGTGGACGCCGGCGTCGATTTCGGGGTGGTGTTCGGCGACCTGGGGTACGCCGAACAGGCGATCCAGCTCGGGCAGGATCACCGCCAGGGCGCCGGTGTCGTGCAGCAGCTCGAAGCATTTCGAGGGGCGCACTTCCATCAGGGCCGAGGACAGCTCCTGCCAGACGCGCTCGGGCACCAGGTGGTCGGCCTCGCCGTCTTCCACCATCCGTCGGCACAGGGCGCGCGTTTCCTCGGCCACACTGAAATCGGGAAACCGCGCCTGGAAGCGGGCCAGCCGGAGAATGCGCACCGGGTCCTCGCGGAAGGCAGGCGACACGTGGCGAAGCACGCGGGCTTCGAGGTCGCGGCGGCCGCCGAAGGGGTCGACGATTTCGCCCTCGGCGTCTTGTGCCATGGCATTGACGGTCAGGTCGCGCCGTTCGAGATCGTCCTCGAGGCTGACCTCGGGCCCGGTATGGAACACGAATCCGTGGTAACCGCGGCCGGCCTTGCGTTCGGTGCGGGCGAGGGCGTACTCCTCGCCGGTTTCCGGATGCAGGAAGACGGGGAAGTCGCGCCCCACGGGCCGGAAGCCGCGCTCGCGCATGACCTCCGGCGTGGCACCGACGACCACATAATCGGCATCGGAAGCGGGCCGTCCGAGCAGGCGGTCCCGCACCACACCGCCGACGCGGTAGACGGCCAGCCCGGCGGCCGGATCCCGGCGCGTGTCAGGTTCGCTCACGCCGGGCCTGGCGGCGGAACTGCTGGTAGCGGGCCTGCTTGCCGACCGGCCGCAGCCAGCTCGTGGCCCGCTCGGCCAGGCCCCAGGGACGAATCCCGAGCGCCTTGAAACCGTCGCTCTGGCAGAGACTGTCAATCTTGAGCGACTTGTAGTTGTCGCTGGAAAACGGCTTGCCCGGCACGAAATCGAAGACCATGCCCTGCAGGCGGCCCAGGAAATCGGGCAGGCCGATGACGATCCGCCTGAGCTCGAGCTGGTCGCGCAGCCAGCGCACGATCCCGATCAGGGTCCATTCCTCGGAGCCGCAGAGTTCGTATGTCTGGCCGGCCGTTTCGTCGTCGGCGAGGACGCGCACGAAAGCCTCGACCACGTCGTCGATGAACACCGGGGCGAATTTCGCCTGCGGCCGGGCCAGCGGCAGGACCGGGCTGATTTTCAGTAGACCGGCGAAGCGATTGAGAAAACTGTCGTCGGACCCGAAGATGGTCGAAGCGCGCAGGATGGTCCCGGCCAATCGACCTTCGCGGTCGGCCGAACGCACCCGGGCCTCGCCTTCGCCGCGCGTGCGCAGGTAGTGGCTTTCACCTCGTCCGGCATTGAGCCCGCTCATCTGGATCAATCGCGGCACGCCGGCCTCGACGCAGGCCTCGATGAGTTTCTCGACCAGCTCGACGTGCACGCGCCGGAAACCCGAGCCGCCAAAACCGCGTTCGTTGAGGATGCCGACGAGATTGATGGCCACGTCGTGCCCGCGCAGCTCCTCGACCAGGCGCTCGCTGTCGAAGGGATCGAACTGTCGAATCGTCGCCTGTGGAATCACCCACAGGTGCTTGCAGCCCGGGGCGTAGCGTGTGACCACGCTGACCTCGTGTCCCTCCCGAGCCAGACGTCGCGTCAGGTGCGAGCCGACGAAACCCGAACCGCCCAGAATCAGAACCTTCATGATCGCTCCGGCCTTGAGTGTCGTTCCTATTCTACCGGTCGACCGTCACGGCGGGCACACGAAGCCGGCCGCCGGGCCGGAACCGGGCCTGATCTCGGCGGCAAGCAGTTGCGGCCGGCGCTCCAGCTGCCATTCGTAGATCGTGGCGAAGGCCAGCACCTTCGGAACGTAGTCGCGCGTCTCGTAGTACGGCAGGGTCTCGATCCAGACGTCCGGCGGGGTGTCGGGACGTTCATCGACCCAGCGCTCGACGGCGTTGGCGCCGGCGTTGTAGGCAGCGGCCACCCGTACCCAGTTGCCGCCGAAATCGCGATGGAGTTCGCCGAGGTGGGCGATGCCCAGCGGCACGTTGACCTCCGGATCGGTCAACGACTCCGCGCCGTTGTAGCGCAAGCCGTTGCGGCGGGCGACCGCCTGCGCGGTGCCGGGCATGAGCTGAAGGAGACCCAACGCCCCGGCGTGCGAGCGCGCGTCGGGCTGCATGGCCGATTCGGCCCGCATCAGGCCGTAGGCCAGGGCCGGGTCCACACCGTAGCGCTTCGCCTCGGCGAGCACCGTGCCCTTGGCGGCCATGGGGAAACGCCAGGGATAGGCCTGGCGACGCCCGGCCTGGTTGAGCGCGACAATCGAAAGGTGGTGCCAACCGCGGCCGGCCGCGATCAGCGCGGCCTGCTCGATCTCGCGGTCGATCAGGCGACGCGACAGGTGCCGCCAGGTGCTGCGGGCATGCCAGGGCAGGCCGGCGTGGAAAAGCTCGAGCACCCGCTCGAATTCCGCGTCTCGCAGCAAGCGGCGCTGGATGGCGTCGTCGGAATGAAGCGTCTCGTCGCACAGGCTCAGCGGCTGGCCGAGACGACTGGCGGCGAGAAAGCCGTAATAGTGCGCTTCGGTACTCAGCGAGGTGAAAGCCAGCATGGCTTCGGGGCGCTGCAGTTCCGCCAGCGCTCGCCCCCGCCAGTAGCGCCAGCGCGCATCCGCCTGCTCGCGCAGGGACATGGCCTCGATGCTGGCAAGGACCTCGGACCAATTCGATTGCGACATGGCGGCGCGTGCGCGCCAGGCCAGTATCTGCTGATCCCGGACCGCCTCGGGCAGGGCGTCGATGGCCCCGATCGCGCCCTTGTCCAGCGCCACGGCGCGGAACAGCGCGATCTCGCGTTCGACGGCCGCGGCCTGCGAATCGCTCCAGGCGAAGTGCCGCGAAAGCACACGCCAGGACTCGGACGCAGCCTCCCAGTCCGAGCGCGCCAGGCGCTCGAGCCCCCACTGGATGACCAGGCGGGCGTAGTCCAGGTCGCGCCACTGGCGCGCCTGCCGCAGCGTTGCGTGGGGTCGCTGTTCGACGGCGATCCAGCGATCGGCCCATTCGCGCTCGTCGGCGGGGAGGTAGCGGCGCAGGTAGCGTGCCAGGCCGGTTTCGCCGGCATCCAGCGCCAGCCGGAAGCGCCGCCAGGCGGTATCGGCGTCGGGCTCGCCCTGGCGCCGCCACCAGGCGAAAGCCTCGTCGCAGGCGTCGGGCCGGGAGCGGCCCGACAGCCACAGGTCGCGAACCTCGGGCACGAGGCCGTCGGTGCGGCCGAGCCGGATCTTCGCGCGGGCCACGTGGCAGCGCACCTCGATATCCCGGCTGTCGCCCGTGCGGGCCAGCAGCCGGTCGAAAGCCTCGCGTTCGCCCAGGCTGCGCAGCCAGGCGCGCTCGAGCTGGTCGTGGAAGGACCAGTCGCGATAGCGGGCGAGGAACTGGGTCATGACCGTTTCCGGCACCCGGTCGATGCGCTGCCGGAACAGTTCGAACTGGAGATACGGCGTCAGGGCGTAGTCGGGCAACGCGGCAATCGCCCGGACCATGCCGGCCTGGTCGCCGCGCTCGGCCGCCTGCCAGCCCTGCCGGAAGGTTTCGCGCTGCTGTTCGAGATCGGCCAGCGCCGGCATGGCCCCGAACAGGGCGAATACGGTGACCACAACGAGCCTGCTTGCTTTCATCGCCTCAACGCTCCACCATTCCGGTCATCCTGCAACGAGTCCGGCATCCTGACAAGTGCTCCTGTCCCTGGTTTTCCTGTTGCTGATCGGCCTTGCGGCCGGCACGCTCGCCGGACTGCTCGGGATCGGCGGCGGGCTGGTCATCGTGCCCGCCGTCACCGCCCTGCTCAGCGCGCACTCGGTCGACGAGAGCGTCGCCGTCCCGGTCGCCGTGGCCACATCGCTTTCCACTATGTTGCTGACTGCCGTCAGTGCCGTCTGGTTCCATGCAAGACGCGGCGCCGTCGACTGGCCGACCATCTCCCGGCTCGGCAGCGGCGTGGCCGTTGGCGCGGCCGCGGGGGCCCTGCTGGCCACCCTGGTCTCGGGAGAGACCCTGGCGCGCGTTTTCGCCATCATCGCGGCGATCATCGGCGTGCGCATGATGCTTGCCGAAACGCCCCGTCCCGCCGCGCGCGAACCGTTTCCGCGCCTGTGGTGGCTGGCGGGACCGCTGATCGGCGCAGCGTCGGCGCTCGTGGGCATCGGCGGCGGCACCTTCAACGTGCCCTACCTGACGCGAAACGGCTATGACATGGTCCGGGCGGTGGCCAACGCTTCGGCCTGCGGCTGGCCGATCGCCCTGGCCGGCACGGTGGTCTTCATCGCGCTGGCGCCGACGGGGCCCGGTCCAGGCCATCTCGTCGGCCATGTCTGGTTGCCGGGAACATTCGCGATCGGTCTGGGCGGCGTGCTGGCCGCCCCCCTGGGCGTGACCCTGGCGCATCGCCTGCCGGCGGGCGCTTTAAGACGAGTATTCGGTGGGGTACTGATTCTGGTCGCTGCCCGAATGGCCTGGTAGGGCGACGTCGTCGCCGAGATCCACCGTCATCGACAGGGGCTGGTGATCGGAAAAGGTCACCGGAAGCGCCCGCAGTTCGCTGATTTGCATGTTCGGGGAGACCAGGATGTGGTCGATGGCGCGCTGCGGCTGCCAGGAGGGAAAGGTCAGGACCGGCTCGCCCGGACGAACCAGGCCTGCCTTGTCACAGAAGCTTCGCACCTCGCGCGAACCGGGCCCGCTGTTGAAATCGCCCATCACGACCACGTGCGGATAGGAGCGGACCAGGGAAGCGACGTAATCGAGCTGCTGTGCGCGCGCGCGGCGCCCCAGCGCCAGGTGGAGCACGACCAGCCACAGGGCCTTCTCGCCCGCGCCGAAACGGACCACCATGGCGCCGCGCCCCGGGATCGCGCCGGGCAGGCGGTGCTCCTCGATCTCGCTGGGTTCGATTCGGCTGAGCAGGCCGTTGCCGGCGTGAGCCACGATGCCGACCTTGCGGTTCCCCTGGTGGCTCCACCAGGGGAACTGGGCGTGCGTCGCCAGGTACTTGGCCTGGTTGAGGAAACCCGACCGCAGGCTCCCGCAGTCGACTTCCTGCAGCGCGACGATGTCGTAGTCGCGCACCAGCTCGGCGATGGAGTCGAGGTTGGCGACGCGCTGGTTGTTGGGCAGAACCTGCCGCCAACTGCGAGTGACGTACTCGCGATAGCGGCCGGTCGAGGTGCCGGCCTGGATGTTGTAGCTCAGCAGCTTCAACTGCCGGCCGGCGCCGCCCACGACGATCAGCTGGAGGCTTCTTCAGCCTGTTCGGACGAAGCCGCTTCGTCGCTTTCCGGGGTCTCCGCGTCCTGTCCAAGGCCCAGGGCTTCGGCTTCGCGCTGGACCAGATAGTCGACAGCGGCCAGCATCTCGTCATAGCTGCTGAAGCCGTTGGGGCTCACCCGCCACTTGCCCTGCACGATGACCGCCGGCGTTCCGCGAATGCCGAAGGTGCGCACGTCGTTCCGATTCTGTCGAATGCGAGCGTCCACGGCAAAGGACTGTGCGGTGTTGAGAAAGCTTTCGGCTTCCACGCCGTGCTCGGCATAGAAGTCGGCGATGTCCTCGAAGCTGCGGAACTGACGGCGCTCGTCGTGGACCGCCTTGAACATCGCCTCGTGCGTTTCCTCCGCGATGCCCATGACCTGGGCCGTGTAGTAGGCGCGGACGAACAGGTCCCAGCCCGGCTGGAGCGCGATGGGCAGGTGCTCGACCTCGACGTAGTCCGGCGTGTTCTCCGCCCAGGAACCGACGTACGGCAGGAAGCGGCGGCAGGCGCCACAGGGGTAGGCGAAACCGTCGGTCACGACCACCTTGTCGTCGGGCGTGGCGACGGGGCTGCCGATCTTCTGGAAGTGCTGCCCTTCCTGGAACTCCTGTGCCATCAGCGAGCCGGAAAACAGCACGACCGCGCTTGCCATCAGGTGCAGATACTTGCGCATTGGGTACTCCGCGTTTGTAGTGGTTGTATGGCCCAATCAGACCCGCCCGGGTCGAGCGAGTTCCACTATGGGCCTTGTCGATCCAGCTTACCAGCGCGCCGTGTGCAGCCCCTCGATGTAGGAGCTGACCGCCTGGATTTCCTCGTCGGTCATGTTCTCGGCGACGGCCACCATGATCTTGCTGTACGGGTCGTCCTCGCCGCTGGTCACGCCGTTGCGGTAGTCCTGCAGGCGCTTCTGCGTGTAGTCGGCGTGCTGGCCGCCCAGGCGCGGATAATAGGCACCCTTGATGCCGCTTCCGGACGGGCCGTGGCAGGCGGCACAGGCCGGAACACCCGATTCGGGATTGCCCGCCTGGTAGATCGCCTCACCGGCATCGACCAGGGCTTCGTCGGCCACGCCGGGCTTGAGGGCCTGCTGCTCGTAGTAGGCAGCGATGTCGGCCAGGTCCTGGTCGCTCATGTCGGCGACGATGGGGTACATCTCCGGCACGTTCCGCTCCTGCTCCCGGATGAGCCGCGACTGGCGCGCAGCGTAACCGGCATGCTGCTCGGCGAGTTTGGGCCAGATGCTGACCTGTGAATTGCCGTCCATGCCGTGACAGGAGGCGCAAACTGCCGCCTTCTCCTGGCCGGCTTCGGGGTCGCCGACAACCTGGGCCTGGGCCAGCAGCGGCGCCGATGCAAGCAGCATCACCAAGAATCGAGCCATTTGGATCCTTCTCCTGATTGGAAGTCTGAACCTGATATTATCGCCTCTCAGCTTCTGCCGTGCCAGCACCAATCCCCATGGAATCCGTCCAGTCGCTGCTCAGGCGGGCCGAATACCTGATCAGCGTTCACAACCGACCGCAGCTGCCGCCCGATATCGGCGCGGAAGTCGCCATCGCCGGACGCTCCAATGCCGGCAAGTCGAGCCTCATCAACCGCCTGTGCGGGCAGAAATCACTGGCCCGGACCAGCCGAACGCCCGGCCGGACCCGGCAACTGGTGTTCTTTCGCCTCGACGAGACCCGTCACCTGGTCGACCTGCCCGGCTACGGATTCGCCCGGGTCGGCGGCGATCTCAAGAAACACTGGAAGGGACTGATCCAGGGCTACCTCGAAAAGCGCGAGGCGCTGGCCGGCTTGCTGATCGTCATGGACGTGCGCCATCCGCTCAAACCGGGCGACGTCGACCTGGCCAACTGGGCGGCCGACCGGGGCCTGCCGCTGCACCTCGTGTTGACCAAGGCCGACAAGCTCGGTCGCGGCAAGCAGAAGGAGGCCCTGATGAAGGTTCGCAGGATGGTCGACGAGAGCGTCGGCGTGCAGCTGTTCTCTGCGGTGACCGGACAGGGGGTCGAGGAACTCGAGGCCGTGATGGCCGGCTGGCTTCTGCCCGGGGATCGTCAGGCCGCGCTGGGTGAAATGGACAACCCGGGCCAGTAGTCGAGCTGGGTCAGTTCGCGGTCGAGCATCGACAGGTCGCCGAGATTGGCGGCAATCAGGTCCTTGAGGTTCTCGAAGCTGTCCGGGTCGATGTGCAGGAAGCGGCAGGCCACGCGGCGCTGCTCGACCCTCAGCGCCTTCACGTCGACGACGATTTCCGCCCGGGTGCCGTCCGACAGGCCGCGGAGTTTCAGCGTCAGGTCGCCCGCACGCGCCGAGTCGAAGTCGCCGGGACGATCCAGTTCGACGAGCGCTCCGTTGATGGACAGATCGAGCAATTCGCAGGCGCGCGGCCGACCCTCGTCGTCCACGAGTTCGCAGTCGGCGTGGAACGGAAATCGGTGGAAGCGGCGTCGTTCCTGTCCGGGGCTCATAGGCTCGGTTTCCGGGATCGACCCGGTAAGTGAAATCAATCTATCGCGCATCCTACAATGAGCCATGGCCTTTGCTGACGACACATCGACGACCGGCGCCGCTCTCCCGATAGGCGGTCACCGGATCGCGCCCGCGCTCGGCCTGGCGCCCATGGCCGGCGTCACCGACAAGCCGTTCCGCCTGCTGTGCCGCCAACTCGGGGCCGGCCTGGCCACCTCGGAGATGACGACCTCCGATCCCTCGCTGTGGCACACGCGCAAATCCCGCGAACGAATGGACCACGACGGCGAACCCGGCCCGGTTAGCGTGCAGATCGCCGGCACCGTGCCCGAACGCATGGCCGAGGCGGCCCGATACAACGTCGATCACGGCGCCGAGATCATCGACATCAACATGGGCTGCCCGGCCAAGAAGGTCTGCAAGGCCTGGGCCGGCTCGGCCCTGATGCGCGACGAGGCCCTGGTCGCGCGGATCCTCGAGGCGGTGGTGGCCGCCGTCGACGTGCCGGTCACCCTCAAGACGCGCACCGGCTGGGACGCTGAACACCGCAACGGTCCGACCATCGCCCGCATTGCCGAAGAGTCCGGCATTGCCGCACTCGCGATCCACGGCCGCACGCGCGACCAGAAATACCAGGGACGCGCGGAATACGACACCATCGCGGCAATCGTCGCCGAGCGGCGCATCCCGGTGTGGGCTAACGGCGATATCGACTCTCCGGAAAAGGCGCGCGAGGTGCTCAGAATCACGGGCGCCGCCGGCCTGCTGGTCGGCCGCGCCGCCCAGGGGCGCCCCTGGATCTTCGGCGAGATCGCCCACTTCCTGGCCACCGGTGAGCGCCTCCCCGAAAAGCCGGTTGCGCAAGTGCGCGACATCCTGCTCGGCCATCTCGAGGCGCTCTACGACTTCTACGGCGAGCACCGCGGCGTGCGCATCGCCCGCAAGCATCTGGGCTGGTATGCGCGGGATCGCGCCGAGAACGCCGGATTTCGCCAGGTGGTCAACCGCGCCGAATCCGCGCGCCAACAGCTCGATCTCACGCGCGACTACTTCGACGCGCTCGCCGCGGGCGTCGCGCCGGGGCTATCGACCGCGGCCTGAAGCCCGCCCCAGGCAAAGATCGGCGGCCGCCGACAGCGCCGTCTCGCAACCGGCGTCGACCTTGAAGGCCAGCAACTCGTCGGCCCGCGTGCGGCCACGATTGACGGCCGCCACGGGCAAACCGCGAGCGGCGGCATCGCGCACCAGGCGATAGGCCGAACCGACCACCAGGGAACTGCCCACCACCAGCAGCGCGGTGGCCCGCGACAAGGCCTCACCGACCGCTTCATGCGTTTGACGCGGCACGGTTTCGCCGAAGAACACGACCTGCGGTTTGAGCGTGCCGCCGCAGGCCGGGCAGCCGGCCACACGAAAGCCCGGCCAGTCGGAATCGTCCAGCCGGGCGTCGCCGTCGGCGTTGATGCCCTGCACATCGGCGGTCCAGTTTCGGTTGAGCTCGGCCAGCCGCCGCTGCAGTTCCGCGCGGCAGCCGACCGTGCCGCAGTCCAGGCAATGGACGCGGTCGAGGCGCCCGTGCAGTTCGACCAGGCCCGCCTGCCCGGCGCGCCTGTGCAGGCCGTCGACGTTCTGGGTGATCACCTTCGCCAGCCGCCCGCCGCGCTCGAGCGCCACCAGCGCCTCATGCGCGGCGTTGACCGCGGCCTTCGCCATCACCGGCCAGCCGAAGTAGCTGCGCGCCCAGTAGCGCCGGCGGGTGTGCTCGCAGCGCATGAAGTCCTGGAAGAGAATGGGCCGGCGCTGCAGCCAGCGCCCGCTGCCGTCGCGGTAGGCGGGAATACCCGAATGCGTGGAGATGCCGGCGCCGGTCAGCACGGCAAGGCGATCGTGGGCGTCGATGAACCCGGCCAGCCGGGCAATGTCACCGGCCGGCACGTCGACCGGCTCGGATGCGCGCATTTCGGGAATGCGGATGGAGGCTGGCATGACTTGAGATTAGCATCCCGGCGTCGAGGTCGTGCTTATTGGCTTCTTGGTTTTTTGGTTTTTTGGTTTTTTGTTTCGGGGCGTTGGCTGTTGGCGGCACCAACCTCATCAATGCCCCCAGTGCTCAACGTGCCGGAACGAGAGAACGAATGAACGAATGAACGAAGGAGCGAAAAAACCAGCAAGCACCGCGGCGGCGACGCCGGGCGCCGCGATTTATAATGCCGGGATCGCAAACCACCAGAGCAACGATGCCCTTCCCCGATACCCGAATGCGCCGTACGCGCGCGAGCCGATTCGCCCGCGACCTGGCGCGCGAGACGCGGCTTTCGCCCGCTGACCTGATCCTGCCGGCCTTCGTGCTGGAAGACGAAAAGGGCCGCGAGGCGGTCGAGTCCATGCCCGGGGTCGAACGGGTCGGGCGCAACGGCCTGTTCGAGCTGGCCGAGCGCTGCCTGGCGGCCGGCATTCCGGCCATGGCGCTGTTCCCCGTGGTACCGGCCGAGCGCAAGAGCACCGACGCCGCCGAGGCCTGGCGCGAGGACGGGCTGGTGCCCGAGACCGTCAAGGCCCTGAAGGCGCGTTTCCCGGAGCTTGGCGTGATCACCGATGTCGCGCTCGACCCCTACACCAGCCACGGCCTCGACGGCATCGTCGACGCCGACGGCTACGTGCTCAACGACCGCACCGTCGACGCCCTGGTCCGCCAGGCGATGTCCCACGCCGAGGCCGGCGCCGACGTGGTGGCGCCCTCGGACATGATGGACGGCCGCATCGGCGCCATCCGCGAGCAACTCGAGGCCGACGGCCACGTCAACACCCTGATCCTCAGCTACGCGGCCAAGTACGCCTCGAGCTACTACGGGCCGTTCCGCGATGCCGTTGGCTCGGCGGGCAACCTGGGCAAGTCCGGCAAGGAGAGCTTCCAGATGGACCCGGGCAACAGCGACGAGGCCCTGCGCGAAGTGGAGCTGGATCTCGAGGAGGGCGCCGACTGGGTGATGATCAAGCCGGCCCTGCCCTACCTCGACATCATCCGCCGCGTGCACGAAACCTTCGGCGTGCCGACTTTCGCCTATCACGTCTCCGGCGAGTACGCCATGCTCAAGGCCGCGGCCGAACGGGGCTGGCTGGACAACGACAAGGTCCTGCTCGAGACCCTGACCTCGATCCGACGCGCCGGCGCCAGCGGCATCCTCACCTACGCTGCCCTGGAAGCCGCCAGTTTGTTGAAGGGCTAAAGCGCTAAAACATTAAAATCTATTTGTCCACAGATGAACACAGATAAACACTGATTTTGAAAACAATAAAATCTGCAACGAAGATGAAGGCACTCGCCCAGGGAAATGAGTCAGGTCTCTTTGCTTTTCCTTATTTCATCTGTGTTCATCTGTGTTCATCTGTGGACAATTTTTTCTTTTCATTCCCTCACGCCCTGTGAGCACTCCGATAGTAAGACTGGCAGTCTTCGGCCAGCCGGTGGCGCACAGCCTGTCGCCGCGAATTCATCGCCTGTTCGGTGAGCAGCTCGGGATCGACGTCGAGTACTCAGCAATCGAATCGGGTGTCGACGAACTGCCGGATCGGTTGGCCGCTTTCCGGGGCAGCGGCGGGACCGGTGCCAACCTGACCGTTCCGCTCAAACAGACGGGTCTGAAACTTTGTACGCGTATCGATCGCCCGGCCCGACAGGCGCACGCGGTCAATACGCTGCGCCTGGCCGATGACGGCTGGCACGGTTACAACACCGACGGTGCGGGCCTCCTGCTCGATTTCGACCGCCTCGGCATCGACCCGGCCGGACGACGCATCCTGATCGTCGGCGCCGGCGGCGCGGTGGCCGGCATTCTCGGGCCGCTGCTCGCGCGCGAGCCCGCCTGTGTTCACCTGATCAATCGCACCGCCGACCGCGCCGAGCGACTGGCCGAGAAGTTCTCCCATCTCGGCACGATCGACGGCGCCGGGTTCGAATCCGACCCGGGGAGCGATTTCGACCTGCTGATCCAGTCAACCAGCGCTGGCCACGCCGACGCCCTGCCACCGCTCGAACGCGACTGGCTTGCAGACTCCGCCGTCGCCTACGACCTCAACTACGGCCCGGCCCAAGCGACGTTCTCACGATGGTGCGGTGCGCACGGGCTGCCGGTGCACGACGGGCTGGGGATGCTGGTCGGCCAGGCCGCATTGGCTTTCGAGATCTGGACGTCGCGCCGGCCCGAGATGGCGCCGGTACTGGCGGCCCTGGCCGGGCGCTGAATCGGCCGTCTCAAGCGCCGGCGCAGTCGACCGATTCTATGCGCCGTCCACCGTCTTCGACGACCAGCGCCGAAAGCGACCCGCCCCAGACGCAGCCGCTGTCCAGGCAGATCACTCCGTCGCCCTGATAGAGCCCCAGCTGCGACCAGTGGCCGAACACGAGCGTCCAGTCACGCCAGTCGGGGTGCATATGCTGGAACCAGGGCCCGAATCCCGGCGGGGCACTTTCGGCGCCGCCCTTCGTGGCCAGGTCCAGACGGCCGTCGGCGCTGCAAAAGCGCATGCGCGTGAGCACGTTGGTGATGGTGCGCAAGCGCTCGATCTCGGGCAGGTCGGGCTGCCAGCGGTCCGGCTCGTCGCCGTACATGCCGGCGAAGAACTCCGACGGTGATTCGGTCAGGGCGCGCTCGACCTCGATCGCGCATTCACGGGCCTGCGCCGGCCCCCAGCGCGGATCGACACCGGCATGGACCATGGCCAGCCCGGATGCTTCGTCGAACCAGATCAACGGGCACGCTCGAAGCCAGTCAAGCAGTTCGGGGCCGCGTTCGTCGTCCAGGATCGCCTCGAATTCGTCGTTGGACTTTCCCAGTTGCCCGCTCGCATAGGCCAGCAGGTGCAGGTCGTGATTGCCGAGCACCGTGGTGGAGACATCGCGCAGGGAGTGCGCCAGGCGAAGCGTGGCCAGCGACTCGCCGCCGCGATTGACCAGGTCGCCGGCCAGGCGGAGACGATCGGTCGCGGGATCGAAGCGGAGTCGGTCCAGCAGTTTCTCGAAAGGCGCGCAGCAACCCTGCAGGTCGCCGATGAAGATCGTGCGCGCCATCAGGCCGTGCGCCGCATCCGGGGCGCGCGCAGGGGCGCGACGCTGACGACGGCGTCGAAGACCTCGGTCGATTCGCTCAACAGCCGGGTTCGCACCATGGCGGCGACGCGGTTGGCCTCGTCGAGCGTCAGTTGCGGATCGAGCAGGATGCACACGTCCATGAAAATCTGGCCGCCCATCAGCCGCGTGCGCAGATCGCGAAAGTCCTGCACGCCGTCGACCGACAGGATGATCTTCGCCAGTTGCTTCTGTTCCCGCGGCGGCACGGCGGTGTCGACCAACTCGACGAGGGAATCGAAGGCGAAACGCCCGCCCATGACGGCCACGGTGCCGGCAACCAGGATGGCCGCCACGGCATCGAGCCAGAGGAACCCGCCCATCGCGCCGATCACGCCGGCGATGACGACGATCGAGGAAAGCGCGTCGGAACGGTGGTGCCAGGCATTGGCCATGATCAGGTTCGAACGCGAATGCCGCGCCACCCGCCGCGTGTACCAGAACAGGATCTCCTTGATGCCGACCGAGGCGGCGGCGGCCCAAAGGGCCAGCCAGCCGGGCTGCATCAGGCGCTCGGGATCGAGCAACCTGAGCACGGCATCGACGATGAAGCCAATGGCCACCGCCAGCAGGAGCACGCCCACGATGGCCGTGGCGACGGTTTCGATCCGCCCGTGACCGTAGGGGTGGTTGTGATCGGCCTCGATCGCGCTCCAGCGTGCGGCCACCAGCACCACCGCATCGCTGACCATGTCGGACAGGGAATGAATGCCGTCGACGATCAGCGCCTGCGAGTGACCGACGATACCGGCGGCGATCTTGCCGATCGCCAGCAGCAGGTTCCAGACCGCGCCCACGATCGTGACGCGGCGCTTGTCCGGCCAGTACTGGTCCAGGTTGGCGTTGGAACGAAAAGCGGCTGCCATCAGTAATACCTCGGCGGGCCCGCTATTGTACCTTCAGGATCAATCAATCGCGCGAAGCGGCCCGCTCGAAGGTCGCAAACACCAGGTTGTGGGCGTTGGCCTCGTCGGACGGGCGGGCCTGCATCGCGGCCAGGCGCCATTCGGAGGCCGGCCATTCCGGAAAGACGGTGTCACCGGTGACCACCGCATCGATCAGGGTCAACTCCATCCGGTCGGCGCGCCGGAGTGCCTCGCGATAGACCTGACCGCCCCCGATGACCATCACCCGTTGTGCCCCGGCTCGCTCGATGGCTTCGTCCAGCCCGCCAGCGAGCACGACACCGTCGGGCAACTCGGGTCGCGAGCGACTGATCACGATATTGGTCCGCCCTGGCAGCGGCCTGCCGATCGACTCGAAGGTGCGCCGCCCCATCACGACGGGGCAGCCCATCGTGACCGCCTTGAAGTGTTTCAGATCGGCCGGCAAGTGCCAGGGCATGCCGCCCTCGTCGCCGATCACGCGGTTTCTGGCCATCGCGGCCACCAGGGTGATTTCCGTCACGCCTCGTCCTCGTTGAAGTTCTCGCCACCATCTTAGCCCCGCCCGAGAAGACTCGGGGACAGCCCGCATCACCGAACGCGGAGCCGGCATTCACAGGACACCGAAGCCTATGCGCGACTATGAGGCTCTCGAGCGGCATAGGCCGCATCAATCACACGCCAAGGGAAGGGGAAACCCATGCAAGCATTCATCGCCAGCCACGATCTGGCGCTGGTCGGCCTGTCCTATGTCATTTCGGTCATCGGTGCCCTGATCAGTCTCTATCTCGCCGATTTCATCGTCGAGCGCGACGGGCGGATCAACTTCGGCTGGCTGTCGCTGGCCGCGATCATCTTCGGCGGCTGCGCCATCTGGGCCATGCATTTCACCGGCATGCTCGCCTTCCGAATGGAAGGCCCGGTCACCTACGATGTGAGTACCACCCTACTCTCGCTGGGCTTGCCCATCCTGCTTTCCGGCATGGGACTGTTCGTGGCCCATCGCTGGCGCGACAGCATCGTCGCCTGGCTGACCGCGGGCGTGGTCTTCGGACTCGGCGTGGCCGCGATGCACTATCTGGGCATGACGGCCATGCGCATGCCCATGACGATGACCCACGACAATGCCATCATCGCGCTGTCGATCGGGATTGCCGTCGTCGCGGCCACGGTCGCGCTGCGCATCATCGTGCACTGGCGCGGCGTCAAGCGTCTGCTCAGCCCGCTGCTGATGGGCCTTGCGGTCTGCGGCATGCACTACACGGCCATGTACGGAATGAGCTTCGCGCCCATGCCCGGCGCCGAGGCCGGTATCGACTACTTCGCCGGAGCATGGTCGCAAGGCACCGTCGGCTTCCTCTCCGGGCTCTGGGTGTCGATGGCCCTGTTCGTGGGTGCGGCCCTGGCCGTATTCCGCAAACTCTCGGATGTCGACGGGCCGGACGCTTTCGCGGGCACCTGAACGCCCGAAGGCGCCGATCGTCGTTACACGGCGATCGGCGCCCGGATGGCCGGGTGCGAGCGATAACCTTCCAGCCTGAAGTCCTGGTAGACGAAATCGCCCAGTCGCCCGCGATCGTTGTCGATGTACATGCGCGGCGCCGGGAAAGGCGTTCTCGAAAGCTGTTCGTCGACCTGCTCGAGATGGTTGAGGTAGATGTGCGCATCGCCGAAGGTGTGGATGAATTCGCCGGGCGCCAGGCCCGTCACGCGCGCCACCATCAGGGTCAGCAGCGAATAGCTGGCGATATTGAAGGGCACACCCAGGAAGCAATCGGCCGAGCGCTGGTAGAGCTGGCAGCTCAGTCGCCCGTCGGCAACATGGAACTGGAAAAGGCAGTGACACGGGGCCAGGGCCATGCGCCCGGCGCGGACGTTCTCCTGCGGTGAGACTGACTCGTCCGGCAGGTCGGCCGGATTCCAGGCCGACACCACGTGCCGGCGAGAGTCGGGCCGTTGCCGGATCTGCTCGACCACTTCGTCGAGTTGGTCGATCGTTCTTCCGTCCGGCGCCGGCCACGATCGCCACTGCGCACCGTAGATGGGGCCCAGGCTGCCGGTCTCGTCGGCCCACTGGTCCCAGATCTTCACGCCGTGCTCTTTCAGGTAGCCGATGTTGGTGTCGCCGCGAAGGAACCACAGCAGCTCGTGGATGATCGAGCGCAGGTGGAGCTTCTTGGTGGTCACCAGCGGAAAGGTTTCGGAGAGATCGAAGCGCAGCTGGTGACCGAAGACGCTCAGCGTCCCCGTGCCGGTGCGATCGTCCTTGCGCGTGCCGTTCTCGCGCACGTGACGAAGCAGGTCGAGGTAATTGTTCATGCGCGGCTCCGATAGGCCCAGGCCATCAGGGCCACGCCGGCGATGAACATCGGCAGCGAGAGAATCTGCCCCATGGTCATCCAGTCGAGGGCGACGTAGCCCAGGTGCGCATCGGGCTCGCGGTAGAACTCGGCGATGAAGCGGAACACACCGTAGCCGGCCAGGAAGGCGCCGCCGACCGCGCCGGTGGGTCTCGGGCGGGCCGAGTAGATCCACAGGATCACGAACAGGGCCAGGCCCTCCAGTGCGGCCTGGTAGAGTTGGGACGGGTGACGGGCGAACTCGTCGAGGGCGCCGCCGAGATACTGCTGGTAGAGCGTGGGCGACGTTCTCCCGCCGGCCTGGATCGATTCCGGAAAGATCATCGCCCAGGACACGTCCGTGGTCCGCCCCCACAGCTCCCCGCCGATGAAATTACCCAGGCGCCCGGCGGCCAGGCCGATCGGCACCAGCGGGGCGGTGAAATCGCCCAGGCGGAGAAAGCCGCAGCCGAGATGGCGCCCGTAAGCCCAGATCGCCACGAGTACGCCGACCAGCCCGCCGTGGAAACTCATGCCGCCGTCGCGAATCCGGAAAAGGAACAGCGGGTCGCCCATCAGCTGGTCGAAGCCGTAGAACAGCACGTAGCCCAGCCGGCCGCCGACGATGACCCCGATTACCCCCCAGAACAGGAAATCCCCGACCTGGTGGGGCTTCAGGGGCGTGTCATCGCGCTGCGCCCGGTACCGGCCCAGCAGCCAGAAGGCGCCGAAAGCCACGAGATACATCAGGCTGTACCAGTAGATGGCAAAGCCGCCGATCTCGACGGCCACCGGATCGATGCGGTGGAAATAGAATTCGGACTGGTTCATGAACCGGATTATCGCAGAAGAGCGCTCCCGGATTGAGCCCGCAGTATCCGCGGCACCGCGAACAGCAAGCGCTGCAGGTGCTCAGTCAGCGCCCGACGGCAGGACTGCTTCCGCCTTCGGCCAGCATTCCGTCCAGAATGACGGCCCCTGCTCGCCGCAGAGCAGATCCCCGTGCGGATCGACCAGGTACTTGGTCGGGTAGGCGGCGACCCGATAGGCGCGATGCACGGCCCCGTCAAAACCTTCGCTGATCTGCGGCCAGGACTGGCCGTGTTCGGACGTGAACGCTTCGATCGTGCTTTCTTCGTCGGTCGTGATGCCAAGGATCTGCAGCCCCCGGTCGCTCCAGGTGCTGTCAATCTCGGCCAGCCTCGGCGCTTCACTGTGGCAGGGGCCACACCAGTCTGCCCAGAAGTAAAGCAGCAAAGCCTTCCCCTTGTAATCAGCCAACCGGATCGAACGATCGTCGATGGTCGTCGTTTGGAAATCAGGCGCCGGGTGCCCCTCTTTCAGAGCCTGGCGGTCGGGAAGCCTTTCGCTTTCGGGAATCAACTCCAGGTGACGCCCGAAAGGATCGACGCTGAAGGCATAGCTTTGCTCACCGAGGTTGACGTACCCATCGCGGTTGCGAAAGAGTTCGGGCGATTCACGCGACTCGCCGCCCTCGCCGTCGGCATCGAGGTCGAACCAGATGGTCTGACTGGGGTAATCGTAACGACCGGCTCGGCCGTACAACTCGAAGGGAACAGACAAGCCATCCACGACGACTCGGCCGCGCCTTACCGTTTCCGAATGCCAGACGCCGGCCGGGCGCCCGGAGTCATCAATCCCGTCGGGGAATATCACGAAACGGGAAAGGATCGGAAACGCCACCGGCTTTCCGGCCGCCTGTCCGGAATCGGTCGTCTCGAAGTCAACGGCATAACGCCCTTCGCTCGAATCGAGTGACCAAGCCGCCTCGTCGGCAAGGCTGCCGTCCGAGTCCACATCGGCATACAGGGTGTAACCTTCACTTTCCGAACCGAAGACCGCAAAGCTGCGATTCTTCCCACCGTAGACGAAGTTGAACCCATAGCCCAGCAACGGCTTAGGCGTTTCGGGAAACGCGTCGAGGGTGACCATGTAGTCTTGGCCTTGCGCGCCTTCAGCAAAATCCTCGTAGCCTTCTTCGGAAAGCAAATAAGGCCCCCAATCCGGGTCGGGTAGCAACTCCGGCTCCGAAGCCTCGAATTCCAGCCGATCACCAGCCCAGCCGGCCATCGCAAGAGACATCGACACCACAACCAGAATCGCTACACAAACCCTCACTGGAATCATCACAAACCTCCAAACCCCTCAATCCAGATGAAAACCTACCACAGCGGTTTCCCGAACCCCGAACCCTCCTTTCCTGAAACCTGAAACCTGAACACTGAAACCCTTACCATGCCCCCATGACCAACGAAGCGACCGAAAACCGCCTGGGCGAAGCCCTGAGCCCCTACTTGCTCCAGCACGCCGACAACCCGGTGGCCTGGCAGCCCTGGGATCGCGAAGCGCTGGCCATGGCGCGCACGCTCGACCGGCCGATCCTGCTGTCGATCGGCTACAGCGCCTGCCACTGGTGCCACGTGATGGCGCACGAAAGCTTCGAGAACGACGAGATCGCCGAGCGCATGAACGCGTTCTTCGTCAACATCAAGGTCGACCGCGAGGAACGCCCGGACCTCGACCGGATCTACCAACTCGCCCACCAGTTGCTGACCGGCCGCGGCGGCGGCTGGCCGCTGACCGTCTTCCTCGACCCGGCCAGCCACGCGCCGTTCTTCGCCGGCACCTATTTCCCGCCCGAGCCGCGCCACGGCATGATCGCCTTCGGCGACCTGCTCGAGCGCATCCACCAGGTCTGGTCGACGCGACGCGAGGAGTTGCGCCAGCAGCACCTGCAGGTCCAGGAGGCACTGCAGGCGGTGGCCACGCCCCGCCCGGGAGGCGAGGCGGACCTGGAATCGGCCCTCGAGTCGCTGACGGCCGAGGCCGGCGCGCGCTTCGACCGCGACAACGGCGGCTTCGGCGGCGGACCCAAGTTCCCGCAGGCGCCGCTGCTGGCCGCGCTGGCTGAAATCGAGGGCGAGCACCCCGCCCAGATGCTCGGCGACACGCTCACCGCCATGGCGCGGCACGGCCTGCACGACCAGCTCGGCGGCGGTTTCTTCCGCTACTGCGTCGACGCGGTGTGGGAAATCCCGCATTTCGAGAAGATGCTGTCGGACAACGCCCTGCTGCTGGGGCTCTATGCCCGCGCCGCCCGGCGCTGGCAACGGAGGGACTTCCAGGCCGTGTGCGAGCGCCTGGTCGAATGGCTCGAGCGCGAGATGAGTCTGGAAAGCGGCGGCTTCGCGGCCAGCCTGGACGCCGACAACAAAGACGGTGAAGGCGCCTGGTACGTGTGGACGCGCAAGGAGGTGGCCGAGCGCCTGACCTCCGACGAGCAGGAACTGTTCAGCGCCCGCTTCGGCCTGGACGGCCCGCCGAATTTCGAGAGCGAATACTGGCACCTGGTGATCGCCCGCTCGCGGGGCGAGCTGGTCCGGGAAGACCTGAGCGAAGCCGAAATCGACCGCCGCCTCGAGTCGGCCCGCAAACGGCTGCTGGAGGCACGTCAGGAACGGCCCGCCCCGGGCCGCGACGACAAGATGCTGGCCAACTGGAACGGTCTGATGATCGAGAACCTGGCCGTCGCCGGCCGGCTGCTCGGCCGCGAAGACTGGCTGGAAGGCGCCGCAAAGGCGCTCGACAGCGTGGCGGTAAACCTGTTCGGTCAGGAACCGCCGCGCGCGGTGTGGCGCGGCGGACGCAGCGCGCAGACGGCGTTGCTCGACGAGCACGCGAGCGTGCTGGCGGCCTGCCTGGAATTACTGGCCTGGCGATTCGAGGTCCGCTGGCTGAACCTGGCCCGGCGCATCGGCCGACGCATCGTGGGTCAGTTCGCCGACGAGACCAGCGGCGCGCTGTATCTCACGCCCCGCGACTACGAGAGCCTGCTGACCCGCCCGCTGGCGCACGCCGACGATGCCACGCCGGCAGGGGCCGGCCTGGCCGTCGTCGGTCTCGCGCGGCTGGGCCACCTGTGCGGCGACCCGGCGCTGGTCGATGCGGCCCACAAGGCGGTCGATGCCGCCCGCGGCGATATCGAACGCTCGGCCATGGCCCACGCCACGCTGGTGCGCGCCTGGAACAGTCTCGAGCATCCCCGGCCACAGGTGCTGCTCGCAGGTCCCGACGATCCCGTGGCCGAATGGCACCGGAAGCTGGCCGCCACAGACCGATTCGACGTCTACCGGCTGGGCGGCGACCTGCCGCCCGATGACCTGCCCGAAAGCCTCCGGCCGCTCGCCGGCAAGCGGGAGGCCGTTGCCATGGCCTGTCTCGGGCAGCGCTGCCTGCCGCCGGTGGAATCGCTCAAGGCGCTCGAAAGCCAGCTGGCCTCTGCCGGCGGCTGACGCCGTGGCGGGCGTTTGTGCGTAAAATCGGCAAGCTATGAGCCTCGCACTCCCCAACTACCATGCACTCGGCGTGCTCCTGCTGGTTCTGCTGGCCCTGGTGCTGTTCTCGCGCGACCGGATTCCGCTCGAGACCAGCTCGCTGGTCGTGCTGGCCATACTCACCATCGGCTTCCAGGTCTTTCCCTACGTCGGGCCGGACGGGCGCGAGCTCAGCCCCACCGATTTCTATGCCGGATTCGGCCACCAGGCCCTGATCGCCGTGTGCTCGCTGATGATCCTCGGCCACGGGCTGATCCGGTCGGGCGCACTCGAACCGGTCGGGCGCGGCCTGGCGATTTCCTGGCGCAAGGCGCCGGCCCTGTCGATGCTGGCCACGCTGCTGGTCTGCGCCGTATTGAGCGCATTCATCAACAACACGCCGATCGTCGTGATGTTGCTACCGATCCTGATCGGCGTAGCCATGCGAACGGGACAGTCTCCTTCCGGCATGCTGCTGCCCGTGGGCCTGATCAGCATCGTCGGCGGCATGTCGACGACCATCGGCACCTCGACCAACCTGCTGGTGGTCAGCGTGGCGGCCGACATGGGCGTGGCGCCCTTTCGAATGTTCGATTTCATCGTGCCTGCGGCGATCGCGGGCACCGTGTCCGTTCTCTACCTGTGGCTGATCGCACCTCGCTTGATCCCGGAACGACAGGCGCCGATGCAGTCAACGGTCAAGCGCTTGTACACCGCCCAGATCCGCCTGGGAAAATCCAGCGAGGTCGTCGGCAAGACCCTGGCGGAAGCCATCGATCGCTCCGGCGGCAACATGAAGGTGGAAAAGATCCAGCGCGGCCCCGGCGTCTTCGTCACGCCGCTGCCCGACGTGGCGCTCAAGGCCGGCGATCGCATCACCACTACCGCCACGCGAGACAACTTGCGCGAGTATGCCCATCTGCTCGGCGGCCGGCTGTTCTCCGGCGATGTCGAAGTCGATGACGCCCATCCGCTCGGCCCCGGCGACCAGAAAATTGCCGAAGTCGCGGTCACGCCCCAGTCCCGCCTGGTGGGCTCGCGGATCAGCGAGGCCCGGCTGCTGTCGCGCTACGGGCTCAGGCTGCTGGCCCTGCACCGCTACAACCGCGAGGACCAGACGCGCTCGACCGGCCTGGACAACACGGTGCTTCGCTCCGGCGACGTGTTGCTCGTGCAGTCGCCCAGTTCACGCCTGAACCAGCTCAAGGAAGGCGGCGACCTGCTGGTGCTCGACGGCTCGGTCAACCTGCCCAAGACCTCCAAGGCGCCGATCGCGCTGGGCATCATGGTGCTGGTGGTGGCGATCGCCGCGTTCGGCATCCTGCCGATCGCCATCAGCGCGGTGGCCGGCGTGCTGGCCATGCTGCTCACCCGCTGCCTCAACTGGAAGGAAGCGATGAACGCCCTGTCGATCCAGGTGGTGATGATCATCGTCGCCTCCCTGGCCATGGGTGCAGCCCTGATGCGCACCGGCGGCGCCGACTGGATCGCGCAGATCTTTCTGTCGCTGAGCTTCGGCATTCCCTCCTGGGCCATCCTGGGCCTGCTGATGCTGTCCATGGCGGCGCTGACCAACGTGGTGTCCAACAACGCCGCGGCGGTGATCGGAACACCCATTGCGATCAGCCTTGCCCAGCAGCTGATGCTGCCGGCCGAGCCCTTCGTGCTGGCCGTCCTGTTCGGCTCGAACCTGAGCTTCGCCACGCCCATGGCCTACCAGACGAATCTGCTGGTCATGAACGCCGGCGGCTACAAGTTCAACGACTTCGTGCGGGTCGGGTTGCCCTTGATGCTGGTGTTGTGGGTTGTGCTGACGCTGACGCTGGCCTATGCGTATCAGATCTAGTGTTTTGAGGTTTCGGGTTTCAGGTTTCATCGGGAAGGTCCCGGATCAGGTCCGGGATGGCGCTTCACGCCAGTTTCAGGGGTGGGCATTAGCGATGTGTGCGCTGCTTCTGGCCATGCTGCCCTTGGCCCGGGCGGGTGAGCCTGCGGGAGAGAAGCTGCGCGTCGTGAGTCTGGCGCCGCATTTGACGGAGTTGGCTTACTCGGCGGGCGCGGGGGACAGGCTGGTGGGTGTCGTGGCCTACAGCGACTGGCCCGAGGCGGCGAACGCCCTGCCCCGGATCGGCGATGCCTTTCGCTTCGACCTGGAGACGATTCTCGGGCTCGATGCGGACCTGGCCCTGGCCTGGACGGGCGGGACACCCGAGGCGGTGGCCGCCCGGCTGGAATCCCTGGGAATCGAGGTCTTGTGGGTCGAGACCCGGAGCCTATCCGACATCGGCGACGCCCTGGAACGGATCGGCCGGCGGCTCGGTACGGAAGAGCGCGCGCAGGAGGCCGCCGAAAGTTATCGCCGCGAACTCCGCGCGTTGCGCGAGCGCCATCGCGAAGATGGCGAAGTCTCCATCTTCTACCAGGTCTCGGCCCGCCCGCTCTTCACCCTGGGCCGGCCGCACGTGATCACCGAGGTTTTCGAGGCCTGCGGGACGCGCAACGCCTTCGAGGATCTCGACGTCGAAGCCGCCGCCATCGACCGTGAGGCGGTCATCTCGCGAGCCCCCGATCTGATCATTGCCGGCATCAACGATCCGGACACCGACCCGCTTTCGACCTGGCGCGACACCCGGATGGTCCGAGAGGGGCGTACCCGTCTCGAGTCCGTCGACCCCGAACGCCTGGTACGACCCACCCCGCGCATCGTCGATGGCATTCGCTTCGTATGCCGCCTGGTCGAGGAAACGGCGGTCAGGGAACCAGCGGCCAGAACAGGGGAATGACCAGCACCGCGGTCGCCCACATCAGCAAGTTCATCGGCACGCCGATGCGCACGAAGTCCATGAAACGGTAGCCGCAGGCCTGATAGACGAGCGTGTTGGTCTGATAACCGATGGGTGTGGCGAAGCTGGCGCTGCCGGCGAACATGACCGCGACGACGAAAGGACGCGGGTCGTAGCCGAGTGAACTGGCCAGTCCATAGGCGATCGGCGTGATCAGGATGACCGCTGCATTGTTGCTCATGGTCTCGGTCATGAGCGAGGTGACCAGGTAGATCAGTGCGAGCATCCCCAGTGGCCCCAGGGGGCCGGCAAGGTCGGCAACCTGGTTCGCAATCAAGGCGGCCGCGCCGCTGGACTGCATGGCGCCGCCGATCGCGAGCATGCCGAAAATCAGTACCAGGAGCGACCACTCCACCGAGCGATAGGCTTCGCGCGAACTCAGGCACCCCGAGGCGACAACGGCCACCGATGCGATGATGGCCAGCGCGACGATGGGCATGACGTTCAGGGCCGCCAGCAGCATGACCAACAGCATGGCCAGGACCGCGATCCATGCTTTGCCTCGCTTGTAGCCCTTGACCCTGGGCAAGGTCAGGCCGGCGAATTCGCGAGCGCGGTAGGCGCGTTCGATCCCCCTGGCCAGGCCGCCGAGCAGCAGGGTGTCGCCGGCGTGAAGCCGCATCTTTCCGAAGTGCGTCGTCCTGATCTTGCGCGGTCTGTGCACGGCGATGACGTCCACGCCGAGGCGCTCCCTCAGGTCCAGTTCGTCGATCGGTTGATTGATCAGGGAGGAGTCCGCCCCGAGAACCACTTCGGCCATCTCGAGGCTGTCTTCGTCTGCCGTCGGAGATAGAGCCTCGCGGTCGCGAGCGGACAACTCCTCCAGTCGGGACAGCGTGACGAGCTCGTCGAGGGTACTCTCCACGATGATCCGGTCGCCCGGCCTCAGGATGAGTTTCTCCGGCGCTTCGCGGAGCGCGAAGTCGTCCCGATTGACGCCGAGCACCACGTTACCGTGCGTCCTGACCAGCCGCGTACTTGCAAGCGTCCGCCCGTCGTAGTCGGACTCGGGGGTGACGACCAGTTCCGAGACGAAGCGGCGCTCGCGGAGCGCCTCGCGCAGTCGCCCCTTGTCGTCCCCGATCTCGGGCAGCAACCACTTTCCCGCCAGCAGCAGGAAGCTCATCCCCACGCCCGCCATGACCAGGCCGGCTCCGGTGATCTCGAAGATGCCGAAACCCGCCATGCCCAGCTCCTGGCCCACGCCGTCCACCAGGAGGTTCGTGGACGTTCCGATCAGCGTACAGGTGCCGCCGAGAATCGAGGCGTAGGACAACGGAATGAGCAGCTTGCTCGCCGCGAGGTCGTTGCTCCTGGAGACTGCCAGGAGAATCGGAATCATGATGACTACCACCGGCGTGTTGTTGATGAAGGCGCTCAGCCCCATCACGCTGACCATCGTGACCAGCATGGTACGAAGCCAGCTGGTTCCGCTCAGTCGCGCGACCATGCGACCCATGCTGTCGATGATCCCAGTTCGCTCCAGAGCCGCGGACAGGATGAACATGGCGCCAACGGTAATCGGCGCGGGGTTGGAAAACGCATCGAGAAATTCGGTGGGCTGCATCACGCCGGCGATCAGCAAGGCGGCCACGCCCAGCATGGCAGTCACGTCCGGCGCGAATCGTTCGCGCACAAAGCTGACGAACACCAGCAGGAGAACGACGAGAACGACGACGGCTTCGAACGACATCCGACACCTCTCAGGCGCAACGGAAAGCCGATTGGACTCCAGACTAGTGGCGCAAGTCAATCATCCGATAGCGATCGTGAACGAGCACCGTGTCGCCCCTGGCAAGCGGGATTTCGGCCTTGAATCCGGGTGCATTGCAGACAAAGCTGTGGAACTCGCCGTTCTCTCCGCAGGGGTCCGCGCCCCCGGGCAGGGCATCGAGAAATCGCGCGTCCAACGTCGCCCCCAGGAAGGGCTCCGGCAGGACGTGGGTATCGATGCACGTGACGACGACGCGCCATGGCTCGCGAACGAGTCGCCGGGCGAGTTCGTCGGTGGGTGTGCCCCAGATGGGAAACACGACTCGCCAGCCCATGCACTGGAAGCTTGCCTCGCGCCATTGCCGGATATCTTCCAGAAACAGGTCACCGCTGGCGATCGTTTCGACACCGCGGCTTCTGAAAGGGCGCAGCGCCCTGGCCAGTCGATTCTCGTATTCCCGGTTGTCGCAGGCTTCGGGCAGGCCGACAACGGTCAGGGGCAGGCCAAGTGCTTCGGCCTGGGCTTGCAGCAAGACCTTCGGCGTACCGTGCATCGCCACGCGCCCATTGGTCTCGTTGACGGTGGTGACCAGGGCCTCGATCCGCCAGGCGGGATCACGGCGCAGTGTCTCGACCAGGTACATGCTGTCCTTGCCGCCGGAGGACAGGACGACGATGGGAATGGACTTGCTCATTGGCTGCGCCGGTCCGTGGTCCGTGGTCGGTAGTAACAGACTGACTACCGACCACAGACCACCGACTACCCTCAGCCCGCCTTGCGGCCCTCGCGCCAGCCGAGCAGCACGCGGGCCAGGGCCGGCAGCAGCAGCATCGCCCCGATCATGTTGAAGATGAACATGAAGGCCAGCAACAGGCCCATGTCGGCCTGGAACTGCAGGTCCGAGAACAGCCAGGTGCCCACGCCGACCGCCAGGGTCACGGCGGTGTAGAACACGGCCCGGCCGGTCAGGCGCAGCGTGCGGTAGTACGCGTCGTCCAGCCCCACACCGGCATCCAGGAAGCCCTTCATACGGCTGAAGATGTAGATGCCGTAGTCGACACCGATGCCCACGCCCAGGGCGACGACGGGCAGCGTGTTCACCTTCAGGCCGATGCCCATGAAGGCCATCAGCGAGTACGCCAGGTAGCTGACCAGCACCAGCGGCAGCACGATACACAGCGTGCCGAGCACGGTGCGGAAGGTAATCAGGCAGAGCACGACGATGGCGCTGTAGACGTAGAGCAGCATCGGCGTTTGCGCCGCGGCCACTTCCTGGTTCGTCGCCGCCATGACACCCACGTTGCCGGTTGCGAGCCTGAACACCAGCGGGGGATGATCGCCCTCCTCGGGCCAGTTGCCGTGAGCCGCTTCGCCGCCGGGCTGGTAGCCGAGTTCCTCGATCTGGATCTCTGCTTGCAGCTCGTGGGCACGCGCGACCACGCGGTCGATCGTTTCGGCCTTGTGATCCTCGGTGAAGATCATCACCGGCATGGCGCTGCAGTCTCGGTTGAGCAGACCGCTGTCGGTCGGGATGTTCTGCGTGGTCAGCGCCAGGGCGTAGCGGTCGCGCGGCAGGATCTGCCAGCGCAGGTTGCCTTCATTCCATCCGGCATTCACCTGCTTGGCGATCATCGGCAGCGTGATCACGCGCTGGACGCCCTCGACGTTGCGCATGTGCCAGGCGAAGCGGTCGATCGCTTCCATGATCTGGTGCGATTCGATGCAGGCGCTGGCTTCGGTCTGGGCGATGACGCTGATCACGTCGGTGCCCAGCGAGAAACGCTCCTGGATGGCACGCGCGTCGCGGTTGTAGCGGGCGTCTTCGCGAAGCTCGGGAACGCCGGCCTCGGAATCGCCGATCTGCATTTCCTGGGACTTGACCCAGGCACCGGCGAAAAGCGCGATACCGACGATCACGGCAACCACGGCCACGCCCCGATTCGTGAACTTGGCCATGAAGTCCCAGATGATGCTGGGCTTCTGGCTGTGCTCATACTGCTTCTGGCGCTTCTTCTCCTCGTTGCGCAACTTGACGTAGGACAGCAGCACGGGCAGCAGGACCAGGTTGGTCAGGATGATCACGGCCACGCCGATGCTGGCCGTGATCGCCAGCTCCTGGATGATCTGGATATTGATCAGCAGGATGGTCAGGAAACCGATGGTGTCGCTCAGCAGCGCGATGGCCCCCGGCGCCAGCAGTCGGGCGAACACGGCCTTGGAAGCCTCCAGGCTCGAAACGGGCTCGATCTGTTCGAGCGGAATGCCTTCCTGCACCAGGCCGATGGGCGAATACCCCCCGAACAGCTTCTCGGCGTTCCAGCCGCTGATCATCTGCACACCGTGACTGACCCCGATGGCAAATATCAGGAAGGGCGTGAGGATGTTCATCGGGTCGATGCCGAAGCCCAGCAGGCTCAGCAGGCCGAGCTGCCAGACGACCGCGGTGACCGAGCAGACCAACGGCAGTACGGTCAACCAGACCGAATGCGAGTAGAGCAGCAGAATGACGGCCGTAATCAGGAACGCGACACCGAAGTACATGACCACGCCGCGGGCCCCGTCGGCCACATCGCCGACGATCTTGGCGAAACCGATGATGCGTACTACGTGTTCTTCGTTCTCGAACCTCGACCGGATCTCCTCGAGTTCCGCGGCGACTTGCTGGTAATCGAGTTTCTCGCCGGTCTCGGGGTTTTCCTCCATCAGGTTGACCCAGACCATGGCGCCCGAGAAGTCTTCGGCGACCAGGCGCCCGACCTCACCGGACTTGATGATGTTCGAGCGCACGGTCTCGAGCATTTCCGGCGTGGGCGAGAAATCGGCCGGAATGACGTTGCCGCCGGCGAAACCGTCCTCGACGACCTCGACGAAGCGCACGTTCGGCGTAAAGATCGAGCGGCCCGTCGAGCGATCGACGCCGGGCACATAGAGCACGTCCTCGCTGAGCTCCTCGAATGCGCGGAAGAACTCCGGCGTGAACATGTCGCCGTCGCGATCGATCAGAGCGACCATGACGCGGTTGGCGCCACCGAAGTTCTCCTCGTAGTCGAGGAAGGTCTGCATGTACTCGTGCTCGAGCGGCAACTGCTTCTTGAAGCCCGCGTCAACACGAAGTTGCAGGCTGTAGTAGACCATTGCAGCCGTGCCGAGCACGAACAGGAGGAGAATCAGGGGTCTGACGCTGAAGACGGCATCCGCGATTCGGCGGGTCATTGTCTTGGAATCACTCATATTTCAGTCCATCCTCTCCGGCCAGGATCATCTGGCCATCCTCGGCAAAAGCAACGGACGCGTAGTCGCTGCCCAACCTGTCCTGGGAAACCTCGAACGCACCCGAGTGCGGGTTGTAGGTCAGTACCGTGGCGCCGGCTCCCACCAGGATCGGGAAGCCGTCCGGATTCACTGCACCACCGTGCAGGGTCGCGTTGACGCCCGTATCGAGCTCTTCCCAGGTATCGCCGAAGTCGTTGGTCATCTGGACGTGCCCGCGAAGGCCATAGGCCATCACGCCGCCGGTGGCCGGCAAGAGGCCGAACATCGAGCCCGGATAGGGAAAGCGGAAGCTTTCCCAGCTCTGGCCGCCGTCTTCGCTGCGGAAGCCGTAGCCGCCCTCGGCTGCGATCATCACCCGCCGGTCGTCCAGGGCGAGGATGGCATTGAGATGGCATTCCATGAACTCGTAGCAACCTCGGTCGAAGTCCTGCGAGGCATCGTAGAACTGATCGCCGGGATCTTCGCCCTGGTCCATCTCTTCTTCAGGCTCGGGCTGTTCCCACTCGATGGCCTCGGAGGTCATCACCTCGCTCATGTGTGTGGCCGTCCACGACCGACCAGCGTCGTCGGTCTGCATGATCAGTCCATAGGCACCCACGGCCAGGCCGCGATTGGCGTCGAAGAAATGCACGTCGAGCAGCGGCTGCTCGGAAATGGGTCCGTCCCAGAGCGGCTTGAAGTGCTGGAGCGTCCAGGTCCGTCCCAGATCCGTGCTGTGGATGATGGTCGTGTCGTGACCGACTGCCCACAACCTGCCGCCCACGAATTCGACGCGCGTGAGGGTGGCCCGGACCGGAACCTCCTCGGCCTGCTCCCACTCCTTGCCGTCGCTCGACAAAAGAACATGACCGCGAGCGCCCACTGCGACATAGCGCTCTCCTGCGCGCGTGACGTCGAGGATCAGGGACTCGTCGGCAAGGGGTACGCGTTCGGCAGGTCTGGGTTCGATCTCCTGCGCTTGGAGCAGAACCGGCAGAAGGAGCAGGGCCAGCGCAAACTGCTTGAATAGACTCATGGACGAAACTCCGAGACGAAAGGGCCGGCCAAGAGGCCGGCCCTGCTGGATTGCCATTACTGGACGCGAATCAGCGTCGACCCCGAACGCGCAGCGCCTGCGGCGTGTAGTTGCTCGGGTCGAGCTTCACGTTGAAGCTGGGAACCGGGTCCTGGTTATCCAGGCCGGTCGCGACGTAGCGACCTGACTGCAGGTCCATGTGCGACAGGATGGACGACCAGTAGGTCGGAAGCTCGTAGTAATTGATGGTATGCGCTTCCGACACGCGCCACAGGTTGCCTTGCTGATCGTAGTGATCGGTCAGGGCGATCTGGTAGCTGTCCTCGTCCAGGTAGAACGTACGGCGCGGATGAATGTGGCGCGTGCCCTCCTTGAGGGTGGCATCCACGATCCAGACGCGGTGCAGTTCATAGCGCATGTGTTCGGGATTCAGGTGCCCTGGGCGAACCAGGTCGTCGGGCGTGATGTCTCCGCTGTGGGCGCCGTAGGAGTTGTACGGGATGTACATCTCCTTCTTGCCGACGATTTCCCAGTTGTAGCGGTCCATGGCACCGTTGAACATGTCGGTCATGTCGTTGGTGCGAAGACCGTCAGACGCCGTGCCCGGGTTGTCGTAGGCCACGTTCGGCGCGCGACGCACGCGGCGCTGACCGGGGTTGTAGATCCAGGCCTGGCGCGGCTGGCGAATCTGGTTGAGGGTTTCGTGGACCAGCAGGATGTTGCCCGCCAGTCGTGCCGGCGACTCCACTTCCTGGAAGAAGTAGAGCAGGATATTGCCGGTGTCCTCGATGGTCATGCCTTCCTGGTAATACAGGCCCAGCAGTTCCTCGCGCAGCTTGATGAGCTGGAAGGCGCCGGAGGTCGTCGGCACGACCTGATTGTTGTAGCGCGCCCCACCGATGCCCTTGAACTTGAGCTTGTGGTTCCAGATGAGGTGATAGGCGTTCTGCGGCAGCGCGAACGGGAAGCCCTCGTAGACATCCTCGACGCCTTCACCGTCGGCCACCAGTCGGCCCGTCGCGGCGTTGTCGATGGTTGCCTCGTAGATCCGCTCCGGGAAGGAAGCGCTTCGACGGGTCGGGTACACCTTCATGAAGTAGGTGTCCGGGTAGCGCTCGAACAAGGCGATCTGGCCGGCCGACAGGCGATCGGCGTATTCCTGGTAGTTCTCGCCGGTAATCGTGAACAGCGGCTCATCGTCGGCAAAGGGATCCGGATGCCGGTCACCCACCTGGTAGCCTTCCGGCCAGTCTTCCCGGGTCAGCCCGCCGTCCCAGGCCGGGATCGTGCCTTCGGCGTTGCCGGCCCGGATCGAGCCCATGGGCGTGAGGTCATTGCCCAGGCGAGCAATGTTCTCCTCGGTGCGCGGGATGATGAAGTCCATTTCGGCCTGAGCGATGATCGGGTCCTCCGCGGCCTCGACCACCTCACCAGGTGCTTCCGACGCCATCTCTTCGCTGGCTTCATCGGCAAGCTCGGGCTCGGCTTCGGCAGCGGCCTCCGATTCGGCCTCCTGCTGCATGCCTCCCTGCTCGGACGCCATCTGCCCGGCTTCGGCAGCAGCCTGAGCTCCGGCGGCCTCGGCTTCGGCCTGGCGGCGTGCTTCTTCCTCGGCCGCCATGCGTTCGGCTTCGGCAGCAGCCTCGGCTTCGGCCTG
>NZ_QUZK01000029.1 GCF_003410055.1 Wenzhouxiangella sediminis | reverse complement strand
GTCACTCGGGTCGCACCACACGATCTGCGGCTTTTCCGACTGAAACGCGCTCCGCGCAGACTTTTTCAGAGGGTCCCTAGCGCTCAAGACCCTGCCGGTGGGCATCGCCTACGCGATCTGGGCGGGCGTCGGGGTGGCCCTGATCGCGCTGGCCGGCTACGCCTTCTTCGGCCAGGCCCTCGATGCACCCGCCGTTGCCGGCATGGCGCTGATCGTCGCCGGCGTGGTCGTCATCAACGTCTTCTCGAAATCGGTGGGGAACACGTGAGGCCGGCGCCTGTCCGTTACCATCATGAGAACCCTTGGCCCGGAAGCCCGAATCGCGTCCGGCGGGGCCGCTGGCAAAGGATTGAAGAGCCATGAGTGCCTGTTGCGACCACGGCGGATCGATGGACGCGCTGCGCGAACGCCAGCGCGGCACGCTGAAAACCGTCTTCGTGATCAACGCGGTGATGTTCGGCGTCATCGTCGTGGCCGCGTTGTTCGCCCGGTCGAGCGCGTTGCTGGCCGACAGCCTCGACAACCTGGGTGACGCCTTTACCTACGCGATCAGCCTCTATGCCGTCGCCCGCGGCCGCCGCACCAAGGCCCGTGTGGCCCTGCTCAAGGGCGGCCTGATCCTGTTTGCCGCAGCCGTGGTCGCCGCCCAGATCGTCTACCGGCTGTTCGTGCCGGCCACGCCCGTTTTCGAGCTGATGGGCGCGTTCAGCCTGCTCGCGCTGGCCGCCAACGGCACCTGCCTGTATCTCCTGTGGCGGCACCGAGCCGACGACGTCAACATGAGTTCGGTGTGGGAATGCTCGCGTAACGACATCGTGGCCAACCTGTCGGTCTTCGTCGCCGCCGGCGCGGTCTGGGCCACCGGGACGCGCTGGCCCGACATCCTGGTGGCCTCGCTGCTGGTGCTGTTCCTGGTCCGCTCGGCCGCCCACGTGATCGGCGGCGCCCGGTCCGAATTGGCGGCGGCGTGAACATGCAGGACTTTCTCACCCGCTGGAGCGAGGCGGCGACGACCAGCGTCGGCTTCTTCTGGATGGCGCTGTGGGCCTTCATCCTCGGCTACATCATCAGCAGCCTCATCCAGGTGCTGGTCACGCGCGAGCGCATGCAACGCGCCATGGGCCGCGACGGCCCGCGCAGCATGGTGCTGGGTACGTTCTTCGGGTTCCTGTCGAGCTCCTGCAGTTTCTCGGCCCTGTCGACGACGCGCGCGATCTTCTGCAAGGGCGCGGGCCTGGCGCCGTCGCTGGCCTTCATGCTGGCCTCGACCAACCTGGTCATCGAGCTCGGCATGGTCATCGCCATCTTCCTGGGCTGGCAGTTCGTCGTCGGCGAGTACGTCGGCGGCCTGCTGCTGATCCTTACCACCTGGCTGCTGATCCGCATCACCCGGCCGCGCCGGCTCGAAAAGCGCGCCCGTGAGAGGCTCGACGACGGCGGGCACGATCACGGCGGCGAAGACCGCTCCTGGAAGGACAAGATCCGCAGCGCCGAAGGGTGGCAGCAGATCGGACAGACCTACGTGATGGAATGGCAGATGGTCTGGAAGGACGTGCTGATCGGCTTCACGGTCGCTGGCGTCATCTCGGCGATGGTGCCCGAAGCGTTCTTCGAGGCGCTGTTCCTGGGCGCCGGCGGCGAAAACGCCGCCAATCCGGGGTTCGCGCAGGTGCTGGCCCAGACGGTGGTCGGGCCGGTGGCGGCGTTCTTCACCTTCATCGGTTCGATGGGCAACATCCCGCTGGCCGCCGTGCTGTTCTCGCAGGGGGTGACCTTCGCCGGCGTGATGGCCTTCATCTTTTCCGACCTGGTCGTGCTGCCGGTGCTGCGCATCAAAGCTGCCTACTACGGCTGGAAGATGGCGCTCTACATCCTGGCGCTGATGCTGGTCGGCATCGTCGCCTCCTCGCTGATCATGCACTACGCGCTCGTTGCGCTGGACATGCTGCCGGACTTCTCCCAGGTGAAGCCGCCGGGTGAGCGGGAGTTCTTCAAGGTCAACTACCAGCTCGTGCTCAATGTGGTGCTCTTCGCCATCAACGCCGTGCTGGCCTGGTTCTGGTGGCAGGCGCGCCGCGACGGCGGGCACGGGCACCACGGTCACGACCACGGTGGCGCTTCCTTGACCGACCGGGTGCTGCAGGTCCTGTCCGCCGTGGCCGTGCTCTGGCTGGCCGGCGGCCTGCTCGTCGGCGCCACGGCAGGGGCCGGGTGAACGGCTCGCCGGCCTGGCGGCGCCTCGCGGCCTTCTGCATCGACTGGTGCGTGATCGCCGTGTGGGGCGGGCTGCTGTTCGGAGTTGCCGTGCTGCTCGGAGCGAGCGATGCCGGCGGGCCGGGCGGACCCTGGTCGGGCCAGCTGCTCGGCCTGGCGACCATGACCGTGCCGGTGGTCCTGTATTTCTCGCTGACCGAGTCGTCGGCAGTGCAGGCGTCGCTGGGCAAGCGTGCGCTCGGTCTGCGGGTGACCGATGAGGCGGGCGATCGACTGGGATTCGCGTCGGCGCTGGGGCGCAACCTGGTCAAGTTCGCGCCCTGGGAATTCGGCCACATGCTGGCCCAGCAGGCGGTGTTTTCCGGCGAGGCGGGTATGCCCGCCTGGACCATCCTCCCGGCGGTGATCGCCTTCGCCGGGCCGTTGCTGTGGCTGATCGAATTGTTCCGGACCGGCCGCACACCCTATGATCGGCTCAGCGGGTCGCGGGTTTTGAGGCGCCGCTGACTCCGAAACCGGAAGACATGCAGGGGAAATCGATGAAACGAATCTTGTTCTTGCTGGTGCTTGCAGCGGGCGCCGCGCCGGCCTGGGCGGAGTCGCTCGCCCTGGTGGGGGCCACGGTTCACGACGGGACGAGCCGCCCGGCCATCGAGGACGGCGTGATCGTCGTCGAGGATGGGCGGATCGCCTGCGTCGGGGCGCGTTCGGCTTGTGAGCTGCCCGACGGTGCACGCAGCGTGGACCTGGCCGGGCGGCACGTCGCGCCGGGGCTGGTCGACGGGCACGTGCACTACGCCCAGACCGGCTGGATCGACGGACGCCCCGACAGCGGCATTGCCATCGATCACTACGACTACCAATCTCAGCAGGCCTCGCTGAGCGAGCATCCCGAGCGCTGGCACCGGGCCTGGCTGTGTTCAGGCGTCACCGCCGTCTACGACGTGGGCGGCTTGCCCTGGACCCTGAAGGTCGACGAGAACGGGGCGGACGGCCCGGTCCGGCCGCACTACCGGGCCGCCGGGCCCCTGATCACCCACTACGAGCCCGTCTTCGGCGTGCTCAGTGCCGGCGGGCAGGACACCTTCCTGCCGATGGACAGCGACGCCGCCGCGCTCGAGAGTGTGGCTGAACTGGCGGCGATGGGCGCTGAAGCGGTCAAGGTCTGGTACCTGGATCCGCCGGCGGGAGAGGTCGAGGCACTCGACGCCCGGCTCGGGCTGATCGGCGAGGCCGCCCGCGAGGCCGGCCTGCCGCTGATCGTTCACGCCACCGAGCTGCGCAACGCCAAGGCCGCGCTGCGTGCCGGCGCGCAGATGCTGGTGCACAGCGTGGTCGACCAGCCCGTCGATGCCGAATTCCTCGATTTGATGCGTGCCGGCAACACGTTCTACGCCCCGACCCTGATCGTCTCGAGTAACTGGCGGCGGGCGGTGGCCAGCGTCCGGCTTGGTCTCGAGGCGCCGGCGCTCGACGACCCCAACGGCTGCGTGGACGCCGAGACCCGGCGCGTGATCGGCGAAGCCGATACCTTCGCCGACGATCCCTCGCCCGAGGCGGTGGCGGCGGCGTATTCGAGCCTGGAAGCGGCCGCGCTTGAAGAAGCCGTGGCGCGGGCCAACCTGCTGCGCGTGTTCGAAGCGGGCCTGCCGATCGTGACCAGCACCGACGCCGGCAACCCGCTGACCGTGCACGGGCCTTCGATCTACAGCGAGATCGAGGCCATGGCCGCCGCGGGCCTGGCGCCCGCCGAGATCCTGAGGATGTCGACGCGAAATGGTGCCGCGGCCATGGGCCGGCTCGAGGAATTCGGAACGCTGGCCGCCGGCAAGCTGGCCGACCTGATCGTGCTCGCCGACGATCCGTCCGAATCCGCCAGCGCTTATCGCAGCATCACCCACGTGATGCGCGCCGGCGAGCTTTCTCCCGTCTCGGAGTATTCAGCCAAGTGATTTGCGTACTGATCGAATTCATCGTCAAGCCCGGCCAGGAAGACGAGTTCGTCGAAGCCTGGACCGACCTGACCCGCTACATTCGCGCGAATTTCGGCAGCCGCGGCTCGCGCCTGCACCACGGCGGCGAGGGCCGCTACGTGGGCTACGCCCAGTGGCCCGACGCGCAAACCCACGCCACGGCAGGCGACGACAGCGCCGAGTACCGCCGTCTTCGCGAGCGCATGAACGCCACGCTCGAGAAGGGCGAGTCGACGCTGCTCGACAAGATGGACGTCGCCGTCGACCTGCTGGATTCCGACCCGGCCTGATCCTTGGCCGTGGGCACGCCGCTCAACGCCAAGCGCTATGCGCTGCTCGGGGCCGCGCTGATCGCCATGAGCTACGGCCTGGCGCGCTTCGCGTTCGGGCTCTACGTGCCGTCCATCCGCGCCGACCTCGGTTTGTCGGCCGACGTCATCGGGCGCATCGGCGCGCTGCCCTACGTGAGCTTCTGCCTGGCCAGCCTGGCGGCAGCCGGCGTGGTCGACCGCCTGGGCTCACGCGGCGCGGCGCTGAGTGCCTGCCTGTTCGGCGTGATCGGCATGGCCGCGGTCAGCCAGGCCGGCAACGCCTGGGTGCTGGCCGGCGGCGTGTTCGCCTGCGGCTTCTGCACGGGCCTGATGATGCCGGCCCTGTCCGGTGGCATGCACGCGGCCGTCAGGCCCTCCGTGCACGGACGGGTCGGGGCCGTGATGAACGCCGGCACCAGCCTGGGCGTCATGGTGGCGGTGCCGAGCGCGATGTTCCTGGCCGGCCAGTGGCGCGAAGGCTATCTCGGCTTCGCACTCGTGGCCGTGTTCTGCGCCGCGCTGGCCTGGTGGTACCTGCCGGCTTCGTCGGGCATGGCCGAGCCACAGCCCGAACGCTCGCGCAAGCCGAGCATGCGCCATGCGCTGTGGCGGCTGGCCCTGTTCGGTTTCGGCATGGGCCTGGTCAGCTCGGCCTACTGGGTGTTCGCCCCGGACCTGGTCGGCACCGTCGGCGATCTGCCCGATCGCGCCAGCGCCTGGCTCTGGCTGGCGCTGGGCTTCGGCGGCCTGGCCGCCGGCGCGGCCAGCGACCTGGCCGACCGCCTGGGCATCGCCCGCGTGCAAGGTGCCGCCCTGGCCGGGCTGGGGCTGAGCCTGCTGATGCTGGCGCAGTGGCCGGGCGCCTTCGCGCCGGCGATCGCCTCGGCGGCGCTGTTCGGCGTGTTCTACATGATGCTCACCGGCATCTACCTGGTCACGGGCGTGCGGCTGCTGGCCGAGCATCCCTCCCTGGGGCCGGTGGTGCCCTTCGTCGCGATCGCCGTCGGCCAGTCGGTCGGCTCGCCCGCCGCCGGCATGCTGGTTTCTGGCCTGGGGCACATCGATGCCTTCCGGGCAATCGCGGCCGTGGGCGTGGCGCTCGGTCTGGCCTTCCACTGGTTCCCGCACACGCGCCCGGCGGAGGCGGAATCTCCCGGGGAGGGTGCCGGCTGAGTCAGGGGCGCAGGCGCTGGGCGTGGAGTTGCCGGTAGAGCGGATGGCAGCTGTCGGCGACGGCTTTGGCCCGACCTTCGAGTTGCGGCGGCTCCCCGGGCGGCGGCCCGAAGCCGGTCGATTCGTGAACCTTCTGGTACCAGTGCGGCGCCCAGACGCCGTCGGACTCGCGCGGGCCGGGCGGCCAGGACAGCATGTGTTCGTCGAAGGGAATGTCCAGTCGGTCGCAGAGGGCGCGCAGGTGGCCTTCCGGGTCGGCCAGGAATTCGCCGCTGTCGATGACGGGCGGTTCCTGGCCAATGCGCCCGACGATGAAATCGTGGAGGGCCTGCTGCTGCGGCACGCCGATGTCTTCGGGCGAGACGGTGTCGCGTTTGTCGAGATAGGAGGCGACGACGTGGCGCGGGTCGCGGATGAGAAAGACGTGGGTGAGCTTCGCCAGCCAGCCGGTCTCCATCATCTCGGGCAGGATGTGGTGGGTCATGTGCTTCTGGTACCAGACCGGCTTGCCCTCGGGTACCGGGCCGGTCAGGTCGGCGACGACCGAGCGCCAGTCGGTATTCATGGCGGCGATGACTTCCTCGCGCATCGGATGCGGCTCACCGCTCATCTTCAGCCAGGCGCCGTAGAGCGGTTCGTCGACGACCGCACAGTCGGGCCGATTCTCGAAGGCGCGCATCATCGCCGTGGAGATGTTGCGCGGGCCCGACCACATGGCGATGCGCAGCGGCTCAGGCATGGGCTTCGCTCTGGATCAGGTCGGCATAGAGTTGCTGCAGGCGTTCGGTCACCGGGCCGCGCCGGCCCGACCCGATGGTGCGACCGTCGACCTCGCCGACCGGCCGCAGGCCCGACAGCGTGCCGGTGGTGAACGCCTCTTCGGCGGCGTAGACATCGGTGAGGCTGAAGGTCTTTTCGCTGCAGGGAATGCCGTGCTCGCGGCACAGCGACAGCACGTGGCCGCGCGTGATGCCGCCCAGGCAGTAGCGGCCGTCGGAGGTCATCACCATCCCGTCGCGCACGATGAAGAAATGCGTCGAGTTGCAGGTGGCGACGAAGCCGTCGGGATCGAGCATCAGGCCCTCGTCGGCGCCGGCCACGGAAGACTGGATGCAGGCGAGGATGCAGTTGAGCTTGCTGTGGCTGTTGAGCCGGGGATCCTGCACGTCGGGTGCGCCGCGGTGGACGTGCACGGTGAACAGGCGCTGCGGTTTGACGAGAATGTCTTCGGTGACCGGGTGGTGGCCGGGGATGATCACCAGGGTGGGCCCGCCTTCGATCAGGCGCGGGTCCTGGTAGGGCTCGCGGCGCACGCCCCGGGTGAGCATGATGCGCAGGTGGGCGCCGTCGACGAGTTCGTTGCTTTCGATCACGGCACAGACTGCTTCGATCAGCGTTTTGCGCGCGGGCATGCCGTTGATCATCAGCGCCTTGGCCCCTTCTTCCAGGCGAGCCAGGTGGGCGTCGAGAAACGCCGGCTTGCCGCCGACCACGCGCACGCCTTCCCACACGCCGTCGCCGAGCACGAAACCGGAGTCGAAGACCGAAACGCTCGCCTCGGATTCGGGTACGAGGCGGCCGTTTATCCAGATCTGCATGAGCGCGTTGATTCCTGCTGGGACGCAGCGAGTCTAGCAGACGCCCCGCGGGAGGCCGCGCAGGGGCTGGCCAGTGCGGGGCGATGAACGGATAATGCCCTCAGACCCTTTCCGGTATCCAGGTCCATGTCGGCACGCTCCTGCCATTCGCTTTCCTTCCTGACGGCCGTGGTCTTCGGCCTGCTTGTGCCGATGCCTGCCCTGGCAGCGCCGACCCCGATCGAACCCGATGCCGCGCTTGAGCGCCTCGTCGGCGAGCGCGAGGTGGTGTTCTTCGCGCGCGACCTCGAAGGTGACCGCGCCCATGCGTTCGAGCCCGGACGCATCGACGAGCGGCATCCGCCCTTTTCGACCTTCAAGATTCCCAATTTCCTGATCGCGCTCGAGACGGGCGTGGTCGAGGATCCCGACGCCCTGCGCGACTGGGACCCCGAGCAGCGGCCGCCGGAGGATTTCTGGCCGGCTTCCTGGAAGCAGCCGCAGAGCCTGGTCACGGCTTTCCGCCGTTCGGCCGTCTGGTTCTTCCGCGACATCGCCCTGGCGGTGGGCGGCGAGCGCTACCGTTCGGCCCTGTCGCGCTTCGACTATGGCAACCGCGTCGCCGCCGACGGCAACGACGGTTTCTGGCTCGACGGTTCGCTGCTGATCTCGCCGCGCGAGCAGGTCGCTTTCCTGGCCCGGATGCTCGAGGGAGAACTCGGCATTGCGCCGGAGCACCTCGACGAGCTGCGCGCGGCCAGCGTGCTGAGCGATACCGGTACCTGCCGGCTGCATGGGAAAACCGGCGCGGGCCCGGTCGGGGAGACTTTCGAAGGCCCCTTCGAGGGCTGGCTGGTGGGCTGGACGCGCTGCGGGGATTTGCCGCCGACCGTCTTCGCCCTGTGGGTGCGCGGGCCGAGTTTCGGCGCTATCCGGACCTTTCGGCAGGAAGCCGCCACCGAGTTGTTGCAACGCATCGGGGCATTCGACCCCCGGGAGGCTGACATGACAGATTCGAACCACACGCACCACGCGATCGACTACATCGAGATCCCCGTGACCGACCTGGCCCGCGCCAAGCGCTTCTACGGCGAAGCCTTCGGCTGGACCTTCAACGACTACGGCGACCAGTACGTCGGCATCCGGCGCGCCGGCGACCCGGATCGCGAGTCCGGCGGGTTTCGCCCGGTCGATGCCGTCGAGCCGGGCGGCGTGCTGGTCATCCTCTATTCGGAGGACCTCGAGGAAAGCGTGGCGAAAGTCCGCGCCGCCGGCGGCCAGATCACCGCCGAGCCCTTCGAGTTTCCCGGCGGGCGGCGATTCCATTTTCGCGATCCCGACGGCCACGAGCTGGCGGTCTGGTCGAGCGAATGATCGATCGTTCGCTTCGCCGCCGATCGCGAGTGCTGCTTGCGATCGCCATCGTCCTGATCATCGCCGGGCTGCTGGCGGTGGCGACCTACGCGGTCCACTTCGTCGGCGTCCTGGACCAGGCCGACCAGTCGATGGCCTTCTGGCTGCTGCCCTTGCTGCAGTTCGGGCTGGCGGCGGCCGGCAGCGGCACCGTGCTGGCCGTGCTGTGGCTGTTGCTGGTCAGCACGGACCGGGCGGCGGACCGCCAGGAGCACGATCCCCCGGAGGACTGAGACGGCCATGTCGCGAATGGAATATTCGATGAATCGCTCGCTGATTCGCCACGGCTTCGTGCTGATCCTGCTGGCCCTGGTCGGCGCTTTCTTCATTCCCGCCATGGCCTTGCCGCGACTCGGCTTGTCGGCGCATACCGTCGGGGTGCTCGGCGGGGTCTTGCTGATCGCCGTAGGCGGCGTCTGGCCGGCTTTTTCGCTCGCCCCGCGATCGCAGGCCCTGCTGGCGTTCAGCTGGCCGGCCGCCGGCTATCTCAATTGGTCGGGATGCTTGCTGGGCGCCGTACTTGGCGCCGGACGCGCAACGCCGATTGCCGCCGCCGGCACGACGGGCCCGGCCTGGGCCGAGTGGCTTTCGGGCGCCATGCTGCTGATGGCGGCCGCTACCTCCCTGCTGGCCGTGGGCCTGTCTCTGCGGGGGCTCAGCCCAGGCCGCGCGCGCGAAACCTGATAGGGTCGGCATTGGATTTCATCGAGGAGGTGCACTCATGCCGAAGCGTGCACGCTCAGCAGTCGGCTTTCTTCTCCTTGCCGGAGCGCTCTGCCTCGTGACGGGCACCGGTCTGGCCCAGTCGGGCGTTTCCTGGTCGCAGATCATGGATTTACCGCAGCCGCCGGCCGGGCAGGTGATGGCCTACGGTGATGCGCCCTCGCAGTTCGGTGAGCTGCGCCTGCCCGAGGGCGAGGGGCCGTTCCCGGTGGCCGTGCTGATTCACGGCGGCTGCTGGCAGCGCCATTACGGCGCCGACCACATCGCTCCGCTGGCGGCCGACCTCAACGAGCACGGGGTCGCGACCTGGGCGATCGAGTATCGCCGCCTGGGTGAGCCCGGCGGCGGCTGGCCCGGCACCTTCGACGACGTGGTTGTCGGGTTGGCGCAACTCGAGACCATCGCGGGGAACTACCCTGTCGATGCCGGGCGGATGGTGCTGGTCGGTCATTCCGCCGGCGGGCATCTCGCACTCTGGCTGGCCAGCCGGGAACGCATCGTCACCGACCACCGCTGGCGCGGCGGCGTTCCGGATGGACTGCAGGGCGTTGTCGGGCTGGCGGCGATCACCGACCTGGCCGAGTATGCGGCCGGGAAGGGCGACTGCAATGCCGCCGTGCCGATGCTGCTCGGCGACGACGGCTCGCGCTACGCCGACCGGCTCGGCCTGGCCAGCCCGGACCGGCTGATGCCGCCGGCCGTGCCGGTTCACCTGGTCCACGGGCGAGAAGACCGGATCGTGCCGCTGTCGCAGACCGTGGTCTACGTCAACAACGTCAACCGCGCCGGCGGCAGCGCCCGGGAGACCCTGGTGGCGGGTGCGGGGCACTTCGACCCCATCGCGCCCTTCAGCGAGGCCTGGGCTCGAGCGCGAGGGGTGATACTGGGGCTGCTCGAAGAAACGGGGCAACAAGAGGAAACCGGCCAATGAGTGAAGGGCTGATCGAGACGGTCGCCGCCGTGATCGCCGATTCCGGCGGGCGCGTGTTGCTGGTCCGCAAGCAGGGTTCGGACACGTTCATTCAGCCCGGCGGCAAGCGCGAGCCGGGCGAAGATTCGCTCAGGACGCTGGCTCGCGAGCTGCGCGAGGAAATCGGCGTGCAGCTCGTACCGGGTTCGGCGGTTCGCCTGGGCGAGTTCGAAGCGCGTGCGGTACACGAGGCCGGCATGCGGGTGCGGGCCGAAGCCTTTTTGGTGCGCGTCGAGGGCCGACCCGAGGCGGCCGCGGAGATCGCCGAGCTGGTCTGGATCGATCCGCGCGATCCCGGTGAGGTGAACGTCGCGCCGCTGAGCCGCCTTCATATTCTGCCGGCTTTCCTGGCCACTTCGGAGGATGCTGCATGACCCGCCGAATGAGGGGATGAGGTCATCGATCGCCTGGAACTGAAGATTCCGCCCGTTCTCGTCGTGGCGCTTGTCGCCTCGGCGATGTGGGGCGTCGCCCGGATGACCATCGGTCTCGACCCGGCGCCCTGGCTGCGCATCGGGCTGGCCGCGCTGCTGCTGATCACCGGCGCGTGGCTGGCGGTGGCCGGCGTGATCGAATTTCGGCGGGCGAGCACGACGGTCAATCCCATGGCGCCGGGTGATTCCAGTACGGTGGTCGACAGCGGCGTCTATCGTTACACCCGCAACCCGATGTACCTCGGTTTCGTGTTCGTGCTGCTCGCCTGGGCGGTCTGGCTGGCCGCGCCCTGGACCCTGCTGGGGCCGGCGGCCTTCGTGGCCTGGATGAACCGCTTCCAGATCCTGCCCGAGGAACGCGCGCTGGTCGACCGATTCGGCGACGACTACCGGGCATATCGTGAGCGCGTGCGGCGTTGGGTCTAGATTCCATTGATCGAAGAGGGAGAAATAAAGTCATGAAGAAAAATATCCTGCTCGTCACAGTCCTGGCGTTCGTTCTGGTCGCCTGCGGCGGTGGCGGACAGACCGGCCGCATCTACGAGAGCGAAGGCGAAGCCGCCGGGGACGAGACCACGAAGATTCGCTTCGTCGACGTGGTCGAGAATCAGCCCGACCGCCTGGTCGTCGAGTTCGGCTATACCTATCGCGACGAAGTGCCGGCCGACGAGATCAAGCTGTTCGTGCTGCCCGACCACGGCTACTGGCAGATGCAGGATGTGTCCATCGAATCGGGCTCCCACGAGGCCACGGCCACCATCGGCCTGAGCGAGTCGAACATGGAAGACGACGGCGTGAGCGAATCGGAAACCTCGCTGCTGCGTTTCCGTTTCGAGCACTACCGGCCGGGTGAATACGTCGGCCGCGTCGGGGGCGAGGACATTCCTTTCGAAAAGCACTGGTCGCTGCCCTGAGCGCCGGCATGAGCTGGTATCGCCTCGAACTGGAAGACGCCGTGCTGGCGCAGACCCAGCTGGCCGGAATCGCCGAGCGCGCCCGCGAGGCTTTCGAGGCCGCCGGGCGGCCCGACGGCTGGGGCGTTTACTGCCGGCACGTTTCCGGGGCGCTGCACTGTCGGGCCGAGGTCTACTTCTCGCCGGCTGCCGGAGACCTGGGCCGGGAACTCGGGGCCGTGCCCTTCGCCGAGCCCGGTGAGCACCCGAGCCTGCTGGTGGGCGATGGCGATAGCGGGCTTTGATTAGAATGTCCGCAAGCCCATCTGTTTCCCGTTGTCCGATGCGAATCTTACTGCCCTCGCTTCTTCTTCTTCTTTCGACCTGCTCGCTCGCGATCGCCCAGTCGCCGTATGCGGGTCAGCAGCACCGGGCCGTAAAATCGCTGTCGAGTGAGCGCATGGCCGGGCTCGAGGCCGGGCGCGGACTCGGTTACGCGAAAGCGGCCGAGCTCAACGGTTATCCGGGGCCGAAGCACGTGCTGGAACTGGCCGACGAGCTGGGTTTGAGCGAGACGCAGCGGGCCCGAACCCGCGAGCTGTTCGAGACCATGCAGGAGCGGGCATCCGCGCTGGGCCGTGAGTTGATCGCGGCGGAAGCGGCGCTGGACGAGGCCTTCGCCCGGGGCGATATCTCGCCCGAGCGCCTGGCCGAGCTGGTTGCCGCCAGCGCGCGAATCGAGGGCGATCTGCGTCGCGTCCACCTCGAGGCCCATCTCGGCCAGGCGGCGGTGCTCGACGAAGAGCAAACGGAAAGATATGTTCGGCTGCGTGGTTACGGAAGCGGGTCGCACGAACACCATCGCCGCCACCGGAACTGATCGCCGCCGCCAGGGCGCCGAAACATGCACCTCGACCTCCGGCAGACACTCAAGAACGCCCCCTGGACCCTGATCGTCTCGCTGGCGATCATGGCCGGCTTTGTCGTGATGGGCGCGCGCATGCCCGAGCAGCTGGCCGAGGGCGCCGGTCGGGTGCTGGAATTCACCACGAGCCATTTCGGATGGCTTTACCTGTTCGCCACCACCGGCTTTCTGATCTTCTGCGTCGGTGTGGGTTTCAGCGTCTACGGGCGGATTCGCCTGGGTGCCGACGGGGAAGCGCCCGAGTTTCCCTACCCGACCTGGCTGGGCATGATCTTCTCGGCCGGGATGGGCGTGGGCCTGGTGTTCTGGGGCGTGGCCGAGCCGATGAGCCACTACGTGGCCTCGCCCCTGGGCATGGCCGAGCCGCGCAGCGCCGAGGCCGCCGAGCTGGGCATGCAGTATTCCTTCTTCCACTGGGGCTTTCACCAGTGGGCCAATTTCGGCGTGGTCGGCCTGGCCATCGCCTACGCGCGTTTTCGCCTGGGTCGGCCCGGGCTGATCAGCGAGACCTTCCGTGCCAGCCTGGGCGACCGGGTCGACGGGCCGGCCGGCTACGCGATCAACACCCTGGCCGTGCTCTCGACGGTGTTCGGCGTGGCCACGACCCTCGGCCTGGGCATCATCCAGATCAACAGCGGGTTGGGCACGGTCGCCGGTGTCGGCTTCGGCCTGGACAACCAGCTGGCGATTCTCGCCGGCATCGCCGTGATCTTCCTGCTGGCGTCGCTGACGCCGCTTGAGGCGGGCATTCGCTGGATCAGCGACGCCAACATGCTGCTCGCCGGGCTGGTGCTGGTGTTCGTGTTCTTCGCCGGGCCCACCGACTTCATCACGGCGGTGCTGACCAATGCCCTCGGCGACTATTTCGCCAACCTGATCGGCATGAGCCTGGTGATGGAGCCCTACACCGGCGAGGACTGGGTGGAGCGCTGGACGATCTTCTACTGGGCCTGGGGCCTGGCCTGGGCGCCCTTCGTGGGCAGCTTCATCGCCCGCATATCGCGCGGTCGGACGGTGCGCGAGTTCGTGCTCGGCGTCATCGGCGTGCCGGTGTTGCTGAGCATGGTCTGGTTCGCCACCTTCGGCGGCAGCGCACTGTATTTCGAGCTGTTCGAGAATGCCGGCCTGGCCGATGCGGTGAGCACGGAAATGAGTTCGGCGCTGTTTCGCATGCTCGAGCTGCTGCCGGCCGCGGGCGTGCTGGGCATCGCGGTGCTCGTGTTGATCGTGCTGTTCGTGATCACCTCGGCCAACTCGGCGACCTTCGTGCTGGGCATGTTCACCAGCAACGGGCGGCTCAACCCGGGCCGGCCGACACGCCTGACCTGGGGCGTGGTCACCGTGCTGGTCACCGGGGTTCTCCTGGTCAGCGGGGGGCTGGGCGCACTGCAGACCATCTCGATCATTGCCGCCTTCCCTTTCATGGTGCTGATGATCTTCATGGCCACCTCCCTGCTGCGCGCCTTTCGCGACGAGCAGCGCCAGCAGGAACTGCACGAGGCGCTGCTGCGCGAGCGCCTGCAGCGTCTGCTCGAAGAACACGATGCGCAGCGCCGTGATCAAGGCGCGAACGGGGACGATGGGGACCCTGAAGTCCCGGGGGCGGCGAGCGATGGGCGCAACTGAGAGATTGCGCACCCCGGCGTTCTCGCTGGGTTCGATCAGACGGGAATCAGAGCACGGTGCCGGTCTTGACGCGCACTCTGGCATTGCCTATCTTACCCGCATAATGTGAACTGGCGCACACTTTTGGCTTGCGTCATTGTAGGATATTGCTGGTAATCTAGCGATACGGTGCCCAGAGGGAGGGGTGACGAACCCATCGTTCGGCCCGCGTCGACAACGAATCTTCAAAGGGAGAAAGGCATGCAGAATCCTAGGAGCCAGGCGTTTCGTCCTGGTGCTCTTGCCACGGCCATCGGGTTCGCGCTGGCGGCCTCCGGCGCGCAGGCGGCGACTTTCCAGGTCACTTCGACGGCCAACTCGGGTCCCGGCACGCTGCGCCAGGCGATTCAGTCCGCCAACGGCCAGGTCGGCCCGCACATCATCGACCTCTCGGGGGTTTCGGGCCAGACGATCACCCTGACGGGAGGCCTGCCGTTCATTGCCGAGGACATGACGCTGCAGGGCAGCGAGGTGACGCTTTCGGGCGATGATCAGTACCGCTGCCTGAGCGCGGAGTACGCCAACCTCGAAGTCAGCGACATGACGATCACGCGCTGCGCGGGGACGACGGTCGGCGGCGAGGTCCGTGGCGGGCAGGGGCCCTACAGTTACCAGGCCGGCGGCGGCATCTTTGCCTACGGCGGGGACGTGAGCCTGAGCAATGTCACGATTTCCGACAACACCGCCTACGGCAGCGGCGGCGGCAAGGGACCCAGCTACGGCTACGGCGGCGGCGTTGCCGTGATCTACGGTTCGCTCTCCGTCACCAACGGCTCGATCATTACCGGGAATGGATCTGCCTACGGCGGCGGCATCGCGCATTCCGGCCCTCAGCTGCTGGTTCAGGGATCCGAGATCTCCGACAACCAGAGTTATGCCGGTGGCGGCGTGATCAACCGGCCGCCGCAGCGCATCGGGCGTGGTGATGTTGCCTACGGCATGTTCTTCGAGAATGCCGTGATTTCGGGCAACTCTGCTGCAGAGGGGGGCGGCCTCAACGTGATCGGCCCATTGAGCCTGATCGATACCGAGATTTCGAACAACGACGCGGCTTACGTGGCAGGCGGTGTGTTCGCGCGTTCGCTATCCGGCCCGAACAGGGGCGTTTCATCGGAGATCGTCGTCTCCGGGAGCGCCATCGTGAACAACTCGGCCGGCTACGAGGCCGGCGGCGGCTGGATGGACGCCAAGTACGGCATGGTCATGGAGAACACTACGGTCAGCGGTAATACCGCACAGGCCGTCGGCGGTCTCTACACGATCGAGGGGCCCAACGGAAACCCGGTTGTATTCAACGGCGTGACCATCACGGGCAACTCCGCCACCGACGGCCCCGTGGGCGGCATGGCGGTCTACTCGACGGCTCAGTACAGCCAGGTCGATATCAGCAACAGCATCATCGCCGGCAACTCGGCTACCGAGGGCGATGTCGATCTCGCCGGCAGCATTGGACCACAACCCGAAGGCAATACCCAGGCGGCTGGCGGCAAGACAGGTGAAGCCGGCTGGAAGCCGCGCGTTTCCAGTCGGCTTCCCGGACGCACGGCCTGGACCGCCGACTTTTCGCCGAAGGCTTCGAAGGCCGGGCTGGAAGGCTGGGATCGGGGGCAGCAGCCTCCAGGACCTCCGGGGCCGGCGACGTTCGAAGTCAGCTACAGCCTGGTCGGTGCCGTGCCCTCGACGGGAACGTTCAACGCCGATGCCGTCAGTTCGGGACTCGTCGGCGCCAATCCGTTGCTGGGACCGCTCGGCAACAACGGCGGGCCGACGCCGAGTCACCTTCCAGCGGCCAACGGGCCCGGAATCGACCTGGTGCCGCAAGGCACGAACGGCTGCGGCACTAGTTTCGCGGTCGATCAGCGTGGCGAGGCGCGTCCGGACGCCAGCAGCGGCCAATGCGACCTCGGCAGCGTGGAAATTCAGGGTACGCCGCCGCCTCCGGGTCCTGCACCGCTGGCCGTGCCCGTGAACAATCCCGTCGCGCTGGCGCTTCTTGCGCTGGGAGCCGGCCTGCTGGGCTTTTTCGGCCTGGGACGCGGGCGGCGCAGAGCCTGACAGGTTGAAGCACCGCCGGCCGGACAGGCGTCCGGTCGGCGAAGATGCGGGTCATCCCGGCCGGCTCGTCACTGAATGAGCCGGCACTCCCCCAGCGAGCGACCGTCCAGGCTGCCTTCGGCCCGGTCTCCGTCGATCGTGAATGACAGGTCGACTTCCCTGAAGTCTCCCTCGCCGACCCGGTCGAGCACGTGGACGCGCCGGCCGTGGTGCAGGGCCATGTGACGCGCCCCGATGCGTGCCTCGACCGGTCCGGCTTCGCAGTCGAAGCGTTCGATCCTGTAATCGTGTCGCCCGCTGCCGTCTAGATAAGGCAGGAAAGTGGCCAGCCGGCCTTCGTGTTCGGCCGGCTCCAGGTCCAGCAGGTGGGCCATCAGCGGATACAGACCGACGCTGCGAACCGCGGGGCTGCGCGCGCCCGGCGTGAAGTCCGGACCGCGCGCGACGAAGATGCCGTGCATCTCCGCCAGCGCCGGGTCCCAGCCGTGCATGCCCTTGGGTGGATTGGGGTTGGCCATGTAGGGTTTGCTCGAGATCAGCCAGCCGGGGTCGGCTTCGACCAGCACGTCGGGAACGCGGTAGTGGCTGCCGAAGCGATAGCGATCCGGGATGTCTTCGCGCTTCCAGGCGCGCAGGTGCGCCACGCCTTCGAGCGCGGCGACGATTTCGTCGGCCGACATCTCGCGCGCCCAGATCTGAGCCGCCGGGCCCCAGTCGGAAACGTGGACTTTCGAGAGGTCGATATACTCGTCGAGCGCGACCACGCGATCGGGACTGACCGCCGACATGCCGTGGTCCGAGACCAGGATGATGTTGATCTCGTCGAGCCGGCCCGTCGACTCGAGCTCGGAGAACAGGCGGCCGAGCTGCCCGTCGATTTCGGCCGCAGCCGACAGGGCCGCGCGCGAGGCCGGGCCATCGCCGTGGCCGCGCGAGTCGACGCGGCTGAAGTAGAGGGTCAGGAAGTCGGGCCGCTCGGACTCCGGCATCGCGAGCCATTCGAGCACCTGGTCGATGCGCTCTTCGTGCGGCACACGCCCGTCGTAGGCGCGGTAGTGGGTCGGGCGGGTGCGCTGGATCATGGCCTCCGAGCCCGGCCAGAAATAGGTGGCGGCGATCAGGCCCTGCTGCTCGGCGGTCACCCAGATCGGCTCGCCGCCCTGGTACCAGAACCCGTCGTTGACCGCCTCGCGGTCGCCCAGGGAGAAGCTCGCCTCCCGTCGGGGATCCCACATGTTGTTGGCCACCACGCCGTGCGTGCCGGGATGGCGTCCGGTCACCAGCGTGTAGTGGGTGGCGAAGGTCTTGGTCGGGAAGGCGTGGTGGAGACTGTCGGCGTAGAGGCCTTCGCGGATCATGCGGTCGATGGCCGGGCTGTCGAAGCGCTCGATGTAGTCGTGGCGAAAGCCGTCGATCGAGATCAGCAGCAGGGGTGTCGGTTTCTCCCCGTCGCGATCGGAAGGGCCGGCCTGGCAGCCCGCGAGGAACAATGCCGGCAGCAGGAGCGCAAGCGGCCGAAGGCGGTTGAGGAAGTCTGTCATGGAGAACGTCGGTGAATGCACAGCCGCTCATATTAATCGCTGGGCCGCCGCGAATTCATGAAAACCGGCGCCGAATCCGGTGACCGGATCGGCGCGCGAAATCCGTTCTAGTCAGCATTCGAGACAAAAAGCCAAGGGAGCGAATCAATGAAAAAATTCCTCGTGGGATGCCTGGTGGTGATGGTCGTGCTGGTGCTCGCCGGCGGCACGGCGGGCTACTTCTTCGTGATCAAGCCGACCTGGGACGCAGCCGTCGGCGTGAAGGAGCTGGTTCAGGAATACGCCGAGCTCAACGAGCAGATCGAACACCAGGACGGTTTCGAGCCGCCGCAGGACGGCGGCATCAGCAGCGAGCAGTTCCAGCGCTTCCTGGTGGCGCAGCGCGACATGCGCCAGGCCATGGAAGGCGAGCTCGAGGCGCTGGAGCAGCGGCTCGACGCGATGAAGCAGGAGATGGAGGCGGAAAACCGCGAGGCGGGCATCGGGGAGATGTTCACCGCCTACCAGGACCTGGGGGAACTGCTCATCAAGGCCAAGCGCGCGCAGGTCGAGGCGCTCAATCGCTACAACTTCTCGCTGCAGGAGTACCTGTACGTGCGCAACCAGACCTACCGCGCCCTGGGCCAGGAAGTGGCCGTGGCCTCTTTCGGCGATCAGGCCCCACAAGTGCGCAGCTTCCAGGTGCCCGACGAGGTCGTCGAGATGGTCTCGCCGCACAAGGAAGAGTTGATGGAAGGGTACGCCTTCGCCTGGTTCGGCATCTAAAATTTCGCGTCAGAGCTACTGCGCACCGCTCTGACG
>NZ_QUZK01000025.1 GCF_003410055.1 Wenzhouxiangella sediminis | reverse complement strand
GTGGGGCCACGCCAAGCCGACTCAACGCCGCAGGCGGGCGCGTCCGAATCTCCCGAAGGGCTCGCTGTGAAGCGTCCTTGGACTGCGTTGTCGGCGCTTGATGTAGCGATGGCTACACTGGCGCACCGACGCCTTGCCACGAACGCTTCACAGCGAGCTGAGCCTCGGCGCAACCCTGTTCTCGTGGGTCGGCCGTAATTGACAAAGGTGAGTCGCCGCAAGACCTCGCGAAGCGAGCCCGGGCGAAACAGATTTTGACTTGTCGAGGCTCGCACCGCGGCCAGTAGCAACGCCGTGCCTGCCAGCGCGAAGTGTCGAGACCCCAAAGCGTCTCGTGGCACCAACCTCACCCAAGCCCGAAATCCCGAACCCGGAACCCCGAACCCGATGATCTAGTTCAACGGATCGTCGATCGCACTCACGATCCACTCGCGCAGGTCAGCGGCTTCCTCGGGACCCAGGCCGGTTCGGCTGGACAATTCGGCCGCGGTGATCGACGGTTCGTCCCTGCGGGCCGCCAGGTAGCGGTTGTCGGCCAGCCACTGCTCCAGGGCGTCGGTGGTGTCCGAGCGAAAGCGGCTGACCCGGCCTTCGCGCAGTCCGTCGATGAGGGCCTGGGGATGGCCGTCCACCTCGCCGAGCAGGTCGAGTACGCGCGGCATGAAGGTGTCGGTGATCTGGCCGAAGGAGGCCAGGGCGCCGGCATCCACGGGGCGGTGGTGGCGGGCTCGCCAGTCATCGATGATCAGCGCCGCTGCGTTGCAGCGACGCTCCAGCATCTCGCGCTGGCCTGAATCGAGCAGGTCGTCGTCCTCGCCGGCGTCGAGATACCCCGACAGCTCGCCCACGCGCGAGAGCTCCAGGCGCATCAGGCGGGCGGCCAGCTCGAGCTCGTCGTGGAGCAGATGGAAGACCTCGATCATGCCCGTGCCGAGCCAGGGCCGGATCGGCCCCACGCCGGCCTCGCGCGCCCACTTCCCGGGGGATTTCTTGCCCGGATCGGGCACATCCCGCTTGCGGCGTTCTCCGGCGGGCATGGTCAGCTTGAGGGGCTCGACCTGACCGCGGCGCACTTCGGCCATGTCGACGGTATGCGGCTGCGGTCCCTCGCCCGCCCAGGCCGCCCAGGCGGTGGCCTCGTCGCTCTGGGCAGTTAGGTAGAACATCTGTCGGCCGCCGGCGGCGATTTCCTGGACCGACTCGACCACCAGCCGGTAGCGGTCGGGGTCGGAGGTGGTCAGTACCTCGTCCATGAAGACCGGCAGCGGTTCGCGGTTGCGTTCGGCCTGTTCGATCCACGCCAGGCGCACGGCCAGCAGCAGTTGCATGCGCGTGGCCGTGGACAGCTGCGACAGCGAGCGCGCCTGTTCGGCGCGGGCGTCGAAGGCCTCGAAGCGCTCGCCGCGAAAACGCAGTCGATAGCGGTGATGCGTGAAGCGCTCGAACCAGCCGGCGGCGCGCCGCAGCGCGGCCGGCTCGTTGTCGGCCTGGTGGGCGATACGCACATCCTCGACCAGGGTGTGGCCGGCGGCGGCCAGCATGTGCTGGTCGAACTCATCGGCCAGCGTTTCGCGCTGTTGTTCGAATTCGCCGATCAGCGACTGCAGTTCGCGCCGGCGCAATACGTCCTCATGGCGCGTGTGAATCGTGGCGATATGGCGGTTGAGCTCGTCGCGGCGCTCGGCCCTTTCGGCCAACGCTTCCTGCCGCCGGGCCAGAGTCTCGCGCTGCTGTTCGCGCGCCAGCTTGAGCAGTTCCTTGTCGGCGTCGAGTTTCTGTTCCAGGCGGGCGACCTCCAGCGAGCGGTCGCGCCGCTGCTGTTCGAGCTGCCGCCACTCTTCATGCTGGTCGATTCGCTGGACCAGCGTGTCGCGGTCGCCGCCGTCCAGGCCGGCCTGTTCGAATACCTGGTCGTGGCGTTGCTGCAGCATCTCGATGTCCGCCTCGAGTTCTCCCAGGCGGTTGCGGTGCGCCTGCACCTCGTTGTGAAGCTCCGCGTTGGTCCGCATGCGCGGGGCCAGCTGGTGCAGCACGCTGGCCAGCTTCCGGCTGGACAGCTCCGATGCCTCCTCGAACCCATAGCGCTCGAGGAGTTCGGCCGCCTGCCGGCGGCTCGCCGCTTGGGCCGACCGGTCGTGCTCGAGCTCTTGCTGGTGCTGCGCGACGGCGCGATCGGCTTCCTGCCAGTCGTAGAGCTGGCGGGCCCAGAGCAGGAAACTGGTCTCCAGCCGCGCCTCGGTCCTCAGGCCCATCGACTCGGCGGCATCGTTGAGCCTGGTGCGGGCCTCCTCGAGCCGTTCGCGCTCCTCGTTGAGCCGCTCGCGCAACTCCCCGGCATGGTTGTGCTGCACCTGACGGTGCGTGGCCGCTTCCAGTTCCTGCTCGAGCCGCTCGAGCCGGGTCTCGACCTCTTCCTCGCTCCAGCCCAGCGGCGGCTCGACGTCGGTGGCTATAAAGCGCGCCTTCGCCTCGCCCAGGTAGCGGAAGCGCAGAATGAAGCGCCCCAGCAGGAAGGCCGGCACGCCCACGGCAAGCCCGATCAGCAGTACCAGTTCCCCTAAGGGCTCGATCTCGCGCGGCCCCAGCAGACGCCAGCCGGCCAGGGCGCCGGCCAGCGACAGCCCGCCCCAGAGCACGCCTTCCAGGCCGCTCAGGCGGGCGTGCTCGATCCACTCGATGAGGGCGTCGCGAGCGGTGCGCAGCAACTCGGGCGTGTCCCCCGCGTTCGAGCGGGGTACGTGCAAGCGGGCCAGCTCGGCACTGATTGAACGCAGTTTTTCGCGCTGGTCGAGCACCCGGTCGACCTGTTTTTCGAAGTCCTGGAGTTGCTCCAGCGGCAGCTGCGGCTGGCTGTCAGCGTGCAGGCTGCCGAATCGCTCACCGGCGATCTTGCGGCGCCGGATGGCTTGCTCGAGTGCCGCGGCGTGCTGGTCGATGCGGCGTTCAATGTCGGCCAGCTCGTCACGCCGGTCGGCCAGCTCGGCCTGCACGGCTTCGAGTCGCTGCGGGTCGACGCCGCCGCTGGCTTCCAGCCGCTTCTCCGCCGACTCCAGGGCCTCCCGGGTCAACGCCAGCTCCTTGCGCCGCTGGCCGATCTGCTCCTCGATCTGGTCGAGGCGGGTCAGTTCGTCGCCGCGCAGTCGGTCCATGCCGCCCGGGAATTCCTCGATGAGCGTGTTTTCGAGCGCGGTTCGGGCGGCGATGGCGTCGGCCAGGGCCAGGGCCTCCTCGCAGGCGCGCAGTTCGCTGGCCGCGTGGCCGGTTTCCTCGAGCTCGCGCTGCAGGCTCTCGAGCGTGTCGAGTTCGCCCTGCAGTTCGGCGTATTCGTCCTGCTTGTCCTCGATGGCGCGATGGAGGTCGGACAGTTCCCGGGCCCGTTTCTGCGGACGCGGCGGGCGCGTCAGGGGGGCTTGGGTGAGTACCGCGTCGAGGTCGTACCCGCCGGCCAGCAGGGTGCGGATCTGGGCGGCGATGTGGGCGTCGGTGTCGCCCAGCTGCGCCAGGTCCTCGGAGCTGATCAGGTAGGCGCCGATGCTCTCGCTGCCGGGCAGTGAGGGCGGGGGCGACGGCTCGGAGCCGTCGAGCCAGGTCACCTGCTCGCCGTGCCGCTCGCTCTCGAGTGTGCTTTCGCCCACTCGCCAGCGTGCCCGGATGTGGCAGAAGCCCGGCGTGAGTTCGGGGTAGAGCAGGGCACGTACCGCGCGCACGATGCTCGACTTGCCGGACGCATTGGGCCCGGTGATGAAGTTGATCGCGTCGGGTTCGAAGCGGACCGAAACCGGTCCGTCCAGGCCCGCCAGGCTGCGAATGTCGAGCCGCTCGAGTTTCATCCCGCCTCCTCGCGCTGGGCGACCAGGCGGATCAGGGCCATGCGCCCGGCGCGCCGCAGCCAGCCGGCGATGGCCTCGTCGTCAGGTTCGCGGTCCAGATCGCGGAACTCGCGGGCCCCCAGCACCGGCGACATGGATTCGCGCGCCAGCCGGACCAGCCGCTGGTATTCCTCGTCCTCGGGATCCTGCAGCGCGAGCAGGCGGCGCGCCAGCAGTCCGCAGGGATCGGACTGGCGCGCCAGGCGCCTGAGGTCCAGTCGCGGCATGACAGTCGATTCGATTCGGTGGACGAAGCAGGCGATGCCCTGCTCCTCCCAGGAACGGCCGTCGGCGGCGAGTTCGGCGGCCGCCTCGCCCAGCGCCGCCGCGGCGGGCGACTGGCCGGTGAGGGTGATGCGCAGTCCGACAGCCTTGGGCTGATTGTCGCTGTCCGCCAGCGTGCGCAGGCGCTCCCGCGTGGCCGCCAGGACCTTTGCGCCGAGTTCTCCCGCATCTTCGAGCTCGCTACAGTCGATCTCGAGCGCTTCGTAGCGCAGGGCGGCCAGGGGCAACTGGTCGGCGGCGATGTCCTTGCCCTCGATCTGCACGAGCCAGGGGCCGCGCCGGCCCGTTTCGGAGGCCCGCAGGGCCGAGATCGAACCCAGGTAGCCGATCGGACGGTCGCTGTCGAGATCATCGGGCCGGTGGATGTGGCCCAGCAGCCAGGCGTTGACCGGTGCGGCCTCGAGTTCGCGCCGAGAGACGGGCGCGTGCGGGCTGTCGGCCTGGTCGACGTCGCAGTGAAGCAGGCCGACGACCGTTCCCTTCCCCTGGCTTGCGGGCAGGTCGCCCAGCGGGCTGTTTCGGACCTGGGGGCGCGGAAACGACCATCCCAGCAGCGTGATCCCGTCGACCGGGACGGATTGCCATTGGCCGCCGGCGCCGACCAGCTCGAGCTGGTCGATTTCGCCGGCCAGGCGGGGCAGCACTTCGGTGTCGTGGTTGCCGGCCACTGCCAGGACGCGGATGCCGGCCTCCGTGAGCCGCTCGATACCGGCCTTGAGCTGGCCGTAGGCGACGAAGAAATCGCGTCCCTGATCGACCAGGTCACCGGCCAGGAGCACCGCGTCGACCTTGCGCGCGATCGCCTCGTCGACCGACCGGAACCAGGCCGCTTCCGGGCCCAGCTCGTCGCGCCGCGCGCGCAGGTCCTCGGGGATCGCCGTGGGCGGGCGTCCGAGGTGCATGTCGCCGATGGCGAGGAGAGTGGTCAAGGCAAGGTCGCTCGTCGGATTCGACCGCTCAACATAATGGATTCATCGCGGGGCGACAAGGCGCGGTCCGGCTCGGCGAACCGGATCAGTTGAACCACAGGGCGAAGCCCAGGAAGCGGCCGTTGAAGGCGCCGCGAAGTTGGCGCCAGAAAGCCGGGTCGGTGATCGGGCCGTCTTCGAAGTAAGGAGCGACTCCGCTCCCCTGGAGCCAGAGGATCAGGTCGAAACGATCCGATTCCACGAGCGCCCGGCGGACGTTGATGCCGATTTCCCGTTCACCGCGCCAGAAGGGAACGAGCGTCTCGCCGGCCAGGATGGATTCGGCCTCGTCGAGAAAGCCGTGCCAGGCCTCGACCATCGTCTCGCTGACGACCGCGCCGGGAATGACGCCCGTCTGGTCGGGACCGGGCACCCATTCGTGGTCGTCGTCATCCTCTTCAAGGATCAGCCGCCAGGACGCCCGGCTCTGCTCGATGACCGTCTGCAGGCGCTCGATCGTCCGCTCCCGGCGCGCGGGTTCGACAACCGGCAGGTCGATGAGGTGGATCAGGGCGACGGCGTCGAGCACCATCGAGGTCATGCCGCCGCCGGTCTCGAGTTCGGCCAGGAACGGATGGGGCGTGTCGGGCTCGCTGAAATACAGATGGGCGGTGTGATCGAAAAGTCGCTTGCCGTCGTGGGAGAGGTAGAAATCGAGCAGGGCCGAGAGCAGGTTGCAGTAGCCTCTCAGCCAGTGAACGTCGGCGGCGTCGAAGCCGATCCGGAACTGGCTGGCGGTTTCGGCGTCGAGGCCGCTGCGCGGATTCACCGCCGCCAGGATGCGCCACAAGGCCTCGTCTTCCTCGGCCGAGCCATTGGCGTTGAAGTCGAGGTGGCCGCGTCCGGGATACAGGTCGAGCTTGACGTCGCCGTCGTCGATGCCGGCCAGGGTGCGGTCGGCGCGATCGAGCTCCTCGACCAGCCGTTCGAGGACGGCCCGGGCCTGGGCGTAGTCGATGGGTTCCGGCTCGGGGTTGGCCGGCACCGGCAAGCGCAGGAAGGGCATCATCCGGGCGAAGTCGGAGCGCGAGCGCAACCCGTGCCGGTACCAGGCCTGGCCGAGGTGTTCGATGGCCGCGGCGAACTGCATGAAGCCGAGCGCCAGGCGCAGTTCGTCGTTGCCGGGCTCGGCTTCCAGCATGGCGGCCAGCTCGGCGCTGCCGGCCGATGTCCGGGCGCTGGACAGGTAGTCGTCCACGCGTTCGCCCGGCGTCATGGCCGGGGTCTCGGCGACCAGGCCCGTCGACAGGGCCAGGCAGACCAGGCCGGTCAGGCACCGGCGGATCGGATGTGGCATGCGTGCTTCCCTCGTTGAGCGTGCCGGCCCCCTGTCGCCACCGAGTCTAAGAGATGGCGCCGCGCATTCCCAGCCGGAAGCGCGGATTTCAGCCCGCGGCCTGTTCGGCCTCGAGCGCCTGGGCGGCCTCCATCCAGTCGTGCTCGATCGCCTCCAGCGACTGCTTCAGATCGGCCTGGCGTGCCAACAATTGCTGGAGCCGGTCGGATTGGTCGGCCTCGTAGATGGCCGGATCGGCCAGTTCCGATTCGACCTCCCCGAGCGACCGCGTGGCCTGTTCGAGCTGGCGGTCGAGCTTGTCGACCCGGTTCTGCAGAGGCTTGATGCGCGCCCGCCGGGCGGCCTGGTCGCGGCGCTTTTCCTTGCGGGCCGCCGCGCTGTGACCCTGGATTGCGACCCCCGATGCGTTGTCGGTCCTCGATCCGCTTTCGCTGGAGCGCTCCTGCAGCCAGCGTCGGTAGTCGTCCAGGTCGCCCTTGAAGGGCTGCACGGCGCCGTCGGCCACCAGCCAGTAGTCGTCGACGGTGTTGCGCAGCAGATGGCGATCGTGCGAGACGGTGACCACGGCGCCCTCGAAACCCTGCAGGGCGACGGTGAGTGCGTGGCGCATGTCGAGATCGAGGTGGTTGGTCGGCTCGTCGAGCAGCAACAAGTTGGGAGCCTGCCAGACCAGCAGGGCCAGCACCAGACGGGCCTTTTCGCCGCCGGAAAAGGGCCCGACCGGGGCGGTGGCCATGTCGCCGCGGAAGTCGAACCCGCCGAGGAAGTCGCGCAGCTTCTGCTCGCGCACGTCCGGGGCGATCCGCTGCAGGTGGGTGACCGGACTGGCCTGCGCGTCGAGCTGCTCGAGCTGGTGCTGGGCGAAGTAGCCGATGCGCAGGTTGCGGGTGAGCGTGATGCGGCCGCTCATCGGTTCGAGTTCACCGGCCAGGGCGCGTACGAACGTGGACTTGCCCGCGCCGTTGAGGCCGAGCAGGCCGATACGGTCTCCCGGGGCCAGGCCGGTCGAGATGTCGTCGAGAATGACCTTGTCGCCGTAGCCGAGGCGGACGGCTTCGAGATGGACCAGCGGGTTGGACGCCCGAGGCGGCTCTGGAAATTCGAAATCGAAAGGCGAGTCGACGTGCGCCGGCGCGACCTTTTCCATCCGCTCCATGGCCTTGATGCGGCTCTGCGCCGCCTTGGCCTTGGTCGCCTTGGCTCGGAAACGGTCGACGAACTTCTGCATGTGCGCGATTTCGCGCTGCTGCTTCTCGTAGGTGGCCTGCTGCTGGGCGAGGCGCTCGGCGCGCTGGCGCTCGAACTCGCTGTAGCCGCCGGCGTAGGCGTTGAGCCGGCGGTGTTCGATGTGGACGATGCTCTCGACCACGTTGTCGAGAAAGTCGCGGTCGTGCGAGATGACAATCAGGGTGCCGTCGTAGCGGCGCAGCCAGCTCTCCAGCCACTCCACCGTTTCCATGTCGAGATGGTTGGTCGGCTCGTCGAGCAGCAGCAGGTCCGAAGGCGTCATCAGGGCCCGCGCCAGGCTCAGGCGGATGCGCCAGCCCCCCGAGAAGCTGCCCACCGAATTGCCGTGCGCATCGGGCGAGAAGCCCAGGCCGTTGAGCAACGACCCGGCCCGCGCCCGGGCGGTATAGCTGGCTGCGTCCTCGAGCCGCGCGTGCGCTTCGGCGATGGCGTGCCCGTCGTCTTCGGCCTCGGCCCGGGCCAGGCTCGATTCGGCGTCGCGCAGCCGCTGGTCGCCGTCAATGACGTATTCGATCGCCGGCCGATCGAGATCGCCAATCTCCTGGGCCATGTATCCGACGGTCCAGTCCTCGGGTACCGACATCTCGCCCTGGTCGACCGACATCTCGCCCAGCAAAAGGCTGAACAAGCTTGACTTGCCGCTGCCGTTGGCCCCGACCAGCCCGACCTTGTGACCGGGATGGATCGTGGCCGACGCGTCTTCGAGCAACGGCTCGGGACCATGACGCAGCGTGATGCCTGACAGTTGGATCATGCTTCAGAACGAAGGGTGTCTATGACGAAGATAGGAAACACGTGGGAAAGGTTTCAGGGTTCAGGTTTCAGGTTTCAGGTTTCAGGAAAAAACGGCGGGGCCGTTTTCGGAATTGTCGATATGGTAGCGCAGCGCCATCCTTTCCAGGTCCGGAAGCCGGAACCGCATACTCCCATCCTTCTCCGGCGCAGCCGCCCCCACCGGGCCAACGAACCACCGGAGCGCCGGAACCCCGAACCCGTTATTCTTTCCTGAAACCTGAAACCTGAAACCTGAACCCTCCCCAATGCCCTACCGCCTCCACCGCCACCCCCGAGCCCGCCGCCTCAGATTGCGCATTGAGCGCGACGGTGCCCTGGTGGTGACCGCGCCGAAGCGCTTGCGGCAGGGGGAGATCGACCGGTTCGTGAAGGCGCAGGAAGGCTGGATCGCGCGCGTGCGCGAGCGCCTGGCACGGGCCCGCGAGGGTCGTGATCCGGCCCTGTCCGGCATGCGCCCGGCGGGTATCGATCTGCCGGCGATTGCGGAGCGCTGGCGCGTGGTCTACGGAGCGGGCGAAACCGAAAGCCCGGAGCGGCTTCTGCGGCTGCCGGCAGAGGAGGCGACCCATGCCACGGCCCGGCGACTACAGCAATGGCTCAAGCAGCGGGCCCGCCGCACGCTGGCGCCGCGAGTCGTCGAGCTGGCCGACGTCCACGGTTTCGAGTTTCAGGGACTGAGTTTCCGCAACCAGCGCTCACGCTGGGGCAGTTGCTCATCGATGGGCAACCTCTCCCTCAACGCCAAGCTCCTGTTCTGCTCGCCCGAGGCATGCCGCTACGTGCTGATCCACGAACTCGTCCACCTCGAGCATCCCAACCACTCCCCTCGCTTCTGGCAACGCGTCGCCGAACTCTGCCCCGACTATCGCCAGCGCGTGCGGGAACTCAAGACCGTCTGGAACCGACTTCCGGATTGGGTGACCGTGTAGCGGAAAGCTGGATTTCACCGGCCCATAAAAGAAACGCGGCCAGCGGCCGCGTCTCTCGAGTGCACGATTGAGATGTGCGATCAGTGCGTCAGCAGCGGTGCGATCACCAGGCTGACGATGGCCATGACGTTGATGAGGATGTTCATCGACGGGCCCGAAGTGTCCTTGAGCGGATCGCCCACGGTATCGCCGACGACATTGGCCTTGTGCGCATCCGAGCCCTTGCCGCCGAAGTTGCCCTTCTCGACGTACTTCTTGGCGTTGTCCCAGGCGCCGCCGGCGTTGGCCATGGTCAGGGCCAGCAGGACGCAGCCCAGCAGGGCGCCGCCGAGCATGCCGCCCAGGGCTTCGGCGCCCAGGCCGAAGCCGATCACCACGGGGCCGAGAACGGCCAGGGCGGCCGGCAGCAGCATGCGCTTGATCGCCGAGGTGGTGGCGATGTCCACGCAGCGCGGCGCGTCCGGTTCGGCCTTGCCGTCGAGCAGGCCCGGGATCTCGCGGAACTGGCGGCGGATCTCCTGGATCATTTCAAATGCGGCGTCGCCGACGGCGGTCATGGTGATGGCCGCGACCAGGAACGGGAAGATGCCGCCGATGAACATGCCGATGAGCACGTTCGGGTCGGAGATCTCCAGCGCGAAGCCCGGCATGCGGTGGCTGACCTCGGCGATGTAGGCCGAGATGATGGTCAGCGCGGCCATGGCTGCGGCACCGATGGCGAAGCCCTTGCCGATGGCGGCCGTGGTGTTGCCGAGCTCGTCGAGCGAGTCGGTGATCTTGCGGGTCTCCTCACCCAGGCCGGCCATTTCGGCGATGCCGCCGGCGTTGTCGGCGACGGGGCCGTAGGCGTCGATGGCCATGGTCATGCCCACGGTGGCCAGCATGGCGACCGCGGCGATGCCCACGCCGTAGAGGTCGGCCGAGGCGTTGGCCACGAAGATCATCACGCAGATGGCGAGCACCGGGATGACCACCGAGCGCATGCCGGTCGAGAGCCCGGCGATGATGACCGTGGCCGAGCCCGTTTCACCCGAGCGGGCGATGTCGCGAACCGGCTTGCCGGCGGTGAAGTACTCGGTCGACAGGCCGATGACGATGCCGCCGACCGCACCGATCAACGCGGCAAACCATACGCCCGTTTCGATGCCGAGATAGCGGATCAGGAAGAAGGCCAGCACGATGAAGCCGACCGCTGCGGAGATCGTGCCCGTGCGCAAGGCTGCCTCCGGGCTGCGGCCCGAGGAGGCGCGCACCAGCAGGATGGCACCGATCGAGCAGACCAGGCCCAGCGAGGACAGCAGCAGCGGCAGGCCCATGATGGCCGAGCCCTCGCCGAGGCCGTCGACGTAGCCGCCGCCGGCCTGCTGGACCATCACGGTGGCCAGGGCCACGGTGGCGATCATCGCGCCGCAGTAGGATTCGAAGATGTCCGAGCCCATGCCGGCGACGTCGCCCACGTTGTCGCCCACGTTGTCGGCGATCACGCCGGGGTTGCGGGGGTCGTCTTCCGGAATGCCGGCCTCGACCTTGCCCACCAGGTCGGCGCCGACGTCGGCGGACTTGGTGAAGATGCCGCCGCCGACGCGGTAGAACAGGGCGACGACGCTCGCGCCCATGCCGAAGCCGTGGATGCGGTGGGCCGTTTCCGGATCGGCGCCGAAGACGACGTAGAGCGCGCCCAGGCCGACCAGGCCCAGCGAGGCGACCAGCATGCCCATGACCGAACCGCCGTAGAAGGCGACGCTCAGTGCAGCGCCGACACCCTTCTCATGGGCTGCCGTGGTCGTGCGGACGTTGGCGCGGGTGGCGGCGATCATGCCGAAGAAGCCGGCCAGCGCGGAACAGACGGCCCCGACCAGGAAGGAAACGGCGGTCTGGACACCCAGCCCCGAAACCGAAAGGGCCACGAAAATCACGGCCACCGAAAGGCCGATCAGCATCAGCTCACGGCGCATGAAGGCCGAGGCGCCCTGCTGGATCAGCTCGGCGATCTGGCTCGGCCGACCTTCCATGGCCGGGTAGCGCATCACCACGCGGTACAGAATAAAGGCCACGATCAGGCCCACGACCCCGAGAACCGGGGGGATCATCAACTGGTTCATGTTGTCTCCCGAAAGAACAGGCGTTTTTGGCGGAAAAATGCACGAGCATGCAGTCCCGGCCAGGATGCTCGGGTCCGCAAAACCGGGTAATTGTAAGGAAAAACGGGTATCCTTGCTATACTTTGCGCCTTCTTCAGGGGCGACGTGCCGGCCGGTCGAGGCCAGAACCTGAAGCACTAAATACTAGAACTAGACACAAGAAGAGGGATCGTCTCGACATGGCTGATGTCGTCATCACACTGTCGTTGGCCCGCAAATCGGGCATTCTTGCCGCCGCCGTCTCCACCATCAACCGCGCCGGTCTTCAATTCAATACCCATCGTTTCCTGGATGTCGAGTCCGGCCACCAGATCCGGTTGCGGGCCGAAAGCGAAGCGCCCTTCGGCGATCCGCGGGACCTGATCGACGACCTGTCGCGCATTCGCGGCGTCGAGTCGGTGCTGGACGTCGTCGTCGACGATCGCTCGCTGCTCAATCCCGAGCCGGAATCTGAATCGGAGCCCGAGCCGGAGCCGGAGCCCGAGCCGGAGCCCGAGCCGGAGCCCGAGCCGGAGCCGGAGCCGGAGCCGGAGCCGGAGCCGGAACCCGAGCCGGAGCCGGAACCCGAGCCGGAACCCGAGCCGGAACCCGAGCCGGAACCGGCCCGCCTCGATGAGGAGGATTCCGGCGACGACGAAAAGCCGGCCGATACCAGCGGCCGCATGCGGCCCTCGATGGTCCGCCGTCGCCGCCGTCGCCGTTGAGCATTGGCTCCCGGTGCTCACGCGAGCGCCGGTATAATTCGCCCGCAAATTCCTCAATCAGGCGCCATCCATGAACGTCAATGACATCTCGCCGGGCGTGAATCCGCCCGACGATTTCAATGCCATCATCGAAATTCCCCTCGACGGCCCCCCGGTCAAGTACGAGGTCGACAAGGCCACCGGCAGCATCCACGTCAATCGTCTGCTGGCCACGGCCATGCGTTATCCGTGCAACTACGGTTTCGTGCCCAACACCCTGGCCGAGGACGGCGATCCCCTCGACGTGATGGTGCTCATCCGCGTGCCGCTGTTGCCCGGTTCGATCATCCGTTGCCGACCGATCGGCTATCTCGAGATGTCCGACGAGGCCGGGCGCGACGTCAAGATCGCGGCGCTGCCCATCGAGGAGGTCTCGCCGCTGCACCAGGACATCCAGTCCATCGACGACCTGGCCACCTTCAGTCGCCGCAACATCCGTCACTTCTTCAGCCACTACAAGGACCTCGAGGTCGGCAAGTGGGTGGAAGTGCTGGGCTGGCACGGCCCGGACGAGGCGCGCACGGAGATCACGAAGGCCATCGAAGCCTTCGAGAAGAACGGCTGAGGTTCGTCTATTCGGCGTCGGGAAGAACCCCGGCGCGCACCAGGATCGCCACCAGCGACCGCGTGAACCGCGCGCGGTCGCTCCCGTCGATATGCGAGGTGTCGGGCAGCTCGAGTCCGGCCAGTTCGGGGTGGTCGGCAAAGTGGATGCTGCGCGCACCGGTCGCCTCCGATAGCCGGTCCCAGTAGCGATCGCGGGGATAGTTCTCGCTGTCGAGCTCCCAGTGGCGATCGCTCGTGGGCATGCGCAGGAACACGACCGTGCCGCCGCGTGCCTGGATCGCCGACACGGCTTCGCTGATCGGTGCCAGGTCCGAGCGCCAGCGCTCGGGAGGAGGCGCCGGTCTCTGTTCATAGTCGGTGGCCAGTCCCTGGGCAAAATGACGCCTCAGGCCTTCGACATCCGCCTGGCCGTAGTCGGCGGTGATCGTGCGATCGTCGAGCAGCCGCGTGTAGTGGCGCGGCGGCGGGCGATCGTCCAGCCAGCCGGTAAGCCTCCGAACGAGATTGAATTCGCTGCCGACCACGACCAGTCGTTTCTGCAAGGCGGTCAGCAGATGTCGTTCGATTCGACGCTGTGGACCGAAGTCCCGGTGATAGTGGCGCACCCAGGGCTCGCTCATGTCCCGGTACCAGTGGGCCAGCCCACGCGCGTCCACGGCCACCAGCAGCACCCCGGAAAAGTCTTCGTCGGCCGCCAGGTCCTCGAGCACTGCGGTGGGATAGTGCCCGTTGATGGCCAGCGAGGTGGCCCGCCAGCCGGGCATGCTCGATTCGAAGGCCGCCGTGGAGAAGGCCAGCTGGATTCTCGACGCCCCGATGACCGCGAAATGACGCGACTGGTCCCCGCCGCTAACGCGGTCCCGGTGCAGGCTCCACAGGTCGCGGTCGTCGTAGAGCGCGGGCTCGTAGCCCTGCGTTCGCCAGAACCATTCCCAGCCGGCCATGGCCGCACCGGCGACCAGCAGGGCCAGGACGATCACGGTGATGGCTCGGTAGCTGCGTCGCATCGTCAGAACTGGAAGTAGATGAAGGCGCGGCTTTCACCGGGGCTCGTCAATACGGCGGCCAGCAGCAGCCCCATGACGATCCCCCGCAGCGGCCAGGCCAGGCGATCGTAAACGAGCTCGATCTCGACGCGCCGAATGGCCGCATGCCAGGCGAGCAGCCCGGCCATGGTCGCCAGGGCGAGCCAGGCGGCCGTGCTCATCTTCGATCCCGAGACGCTCAGCAGGGCGGCGTAGAAAGACCCTGCCTGGGCCAGGTTCTCGGCCCGGAAGAGCACCCAGGTCAGCGTCACGACGACGAAGGTCACCGCCATGTACAGCGGCGCCATCGCGCGATGCGCCAGCAGGGCCGAGCGGCCGGCCAGCGGCCTGAGCGCGTGCTCGATGACCAGCCACAGGCCGTGGGCCAGGCCCCACAGCACGAAAGTCCAGGCCGCGCCGTGCCACAGCCCGCCCAGGCCCATGGCGATCACCAGGTTGCCGAGCGTGCGGGCGCGGCCGTGGCGGTTGCCGCCCAGCGTGATGTAGAGGTAATCGCGGATCCAGGTCGACAGGGTGATGTGCCAGCGCCGCCAGAAGTCGGAGAAGCCCAGCGCCGCGTAGGGCGCGTGGAAGTTCTTGGGTAGTACGAAGCCGAAGATGCGGGCCGCGCCGATGGCGCACAGCGAATAACCGGCGAAGTCGCAGTAGATCTGGCCGCTGAACGACAGGATGCTCGACCAGGCCGACAAGGTGCCGATGCCGTCGACTGCCGAGAATCCGGCATCGACAACGGGCGCGAACACGCTGTCGGCCAGCACCGTCTTCAGGAAAAGGCCCGCGACCATGAGGGCCGCACCGACCTCGAGATTGGCGGCGGTCATCGGCCGCGGCGAGGCGAGCTGGCCGGCGAACTGTTCGTAGCGCACGATCGGGCCGGCCACCAGCTGCGGGAAGAAGCTCACGTACAGGGCGTAGTCGGCGAAATCATTGCCCGGCTGGATCCGCCGGCGGTACACGTCAAAGGTGTAGGACAGGGTCTGGAAGGTATAGAAGGAAATCCCGATCGGCAGGACGACGTCGATCAGGGGCGCCTGGAAGCCCGGCAGGCCGGCCCAGGCGGTGAGCTGGTTGAAGTTGGCGATGAAGAAGTCGGCGTACTTGAACCAGCTCAGCAGGCCCAGGTTGACCAGCACCGACAGCAGCAGCCAGGCCTTGCGGCCGTGGGGGTTGTCGGTGGCCGCCAGTCGCCGGGCCGCGTGCCAGTCGACCACCGTCGAGACGACCAGCAGCCAGATGAACACCGGGTTCCAGGCGGCGTAGAAGAGGTAGCTGGCGGCGAGCAGCTCGAGCTTGCGAGCCCGCCATCCGCGCGTGACGCCGACCAGGGCCCACAGCGTGACGATGAACAGCGCGAATGTCAGTGAGTCGAAGGTCATGCCGGCGCCGAGCAGTGCCCCTCGATGCAGTGCCACAGGACCCACTGGCAGGGATCCTCGTCGATCGCGGCCTGCATGACCTCCATCAGGCCCGCCGGTCCGGACTCTTCGGCATCCAGCGTTCGCAGCGTCAACCGCGTCAGGCCGCTGTCGCGGTCGAAGCGGCCGTGGAAGAAGGTGACCCGTGGTGCTTCTTCCTCGAGCAGTCGGAGCCCGCCGGTGCGAAGGCCCACCCGGCAGCCGCCGACGGTCAGCTGCCAGCGGCTGTCCGGCGCGCCGGGGGTGTCGAGTACGAGCATCATGGTCGAACGCTGCTCGCGCAGCGCCTCGAGAATCGTTTCCGAGGAACGCCCGGTGGCGATCGCCCCGGCCGGGCAGAGTCGGTGCATCAGGTGAACCCGCAGGCGCGCCCAGAGGTAGAGCACCGGCCGGCCGGGCATGTCGCCGCGCACGACCGGGCGGTAGACCAGGCGCGGGGAAAGACCTTGTTCGCGCAGGTGCCAGAGTGCGCCGATGCCGGAGCCGTAGTGGATGCCGGCGGCGACGAAGCCGGGGTGCTCCGGCCACTGACCCTGAATGTCCAGACGCGGCCCCAGTCCCAGGGCGATGCGCCAGGTTTCCATGGCGTCCATGAGGTTGGTCCAGGCCCAGTGCTGCAACAGGCCGACGGGCTCGCCGAAGCAGCGCTGCTCGCTCTTCTCGACGGCCTGGCGGTGCTCGGCGAACAGCCACGACAGGCCGGCGATGCGCCACAGCAGGGATTTCGAGATTCTGGCCGGCAGCAGGGCGGCCACCAGGGGCGCGACGACGGCCGTGGCGGCGTCGGTCACCTGGTGTCGGATCCAGCGCAGCGGCGCGATCACGCGTCGCGATCCCGTTCGGTCGCGACGAACACCAGCCGCGCCCAGTCGTCGCGCAGGCTCTGGTCGACGGGTGCGCCGAGACGCTGGTAAGCCGTCGCCACCGAATCGACCTGCTCGGGCAGGATGCCCGACAGCACCAGGGTGGCGCCGGGACGCAGGCAGTCGATCAGCCGCGGGGCCAGTTCGACGAGCGGCGCGGCGAGGATGTTGGCCAACACGAGGTCGAATCGGCGGCGATCCCCGGGCAGCGCTTCGAACGCGTCGGGCAGCAGGCACTCCATGCGGCCTTCGAGTCCGTTGCGCCGGGCGTTTTCCTCGGTGGCCAGCAGGGCCTGGGGATCGTGGTCGACGGCCACCAGGCGATCGGCGCCCTTGAGGGCGGCCGCGATGGCGAGCACGCCGGAACCGCAACCGAAATCGAGGACGTCGCAGCCGGCCAGGTCCATGCCGTCGATCCACTCCAGGCACAGCGCCGTCGTGGGGTGGGTACCCGAGCCGAAAGCCAGTCCGGGATCGAGCCGGATGACCAGCGCCCAATCGGGGTCGGGCTCGAGATGCGAAGGGCAGATCCACAGGCCGCGGCCGAAGCGCATCGGCTCGTAGCGGTCCATCCAGGCGCGTTCCCAGTCCTGCTCGACGAGCTCGTTGAAGCGCGCGCTGGCGGCTGCCTCCACCAGACCGGCCTCGGCCAGGGCATCGGCGATGGTCGAGCGGTCGACGTCGGCGTCGAACAGGCCCTCGACGATGGTCTGCGGCCACATCGGCGTGCTGCCGGGCTCGGGTTCGTGCACGGGCACGTCGGCGGCGTCGAGCAGGGTCACGGCGTGCGCGCCGGCTTCCTGCAGCGCGGCCTCGGCCTCGTCGACGGCGGGTTCGTCGACGGTCACGCGCACCTGCAGCCAGCGCACGGCTTCGGGGCTGTCGCTCATTGCCAGTCTCCAAACACGGTCTGCAGGGCGGCAATGGCGGCCGGCCCCGCGGTTTCGGTTCTCAGGACGCGCGGTCCCAGCGCCACGCCGCTGCTGTCCTGTCGTTCGAGCCAGGCGACTTCCGCCTCGGTGAGGCCGCCCTCCGGGCCGATGGTGAGCACCAGCCCGTCCTTGTCCGGGGCTTCGATGCGGCTCAGCGGCCGGTCGGCCTTTGGGTCGAGGTGCAGGCGTCGGCCGGCGGGCCAGTCCAGGGACGTCAGCGCCACCGGCGGCTGCACGGTCGGCACGCGAACGCGGCCGCTCTGCTCGCAGGCGGCCACCGCCACCTGCTGCCAGTGATGCTGTCGCTTGTCGGCGCGCTTGCCTTCCAGGCGAACTTCCGTGCGCTCGGTGAAGACCGGTCGGATTCCGGTTACGCCGAGCTCGCAGGCCTTCTGGATGCACCAGTCCATTCGGTCGCCGCGGGCCACCGCCTGTACCAGCGTGATCGGCAGGGGTGATTCGACATTCACTTCGAGGCGTTGCTCGATCGCTACACAGCAACGGTCGCCCGGGCCGGTCGCCGTGATGGTGCCGAAGTACTCGTAGCCGTCGCCGTTGAACACGGCCAGCTGGTGCCCCTTCTTCTGCCGAAGCACCCGTACCAGGTGTCGGGAGGGGCCGGGTTCGAGCTCGACTTCGCGCCCGGCTTCGAGCGGCTCTTCGGTGTGGATTCGGATGACGCGCATCAGTCCTTCATCTGTCTTGTCGGCGAACCGTTTGCGCGTATGATGGGTTCCACCTGGCAGCTACAGTCCCAACTGGAACCATGAAACGGATGAATCCTCGCGCGCACGGCGGTTTTTCGCTCATCGAGATTCTTGTCGTGGTCGTCATTATCGGCATTCTGGCGGCGGTCGTGGTGCCGCGTGTCATGGATGAACCCGACAGGGCCCGCGTGACCAAGGCCAAGCAGGACGTTCAGGCCCTGGTGACCGCGCTCAACATGTACAAGCTCGACAACTTCAACTACCCGTCGACCGAGCAGGGGCTCGAGGCCCTGGTGAGGCCGCCCTCGGGGCAACCGCCCGCGCCGAACTGGAAGCAGGGCGGCTACATCGACAACCTGCCGACCGATCCCTGGGGCAACGAATACCAGTATCTCAACCCCGGCGTACACGCCGAAATCGACGTCTGGTCCTTCGGCGCCAACGGCTCGCCCGGCGGCGAGGGCATCAATGCAGAGATCGGTAACTGGGAACGGTAGGATTGCGGCGACTGCCATGTCGCTCGCCGAGCGCAAAGCCATTCCAGGGGCGGCCGAAGGATTCACCCTGATCGAGGTGCTGGTGGTCGTCACCATCGCCGCCATCCTCGCCGCCCTGGTCGTCCTGCGCCTGGGTGACTGGCGCTCGGGGGCCGAACCGGTCGACCAGCTCGAGCGGCTGGCTGCCCTGATCGACTATCAGTGTGAACAGGCGATGTTCCAGTCGAAACCCAGGGGCATTCGCATAACCCGTGCCGGTTACGACTTCTGGCAGTCGACCAGCCAGGGCTGGGCCCCCGTCCCCGACGACTCGATCGCCCGGCCCCGAGCATGGCTGGGAGACGTGGATGTCGACCTCTCGGTCGAAGATCGCAGCGTGCCTCTCGAAGAAGAACCGGCTTCCCCGCAACTGGTCTGCCAGCCGCTGGGCGAACTCACCCGATTCGAGCTGGAGCTGAGACTCGATTCTCGCTCGGCGTCCCTGCTGGGCGAGCCGGGTGGGCGCCTCGCCGTGGAGGTCCCGGGATGAGAACGCGGTTATCGGGATTCACGCTGCTCGAGGTACTCGTCGCCCTGGTGGTGGTCGCGGTGGCCGTGGCCGCGCTGGGACGGGCCGGCAGCCAGGTGCTCGATTCGCAGGCCGAACTCGAACAACGTACCTGGGCGCTCTGGGTGGCCGACAACGCGCTCTCGGAGCTCCAGCTCGAGGTGGGCGTGTCCCCCGGCCAGCGGCAGGGCAGCGCCCGGATGGGCGGGCGCACCTGGTACTGGACCATGCTCATCCAGCCCGCGCCCGGCGGTGAGCTCCTGCGCGTCGACGTGGCCGTGCGAGACCGGCCCGGGGCCGACTCGCCGATCGTCATGCATACCGGATTCCTGGCGCCGTGAGGCTGATCGCAACGCGCTCCCGCGGCTATACGCTGGTCGAGGTGTTGGTGGCGGTCGTGGTGTTCTCCATCCTTTCGGCCAGCGCTTACGTCGCCCTCGACGCGCTCAGCAGCGCCGCGAGCGGTCATCGCGAGCGCAGCGAGGACTTCGGCGGGCTGCAGCTGGCCGTCGCGCGCCTGGACAGTGATCTCCGCCAGCTCGCTTCCCGCCCGGTGGCCTCGGGCCTCGGCCGAAACGAGCCCGCCCTTGTCGGCGAGCCGCGCCGCCTCGCCGGCACTCGCAGCGGCTGGGTCAATCCCGCGGACGTGAAGCGTTCGACCCTGCAGCGCTTCGGCTGGCAGCTCGCGGGCACCGAGTTGCAGCGCATCAGCTGGCCGGTTACCGACCGTGTGGCCGACAGCCAGGCCTTGACTGAAACCGTGCTGCCGGAGGTCGAGGCGCTCGAGTTCTCCTACCGCGACGCAAGTGGGTCCTGGCAGCGGCGCTGGCCGCCCGACGAGGCGCTCGCGCGCCTGCCGGTCGCCATCGAGGTGATCCTGGAAACGCGCCGCTTCGGCCGCGTTCGCCGGGTGGTGGTGCTCCAGTGAGGTCGGGCGTCTTGCGGCGGCAGCGCGGCAGCGCGCTCCTGATCGCGTTGATCACCGCAGCGCTGGCGGCCGTGATTGCCACGGCGCTGCTCGAGCGCGGCCAGCGTTCCCTGGCGCGCAGCGAGGCCCTGCTGGCCAGCGAGCGCTCCTGGCAGTACGCACAGGGTATGTCGATTCTTGCCCGGCGCATGCTCGAGGAGGCCATGGCCCAGGGCGCCGAAGCCGCCGCGCTCGACGGCAGCTGGACGGCGCCGTTCCAGGTTCCCGGCGGCATGGTGCAGGGGCGGCTCATCGACCAGGGCGCGCTGTTCAATCTCAACGCGCTCGGCCATCCCGACGGCGCCACGGCGACCGAGGCCCGCGAGGCCTTCCGGCGCCTGCTCGAGCAGATCGGGCTCAACCCGATCATCGCCGAGGAACTGGCCGACTGGCTCGACGGCGCGGTCATGCCGCGGCCGGGCAGTGCGGCCAACGACTGGTACGCGCGCCAGGATCCGCCCTATCGCACCGCTGGTGTCCTGCTCGCCAATGCCAGCGAGCTGCGCTGGCTCAGGAGCGTCGACGCGGCCGCCTGGCAGGCCTTGGCACCGCTGGTCACGGCGCTGCCGGAGCCGGAACTGCGCATCAACGTCAACACCGCCCGGCCGGAAGTGCTCGCCGCCGTGGTCGCCGAACTGGACGTCGAGCAGGCGCGCCGGGTGATCGCCGACGGGCCCTATTCCCAGCCCGTGCACTTCATCGAACATCCGCTCGTGGCACCGTTGATTCGCCCGGACGAGCGCGTGCGCCTGGGCATTCGCAGCCGCTGGTACCTGGCCCAGGCGCGGGTCGTGATCGACGGCGTCGAGCGCGACTATTTCCGCCTGATGAACGGTTCTGCGGCGGGTTATGATGGCTTCCGTCGTTTCAGCCAGGGGGTGCCCTGAACATGGCGCGAGCGCGCTCTGACAGCCTGGTCATCCATGCCGCCGGCACGCGCTGGTCGTGGGTGCTGCTCGATCGCGGCGGCCGGGTCGCCGACCACGGCCGGTGCGATCCGGCGTCGCCCGACTGGCCGGGCGAGCGACCGGCCACCGTGCTGGTGGACGCTTCGCGCTGCCTGGGCCTGACCCTGGACCTGCCGCCGCTGCGCGGCCGCAAGCTGCAGCAGGCCATGCAGTGGGCGGCCGAGGAACACCTGGCCGGCAGCGCCGAGGACGAACACGTGGTCGCCGGGCCGCGCGACCAAGCGGGCCGCCTGCGATGCGTGAGCATCGCCAACCGCGTCATGGACGAGGTCACGGCGCCCCTGGCGAACACCCCCGCCGAGCGCATGCTTCCCGACGCCCTGTGCCTGCCCTGGCAGACGGGACGGGTCAGTCTGGCCGAGCACGACGGTCGCATCCTGGTGCGGTGGGGTGAGTGGTCGTTCACCAGCTTCGACGCCGAGCTGGCCGCCGACATGATCGATTCGGTTGCTCCGGCCGACGCCGGTTGGGACTGGTACGGGGGGCAAAGGCCCGACTGGGTCGAGCGGCGCGGCACCGATGATCGCGACGACGGCCAGCCGCTGCCGGCCATCCTGGCCCGGCAGGCTTATGCCATCGAACTGAACCTGCTCAGCGGCGCCTGGGCACCGAAATCGGCCGCGACCGCCCAGTCCCAGTGGCGCTGGACGGCGATTCTCGCCGTCGCCGCCGTCGTGATGGTCGTCGCCTACGCCGGCCTGGAGCGCTACCAGCTGGCCCAGCGATCCGCCGAGCTCGACGCCGCCATCGAACGGCAGTTTCGCCAGGCTTTCCCCGAGGTCGGGCGCGTCGTGCCGGGACGCGAGCAGACGCTGGCCGAGCGCGAACTCGCCCGCCTGCGCTTCGGCCAGGCCGCCGGCCTGCTCGACCTCATGCATCGAATCGCCCCGGTGATCGACGGGCAGGCCCAGCTGCAGGTCGAGCGTCTCGACTACCGCGACGGCGTGCTCGAACTGGGGCTGCGCGCGCCCGACGTGGCCGCCCTCGAAGACCTCGAGCAGCGCCTGCGCGCACTCGACCTCTCTGCCGAGGTGCAGACCGCCAGCCTGGACGACCAGGGCGCCAACGGTCGCATTCGCGTCAGCCGGGGAGGTGGCGCATGAACGCCTGGCAGCAGCTCGAGCCGCGCCAGAAGCGTCTGATCGGCCTGGCCGGCCTGGTGCTGGTCGCCGCCCTGGTCTACGTCTGGGTCTGGGAGCCGCTGGCCGAGGCCCGCTCGGCCGAGCGCGAGCGCATCGCCCAGCAGCAGGCGCTGCTCAATTGGCTCGAGGCCGTCGGTCCCATGGCCGAGCGCCTGCGCGGCAGCGGCCAGGCCAGCCGCGAACTGGGCGGGCGTTCCCTGCTCGGTCTCGCCGACGAGACCGCGCGGGCCGCCGGCCTGGCCGGTGCCATGGCGCGCATCGAGCCCACCGGCGACAACGAAGTGCGCGTCTGGCTCGAAGGTGCCGATTTCGTCGCCGTCATGGGCTGGCTGGAGGCCTTCTCCCGCAGCCGCCCGGTGCAGGTCCGCCAGCTCCAGGTCGACCGCGCCGATGAAGAAGGTCAGGTCAACGTCCGGGTCACGCTCGTAGCCAATGCGTAAGATCATCTGGCTGGTCGTCCTGGCGATTCCGCTGGTCGTCATCGTCACCCTGCCCGCGCGGGTCATCGTCCCGCGCCTGGAGATCGGCGAGGACGTGCGTGACGTGCAGGGCACGATGTGGGACGGTCGGGCCGTCTGGCAGCAGCCGGGCTTCGCCCCGCTGGATGTGCAGTGGAACTGGGACGGCGGCCGCAGCTGGTCCTGGCAGGCGAACGGCGTCGGCGTGGATCTCGAGGGCCAGTGGCGGCTCAACGCCGGCGCCACCGAGTTGAGCGACGTGACCGGCAGTATCGAAATGAACCGGCTCGACGCGAGGATGTGGCTGGTCAACGCCCGGCCGCGCGGTCGCATCGAACTGGATGTGCAGCGCGCCGTGATCGCCGAGGGCCGGCCGCCCGAAATCGACGGCGAGCTGGTCTGGCGCGACGCCCGCCTCGAGGGCGCCGTGCAGGAATCCCTGGGCGAGATCACGGTGCGTCTGGACTCGCGCGAGCAGGGCCAGCGCGCGCGGGTCGAGACCACCGAGCCGGGTGCCATCCAGGTGCGCGGCGGCATCGAGCTGGGCGCCGAACGCTATGACGTGGATCTGTGGCTGCGCGCCAGCGCCGATCGCCCCGAGTTGCTGCGCCAGATCGCCTGGCTGGGCGAGCCCCAGCCCGACGGGCAGGTGCGCGTGCGGCTCAGCGGCGCGCTGGGTTGGTAAGGGCAATCGAAAGACAGGAGGGTTGCAGGTGATCGATCTGGACGAGGCCATGCGGGTGGCCCTGGCCGCCGCCGACGCGGCCGACGACATCGCCATGCGGCATTTCGGCCGCGATCTGGAAGTCGAACTCAAGTCCGACGAAAGTCCGGTGACCATTGCCGACCGTGAAGCCGAGCAGGCGATCCGCGCGGTGATTCGCGAGCGCTTTCCCGACCACGCCGTCTACGGCGAGGAGTATGGCCGCGACGGCGACAGCGACTGCCTTTGGCTGATCGACCCGATCGACGGCACGCGCAGCTTCATTCGCTCGCTGCCGTTCTGGTCGACGCAGATCGCGCTGATGGTCGACGGCGAGCTGGTGCTGGGCGTGTCCTCGGCGCCGACCTTCGGCGAGCGCGCCCGCGCCATAAAGGGGCGGGGCGCGTTCATCAACGACCGGCCGGTTCGGGTGCGCGACATCGAACGCCTGGAAGACGCCGACGTGTGTTTCGGCAACCTGCGCACGCTCTCGCGCGGCGAGGGATGGGCATGGATCGGAGAGCTGGTCTCCCGCGCCGCCCGCTCGCGCGGCTACGGCGATTTCTATTCCTACCATCGCCTGGCCGACGGCGGTCAGGACGTGGTCGTCGAAAGCGACGTCAACATTCTCGACATCGCCGCCCTGGCCGTGATCGTCGACGAGGCCGGCGGCAGCTTCACGGACCTGGACGGCCGAAAGCCGGACCTGGACACCACCTCGGTCCTGGCGGCCTGTCCCGGACTGCACCGTCAGTTGCTATCCTCGCGGTCATGAGCGATCGCGATTCCACCCGCCCCCTGCCGGTCGTCCACGACCGGCGCGAGCGCCGCCCGGCCGACCTGTTCCGCGTCGAGCAGCTCGACCTCGAATTTTCCAACGGTGAGCGCCGCACCTACGAGCGCCTGATCAGCCGGGGTGTGGGCGCGGTGATCGTCGTGGCCATGCCCGACGACGACCACGTCCTGCTGATCCGCGAATACGCCTGCGGCGTGCACCGCTACGAACTGGGCCTGCCCAAGGGCCGTCTCGAGCCGGGCGAATCCTTCACCGAGGGCGCCAACCGCGAACTGCAGGAAGAATGCGGTTACGGCGCACGGGAGCTGAGCGAACTGGGCCACCTGACCCTGGCGCCCGGCTACATGACCCACCGCACCCACGTCATCCTCGCCCGCGACCTCTACGAGTCGCGCCTGCCCGGTGACGAGCCCGAGGAAATCGAGGTGGTGAAATGGCCGCTCAACGACCTGGTCTCGCTCATCAAGCGCGACGACTGCAGTGAGGGGCGGACCATCGCGGCGCTTTACATGGCGCGGGATATGTTGGCGGCCGGGTGAGGCCGGCCGCGTTCTTTGGTTTTTTGGTTCTTTGGTTTTTTGGTTCGGCGCGTTGGGCGTTGGGGGCTCGGCTGCGAGTGGTGCCGTCGGTTGTTGCAGGGGTCTCGACACTTCGCGGGCGTCAGGCAGGGCGGTGCGACATGTCGAGCCTCACACCGCATCCAAAGGCACCGTCACAACTAAAGCGTATGACGTGTCGAGGCCCACACAACGCTCGGTGTCACCGACCTCACCCAGGCCCCCAGTGCTCGACGCGCCAAACCAAAACACCAAAAAACCAAAACACCAAAAAACCAACCAGCCAACTCAGATTGGCTTCACGATCACCAGCACCACCACCCCGATCAGAAACACCGCCGGCACTTCGTTGAACACCCGGTACCACTTCGAGCTGTGGCGGTTCTCGCCGCGGGCGAAGGTGCCGACCAGGCGCCAGCACCACACGTGGTAGGCGATCAGGCCGGCCACCAGGGCCAGTTTGACGTGCATCCAGCCACCCGTGGTCAGGTGCCAGGGCTCGCCGATGAGCGTTGCCAGGCCGAAGATCAGCGCCAGTGCGCCGCCGATGTGGGTGATGCCCATCAGGCGTTTCTGCATCACTTTCAGCAGCTCGACGGTGTGGCCCGTTGGGTTTTCGGTGGCGTAGACGAACAGCCGCGGCAGGTAGAACAGGCCGGCGAACCAGGTGACGACAAAGACGACGTGAAAGGCTTCGAGCCAGCGCATGCGGCGCTCCTGCGGGTTGATCGGGGAGGGTATTTTCGGACATGCTCTTTCGGTGGGCAACTTGACGCCGGCCCGACCGGCAATGTATAACCAACGCGCACATCACAAAAAATTCATGAATTTACAACGTCATGAATTGGATAAAAACAACGTGCTGATCCATCCGGTTTGGGGCACATCAATTGAAGCGGTCGCGAGACCGCTTTCTTTTTTTCCGCTCCCCAGGCGCCTTATTCCCTCGGGAATTGAACGCGGCGGGAGCAAACGCCATATCATTGGTGTCCAAGGCAGCGACACGCCCGGAGCATGACCAGAATGAGCCAAACCGATCCCATGATCTTCACCCCCTCCGCCGCCGCGAAGGTGCGCGAGTTGATCCTCGAGGAGGGCAACCCCGAGCTCAAGCTGCGCGTCTACATCACCGGGGGCGGGTGCTCGGGCTTCCAGTACGGCTTCACCTTTGACGAGGAGGTCGACGACGGCGACATCACCGTCCAGCGCGAGGACGTCACCCTCGTGGTCGACCCCCTGAGCTTTCAGTACCTCGAAGGCGCCGAGGTGGACTACAGTGAAAGCCTGCAGGGTGCGCGCTTCGTCATCCGCAATCCCAACGCCGCCACGACCTGTGGCTGTGGCTCCTCTTTCGGGGTCGCTTAGCCGAAACCCTTCCCGGCGCCGGCGGGCTGGCGCCGGATTGCCGATTCGTGTTATCACGGCGGCATGACCATCCTGATCGTCCTCGTCGGGCTGCTCGTCAGCCATACCTTCACGGCCGTCGGCCGCTGGCGTGATTTCGGCTGGCTGCTGTGGCCGACGCGGCAGTTGAGGACGCGGTATCCGGGGCAGGCCTGGCTGGCGCTTGCCGCCGTCATTGCCACCGCCCTGCTTGCCGCCTGGCTGGCAACGGCCGTTGCCGTGCTGCTGCTGGGCGGTTTCGGCTGGGCGCTCCTGGCCCTGGCGACGTTCATCTACACCCTCGGTCCCCGCGATCTCGATCGCGACGTCGAGCCGCTGCTCGACGACCCGGAGCACGCCGACGGCCGCGACGCCGCGCAGGCGCTGGGGCTCGACGCCGAAGCCACGCCGGGGCAGGCCGGGGCCGCGGTGGTGCATGCGGCCCGGACACGCTGGTTCGCCATCCTGTTCTGGTTCACGCTGCTGGGCATTCCCGGGGCGCTGCTCTATCGCCTGTGCCAGAAGGCCATGAAGATCGAGGGCCTCGGGGATGGGGAACTCGACTGGTTGGCGCGGCTGCGCTGGGTCCTCGAGTGGCCGGTGCTGGCCCTGATGACGGTCGCGCTGGGCCTGGTGACCGACCTCGATCGCGTCGCGCAGGCCTGGAAGCACTACCACCGCGACCGGGCCTGGTGGATCTTCTCGCCGCGCCTGGTCGATGAAGTGATGGCCGAAGTCCTCGGCGACGCCGAGTCCCGCGAGGCCGGTCTGCGCCGCGGTCACCAGCTGGCCTGGCGGATGCTGGTGCTCTGGCTGGTGGTGCTCAGCCTGATGTTGATCGCTGGGTGGATTGTCTGAGGCGTCAGGTTTCGGGTTTCAGGTTTCAGGGTGATGCACTTTTCGGTTTTTCTGGAGGATTTCAATTGATTCGATTGATGGTTTTGTTCGCTGTTCTGGGCTGTTCCGGGCTTGCGTTCGGGGAGACCTGGGTGCGTTGCGGGGGCGTGATCGACGTCGATGCCGGTGAGCGGCTCGGCGCGCATACCGTGGTTCTTGCCGACGGCAAGATCGCCGAGCTGCGGCAGGGGCATCCGGACTGGGCCGAGGACGTCGAGCGCATCGACCTGTCTTCGCTGACCTGCCTGCCGGGCCTGATGGACATGCACACCCATCTCACCAGTCAGATGGGCCCGTCTTCCTACATCGAGGGCTTCACGCTCAACGAGGCGGACGTGGCCTTGCGCGGCGCGGAGTACGCCCGCAAGACCGTCGAGGCGGGTTTCACCACCGTGCGCGACCTGGGCGATTCCTTCAACGCCTCCATTGCCCTGCGCGATGCGATCAACGCCGGCCGCATTCCGGGGCCGCGCATCTTCACCTCCGCCAAGTCCCTGGCGACCACCGGCGGGCATGCCGATCCGACCAACGGCTGGCGCTTCGACCTGGCCGGCGATCCCGGTCCGCGCAAGGGCGTGCTCAACGGCGTCGCCGAGGCGCGGGCCGCCGTGCGGCAGCGCTACAAGGACGGCGCCGACCTGATCAAGATCACCGCCACCGGCGGCGTGCTCAGCGTGGCCGCCAGCGGCGACAACGCGCAGTTCCGGATGGATGAGCTCGAGGCGGTCATCCGGACCGCCGCCGACTACGGCATGCGCGTGGCCGCCCACACCCACGGCGCCGAGGGCATGCGCCGTGCCGTCGAGGCCGGCATCCATTCCATCGAGCACGGCACCTACATGACCGACGAGATCATGGCGCTGATGGTCGAGAAGGGCACCTGGCTCGTGCCGACCATCTCGGCCGGCAAGTTCGTGGCCGAAAAAGCCGAGGTCGAAGGCTTCTTCCCGCCGGTGGTCGCCGCCAAGGCGCGCCGCATCGGTCCGGTCATCCAGGAGACCTTCTCGCGCGCGCACGCTGCCGGCGTGCCCATTGCCTTCGGTACCGACTGCGGCGTGTGCCCGCACGGCAGCAACGCGAAGGAGTTCGGCTACATGGTCGAAGCCGGCATGACGCCGGCCGACGCCCTGCGTACCGCCACCCTGAACGCCGCCGAGCTTCTCGGCCGCGAGGACCAGCTCGGCCGCCTCCAGCCCGGCTACGCCGCCGACCTGATCGCCGTCGACGGCAATCCCCTCGAAGACGTCACGATCCTCGAAGATATCCGCTTCGTCATGCGCGACGGGCAGGTCTTCGTTGATGCCCCCGTTACTGACTGACGAGGTCTGCCTCAGAAGATCAAAACCTTTAAAACGCAAAGACGCAAAGCAGCAAAGAACGCAAAGAAAACCCAAGAAAAGTTGAATAAAGAACACACGACGCGTTGCGGCTAGATCGATCATTCAGCGATCTCGCCAATCGCTGTATCTAGCGTTGTCTTTTCTCTGTCTTTCTTCTTTCTTTGCGTTCTTTGCTTCTTAGCGTCTTTGCGTTTTAGAGATTTTGATTTTCCGGGTTACCTACTCGGCGTATCCGCTCAACTCGAGGTAGCCCCGTCCGAGTGTTTCTCCGCTGTCGGCATCGTGCACGCCGACCGCGCCCTCCCAGTAGCTCACGGCCCCTGTCCAGCGCTGGTCGGCGAAGCGGGCGCTGACCGTCAGTGACAGGTTCTCCGAAGGGATCTCGACGGTCCATTCGACCGGCCAGGCGTTGCCTTCCGAGTCGCGCCATTCGCGTTGCGGCGTGGCGGTGAAGTCGTCCGGCCCCAGCGTTCTGGCTGTGCCGTCCGGATAAACCACCTTGCCTGCCGAAAACTGAGACGCCTCGCCATGATCAGTACGCAGGCGGTAGACCATGACGTCGCGTCCGTCGTCGAGCTGCAGCGAGAACCAGTCCCATCCGGCCAGGTCGTCGGACAGCTGGCTCGAGCCCCATTCCCGGTCCAGCCAGGCCAGGCCCTCGACCGGTCTCTCGCGGCCGGCGACCCGGACGCTGCCGGTGGCGGACAGGCGGGTGATCGAATAGTAGTGGGAGGCATTGCCCGGCTGCGGCCCCTTGCGGCTGTAGCCGGCCTCACCCTGCCGCACGATCGGGCGCATTGCCTCCATTGCCAGGTCGAGGCCGAAGTCCCCGGTGGCGGCCGTCAGGTCGAAGCGATTGCCGTTCCTCTCCACTACCCAGTCGCGAAGCCACCACCGGTCCTCGGTGGCGCCGGCCAGGCCCAGCGCGCCCCGGGCGAAGCGTTCGGCCTGGTGGAAGACGCGGCCGTCGACATCGCTGAGCGCCAGGTGGGCCATCCAGACCGCATCGGCGCTCCACGCCGACTCCGGTCGCGGCGCCTGGTCGAGCTCGAAGCGGAACAGGGTGAACTGGAAGCCCCAGGCTTCGCCCCCGGGGCCTTCGAGGTTGCCGGTGAAATACCACCACTCGTTGCGATAGCCGGGATGCGCGGCGTGGTCGGCGGGAAAGGAGAAAGGGCGCGGCTCCGTGACCTGGCGGAAGGTTTCCGGCGCGTCGTTGAGCAGCCCGCGGGTGCTCAGCCGGCCGTCGGTGTCCTTCTGGGGGCGCGTCTGCCAGCCGAGCCAGGCGACCAGGGCCAGGGCGACGGCGGCCAGTGTCAGCAGGTCGCGACGCATCATTCGGCCTTCAGTTCCGGGGCCGGATCACGGCGGCCGATCCGCCAGGCCGGGTAGAGGCCGGCCAGTAGCCCGCACAGCAGCGCCAGGGGCAGCATGAGAGTCGGCGGCGCCAGCGGCCAGCTCAGCGGCAGGCTCCAGCCGAAGGCGCGCGGCTGGATGACCAGCGACAGGCCCAGGTGGATGGCGATCGACAGCGGCACGGCCACCAGCGCGGCGGCCAGCGCCAGGCCCGCGGTCTGGCAAACGACCAGGGCGTGCAGGCGGCCGCGGGTCAGGCCCAGGGCGCGCAGGGTGGCATAGTCGCGCCGCCGCTCCAGGCCCATCGCCAGCAGGGCGCTGATCAGCGCGATCAGCGCGATCACGGCAACCAGCGCCGCCAGGGCCCAGGAGATGCGGAAGGTCCGGTCGAAGACGGCCAGGGTCGTTTCGCGCACCGACTCGCGACTTGTAAGTTGCAGGTCCGGGTCGATCGCGTGCAGCCGATCGGCGAGTGTCTCTTCGTCGATGGCCTCGCCGGAATAGTAGAGCCCGAGGCTGTCGCGGCGCGGGTCGTCGTAGAGCCGGCGGTATAGCGGCGCGTGAATGGCGATGCTGCCGCGTTCGCTGGCGTAGTCGCGGTAGACGGCGGCGACCGGAAGCCGGCGCTCGCCGGCCGGCGTCTCGAGCCGCACTTCGTCGCCGACGTCGAGCCCGTCGCGTCGCGCCAGCGGCTCGGATATGACCACCACTTCGCCGGAGCGGAACGCCTCGAAGGCGGCCGGGCCGTCGCCGGCGAGCCACTCGAAACCGGCCCAGGCGCGCGGCGGCAGGTCGTAGGCGATCAACTGCCGGCCGTCGGCGACGGTCACGCGCCGGGCGCTGGAAGTCTCGGCGATTCCCGGCAGGGCCGCCACCCGTTCGACGGTGGCCGCCTCCAGGCCGCCCTGGATGGCGGTGACGTAGCTGTCGGCGCGCAGCAGGCGGTCGATCCAGTCGTCCACCGCGGCGCGGAAGCCGAGGACCATCATGGCCAGCCCGGTCGCCAGGGCGAGCGCCAGGCTCAGCGCGGCCAGGGCCGGTCGGATGCGCTTCTGTCCGGCCAGCAGCAGGGCCAGCGCTCGTCCCGGCAGGCTGGCCGGCGCGATGCGGCGCAGGGCCGAGAGCGCGCGCACGCCGAGTTCCGGCGCCAGCAGGGCGAATCCGCCCAGGGCCAGGAACAGGGCTGCGAAGGCGATCGGCAGGCTGCGGCTGGCCAGCACGACGGCGACGGACGTGCCCAGTAACAAGAGCGCCACGATCACGCCGGCGAAGCGTCGGCCCGGTTCCGGCGGCGGCAGGCGGAGGATGCGGCCGGGCGGAATCCGACGCGCTTCGCCCAGCAGGCCCGCCACCGAGACCAGGGCCGTGCCCACTGCGGTCAGCCACACGAACGCGTAGAGCCCGAAGCTCGGTTGCACGCCGGCCGGCGCCAGCAGGCCGTAGAGTTCGGCGACGGGCACGCGTACGAGCCCGATCAGGCTCTCGGCGAGCAAGGTACCCAGGACCAGGCCGATGAGCGCGCCGAGGCCGGCCAGAACGGCGGTTTCGATCAGCAGCAGTGCGGTGATCCGACCGCTGGTCACACCCACGGCGCGCAGCATGGCGATGCTGCGCCGACGCTGGACCAGCAGGAAGCTGAGTACGCTGAAGATCACGAAAAGGCCCACGGCGAGGCTGATCAGGCCCATCGCGCTGAGGTTGGCGCGCATGCCTTCGGTGAGCCGCGCGGCGGCGTCCCGGCGCTGGGCCGCGCTGCCGAGTTCCAGCGAGCCGGGGAGGTGTTCCCGCAGCCAGCCGCTCGCCCCGGCGGGAGCGTCGATCCAGCTCAGCTCGCCCTGGCGGCCGGCCGCGGCCTGCAGGGCGGCAATGTCCATCAGCAGGCGGTCGTCCAGTTCCTGTCCGGCCGGAAGCGGTCCGACCAGTTCGAGTTCGAGCGTCCGCTCGCCGAGGGGGACGGTCAGTTTCTCGCCTGCGGCGATGCCGAGCCGCTCGAGGGTGGAGGCGTTGGCCGCCGCCGCGCCGGGCGAGGCGAGCAGGCGGGCGAGGAGATCGGGCGGCATCAAGCCGCGGCCGCCGCCGGAGAAGGGGTCGATTCCCAGCAGCTCGAAACGCCGCTCCCCGACGGTCACGCGCTGCCTCAGCACCGGCGTGAGCGGCGGCGATCCTTGCCGCAGGGCCAGTTCCCGGAAAAGGTCTTCGTCGAGCGGGCCGCCGGGTGCGGTGACGCGCACGCTGTCGCGGCCGGCCAGTGCCTCGGCCGCACCGTCGAGCGAGTCGATGAGCACGTCGCGCATCAGGGCCACGCCGGTCATGACCGCCACGCCGGCGGCCATGCCGGCCAGCGCCAGCACCAGCTGGCCCGGGTGACGCCGGAAGAAGCGCCGCGATGACTGGATCAGCAGCCGCATCAGCGCTCTTGCAGCCGGCCGCCGCGCAGCTGGAACCGCCGGTCGCAGACCGCCGCGGCGTCGGGGTTGTGGGTCACCAGCACCAGCGCGCAGCCGCGCTCCGCCGTGACCCGATCGAACAGGGCGAGGACGCGCCCGGCGGCCGCTTCGTCCAGGCTGCCGGTCGGCTCGTCGGCCAGCAGCAGTTCCGGACCGTGGACCAACGCACGGGCGATCGCGACGCGCTGCTTCTCGCCGCCCGAAAGCTGCCCGGGCATGCGCTCGAGCAGCTCCGCGACGCCCAGCGTCTCGGCCAGTGCTTCAGCCGCGCCGCTGCCGGAGTCGATTCCGTTGAGCCACAGCGGCAGCGCAATGTTCTCGCGTACGTTCATCGAGTCGATCAGGTTGAAGTCCTGGAACACGAGGCCGACGTGGCGCGCCCGGAAGCGGGTCAGGCCGGGCTCGGGGATCGCCGCCAGTGATTCGCCGAGCACCGCGACCGAGCCCTCGTCGGGCCGGTCCATCCCGGCGGCGAGGTTGAGCAGCGTGGACTTGCCCGAACCCGAGGCGCCCATCACGGCAACGCGCTCGCCCCGCCGCACCTCGAGATCCAGCTTGTCGAGCACGGGCACGATCCGATCGCCGGCGCTGAACCGGCGGGTCACGCCGCCGAGGATCAGTGCCGGGGTGTTTGGCGGGCTGTTTTCGACCATGGAGGACATCGCTCACGAGGGGCTCGGCGGCATTATGAAAGAAACGGCATCAAGGCCGGGGGAACTTTCGGCGACCGCCTTGTTCAAAAAGGGCGTGCTTTGCAGACTGTGTTTCAAGTCACTTTTCTTGGCATTCCTGCATCAGCTGTGGTAGACTTACCACCAACCTTGGCAAAACCGCAACGGATTACCAAGGTCGCAGGGCGCGAAGCGAGGTACATCACTCCGACATCAGTTGCCCCTCCCTCGACCAGGGGAGGGGTTTTTTTTTAGACCACTGACAGGTCATCCCACTGGATTCACGGGGTCATCGACATGCAGCTTACGATGTTGAAAGGCAAGATTCACCGCGCGACGGTCACCCGGGTCGAGCGTGACTACGAAGGCTCCTGCGCCATCGACGAGACGCTGCTCGAGGCGGCAGGAATTCTCGAGCACGAACAAGTACATATCTACAACATCACCAGCGGCGAGCGCTTCGTGACCTACGCCATCCGCGGCGAGCGCGGCAGCGGCGTGATCTCGGTCAACGGGGCGGCCGCGCACAAGGCCGACGAGGGCGACCTGGTCATCATCGCCGCCTACGCGCGCATGAGCGAGGCCGAGGCGGCCGCGCACGAGCCGCATCTCGTCTATCCCGACGCCGACAACCGCATCGCGCGCATCGCCGGCCGGATTCCCGTCCAGGCAGCCTGATCCCGGGCGGCCGAATGTTGCGAAAAGACAACATTCCGGTCGTTTCCGAACTGATGGCCGCCGATCCCGCTCGCGCCGCCGATTTCGCGCGCGAAGGGGGCGGCTGGCGCCTCGATTTCTCCGGCATTCCGCTCGACCGGGAAGGGCTGGCCGCGCTACAGCGACTGCCCGGAGCCTGCGACCTGGCCTCGGCCGTGGAGCGCCTGTTCTCGGGCGAGATCGTCAATCCCAGCGAAAACCAGCCCGCACTGCACATGGCCCTGCGGGCGTCCCGACCCTTCCGCGGCCTGGCCGCCGACGAGGCCGGGCAGGTCCTCGCCGAACGCGAGCGCTTCCTGGACGTGGCGCGCGCCCTTCACGCCGGCGAGACCGGCCTGAAAGACCTGCTGCACGTCGGCATCGGCGGCTCCGACCTGGGCCCCCGGCTGGTGGCCGACGCGCTGGACGCCGACGACGGCGCCGTGCGGGTGCACTGGCTGTCGACCCTCGACGGCCGGCGCTTCGAACGCTTGTGCCGCCGGCTCGATCCCGCCACTACGGGCCTGGTGGTCGCCTCCAAGTCCTTTTCCACCGAAGAGACGCTCCTGCAGGCGAGCGCGGCGCGCGATTGGCTCGGCGCCGACTGGGCCGCGCGTAGCTGGGCGGCCACGGCCAATGTCGACCGCGCCCGGGAATTCGGGCTCGACGACGCCCACATCCTGACCTTCCCGGCCTGGACCGGCGGCCGCTTCTCGCTGTGGTCGTCGGTCGGCGTCAGCGCCGCAGCCGCCATCGGGCCGGAAAGATTCGAGGCCCTGCTGGCCGGCGCCGAGGCCGCCGACGAGGACTTCCGCCGTCAACCGGACGCCGACGGGCTGGCGACTCTTGCCGGCCTGCTCATTCACTATCTCCGGCGCGAGCTCGACTGTGACACGCTTGGCTTCGTCAGCTACGAGCCGCGGCTGGCCCTGCTCGGTGATTACCTGCAGCAGCTGTTCATGGAAAGCCTGGGCAAGGGCGTGGATCTCGACGGGCGTCCTGTCGAGGGGCCGACCGTGCCGCTGATCTTTGGCGGGCGGGGCACCGACCTGCAGCACTCGATCTTCCAGGCGCTTCACCAGGGGCCGGATTCGCATCCGCTGGTCCTCGTCGGCGCCCGCCGCGGCGGGCACGGGCATGCGGACTGGCAGCGCCGCCAGATGGCGCACCTGCTGGCCCAGGCCTCCGCGCTCACCAACGGTCGCGCCGAGGGCGAGCCGTTCCAGCGCATGCCGGGCAACCGGCCCGTCGCGACATTGCTCGTCGATGAACTCGACGCCCGCTCCCTGGGCTGGCTGCTGGCCGGGTTCGAGCAGGCCGTCTACGCCCTGTCGGTCGTCTGGCGCATCAACCCCTTCGACCAGTGGGGCGTCGAGGAAGGCAAGCGCCTGGCGCGGGAAATCAGGAAGCGGCTGCAGGGCTGACCGGTTCGCTCTTCGGTCCTGCATCGCCCAGTCACATGTCAGCGAGCACCCACGCCCCCGACCTGCCGGCCGAGATCCGGCGGACCCTGCTGCTCGCCGGTCCGCTGATCATCGGCCAGGTGACCAGTTACGCGATGACGCTGGTCGACACCCTGATGGCCGGTCGACTCGGGGCGCTGGACCTGGGCGCGGTCGCCATCGGCTCTTCGATCTGGTCGGCCGGCATGGTATTCATCGTCGGCCTGATGATGGCCGTCTCGGCCGCCGTCTCGCAGCTCGAGGGAGCGGGCCGCCGCGGGCAGGCCGGGGAGTTGACGCGCCAGGCCCTGTGGCTGGCGCTGTTCATCTCGGCGCTGTTCTTCTTCCTGATGCGGCGCGGCGACGGCCTGATGGACCTCATCGGGGTGGAGCCGGCCGTGGCCGAACTGGCCCATCGCTACCTGCTGGCCATCAGCTGGGGCATGCCGGCCCTGGCGGGCATGTTCGTGCTGCGTTTCTTCTCGGAGGGCACGGGCCATACCCGGCCGACGATGTACATCGGCGTGATGGGCATCGCCTTCAACGTGCCGCTCAATTACGTCCTGATGTTCGGCAAGCTGGGTTTTCCGGCGTTGGGCGCGGAGGGCTGCGGCTGGGCTTCGGCCGTCGTGCTCTGGCTGCAGCTGGTCATGATGGCGGCCTGGGTCCGATGGCGGCCCTACTACCGGCCCTTCGGCGTGTTCGCGCGTTTCAGCGGGCCCGACTGGCGCGAGCTTCGCGCCCTGCTCGCGCTCGGACTTCCCATCGGCGTGATGGTCTTCCTGGAAGCCAGCCTGTTCATCGCGAGCGCCCTGGCCATCGGCACCCTGGGCACGCTGCCGGTCGCCGCCCACCAGGTGGCGATCAATTTCTCCGGGCTGATCTTCATGGTGCCGCTGGGGCTGTCGGGCGCCATCACGGTGCGCGTCGGCAACGCCGTGGGTCGTCGCGACCGCGCCGGGGCGCGCCGCGCGGGCCTGGTCGGCATGGGCATGGCCCTGGGCTTCGGCGCGCTGGCCTCGCTGACCATGATCCTTTTTCCGGAATGGATCGCGCGGATGTACACGCCCGACCCGGAGGTGGTGGCGCTGGCCGCCAGCCTGCTGTTCTTCGCCGCCGTCTTCCAGCTCGCCGACTGCCTGCAGGTCTCGGCCGCCGGCGCCCTGCGCGGACTCAAGGACACGCGCGTGCCCATGGGCTACTGCGTGCTCGCCTACTGGCTGGTCGGCATGACCCTGGGCTGGTGGCTGACCTTCCGCCAGGACTGGGGGCCGGCCGGCATGTGGTGCGGCATCATCGCCGGCCTGACGGTCGCGGCCCTCCTGCTCGGCGCCCGCTTCCTGCGCATCACGTCGTCCTGGGAGGAAATCCGGGAGGTCGCCGAACCCGAATGACTTACGGCACATTGTGGGTCTCCACGGACGCTGAGTAGAATGACCCTCCAATCGTCCGTCCGAAATATCCTTCAATGACTTCGAACTCGAGACCCAATGTGCTCGTCCGGCTCTGGCTGGGCTTCTGGCGCGGCCTGACGGCCTTTCGAATGGCCGTCTTCAACATCCTGTTCCTGATCGTGCTCGCGCTGGTCATCCGCATCCTGTTCTTCTCGTCGGACGAGATCATCGTCGACGCGCAGACCACGCTGGTCATCGAGCCCGACGGCGTCGTCGTCGAGGAGTACACCGGCGCGCCGCTCGATCGCGCCATCAACGAGGCGCTCGGTCAGGAGCTGCCCGAGACGCGACTGCGCGACATCCTGGCCGCACTGGAGCACGCCGCCGACGACGACCGCATCGTGCAGGTGCTGGTGCGCACCGACAAGCTCTGGGGTCTGGCGCCGGGCATGCAGACAGAACTGGCCGACGCCTTCGCGCGGTTCCGCGAGTCGGGCAAGACGGTCATCGCCCACGGCGGCATGATGATGCAGAGCCAGTACATGCTCGCGTCGATGGCCGACGAAATCTGGCTCGACCGCGACGGCATGCTGCTGTTCGACGGCTACAGCCAGTACCGCCAGTATTACGCCGAGGGCCTCGACAAGCTGAAGGTCGACGTCAACCTGTTCCGCGTGGGCGAGTACAAGTCGGCGATGGAACCGTTCATCCGCAACGACATGTCCGAGGCTGACCGCCGCGCCACCGAAGCCTGGCTGGGCGATCTGTGGCAGAACTGGCTCGACCGGGTCGCGCTCCACCGCGGCCTGCCAGTCGAGGTGCTGGTCGAGCTGACCGAGAACTTCTCCGACGCCGTCGAGGCCGCCGACGGCGACCTCGCCGCCATGGCGCTGGAGCGAGGGCTTGTCGATCGCCTGGTCAGCCGGCCGGAACTGCGCGCCGAGCTGGCCAACAGCGGCACGGGCGATCCGGATACCGGCTTTCGCCAGATCGACTTCGAGACCTACGCCGCCGCTTCCCGCGAGTGGCATCCGCGCGCCGATCGCGTGGGCATCATCGTCGCCCAGGGCGCGATCACCGAGGGCAATCAGCCGCAGGGGACCATCGGTTCGGAATCGACCTCGAGGCTGATTCGCCAGGCCGCCCGCGACGACCGCATCAAGGCGGTGGTGCTCCGCGTCAACTCCGGCGGCGGCAGCGCCTTTGCCTCGGAAGTGATCCGCAACGAACTGATGGCGCTCAAGGAGTCCGGAAAGCCGGTCATCGTGAGCATGAGCAACGTGGCCGCCTCGGGCGGCTACTGGATCGCGATGGGCGCGGACGAAGTCTGGGCCTACCCGACCACGCTGACCGGTTCGATCGGCATCTTCGGCTTCTTCCCGACCTTCCAGGACACGCTGGCGCAGATCGGTATTCACACCGACGGTGTGGGCACCACACCGCTGTCGGGCGCGCTGCGCGCCGACCGCGAACTGCAGGAACCGGCCCGCAACCTGTTCCAGAGCTTCATCGAGCACGGCTACCGAGAATTCATCACCCTGGTCGCCGAGCACCGCCGGATGTCGGTCGAGGAGGTCGACCAGGTGGCGCAGGGGCGTGTGTGGACCGGTACCCAGGCGCAGCGTCGCGGCCTGGTGGACCAGCTCGGCACGCTCGAGGAGGCGGTCGCCTCGGCCGCGCGCAGCGCCGGCATCGGCGAGGATTACCAGGTGCAGTACGTCGAGCGGCGCCTCTCGGCGTTCGAGCAGTTCTTCGTCGACATGGCGGGCGCTTCGATCCGGATGGCCGGCATCGATTCGATGCGCGGCCTGGCGGGCTGGCTGCCGCCCGGCATCGGCCGCCAGATGATCGACGAGCTGCGCCTGGTGTTCTCGCAGGCCGAGTCCGGCCGCCCCGGCGTGATGGCGCACTGCCTGTGCGAGGCGCCGCGCTAAAGATCATTCTTTCTCGCTCCCGGCGGTCGCGTCGGGAGCGATTTTCAATGGCCCGGGCGTTTGAGTATGATGGCTGGCTCGTGCCGACCGCCGGGGACCTGGGCGGGCAGCACGTTTCCTTCTTAATCGAACGGGGATGACACCGATCCATGCTGGCAACCGTCACTGACTTTCTCTGGTCCTATGTCCTGATCGCGTTCCTGATCACGCTGGGGCTGGTCTTCACGATCGCCTCGCGTTTCGTCCAGCTGCGCTACTTCGTCGAGATGTTCCGCGTGCTGGGCCAGGCCTTCAAGCACCACACCGGGCACGTCTCCTCGTTCCAGGCCCTGACGCTGAGCGTGGCCGGCCGGGTCGGCGCGGGCAACGTCGCGGGCGTGGCTGTGGCCATCACCCTCGGCGGGCCGGGTGCGGTGTTCTGGATGTGGGTCGTCGGGCTGATCGGCATGGCCACGAGCTTCTTCGAGTGCTCGCTGGCGCAGGCCTTCAAGACCGCGGAGTTCAAGACGTCCACCTACCGCGGCGGCCCCATGTACTACATGGAACGCGGCCTCGGCAGCCGCAAGCTGGGCATGGTGTTCACCCTGCTGCTGTTGTTCACCTTCGGCCTGGCCTTCGTGGCGCTGCAGTCCTTCACGGCGTCCTCGTCGCTCGAGCAGGCCTTCGACATCCCGATGCACTGGACGGGCATCGTGATGACCATCGTCGTGGGTCTGACGATCTTCGGCGGCGTGCAGCGCATCTCGCGCGTGACCGAGATCATCGTTCCCCTCATGGCAGTGGCCTACGTGATCGTGGCCCTGGTCGTGGTCGGCATCAACTACGCCGAGGTGCCCGGCGTCCTGGCCCTGATCGTCAAGAGTGCATTCGGTCTGGAAGAGGCCGTCGGCGGGGGCATCGGTGCGGCCATCATGATGGGCGTGCGCCGCGGCCTGTTCTCCAACGAGGCCGGGCTGGGCAGCGCGCCCAACGTCGCGGCCGTGGCCTTCGTGCCGCACCCGGTCAACCAGGGCATCGTGCAGAGCTTCAGCGTGTTCATCGACACCGCCATCATCTGCACGGCCACCGCCCTGATCATCCTGATCTCGGGGATTCACGAAACCAGCGGGGTCGACGACGGCGTCGTGCTCACCCAGCTGGCCCTGCAGGATCACGTCGGCCCGTGGGGCGAGACTTTCGTCAGCGTCATCCTGACCCTGTTCGCCTTCAGCTCGATTCTCTACAACTTCTACCTGGGCGAAAACTCCTCGAGCTGGATGACGCCCGATAACCCGATCTTCTTCATCGTCTTCCGGGTGCTGATGCTGGTGCTGATCCTGTGGGGGTCGATGCAGGACCTCACCACTGTCTTCAGCTTCGCCGATCTGACCATGGCCCTGCTGGCGGTGTTCAACCTGATCGCTCTGGCGCTGCTGATGAAGGTGGGCTTCCGCCTGATGAACGACTACGACCAGCAGTGGCGGGCCGGCAAGGTGCCGGTGTTCGATCCGGACAAGTTTCCCGATCTGAATATCGACCGGGAGGCGTGGAAGGACGCGGCTGACGCCGTCGACCGCGTCAGAAAGTGAGGACGGATCGCCCGGCGGTCACGCCGCCGAGCGGTGGCGCTTGAGGTAGACCAGCAACTGCGAAATGGCCGCCGGGGTCATGCCGGGGATGCGGCTGGCCTGGTCGACGGTCGCCGGCCGGGTCTTTTCGAGCTTCTCGAGCAGTTCGGCTGACAAACCCTTGACCGTCGCGTAGTCGAAATCCCCGGGGATGGTCTGCTCGGCCGCCCGGCGCTGGCGCTCGATCTCGGCGCGCTGGCGGTCGAGGTAGCCGGCGTAGCGGATCTGGATGGCGACCTGCTCGGCCACGTCTTCGCGTTCCACGCCCGGACCGATGCCTTCGACGCGCATCAACGGCGCGTATTCCACTTCGGGTCGGCGCAGCAGCTCCTCAGCGGTGGTGTCCTTGCGGATGTCGATCTCGAGCGTCTCGGCTGCGCGCCCGGCCAGATTCGAGCTGGCGGGAATGCGCAGTTCGGCCAGGCGGGTGCGCTCGGCCTCGATGGCTTCGCGGCGCTCGCAGAACCGGCGCCAGCGCGCCTCGTCGACCAGTCCCAGTTCGTGCCCCGCTTCGGTCAGCCGCAGGTCGGCGTTGTCCTCGCGCAGGTGCAGGCGGAACTCCGCCCGGCTGGTGAACATGCGATAGGGCTCGGGCGCGCCCTGGGTGATCAGGTCGTCGACCAGCACGCCGATGTAGGCCTGGTCGCGGCCCGGCGTCCAGGGCGACTCCCCGCGCACCTGTCGGGCGGCGTTCAGCCCGGCGATCAAACCCTGGGCGGCGGCCTCCTCGTAGCCGGTCGTGCCGTTGATCTGGCCGGCGTAGAACAGACCGCCGAGGTGGCGCGTCTCCAGGCTGGGTGTGAGTTCGCGCGGGTCGAAGAAGTCGTACTCGATGGCATAGCCCGGGCGCGTGATGTGCGCGTTCTCCAGGCCGGGGATCGAACGCACCAGCGCCACCTGCACGTCGAAGGGCAGGCTGGTGGAAATGCCGTTGGGATACCACTCGTTCAGGCCCAGTCCCTCGGGCTCGAGGAAGATCTGGTGCGAGTCCTTGTCGGCGAAGCGCACCACCTTGTCCTCGATCGAGGGGCAGTAGCGCGGGCCGGTGCCCTCGATATGGCCGGCGTACATCGGCGAGCGATCCAGATTGGCGCGGATCAGCTCGTGCGTTGCCTCACTCGTGCGCGTGATGTAGCACGAGACCTGCTCGGGATGGTCTTCGCGGTCGCCGAGGAAGGAGAAGACCGGGCGATGGGCGTCGCCGGGCTGTTCCTCGAGTTTCGAGAAATCGATGCTGCGCCCGTCCAGGCGCGGCGGCGTGCCGGTCTTGAGGCGGCCGACGGTGAACGGCAGCTCGCGCAGCCGTTCGGCCAGGGCGTTGGCCGGCGCATCGCCGGCGCGTCCGCCGGCCAGGTTGGTCTCGCCGATGTGGATGCGTCCGCCCAGGAAAGTGCCTGTGGTGAGCACGACCGCGGGCGCGGCGAATTCCAGGCCCATGGCCGTGCGCACGCCCGCGACGCGATCGCCGTCGACGACGAGATCGTCGACCGGCTGCTGGAACAGGGTCAGGTTCTCCTGCGCCTCCACGGCCCGCCGGATGGCGTTGCGATAAAGCGTGCGGTCGGCCTGGCAGCGCGTGGCGCGCACGGCCGGGCCCTTGCGGGCGTTGAGCCGCCGCCACTGGATGCCCGCGGCATCCGCCGCCCGTCCCATGACGCCGCCCAGGGCGTCGATTTCGCGCACCAGGTGGCCCTTGCCGATACCGCCGATGGCGGGGTTGCAGCTCATCTGGCCGATGGTCTCGATCGAGTGGGTGACCAGCAGCGTGCGCGCACCCGTCCGCGCCGCGGCCAGGGCGGCCTCGGTGCCGGCATGACCGCCGCCGATGACGATCACGTCGAATGTGTCGGGGTAGCGCATATTACTGATGAGACCCTGAGTCGGTCGCCAAGTGCGTGAAAAGACGCCTATTTTACCGCCCGGAGCGGGCCGGAAGAAAGCCCGGTGTCCCGGGGGCGGTCGGCTACCGGCGTTCGCGGCGATCCGAACGCTGAGGCGGTCGCCTGCGCGTCGGTGTCCTGGCGGGTTCGCGTTCGGGCATGCGCTGCGGTCGGCTGCGCGGCGGCGAGGGTTCGACCGGACGCTGGCGCACCGGCGGCGTCGGCTCGGCGCTCCGTTGCCTCGGGCCGGTGTCGCGGTAGTCGGTCGGCGGCGGCTCGGTACGGCGCGGCAGTTCCCGTGGCGAACGCTGCGGCATCCGGGCGTCCCGATCGTCGGTGCGCAGCCGCTCGATCAGGGCGCGGCGCTGGGTTTCGCTGCGGCCGTCGGCGGCACGGGTTCCCGGTCCGGGGCGCGGCGGCCGCCGCAATTCATCGCGGCGATAGGCGGCGCTGCGGCCGGTGGCCGGCAGCCAGGGCGAGGCCCCGGGCAGGAGGCGGCGGTCCGGCCGTTGGTCGCGAATCGCCTGCGAGCGCCGCGTCTGGACTTCGTCGAGGCGGGCGTCGAGTTCGCGCACCCGGTCTCGTGTCACGCGCCGGTCGTAGTCGTAGTAGCCGAAGCTCAGGTGAATGCCCGAGCGCCATGGGCGGTAGCCCGCATAGCGATCGGTGTAGCGATACCAGGGATAGTGAATGCGGCTGCGGTGACCGGCGTAGCCCGGCCCCGGCCAGTAACCGTAGTACCAGCCCGGGTACGGGTAGTACCAGGGATCCCAGCGATGCACCACCACCGAGTAGGGATGGTAGTAGCGGCTGTAGTAGAAGTAGTCCAGCGACCAGTAGGGATAGACCAGCGGGTCGACGTAGGTCACGCGGCTGCCGCGGTATTCGGGTACCTCGTAGTACACGCCCCGGTCGTTCGCCGGATAGTAGGTGGCGCAGCCGCCCAGCAGGAGGGCGAGCAAAGCGGCGAGGACCAGGCCGGGCGTGTGCAGACGGTTCTTCATAGAGTCGATGCTAAGTCATCGTCATGAACCGAGGCTGAATCGGCGGCGATCATGGCTTCGACTTCCGCCAGCGCTGCGCGACGCTGCGCCCGCCCGTCGACCGGGCTGGGCGGCGCCTGGCGCGCGTCCGGGCCGATCATCTGGATCAGTTCGACCGCGTGCCCGCCGCCCTCGAGAACGATGATCTCGAGGTCCCGGCCGCTGCCGTCGTGCCAGCGGATTCGCCGCGTTTCCTGGGTGAAGGGCAGGTGGCGTTCCATCAGGAAATGCACCACCGCGTCGGGGTCGTCGGCGAACACGTGCAGGCTGATGCGCGAGTGCTCGTCGGCCGTGCCCTCCAGCACCGGCCCGACCAGGCGTGGCCGGAAGGGCTCGAACAGGCGCATGGCCGAGGCGGCTGATTCCCGCAACTCCAGCAGCGTGCGCGAATGCTCGCTGCCGCCGTAGAGGCTCTGCCATTCGCGCAGGGCCTGCTCGACTTCGCTGTTGGAAGGCAGGCTGGTCCGCGAGGAGGCGCCGACCCGGCGCGCGGCCTTTTCCTTGGCCGTGAGGAAGCTCTTCTGTCCCTCGGTGGCCATGATGCGCGCCGCCTCGGCCGCGATTTCCTGGCGAATCCGGCTGTTGCGAACGGATTGTCTGTCACCCATGTTGGCGCCCTCGCTTCGTCGTCAGTAGATCGAGTAGGGGTCCGCTTGCTCGCTGTCTTCGGCCCCGCTTTCGAGCGGCGGCAGGTTGTCGCTGTGGAACCACTCCTGGATGGCGCCGGGCGTTCCCGGGCGCGCCCGCAGCCCGGTTTCGGGATTGATCAGGGCGCGCGAGATCCCCACCGGTACGGGGCGGTCGACTTCGGGCCGGCCTTCCAGCGCGGTGCGCATGAAGTCGACCCACAGCGGCAGCGCGGTTCGGCCGCCCTGTTCCTGCCGGCCGAGCGATTCGTTGCTGTCCATGCCCACCCACACCACGGTGACCACGCCCCCGCCGAAGCCGGCGAACCAGGTGTCGCGCTGCTCGTTGGTGGTGCCCGTCTTGCCGGCCAGGTCGTCGCGCCCCAGGGCCAGGGCGCGGCGGCCGGTACCGCGGCGGATCACGTCGCTCATCATCGAATCGATCAGCCAGGCCGTCTGCGGGCTCAGCACCTGCTCGGCGCGGCGCGGGCGCGGCGGGCCCATGAGCTCGGGCTCGGCGGAATCGGCCTGTTCGCCGCCGTCCTCGCTTTCCTCGCCGGCCAGTCCGGGCCGGCGCAGTTCCGGCGCCTCGGGCGTTTGCTCGACGGGCTCGGCGACCGCCGGCGGGTTGGGCGGGGGGATGTCCGGGCAGTTGCGGCAGGGCAGGGCCCATTCGGCCTCGTAGATGGGCTCGCCGTCGGTGTCGCGGATGCTGTAGAGGTAGTGCGGTTCGATGCGGTAGCCGCCGTTGGCGAAGGTGGCGTAGGCGGCGGTCAGGCTCAGCGGCGTGATCGAGGCCGAACCCAGGGCCATGGACGGGCCGTTGGGCAGCTCGCTGCGCTCGAAGCCGAAGCGGGTGACGTAATCGCGTCCGTAGTCGACGCCCATGTCCATGAGCAGGCGCACGCTGACCAGGTTGCGCGAGTTGACCATGGCTTCGCGCAGGCGCGTCGGGCCGAAGAAGCGGTGGCTGAAGTTGGTCGGCTTCCAGGCCCTTTCCATCGAGGGGTCGTTGACCACGACCGGCGCGTCGTTGACGCGCGAGGCCGGGGTGTAGCCGTCGTCAAGCGCCGCGGAATAGATGAAGGGCTTGAACGCCGAGCCCGGCTGGCGCCGGCTCTGCGTGGCCCGGTTGAACTGGCTGTGCGCGAAATCCAGGCCGCCGACCAGGGCGAGCACTTCGCCGGTCTCGGCCTTCATGCTCACCAGGGCCGCTTCGGCTTCGGGAATCTGGGCCAGTCGCCAGTCGCCGTCGACCTGACGCAGGCGCACGATGTCGCCGGCTTCGAGGACGTCGCCGGGCGTCTCCGGCGCCGCGCCCACGGCGCTGCGCTCGAGAAACGGCCGCGCCCAGGCCATCGCCTCGAGCGTCAGCTCGAACCCGGTTCCGTCGGCCAGCCGGAACTGCGCGGCTTCCTCGTCCACGGACATGACCACGGCCGGCAGCAGCCCGGCGATCGGGCGCATGGCATCGAGGCGCTCGGACAGCGCCTCCGGGTCGTCGAGTTCCTCGGCCGAGACGCGGTCCTCGGGGCCGCGCCAGCCGTGGCGGCGGTCGTATTCGAGCAGGCCTTCCTGGACCACGCGGTTGGCCGCCTCCTGCAGTTTCGAGCGAACCGTGCTGTAGGCGACCAGGCCGTTGTTGTAGGCCACATCCGAACCGACCCGGTCGACGACGTCCTGGCGCACCATCTCGGCCACCCAGGGGGAATCCAGTTCGACCACCGGGCCGTGGTAGCTCGCGGTGTTGGGCTGGGCCACGGCTTCGGCGTGCTCCGCTTCAGTGATGTGACCGAGTTCGAGCATGCGGCCCAGGATCCAGTCGCGCCGTCCCATCGCCGCCGCGGGGCCGGAGATGGGGTTGTCGCGGGAAGGCGCCTTGGGCAGGCCCGCGATCATGGCCATCTCTGCCAGGGTCAGTTCGTCGAGCGTCTTCCCGTAATAGACCTGGGCCGCGGCCGCCACGCCGTAGGCGCGGTGACCGAGAAACTCCTTGTTGAGGTAGAGCTCGAGGATCTCGTCCTTGCTCAGCTCGCGCTCGACCTTGAAGGCCAGCAGCATCTCCCGGAGCTTGCGGGTGACCGAGTAGTCGGTCGACAGGAAGAACCGGCGGGCGACCTGCTGGGTGATCGTCGAGCCGCCCGGAACGCGGCCCTGGCCCATGCTCAGGCTGTAGAGCCACACCGCCCGCAGCGTGCCGCGCCAGTCGACGCCCGGATGCTTGTAGAAGCGGTCGTCCTCGGCCGAAAGGAAGGCCAGCTTGAGGCGCTCGGGCATGTCCTCCAGCTCGACCGGCCGGCGGCGCTGTTCGCCGATCTCGGCCATGAGCTTGTCATCGGCCGAATAGATCCGCAACGGCACCTGCAGCTGCACGTCCCGGAGCGACTCCACCGAGGGCAGGGAGGGCACGATGGTGAACCAGATGACGAGCACGCCAATTGCTGCGAGAATGAACAGCAGGAAAAACAGGCGGATAGAAAAAACTATTAAAGGCTTTATTCGAACCATCAGTTATGGTAAATGTAGGCACAGACAAGTCGGAATGACGCACGTCTTGGATGCGGTTCCGGGGCAAAAGTGCCCACGAACTGAGATCCGGACGACCTTTGAGCAGAGGGTAGCACACACTTATACTTGTCCAGACCGGCGTTGCGGGGGGCAGTGTCGGGCAGGTCAAGCGAGCAAAACCAGTCACTCGGCCATGCCGACCAGAGGGCAAAAGAAAACAACATGAGCGACTTTCTCAGAAAGCTGTTGGGTGCTGCGCCGCCCCCGTTGCTGGGTGTCGACATCGGCACCAGCAGCATCAAGGTGCTGCAACTCGGCAGTAGCGGTTCGGGCTACCGCGTCGAGGCGTTTGCCGTGGAGCAGGTGCCGGAGGGCGCGATCAGCGAGGGCAACATCACCGACACCGATCGTGTCGCCGAAGCGGTCAAGCGCGCGGTGAAGCGATCGGGCAGCAAGGCCAAGGATTGCGCCATGGCGGTGAGCGGTTCGGCGGTGATCACCAAGATCATCAACCTGCCGGCGGATCTGTCCGAGGACGACGTCGAAGCCCAGATCGAGGTCGAGGCCGGGCAATACATTCCCTATCCGCGCGAGGAAGTCAGCCTCGACTTCGAGATTCTCGGCCCGGCGCCGCGCAACGCCGAGCTCATCGAGATTCTCCTCGCCGCGTCCAAGACCGAACACGTCGACCTGTGCCGCGAGGTGGCCGAACTGGCCGGCCTCGGGCTGCGGGTCGTGGACGTCGAGTCCTACGCCATCGCCAACGCCTTCGACCTGGTGCGCAAGCACGCCGGCATCGACGAGAGCGAAACGATCGGCGTGCTCAACATGGGCGCGACGGCCTCGACGCTGATCGCGTTGCGCGGCGATCGCACCATCTACAGCCGCGAACACGCCTTCGGCGGTCAGCAGCTGGTCGACGACTGCATGCGCCGCTACGGCATGGATGCCGAACAGGCGGCCTTCCTGCAGCGCGGCGAGACGCCGCCGGCCGGCTTCGAGGACGAGATCCTCGAGCCCTTCCGCCAGAACGTCATCCAGCAGATCAGCCGGGCGCTCCAGTTCTATTCCTCCTCGAGCGACTACTCCGGCATCAACACGCTGTTCCTGACCGGGGGTGCGGCCTCGACACCGGGCCTGGCCGAGGCGGTGGGCGACGAAGTGGGCATTTCCTGCGAAGTCGCCGACCCGATCGAGGGCATGCGCCTGGCGCCGTCCATCGACGCCGGTCGCCTGGAGCGGGTCCGGCCGGCACTGACCACAGCCTGCGGGCTAGCCTTGCGGGGGTTTGACTGATGGCCAGAATCAATCTGCTGCCCTGGCGTGAAAACCTGCGCCAGGAACGCCAGCGAAACTTCATGATCGCCCTCGGAGCGACGGCCGCGCTGGCCGTGTTGCTCGTGTTCCTGGGCTCGCATCTGGTCGAGCGCCAGATCGACGGCCAGGAAGCGCGCAATCGCTACCTCGAAAACGAGATCCGCGCACTCGATCGGGACATCGCCAGCATCGAGCAGCTCGAAGCCACGCGCGACAACCTGCTCGCGCGCAAGAACGTGATCGAGCGGCTCCAGGAAAACCGGTCGATGATGGTTCACCTGTTCAACTCGCTGGCGCAGACGGTGCCGGAGGGCATTCGCCTGAGCTCGGTGAAACAGGCGGGCGAACAACTGACCATCGAAGGGACGACCCAGTCCGAGACCCGCGTGTCCGATTACATGCGCAACATCGAGTCGGCCGAGTGGCTGCATGAGCCCGACCTGCGCATCATCGAGGCAATCGAGGAAGAAGACGGCGGTGGCCGCGAACCCTTCCGCTTCGAATTGCGCGCTCGCGTGGCCTCGCCCAATGCGGTCGAGCAGGAAGCGGCCGCCGCAGCGATGGACGAGGAGGCCTGACCCATGGATCTTTCGGAAATCAGAGATCTGGATTTCAACAACATCGGCTCGGCCTCGACGGGCGTCAAGGCGATCCTGCTGGGCATCCTCGCGCTGGTGATCCTTGTCGGTGGCTACTTCTACATCATCAAGGACAAGCGCGAAACCCTGGCTCAGCGCGAGCAGGTCGAGCGACAGCTCAAGCAGGAATTCGAGACCAAGCAGCAGAAGGCCGCCAACCTGCCGGCCTACGAGCAGCAGCTCGCCGAGATGGAGGAGATGCTGGAAGTCATGCTGCGGCAGCTGCCTTCCAAGACGGAGATGCCCGCGCTGTTGATCGACATTTCGCAAACGGCTCTCGGCGCCGGCATCGAGAACGAGTTGTTCGAGCCCCAGACCGAGATCAAGCGCGACTTCTACGCCGAGCAGCCGATCAAGGTTCGCATGGTGGGCACCTACCACCAGTTCGGCAACTTCGTCAGTTCGGTCGCTTCGCTCTCGCGCGTAGTCATCCTGACCATGCGCGACATCTCGCTGGAGCCGGTCGAGGGATCGCAGGGACGCCTTCGTCTCGAAGGGGTCGTGACCACTTACCGCTACCTGGATGAATCCGAGGGCGGAGCCGTGTCGACGGGAGGAGCACAATGAGCCTGATGATGCGAAGCCTGTCGGTTCTCGCGCTCGCCCTGCTGCTGGTCGGTTGCCAGAAGGGCACTGATGACTTGCGCGAGTGGACGGATCGAGTCCGCGACCGTGAGCCCGAGCCGATCGAACCGATACCGCCGATCCGGACGCCGGAAGTCGTGGCCTATGAGGCCATGGAAATGCGCGATCCGTTCCAGCTCGCCGGCAGGGCTGCCGAAGAGGAAGAAGAGGAAGTCGCCGCCGAAGAGGGGGGAGGGCTCCGTCCCGATCCCGATCGTCGCAAGGAGTATCTCGAGGGCTTCCCTCTCGATACGCTGGAGATGGTCGGGACACTGACGATCGACGGCAGCCAGTACGCGCTGATCCAGGACAACGAGAGCGTCGTCCACCGGGTGCGCGAAGGCAACTACATGGGGCAGAACCATGGCCTGGTGCTGAATGTTCAGCCCAGCCATGTCGAAGTGCGTGAACTTGTACAGGATGGTCGTGGCGGCTGGTCAGAGCGCCGAGTACGCGTGGCCATGGCTGAAGACTAACTGTATACCGGCAAGGAATTGAACATCATGATCAAGTCTTCATGGGCGACGAACGGGAGATGGACAATGAACAGCAGTAGCAAAGCGCTGACGCTTCTGATCGGGCTGTTCTGGATGGTTTCCATGGCCCAGGCCACGGAGTTGACCGATATCCAGGTCGAAAGCGGGTCCGGGGAGGTGCGTTTCCTTCTCAACCTTGACGGAGAACCGGGCAACCCCTCCGTTTTCACGACCGAGCAGCCGCCGCGCATCGTGCTGGAACTCCCGGATACGGAATCCCGCGTGGATGCCTCCAGGGTGCCGGTCGGTGCCGGCCCGGCGCGCAGCTACACAGCGCTGAGCGCCGGTGGCCGCACGCGCCTGGTGGTCGACATGTCCCGTAGTGCCCCCTACGAGGTTCAGGTCTCCGGCAATCAGGTGACCCTGGTGGTCGAAACCGGCGGTGCCGGAACCACTGCCACGGCCATGACCGACGCCCAGGCGCCGGAGGGCAGCAGCGGTCAGCGCTTCGAGGTCACCGGAATCGACTTCCGTCGCGGCCCGGACGGCGAGAGCCGGGTGCTGGTCGATCTCAACCGCTCAGGCGTCAACCTGTCGGTGAATGAACGCACCGGCGGTCTTCGTCTGGACCTGTTCAACACGCGTCTGCCCCAGGACCTGTATCAGCGCCTCGACGTCACCGACTTCGCCACGCCCGTGCAGATGATCACGCCCGAGCAGCGCGGCGAGAATACGGTGCTGAATCTCGAAGTCGCCGGCGCCTACGAACACCTGGCCTACCAGTCCGACGGCCAGGTCGTGCTCGAAGTCGGCCGGCCCGCGCAGGAAGAACCCCAGGACCGCGAACTGACCTTCTTCGAAGACCGTGATTACGACGGCGATCGCATCACGCTGAACTTCCAGGACATCCCCGTGCGCTCCGTTCTGGCCCTGATCGCCGACGTGTCCGATCTCAACATCGTCGTGTCGGACTCGGTCAGCGGCAACCTGACGCTGCGCCTGACCAACGTGCCCTGGGACCAGGCCCTCGACATCGTCCTCGAGACCAAGAATCTCGACATGCGTCGCTCGGGCAACGTGATCTGGATTGCGCCCACGCAGGAAATCGCCGCGCGCGAACAGGCGATCCTCCAGGCCCGTGCCGACCGGCAGACGCTCGAGCCGCTCCGAACGGCCATCATCCCGCTCAGCTACGCCGACGCTGGTGAAATGGCGGCGCTCATCCAGTCCGCTTCCGAAGGCGGCGGCGAAGGCGAAGCCGACGGCGGCGGATCCACCGGCCTGCTTTCGGCACGCGGTTCGGTCACCATCGACCAGCGCACCAATACCCTGCTGGTCAACGACACCGCCGATCGCATCGACGCGGTTCGCGAACTTGTCACCGATCTCGATCGCCCGGTTCGCCAGGTGCTGATCGAGTCGCGCATCGTCATCGCCCGCAGCGACTTCAACCATCAGCTCGGCGTGCGCTTCGGCGTCACGGGCGCCCGCCAGGATTCGCGGGGCAATCTCTACACCGTCGCGTCGAGCAGCGAAGGCACCGATCAGATGATCCGTGACGGCCTGGCCAACCGCCGTTCGGGTTCAGGGTCGAGCACCCCGGTCGATCCGCCGGCTCTCAGCGACCGCCTGAACGTGAACCTGCCGGTGGCCAACCCGGCCGGCAGCCTCGGCTTCAGCGTGCTGGCTGCCGATGTGCTGCTCGACCTCGAGCTCAGTGCGCTCGAGAGCGAGGGCAACGGCGAGATCATCTCCACGCCGCGCGTGATCACGGCCAACCAGGCCGAGGCCTATGTGCTGCAGGGCGTCGAGATTCCTTACGAATCGACCCAGGGCGGCGGTGTTGCCGGCGCCATCAACGTCGAATTCAAGGAAGCCGTCCTGGAGCTGCGCGCCACGCCGCTGATCACGCCGGACAATCGCATCCAGCTTCAGCTGCAGGTCAAGCAGGACACGGTCGGCGAACTGTATCCGAACGGTCGCGGCGGCTTCATCCCGTCGATCGACACTCGCGAACTGTCCACCCGCATTCTGGTGGACAATGGGCAGACGGTCGTGCTGGGCGGCATCTTCCAGGAAGAACGCACCTACCAGGAGCAAAAGGTGCCCGTGCTCGGCGACGTGCCGGTGCTCGGCGGACTGTTCCGCCAGCGCGGCACCGAAGATCTCAAGCGCGAACTGCTGATCTTCGTGACGCCGTCCATTCTCGATGAACGCGTCGCGGCCGAATGATCGGGAGAGGGAGCCAAGCAGTCATGGACAACACATCAAAACACTCGGGATTTCGATTCATGAATATAATTAGATACGGCATCATCCTGGCAGCTACCGCCCTGCTCGCTGCCTGCGGCGGCAGCTCCTCGGGCAGCTTCGACAACGGCGGCTCGGCGAGCATGAGCATCACGGTCGAATCCAGCGAGGTTCCGACCAACAGCTCGATCCAGGTCACCGTGCGTTTCCGCGCCGCCGACGGCTCCGCGGTCGCCGACGGCACCCAGGTCACCCTGAATTCCAGCAATACCAACCGGGGTGTCGTGCAGGCCGTCGACGGCACCGATGCGGCGGGTGCCTCGGCCACGGCTCCGACCAGCGGCGGCCAGGCCAACTTCTTCTTCACGGCGCGCTCGAACACCGGCACGGTCACCCTGACCGCCTCGGGTGCCAACCCCAGCGGCTCCGGCACGATTTCGGCCTCGCGCAACATCGACGTCATCGAGGATCCGGACGCCCAGGCTCGCCTCGAGATCGAAGGCGCCAGCACCATGCCGGCCAATACCGAAGGCGTGGACATCTTCCGCGGCTCGCCCTTCATCAACGAACTCACAGTCCGCTACCGCAATCCCGACGGTAGCGCCGGCTCGGTGACCGATGGACAGGTCTCGGTCGCGGTTTCGCCCGTCAGCCTGGGGGCCTACTCGACCCTGGACGACCCCGAAACCGATGACGTCAACGAGTTCTTCGTGCTCATGGGCAGCGGCCCGGTCAACATGACCGCCGGCGTCGCCACCGTGTTCGTTCACAGCGACACCCAGCCGGGCATGTTGACGGTCAGCGTCTCCGCACAGGACGCCGATACCGGCGACACCTTCTCGCAGGACTTCGAGATCGAGATCGTCGAAGGCGCGGCCGACTTCCTGCCGGCCAATCTGGACTTCTCGATTCCCGCCGCCCCCATTTACATCCAGGGCTCGGGCGGCTCGACCAGCAAGAGCATGTCGCTCGCCGTCAGTGATTCCGGCGGCAATCCGGTGCCCAATCCCGAAGGCAGCGGCGCCGAGTACAACAACGTCATCCTTTCGCTCGAGGCCCCCGACGGCAGCGATGCCCGCTTGACGGGCACCGGCGCCGAGGGTTCGGTCAGCGGCACCGAGATCAGCGTGCAGACGGTCAACGGCATCGCGAACTTCTCGCTCAATGCCGGCAGTGAAATCGGACCGCACCGCATCACCGCCACGTCCGACCGGGCCGACAACAACGTCGACAACGACCTGCTCGACCCGATCAGCGCCGAAACCACGGTCGACGTGGGCGACGGCAAGCTGTTCAGTCTCGAGCTGGTCAGTCCGTCGGTGAGCGCCATCGTGGCCAACAATGTGGTCGGCACCATCATTACCGACGAGGAACCCAACATCGATCCGGATACCGGCGCGATCATTCCGCCCAATTCCGACGGTACCTATTCCCTGACCATCACGGCCCAGGGCTCCGACCAGGCCGGCAACCCGGTTCTGTCGGGCACGCCGATCGACTTCGGCAAGATCGACGCGCCGCTGACCCAGACCCTGCCGCGCACCTTCGTGTTCTCCGGTGCCGACGGCAACCCGGAAGAAGACGGCAACATCTTCAGCGCGCTGAACTCGCCCGAAGGCTTCCAGCCCAGCCCGCCGCAGGTGGACGAGGCCGTCGAGCCCGGCGACACCGTGGCGCTGTTCGGCAAGACCGTGCCGGGTAACCGTGAACACGAGGCGGCCCGCACCGTTGCCAGCGTGGTCGACAACAACACCGTCACCGTGACCAACAACTTCAACCCGAACAACGGCACCGGCACCGTCGTGGATGACGGCTTCGTCATCCCCTGGGTCATCGGTCGCTCGCAGTTCGGCGTGGTCGATGCGCAGACCAACCTGACCGAGCAGGGTCGCGGTTCGGTCACGCTGACCTATCCGATCAGCGCCCTCGGGCGTCCGCTCGTCCTCTGGGGCCAGGGCAATCGCGCCGAGGAAGCGATGACCAAGACCGTTGCCGACGTCGAAGCGATGGTCTTCCCGGGCATCGCGCCGGGGCAGCTCTCCGCCATCCCGTCGTCCATCCAGGGCAACACCACGACCACGGTGGAGCTCTGCTACAGCGACGCACTCGGCGCTCCGATCAATGATGTCTTCATTCGCGGCGACATCGTCGAAGGTCCGGCCAACGGCAGCCTCGACGGCGAGCCGATGTCGACCATCACGGCCCAGCCCACCGGATCGGCGGGCGACGGTTGCACCATCACGCAGGTGACGACCAGCGGCATGGTGCCGGACGGCGACGAGTCGATCATCCGCTTCAGCGCCGGCTCGGCCACCGCGGAGGTTACAGTCGTGCCGCCGGGCTCCGCGATGCTCCTGGTCGAACCCTCCGAGTATCGCGATCCCTCGCCGAGCATCGTCTCTCGCCTGCTGACGCTGACCTTGCTCAACGCGCAGGGCGATCCGATCTCGGGCGTCGACCTGACCGGTGAGTGCGACGGCGGCGACGGCACCCTGGAGATCGAGTCCGATCCGGGCGTCACCGACGCCAACGGCGAAACCACGGCGCGTGTTTCGGTGGGCATGACCGAATGCGCCGCAGCGGACGCCGAAGGCTTCCCGCGCGTCGGCACCTGTGAGTTCACGACGCCAAGCGGTTCGCCGATCGGCACCTTCGTGGCAATCGGCATCAACGCGACGAACGCCAACCTGTCGCCGCCTTGCCCGTCGCCATGAGCCGAACAAACTGAGTTCACCTTACTCAGACCGCTCTCGGGGCCCGGCACTGCCGGGCCCTTTCTTTTGTGCAGGCAGTACAATGACGCCATGCTCTACGACTTCCAGCCCGGCGACACCCCGCTGCTCGTCAACGTGCCGCACGCCGGTACCGAATTGCCCCCGGACGTTGCCTCGCGCCTGACCGCGAAGGCGGGGCAACTGCCCGATACCGACTGGCACGTTCATCGCCTGGTCGAAGGCGCGGCCGGGCAGGGCGCCTCGCTCATGCGGGCGCGCTACTCCCGTTACGTGATCGACCTCAACCGCGGCAGCGACGACAAGCCGCTCTACGCGGGGGCCACGACCCGGCTGGTGCCGACCGAGAACTTCGACGGCTCACCGGTCTATCGAGCGGAAGCCCCGGACGACGGGGAAATCGCCGAGCGGATCGAACGCTACTGGCGCCCCTATCACGACACGCTGGCCCGGGAGCTCCGGGCGCTGCGCGAACGCCATGGCTTCGCCGTGCTTTTCGACGTGCACTCCATCCGTAGCGCCGTCCCGCGCCTGTTCGAGGGCCGTCTCCCCGACCTCAACCTCGGCACCTACGAAGACAGAAGCTGCGCGCCCGAACTGCAGGCTGCGGTCGCGGACATGCTGGCCGGCGCCGAAGGCTTCTCGAGCGTCGTCAACGGACGCTTCAAGGGCGGATTCATCACCCGTCACTACGGCCGGCCGGCCGAAGGTGTCCACGCCCTGCAGCTCGAGATCGCCCAGTCGAGCTACATGGACGAAGCCCGACCCCGCGATTTCGACCCGCAGGCTGCACGCCCGCTGACCCGCCTGCTCGACGAACTCATCGGCGCGCTTGCCCGGTGGCGGCCCGCATGACGCAGCGCCTGCACTGTAGCCGCGTCCTGCTCGCCGACGGCTGGCGTGACGACGTAACCCTGGAACTGGACACCGATGGCAGCATCGCCTCGATCCGGGCCGGCTGCCTCGAAGACGCCGAACGCCTGCCGGGTCCCGTGCTTCCGGGCATGGTCAACGTCCACTCGCACATCCACCAGCGCCTCATCGCCGGCCTGACCGGGCGCGGCGCCGGGCCCGAAGACAGCTTCTGGAGCTGGCGCGAGCGCATGTACGAGGCCGTCGGCCTGCTCTCCGGCGAGGACTTCCGCACCCTGGCTGCCTGGGGCTTCATGGAGCTGCTCGAAGGCGGCTATACCACCACCGGGGAGTTCCACTACCCGCACCGGCTGGGCGGGCAATCCCCGATGGAGACCGCCGGACAGGTCCTCGAGGCCGCCGAGCGAGCCGGCTGCGGCCTCACCCTGCTGCCGGTCTGGTACCGCCACGGCGGCTTCGGACGCCAGCCGCTGGGCGAGCGCCAGCAGCCCTTCGGCATGGCGCTGGAAGAGATCATCTCCCTGGTCGAATCGCTGCAAAGCACGGCCGGCGGCTTGCAGCGTGTCGGCGTGGCGCCGCATTCCCTGCGCGCCGTCGACGCCCGCGACCTGCCGGCCCTGCTCGAGGGCATACCGGCCGGCCCGGTTCACCTGCACATTTCCGAACAGCCGGCCGAAGTCGAAGCCTGCCTGCAGCACCACGGTTGCCGGCCGGTCGAGTGGCTGCTGCGACACGTCGACGTCGACGACCGCTGGTGCCTGATCCACGCCACGCACGCCAGCAACGACGAACGGCATGCGCTGGCCGAGTGCTCGGCGGTCATTGGAATCTGCCCGACCACCGAGGCCGATCTCGGCGACGGCCTGTTCCCGGTTCGTGAATATCTCGACGGCGGCGGGCGCGTCGCCGTGGGTTCGGACAGCAACCTGGTGACCTCTGCCGCCGAAGAGCTGCGCCTGCTCGAGTGGGGGCAGCGCCTGCGCCTGCAGCAACGCAACGTGCTTTGCGGCGCCGGGGAGCATATCGGCACCTCGCTGTGGCAGCAGGCGGCCCGGGCCGGCGCCGCAGCCCTCGACCAACCGGTCGGCGAACTTTCCGAGGGTTGTCGCGCCGACCTGGTCGTCCTCGACGAATCGCACCCCATGCTGACCGGGCTGCAGCCTGAAGACATGCTCGACAGCTTCGTGTTCGCGCACGCCGGCGACATGATCGACGAGGTTCGCGTGGCCGGCCGGCGGGTCGTGGCCGCCGGCCGCCATCCGGCCCGGTCCGAACTGGCCGGGCGGGTCGCCGAGCTGCGCCGGCGCCTTGCGGGCACCACACCGTCATGACGCGAGCCGGACTGACGCATTCCCCGGCGGCCGAACGCAACCGCGGGCCGATCGGCGAGGTGCTGCTTCGCTGGCTGGCTCCCGATGCGCGCGTGCTCGAGATCGGCGCCGGAACGGGCCAGCACGCCGCCTGGTTCCATGGTCTCCTTCCGGACCTGGCCTGGCAGGCCACGGACCGGCCGGAACATCTCGACGGCATTCGCGCGCGGCTCGAGGCCGAGGCCCCGGGCCTACCGGAGCCGCTGGCGCTGGATGTCACGGCCAGGGAGCAATGGCCCGAGGGTCCCTGGGACGCGGTCTACACGGCCAACACCCTGCACATCATGCCCTGGGGCCATACCCCGGCCTTGCTGCGGCGCTCGGCCGAGCGCGTCCGCCCCGGCGGCCTGCTGGTGATCTACGGGCCCTTCCGCGACGGCGAGCGCTTCGACGCCGAGAGCAACCGACGCTTCGATGAAGACCTGCGGCGACGCGACCCCGCCATGGGCATCCGCGACGTCTTGAAACTGCGCTGCGAGGCCGAATCTCTCGGGTGGACGGCCGAGGCCGAAATCGCCATGCCCGCCAACAACCGAATTCTGATCTTCAGGAGAATCCCATGAGCGTCGACTACGACGAACTCGCCCAGCAGGCCGAAGGGCTGCTTTCCGGGCAGAAGCACCGCATCGCCAACGCCGCCAACCTCAGCGCGCTGATTTTTGATGCCCTGCCGGAGGTCAACTGGGCCGGGTTCTACTTCCTGGAGGGCGACGAACTCATCGTCGGCCCATTCCAGGGCAAGCCCGCCTGCGTGCGCATCGAGATGGGTAAGGGCGTGTGCGGAACCGCCGCGGTCACGCGCGCCACCCAGCGCGTCGAAGACGTACACGCCTTCGAGGGGCACATCGCCTGCGATCCGGTTTCGCGCTCGGAAGTGGTGGTGCCGCTGGTCGTCGACGGCCAGGTCATCGGCGTGCTCGACATCGACAGTCCGCGCGAGGGCCGCTTCGACGAGGCCGACCAGCGCGGGCTGGAAAAACTGGCGGAGATCTACGTCAGGTCGCTGGGCTGAATCAGCTTGCGGATCCGGCCGCAGCCCGGCGCGGGCGGCATGTCGGCGTCGATGATCACCAGGGTGCCGGGCTGGATCCCCAGCCTGGGCCGCTGGTTGGTCAGCCACTGCACCAGCCACTCGAAGCCCGGGTTGTGACCGACCAGCAACAGTGAATCGGCTTGCTGGTGCTTCTGGAGCACGCCGATGAGGTCTTCCTCGAGCGCGTCCCACAGCGCCGCTTCCACCACCTGCTCGGGCGCCTCGAGGCCGTCGAGCATCAGGCGGGCGGTCTCGCGGGTACGCACGGAGGGAGAAACGCGAACGGTCGACGGCACGTCCTGGCCGGACTCGCGAATCCATTCGCCCAGTTTTCTTGCGGTTTGCAGGCCCGAGTCGGCCAGCGGACGATCCTCGTCCTTCTCGTCAGCCGCGGCCGAGCGGGCGCGCGCGTGACGCAAAAGCCACAATTCCATGCGGGCAAGACTCCCCAGTCGAGTTCAAGGGGCGCCAGCATACCAGCGTGCGGGTCACTCTGTGTGGACTTGCGTCAAGCCGGGCGCGACGGTGTCCCGGCCAGGCCGGCCAGGCGTGCAGCGACATCCAGGTTGCCCCCGCTGATCATCACGCCCACGCGGCGTCCCGAAAATCGCCCCGGATCAGCCAGCATGCCGGCGAGGGCGACCGCTCCCGACGGCTCCGCGGTCTGCTTGAGCCGGGCCCAGATCAGTTCCATGGCGGTGAGGATCTGCGCCTCGGAGACGGTCAGCACGGTCGCTACGTGGCGCCGGATCAGTCCGAGATTGCGCTCGCCCACGAGCGCCCGCAGGCCGTCGGCGATGGTGTCGGGGTGGTGGTCGTCGACCCGCCGGCCGGCGGCCAGGGAGCGCGCCGTGTCGTCGGCGCCGGCGGGTTCCACGCCGATCACTTCCGGCGGGCGTCCGGCGGTCAGCGCGGCCAGCGCGGTCCCCGCGAGCAGTCCGCCGCCCCCGACCGGGGCGACGATGCAGTCCAGGTCGGCGACTTGCTCCATCAACTCGAGCGCCGCGCTGCCCTGGCCGGCGATGATGCGGTCGTCGTCGTAGGGCGGCACCGGTTCCAGGCCCGCCTCGACCAGCTGCGCCAACGCCGCTTCGCGGCCGGCCTGGGTCGGCTCGCAGAAGTGGACCCTGCCGCCGTGGCGGCGGATGTTGTCGACCTTGTCGGCCACGGCGCCCTCGGGCACCACGACCTCGGCGCGGAATCCGCGCCTGGATGCCGCGCTGGCCAGGGCAGCGCCGTGATTGCCCGAGGAGTGGGTGGCCACCCCGGGGCAGTCGTCGGCGAGCAGCGAGACGGCGTGACTGGCGCCGCGCAGCTTGAACGAGCCGGTGCGCTGCAGGTGCTCGCACTTGAAAAACAGGCTCGCGCCCGTCAACTCATCAAGCACATCGGATGTCATGACCGGGGTCTCGAGGACCATCGGCCGAATCCGCTCCCGGGCGCGGAGGATGTCTTCGGGCTTGAGCAGGGATTCCACAGGCATCCGCCTATAATACTTGGCCTTGTCTTTACCAGGAGTTCGCTCATGTCCGCACGTGGTGACCAGCCCCGCACCCCCGTCCTGCGCCAGGAATACCGGCCGCCGGCCTGGTGGGTCGATCACGTCGAACTCGAATTCGACCTGGACGCCACCGAAACCCGCGTGACGAGCCGCATGAGCGTTCGCCGCAACCCGGAAGTCGATGCCGAACCCCTGACCCTGTCCGGCGCCGGTCTCGAGACGAAGCGCGTCGAAATCGACGGCGAGCCGGCGAAGTTCGACGAGCGCGGCGCCGATGAGACCCTGGTGGTCGAGGGCGTGCCCGAACGCGCCGAGGTGACCACCGAAGTGGTCGTCCATCCCGAGCGCAACACCGCGCTCGAGGGCCTGTACAAGTCGGGTGCGATGCTGCTCACCCAGTGCGAGGCCGAGGGTTTCCGCAAGATCACCTGGTTCCCCGACCGTCCCGACGTCATGGCCACCTACCGCGTGCGCCTGGCCGGCGACCGCGAGCGCTTCCCGGTGCTGCTGTCCAACGGCAACTGCATGGAAACGGGCGAACTCGACGACGGCCGCCACTTCGCCGTCTGGAACGACCCCTTCCCCAAGCCCAGCTACCTGTTCGCCATCGTCGCCGGCGAGCTCTCGGAGCTGGCCGACACCTTCACCACGCGCTCGGGCCGCGAGGTCGCGCTCAAGTTCTACTCCGAGCCGGAGAACATCGGCCAGCTCGACCACGCCATGGAAAGCCTGAAGAAGTCCATGGCCTGGGACGAGGAACGCTTCGGGCTCGAGTACGACCTGGACGTCTTCCACGTGGTCGCCACCCACGACTTCAACATGGGCGCGATGGAGAACAAGAGTCTCAACATCTTCAACGCCCGCTACGTGCTGGCCGATCGTGAAACGGCCACCGATGCCGACTACGAGGCCATCGAGTCGGTCATCGCCCACGAGTACTTCCACAACTGGACGGGCAACCGCGTCACCTGCCGCGACTGGTTCCAGCTCACCCTCAAGGAGGGGCTGACCGTCTTTCGCGACCAGGAATTCACGGCCGACATGCGCTCGCCGGGCGTCAAGCGCATTCAGGACGTCTCCGACCTGATGGCGCGTCAGTTTCCCGAGGACGCCGGGCCGATGGCGCACCCGGTTCGCCCCGAACGCTACGTCGAGATCAACAACTTCTACACCGCCACCGTCTACGAGAAGGGCGCGCAGGTGGTGCGCATGTACGAGACCCTGCTCGGCCGCGACGGCTTCCGCCGCGGCATGGACCTCTACTTCGAGCGCCACGACGGCCAGGCGGTGACCTGCGACGACTTCCGCCGCGCCATGGCCGACGCCAACGACGCAGACCTCGAACAGTTCGAGCGCTGGTACCGACAGGTTGGCACGCCCACCGTCGAGGCGAGCACGCGCTACGACGAATCCGCCGGCGAGCTCGTACTGGAACTGGCCCAACGCCTGCCCGAGCATCCCGACAACCGCAACATCGGCGCCCTGATGATCCCGGTCAAGGTCGGCTTCCTCGACACCGACAACCGGCCCTTGCCGGTCACCCTGTCCGGCGAGAGCGAAGCGGGACCGGAAACCCGCCTGCTGGTGCTTACCGACGAGAAGGCCGAATACCGCTTCCGCGACCTGCCGGCCGACGCCCTGCCGTCGCTGCTGCGCGACTACTCCGCACCGGTCAAGCTCGACTACGACTGGTCCAGCCGCGACCTGGCCCGCCTGGCCGGCTTCGACAGCGATCCCTTCAGCCGCTGGCGCGCCATGCGCCGCTTGAGCGAGCGCGTGCTCGGCGACCTGATCGAGGGCCGCGACGAGCACGACGCCGAGCTCCTGATCGAGGCCTGGGCTGCCGTGCTCGACGGTTCCGGCGAGGATCCGGCCCTGGCCGCCGAACTCCTCAGCCTGCCGTCCGTCGGCGAGCTGGCGCAGGACCGCGACCCGGTCGACATCGAGGCCATTCATGCCGCACGCGTCGAGCTGCTCGGTCTGCTGGGCCGGCGCCTCGAGAACGCGCTGCGGGAACGTTTCGACACCCTGGCGCCGACCGGCGAATGGTCCTCGGAAGGCCCGGACGCCGCTCGCCGCCGCCTGCGCAACGTCGCGCTCGGCCTGCTGGCCTCCGGCGGCTGCGACGACGCCGCGGAATGGGCCTCGAAGCACTACGACGGCGCCGACAACATGACCGACCGCCTCGCCGCCTTCCGCACCCTGGTGCATCACGAACTGGAAGGGGCGCAGGACGCGCTGGCCGATTTCGAGCAGCGCTTCGCCGACGATCAGCTGGTGATGGACAAGTGGTTCGCCGTGCAGGCCACGCGCTCGGACGAGCGCGCGGTCGACGATGTGCGCCGCCTGATGGACCACGCCGCCTTCCGGCTCAACAACCCGAACAAGGTGCGCTCGCTCATCGGCGCCTTCGCCATGATGAACCCGGTCGCCTTCCACCGCGCAGACGGCGCCGGCTACAAGCTGGTCGGCGAAGTGCTCGACAAGCTCGACGACATCAACCCCCAGGTCGGCGCCCGCCTGGCGACCAGCTTCAACCGCTGGCGCGCCTACGACGACAAGCGCTCGGCGATGATGAAGGAACAACTCCAGAAGCTGGCGGCCAAGAAGGGCCTCTCCCCCGACATCGAAGAAATCGTCACCGCGGCGCTCAAGGATCGCAGTGGGGGTTAGTCCTTTTTAAAACCTTTGAAACGCAAAGACGCTAAGACGCAAAGAAAGACATTCAAGAAGAAGAATCACTAACGACGAAAGGCACGAATTCCACGGAGGCCAAAGAGAGCGCTTAAGGAATAATCGCCCTCCATAGGAAGGCCTCCTTTGTTGAGGTCCATATTCTCTGTGGTTTTCAACTGTTTTTTTTATTCTTTGCGTCTTCGCGTCTTTGCGTTTCAAAGAATTTTCGTCCCAGAGCGCTTCAGATCGACCACCGCTTCGATTTCGCCCCAGGGAAACAGCGGCCCGGGGTCGACCTTGCGGCGGACCTTGATGGCGGGGTTGTCGCTGGCGTCGACCACGCCGGGGTCGAGTTCGTCGTGGCCGGCGATGTAGTCCAGGTTGGGTAGCCGGGTCTTGAGCTTATGCAACAACTCGGCCAGGGCCTCGATCTGCGCCTCGCTGTAGTCCTCGGGCCAGTCCTGCCGGCGGCTGTGCAGCCAGTCGGGCCAGCGGCCGCGGTTGACCAGTTCGATGCCGATGCTTTTCTTGTTGTAGCCGCGCACGTGATGCGCCACGCGCTCGAGCGGCACCCACTGCTCCACCGATCCGTCGCGGTCGATGTAGAAGTGCCCGCTGTTGCCCGTCTGCGAGTTCCGGTAATGAATCCGCTCGCCGTACTCCCGCGCCGTTTCCAGGTCCGGCAACTCGGTGGCGTGAATCACCACCAGCTCGATCGAGTCGACGTCGCGCTCGTCGAGCCGATCGACGTAGCTCAGCGGGTTGTAGTCAGCATTCGGCATGGTCGTGGTCATCGAGCAAGAAATTCCTGAAAACGCAAAGACGCAAAGACGCAAAGCAAGATAAACCCGGGAACCATGGAAAACACGGAAATCACTGAATAGGCTTCCCTTGCACGGGGGTGATGAACTATCGAGTTCTTCCGTCAATATCCGTGTGTTCCGTGCTTTCCAAGCTTTGATCTTTCTGTTGTTGTGATGTCTTTCTTGGCGTCTTAGCGTCTTTGCGTTCAAAAGATTTTGATTTTCAGCCGTCACCCGCCCGCGCAGCGATCTCGTCCAGCGCGGTGTCGAGTCGCTCCCGGTCGTACCATTCCCCGGCGCGCATCACGCCGAGGATCGAGCGGGTATTGTCGATGTCCTCCAGCGGATTGTTCTCGAGCAGCACCAGGTCGGCCACGCAGCCGGCCTCCAGGCAGGCGCGGTTGGTCTCGCCGATGTAGTCGGCCACGTTGATCGTCGCCGTGGCCAGGGCCTCGGCCGGGGTCAGGCCCGATTCGGCGTAGATCTTCAATTCATGGTGGATGGCATCGCCCGGCACGCTCAGGATCTGCGGCGAGTCGGCGCCGGCCAGGATGAGGGCGCCGGCGTCGTTCAGTTCGCGGATCAGCCGGCGGCGCAGCTCGACGTAGCGTTGCGCGTCCTCGCCGGACTCGTAGCTCTCGCGCAGCCGGGCGACCTGCTCGCGCCAGCGCGCCTTCGTGTCGGCCGGAATCCAGCGCATGGCCTCGCGCTGCATGATGGCCTCGATATCGCCGGTGGCCCAGTTCTCCACCAGGCTCTGCGTGGGCACGTTGGCCACGCCCGCCTCGGCGGTGCGCTGCGCCAGGTCGGAAATCCGGTCTTCGTCCATGCCGTCGATCAGGTTGACGCCGAACAGGCCGGGGTCGGTGCCGTAAAGCTCATGGTCCTGCGGCACCATCAGCTGGGCGTAGCCGTCGAGGTGGTCGATCGTGCCCTGCTTCGAGGCGAACACCCGGTCGAGCCCCACCGCCACCGAGACGTGGCCGGAGTAGTCGATGCCCAGCCGGTCGGCGGTTTGAGCGATGGCCTCGAAGGCCTGCGGCCACAGGCCGGGGTGGAGCTTGAGCAGGTCGTAGCCGGCCTCGTGCTGGGCAAGCGCCATGCGGCGCGCCGCTTCGGCCGAGGACACCGAACCGCCGTTGAACGACGGGCCGGATGTGATCAGGCGCGGGCCCGCCACCTCGCCGTCGGCGAGCTGCTGGCGAAGCGTCAGGTGGCCCGGCTCGCCGAGCATGCCGCGGATGGTGGTGATGCCGTGGGCCAGCCACAGCATCAGGGTGTCGTGCACCGCCTGGTCGCCGGCCCGCATCGGCGGTACATGGGCGTGCATTTCCGCCAGCCCGGGAATCAGGTAGCCGGCGGTTTCGACAACGGCGTCGGCATCGGCCACCTCGATCGAATCGGCGTCCACGATGAACCCGTCGCGAACACCGAGCCGCATCGGCTGCGACACCTCGCCGCTGGAGACATTCACCAGGCGCACGTTCTCGAAAACAATCGACTCGGCCCGCGTCCCCAGGGCCAGGGCCAGCAACAGGGCAGCAACGACTGCACGCATGACAATTCTCCGGCAGGATCAGGCTGTTGAGTGTACTCCGGGCTCGAAAATCTTTAAAACGCTGAAAATCTTTAAAACGCAAAGACGCGAAGACGCAAAGAAAACGAAAACAAGGGAACCACGGAAATTCACGGAATACACGGAAGAAAGAATTGGTCAGCAAAACTCGGAGTACCCAACGTCGGCAGGGCAAGCCGCGAGCCTGTCCCGATTTCTGTGTAACCGCCCATCCTCATAGGTGATCGGTAATCCGATCCT
>NZ_QUZK01000011.1 GCF_003410055.1 Wenzhouxiangella sediminis | reverse complement strand
CCCGGGCGCCGCGCAGCCGCGCGAAGCCGAGGTGGTGATCGAGTCCAACGCCTCGACCACGCCCGATGCCGTGCTGCTCGAAGGCGAGGGCACGCCGGCGTCGGCCACGGTCACGCTGTCGAACCTGACGCAGACCTACGACGGCGCTACCAAGCCGGTAAGCGTCAGCACGACGCCGGCCGGACTCAACGTGGTCGTGACCTACGACGGCGGGACTGCCGCGCCGGTCGATGCAGGCAGCTACAGCGTGGCGGCCAGCATCGACGAGCCGGACTACAGCGGCAGCGCCGGCGACACGCTCGTCATCGAGTCGGCAGACCAGAACATCGTCTTCCCCGCCATCGCCGATCGCAGCGTCGACGACTCGCCGTTCACCGTCTCGGCCACGGCCGACTCCGGCCTGGCGGTCAGCTTCAGCGTGATCTCCGGTCCGGCCAGCGTCAGCGGCAACCAGGTCACGCTCGACGGCGTGCCCGGCACGGTCACGATCGAAGCCGCACAGCCCGGCAACAACAACTGGAACGCGGCACCGACGGTGCAGCAGAGCTTCCAGGTCACCGAGGGCGATGCCGCCAGCATCGAGGCGGTCAGCGCCACCACCATCGGCGGCCAGGCCGGCCAGCCGGTTGCCGCCGGCGACCTGCCGACGGTGCGCGTCACCGACAGCCAGGACAACCCGGTCTCGGGTGTCACGGTCAGCTTCTCCGTGGCCTCCGGCGGCGGCAGCGTCACGGGGGCAACCCAGGTGACCGACGCCAACGGCCAGGCCCAGGTGGGCGGCTGGACCCTGGGCAGTGATGCGACGCAAACGCTGGAAGCCGCCGCGCCGGGACTGACCGGCAGCCCGGTGGTGTTCACGGCCAACGTCGACCCGAGCATCGAACTGTCGATCAGCATCGATGACGGCCGCACGACCATCGAGCGGCAGCAGCGCAATACCTACGTCATCACGGCCAGCAATACCGGCCCGAACGACGCTCAGGATGTGGACGTCACCGCGCTCCTGCCCGCGGAATTCAATGAGTTCATGGCGGACTGGGTCTGCTATGCCGGTGTCGGTGCCAGCTGCGGCGCTTCTTCCGGAACCGGCAGCCTGCAGGACAGCGGTGCCGTGATCGGCGCCGGCGCATCGATCGTCTACGTGCTCGAAGCGAATGTCAGGCAGAACGCCGGCGGCATGATCGAGGTCGAGGCCCTGGTCGCTTCCGGCGGCGAGACGGCCACGGACACCGATACCACGCAGATTGTCATCACCGAAGACGCGATCTTCTCCGATCGCTTCGAGTCGGCCCAGACCGGCAACGCGGTCCGCTTCGACAGCGCCCGCGAGCAGGCCGGCGCCTGGCTGCAGTTTGCCGATCGCCTGGCCGGCGGCCTTCCCCCGCGGGTACTCCTGCGGGGAGAGGACGCGGCCGGCAACGACGTGTTCCGCGTCCGCGCCGTTCGGGCGGGCAAGCAGCTGCTCGTTCGCCTGTCCGTTCGCGACAGCGGCGGCGCATGGCATCGCGCTGGGTGGCAGCCGGTGACATCGCCCGAGCGCCTGCTTGCCGTCGACTACGATGCCGCAACCGGCACCCTGCTGGTTACCGGTGAAAAACTCCAGGCCAGCCTGCTCGGCAACAAGACCGCCCCGCAGGTCACACGCCTGATCGCCGACGACGGCATCACGCTGGAAATGGACGACTGACCCCGGTCGGCAACCCATTCCAGCGGCCCAAACGAAAAACGCCCGGCTCGAAAGGCCGGGCGTTTTTCTTTTCGGGTTGGGGGATGGGAAGCGTGGGAGGGGTTCAGGTTTCAGGTATCAGGTTTCAGGTTTCAGGTTTCAGGCGGCGGCTGCTCGCATTGGTGGGCGGCTTTGCCGCGAGAGATTCGGGGCTACTGGGTTGTCGTCCCGGCCCACGAGCCGGGACCTCCCAAACGAAGGCGCCAACCGATGGAAGGCCCCGGATTGACGGGTACCAGCCCGTCATCCCGGCCGTAGCGAAGCGGAGAGCCGGGACCTCCCAAACGAAGGCGCCAGCCGATGGAAGGCCCCGGATCAAGTCCGGGGCGACGAGCGCTCTTTCTTTTCCTGAAACCTGAAACCTGAACCCTGAAACCTATTCATCTCAACAACGCCCCGATATAAAACGCCAACACAACCTGCGTCCCAGGTATATGCCAGGAAAAATCCCCCAGCGCGACCAAACACAGGGCCGCCAGGCCGGCATAGAGGGCGATCCGCTCGGTGTTCATCCGGAAGCGCCGCAGCATCTTCCACGCCACCGCGCCGAGCAGGAGCAGCCCCGGCAGGCCGGTTTCGATGCCCCATTGCAGCAGGTCGTTGTGGGCGTAGTCGTACCAGCCGCGGATGTCGCCGGGCTGGAACTGCTTGAACACCGCCTCGAAGCCGCCCAGGCCGACGCCGTGGATCCACCAGGCGACGGGAAACTCGGTGAGCATGATCCGGAAGACTTCCAGGCGCGATTCCTCGCCGGTGGTGGCCAGCAGGCGTTCGGCCAGCGGAGTCAGGCCGTACCAGGTGGCGGCCACCAGCGCGCCGGCGGCGGCGATGTAGGCCGGCCAGGCCGAGGCGCCGTGGATCAGCCGGCGGTGGCGGCCCCAGAGCATCAGCGCCAGCAGGATGCCGAACACCCCGGCCGCCGAGCCCAGGCGCGAGCCGCTGCCGAGCATGGCCGCACCAATAATCGCCCCGCAAAGCACCGAGCCGGTCACGCGCAGCTCCAGCGGTAACCGGTGGATGCCCGGCACGCCGCGCACGAACCACAGCCCCACGGCCAGCGGCCAGGTCAGCGCCAGGTAGGCGCCGAAGAGGTTGCGGTTGGAGTAGCTGCCGTGCACCCAGTCGGGGTTGTTGCGCGGCCAGATGCCGAAGATCGTGTCCACGCCTCCGGCGTGCGACAGCAGCCCGTAGACGGCCTGGAACAGCGCCATGCCCACGATCGATAAAAACACCCAGTGGCGCAGCGGGCCGGGCAGGGCGCGGCCCAGCCAGGCGAACACGAACAGCGCCGTGAAGGCCGCCCAGCCGCGCAGCGTCGCGCCGGGGTCGGGCGACCAGGTATTCAGCGCCAGGCCGGGATAGTCCTGCAGGGTCTCGGGGTAGGGCCCGAACAGTCGCGCAAGCAACGGCAGCGGCAGCACGTAAAGCACCACCAGGGCGGTCATGATGCCCGCGAAGGTCAGCCAGTTGCGCGACGGCGGCTTGATCTCGCCCGACCAGATCGCAAACCCCGCCGCGCCGCAGGCCAGCAGCACCATCATCAGCAGGCTGGCGGTCAGCGTCTCGGGCGTGCGATGGCCCATCATCAGCGGCAGCACGGCCACGGCCGCGCAGACCAGCAGCGCGGCCGTCCGCAGCCGGGTTCCCGAACGTTCGCGCCGCTGCACTCGGCGGCGCCGTTGCCGGCGGTGGTGGCGGACATCCATGGACTGCTGCGATGCCGACATCAAAGCCCCAGCACGACCTTCAGGCCCTGATTGATCTCAGTGAGGCGGGCCGGTGACAGTGACCGCACGCGCTCGGTCAGCAGCGAGCGATCGAGCGTGAGCACCTGGGAGACGTTGACCACCGAAGGCTTGCCCAGGCCGGACTCGGAACGGGCGATACGGACATTGCCGGGCGCGGCCGCCAGACGCAGGTTGGAGGTGATCACCGCCACGACAACCGTCGCGATCTTGCTGGCATTGAAGGGATTGGACTGGATCACCAGGACCGGGCGGCGAAACCCGGGGCCCGATCCCGAAGGCTCGGGCAGGCTCGCCCACCAGATCTCACCACGCTTCATCTTGCAGCAGCGTCGATTGCACCTGGGTCCAGGCTTCGTCGAGTTCCGAGTCCTGCGTGGCGTACACCTGATCGAGCTGGGCCGTGATGGCTTCGGCGCCGTGCTGCGCCAGGTAGGCCTCCAGCGCTTCGGCAACCAGTTGGCTGCGCGCCATGCCGCGCTCCTTGGCAAAGCGCTCGGCGGCCTGGAAAACCGGGTCCGGAAGTGAAATGGCGATCTTCATGCCCGCAAGGTATCACCAGGGTATGACCGCGTCAACCGACCACGCCGGGGCTCAGTAATCGATCGCCCGGATGCGCAGCCGGCCCTCGGCGTCTTCGACGATGGAGTATTCCACGCGCCGCTCGGCGGTGGCCGGCTCGCGGTCGGGGTAGTTGACCCGCAGGTCGAAGCGCGCAGCCACGCGCCAGTCCTGCGCGCGCCGGTTGACGTCGAGCACCTCGATGTCGATGCGCCGCGCCGCCGACTCGTCGAACAGCCGCCCGTAGTTGTCGCGGAACCAGGCGCGCCCGCGGTTGCGGTTCTCGCGCGGCTCGGCGGCCAGCAGTGAGAGCAGGCCGTCGAGGTTGCCGACGGCGAACTGGAGGCTGTAATTGTCGAGTAAGTGTTGGATGCGGGCCTCGATTGGCGGAGCGGGGTCCGAAGGCGTGTTGGCTTGCGAGTCCGCGGCAGCCTGTCGCCCCGGACCTGATCCGGGGCCTTCCGGGCTACTGGTGCCTTCGGTTGGAAGGTCCCGGCTCTCCGCTTTGCTGCTGCCGGGACGACGGTCTGGCGTCTCGGTGTCTTCTTGCGGTTGGGGGCTTCGGTTGGTAGGCCCCGGATCGGGGTCCGGGGCGACGCTTTGCGTCGCTTCGGAAGACTCCTGTCGCCCCGGACTTGATCCGGGGCCTTCCGGGCTACT
>NZ_QUZK01000026.1 GCF_003410055.1 Wenzhouxiangella sediminis | reverse complement strand
TCGAGGATCGGATTACCGATCACCTATGAGGATGGGCGGTTACACAGAAATCGGGACAGGCTCAAAGAAAAAGAAACTTGAGGAGCGATTGGTTGTGCAGAGGTGAATGAGGCGTGGTCAGGTATAGATGCCCTTCATTCAATGTCAGGAGGAGCCAGCCAGCTAAAGAACCGGCAATAGCTCTGCCGACCAACTCCAAAGCCACTCTTTTGTTTTGTCTTCTCTGTGTTTATCTGTGTTCATCTGTGGACATAATATTTTTTGGTTTTGTAATACGAAAATGCCGGCGCAAGGCCGGCATTCTCTTTGCTGAATTGTCGCCGCTTCGTCAGAGGACGTAAACGAAGACGAACAGGCCCAGCCAGACGACGTCGACGAAGTGCCAGTACCAGGCCACCGCTTCCCAGCCGAAGTGGTTCTTCTTGGAGAAGTGACCCGCCATGCAGCGCAGGGTGATGACGATCAGCATGATCGTGCCCAGGGTCACGTGCAGGCCGTGGAAGCCGGTCAGCATGAAAAAGGTCGATCCGTAGATTCCCGAGCCCAGCGTCAGGCCGAGATCCTGGTAGGCGTGCACGTACTCGGTCGCCTGGAAGTAGAGGAAGAGCACGCCGAGTGCCACGGTCGCGAGCATCCAGGCGATCAGCGCACCACGCTTGCCTTGCTTCAGCGCCCAGTGCGCCAGGGTGATGGTCAGACCGGAAGTCAGCAGGATCAGCGTGTTGAACAGCGGCAGGCCGAAAGCCGGGATGGTTTCGAAGCCCCCGCCGAGCTGGCCCGGTCCGGCGGTCGGCCAGGCGGAGTCGAACTCGGGGAACAGGAGCTCATTGGTCATCGCGCCCGTGCCTTCGCCGCCCAGCCAGGGCACGGCGAACATGCGGGCATAGAACAGGGCGCCGAAGAAGGCCGCGAAGAACATGACTTCCGAGAAGATGAACCAGATCATCCCCTGGCGGAAAGAGCCGTCGACTGCCTCGTTGTACAGGCCCTTCTGGGATTCACGGATGACATCGGAAAACCAGCCGAAGATCATCACCAGGACGATCGCGGATCCGGCGAGGGTGAACCAGGGCCCGAAGGCCGCCTGGTTGAGCCAGCTGGCCGCGCCGATCATCATCACGAACAGGCCGATCGAGCCGACGATGGGCCATTTGGCCGTGTGGGGTACGTAGTAGTGTCCTTGTGCCATGGTTGTTCCCTGATTCAGTTTCTTTTGTGGCTGGCCCGTGCGCCAGCTCCGTCGTTGCTCAGGCTGCGTTGAGCACGCCCTTCATGATGAAGCCCAGATAGATGAGCAGCACCACCCCGGCAAGGACGAGCGCCGTGCGGATGGCACGGCGCCGTCGAGCCCTGTGTTGCTCATTGCTGTCGCCCAAGGTCCGGCTCTCCTCAAACGAGCCGATCGGCATGGGTGGTCACGCTGTCGTCGACCTTCGGCGGCGTGTCGAAGGTGTGCAGCGGCGCAGGAGAGGGTACCGTCCACTCCAGGCCGCGCGCGCCTTCCCAGACCTGTCCGGTGGCGCGTTCGCCGCCGCGGGCTGCCTGCCACACGATGTAGACGAAGATCAGCTGAGCGAGACCGAAGACGAAGCCGCCGATCGACGAGATCATGTTGAACTCGGCGAACTGCACGGCGTAGTCGGGTATGCGGCGCGGCATGCCAGCCAGGCCCAGGTAGTGCTGGGGGAAGAACAGCACGTTGACCGAGATTGCTGAAATCCAGAAGTGGATCTTGCCGAGCTTCTCGTTGTACATGTAGCCGGTCCACTTCGGCAGCCAGTAGTAGACGCCGGCCATGATGGCGAAGACCGCCCCGGTCACCAGCACGTAATGGAAGTGGGCCACCACGAAGTAGGTGTCGTGGTACTGGAAGTCGGCCGGAACGATGGCCAGCATCAGGCCCGAGAAGCCGCCGATGGTGAACAGCACGATGAATGCCAGGGCGAACAGCATGGGTGTTTCGAAGGTCATCGACCCCCGCCACATGGTGGAGACCCAGTTGAACACCTTCACGCCGGTCGGCACCGCAATGACCATCGTGGCGTACATGAAGAAGATGTTGCCGCCCAGCGGCATGCCGACGGTGAACATGTGGTGCGCCCAGACGATGAACGACAGGAAGGCGATCGACGCCGTCGCATAAACCATCGACGTGTAGCCGAACAGGGGCTTGCGCGAGAAGGTCGGCAGGATCTCCGAGACGATGCCGAAGGCCGGCAGAATCATGATGTAGACCTCGGGATGCCCGAAGAACCAGAAGATGTGCTGGTACATCACCGGATCCCCGCCGCCGGCGGCGTTGAAGAAGCTGGTGTCGAAGAAGCGGTCGGTCAGCAGCATCGTTACCGCGCCCGCAAGAACCGGCATGACGGCGATCAGCAGGAAGCCGGTGATCAGCCAGGTCCACACGAACAGCGGCATGCGAAGCAAGGTCATGCCCGGAGCGCGCATGTTGAGGATCGTGACGATGATGTTGATCGCGCCCATGATCGACGAGACGCCCATCAGGTGGATGGCGAAGATCACGAAGGCGATGTTGGTGCCGCCCTGCAGCGACAGGGGCGGGTAGAGCGTCCAGCCCGAGGCCGGGCCGCCGCTGCCGATGCCGAACAGGCCCAGCACCAGCGGCATGAGCAGGATGGTGAAGGCGAACGGGAGGATCCAGAACGACCAGTTGTTCATGCGCGGCAGGGCCATGTCCGGGGCGCCGATCATCAGCGGCACCATCCAGTTGGCCAGGCCGACGAAAGCCGGCATCACCGCGCCGAAGATCATCACCAGCGCGTGCATGGTGGTCATCTGGTTGAAGAACTCCGGGTTGACCATCTGCAACCCGGGCACGAACAGCTCGGCCCGGATGACCATGGCCATCGCGCCGCCGAGCAGGAACATCACCAGCGAGAAGACCAGGTAGAGGGTGCCGATTTCCTTGTGGTTGGTGGTGAACAGCCAGCGCGCCAGGCCGGTCGGATGATCGGCGTGATGTTCGTCCTGGTTCAGTGTGGTTTCATGACTCATGACTTGATTTCCTCGCTCCTGTTCTCTCTTCAGCCCTGCTCGGCGTTGGCGGCGAGCTCATCGGCCGCCGAGACCTGCTGCACGTCCGCCGGCTCGTCGGCGTTGTCGGCCGCCTGCTGCGAACTGCGGCTTTCGATCCACTGGCGGTATTCCTCGGGAGACACGGCTTCCACCACGATCGGCATGAAACCGTGGTCCTTGCCGCAGAGTTCGGCGCACTGGCCGCGGTAGACGCCTTCTTCCTCGATCAGCGTCCAGGCCTCGTTGACCATGCCCGGAATCGCGTCGCGTTTCCAGCCGAGGTCCGGCACCCACCAGGAGTGGATCACGTCGCCGGAAGTCAGCAGGAAACGAATCTTGGTGTTGGTGGGCAGCACCAGGCGGTTGTCCACCTCGAGAAGGTAGTTCTCGACGGTGCGCACATCGACGCCGGAGCCGATCTGGCGGGCCCGGTTGCTCTCGCGGTCGAGGGTCGAATAGATGCTGACGCCGTCTTCGAGATACTCGTACTGCCACAGCCACTGGTAACCGGTGACCTTGATGTTGATGTCGGCACCACCGGTGTCTTCCATGTCGATCAGCACGCGGGTGGCCGGGATGGCCATGATCACCAGGATCAGGACCGGGATGGCCGTCCAGGTGATCTCTGCGGCCGTGGAGTGGCTGAACTTGGCCGGCTCGTGATCCTTGGATTTCCGATGCACGACGATCGACGTGAACATGGCCGTGAAGACCAGCACGCCGATCACGGTGACCACGGCCAGAATGACGTTGTGCAGCTGGTAGACGTCCTTGCTGAAGGGGGTGACGCCACCGGGCATGTTGTCGCCCACGGCGAACAGCCCCCAAGTGACCACGATGATGACCGCCATCACTGCCAGGGCCACGATCAGTTCGTTCGTTCTCTTCATCCTCGACTCACCTGTAATTGCTTGCTTCACCCCGGGCATCGAACGGCCGGAGGCTCTCCTTGAGGGCGTCAGCCAGGGCCAGCTTCTCGCCGACCGGCAGGAAGTCGCCGATCACCTGGCGCCGACCATGGCAGGTCACCTTGACCTGGCGTTCACCCATCCGTTGCTCCTCGACCTCTATCCGTACCCAGGCGGAGGGCCACTCGGTGCGCGTCCTCTGCCGTACGTCGAAATGATCGATTGTGAGCTTGTCGCGGTCGATCACCATCCGCTCTCGCGCCCAGTTGCCCCGCCAGGCCAGCCGCATGCACCAGCCGACCACGACCAGGTGCAGGACCGCGGCCACCATGATCGGCCAGAAGCCCAGCAGAAGCGGACCGAGCGCAACGAGAAGCGTGACTGCGCTCAAACCGAGAAACACGGCAGCCAGCCGATCGAGCGACATGGACAGATTCGAACGCGCCTCGATCACTCGGGTCTGGCGCGGTTCCGAACTGTGCCGGGTGTCGATCACGGGCCGATAACCGTGTTTCTTGATTAACGCTGCATATTCTAGCCCATGCGGCATCGACGTGGCAGGGGAAATTGCGATCGGTCAAGAATTCCACGGCCCGGATGTGCTGGCGTGAAGGCCGCGGGTGCCAGCGGGCAGCCGCCTTCGGTTACACTTGGCGGACGCCTTCAAACCCGCATTTAGAGGCCCCGATGACACAAGTTTCCCACCCCTTCGTGACCGCAGAACCGATCGCCCTCGACGACCGCCTCAAGGCGCTCGACGACGCCTGGCAGATGGACGAGGCGGAGCACGTGCGTTTTCTGCTGGAGCAGGTGCGACTCGATACCGGACAGCGGGAGAACATTCGCGACAACGCGCTCGACCTGGTCAAACGCGTGCGCGAGCGAAGTCGCGATGCGGGCGTCATGGAAGCCTTCATGCGCGAGTACGACCTGTCCTCGGAGGAGGGCGTGATCCTGATGTGCCTGGCCGAGGCGCTGCTGCGCATTCCCGACAACGACACCGCAGAGATGCTCATCTCGGACAAGCTCTCGGATGCCGACTGGGAATCGCATCTCGGCAAGAGCTCTTCGGTGTTCGTCAACGCCGGCACCTGGGGTCTGATGCTCACCGGGCGCCTGGTCAGCGTCAAGGGCTCGGAGAAGCGAAGCATCGGCACGGTGCTGTCGAAGATCGCCAACAAGTCCGGCGAGCCGGTGGTGCGCACCGCGATTCGACAGGCGATGCGGATCATGGGGCATCAGTACGTCATGGGCCGGACCATCGAGGAGGCCATGGAGCGGTCGAAGAAGAAGGCCAACCGCCGCTTCCGCTATTCCTTCGACATGCTCGGCGAGGCGGCCCTGACCGCCGCCGACGCGCGCCGCTACTTCGACTCCTACGCCGATGCCATCGACGCCATCGGCCGGGTCACCGAAGGCGACAACGTTTTCGCGCTGCCGAGCATCTCGGTCAAGCTTTCTGCTCTTCACCCGCGCTACGAGCACGCCCAGCACCACCGGGTCATGGAAGAACTCGTGCCGCGGCTCCTGGAGCTCGCGCGCCGCGCGCGCAAGGCCGGCATCGCGCTGACCGTCGACGCCGAGGAGGCCGATCGCCTGACGCCGTCCTTCGACGTCTTCGCCGCCGTGCTCGCCGACCCCGAACTGGAAGGCTGGGACGGCCTTGGCCTCGCCCTGCAGGCTTACCAGAAGCGGGCCTGGGCGGCCATCGACTGGCTGGCCGAGCAGGCGCGCAAGACCGGGCACCGCATTCCCATCCGGCTGGTCAAGGGCGCCTACTGGGACACCGAAATCAAGATCGCCCAGATCGAGGGCGTCGAGGGCTATCCGGTGTTCACCCGCAAGGCCAACACCGACCTTTCCTATATCGCCTGTGCCGACAAGCTGCTGTCGCTGCCGGATTGCTTCTATCCGCAGTTCGCAACGCACAACGCGCACACTATCGCGACCATTGCGGAACTGGCCGGCGGCAACACCGAGTATGAGTACCAGCGCCTGCACGGCATGGGCCAGCAGCTCTACGAGGAAGTGCTCGAAGGCGACCGCTTCAACGGCCAGTGCCGGGTGTACGCGCCGGTCGGCAACCACAAGGACCTGCTGCCCTACCTGGTGCGCCGCCTGCTCGAGAACGGGGCCAATACCTCTTTCGTCAATCGCATCGTCGACGAGAAGCTGCCGGTCGAGAAGGTGGTCGACGACCCGATCGCCGAAGTGCAGTCGCACTCGAGCATCTCGCACCCGCGCATTCCGCTGCCGGTCGACATCTACGGGCGGGAACGGCGCAACAGTCACGGCATCAACATGGGCCGCGATTCGGAACTGGCCGAACTCAAGCAGGGCATGGAGCGTGCCGTCCAGAACGACTGGAGCGCGGCGCCGACCGGCAAGTCCGCGCGGGCCGGTGAGCAGGGCACCGTCTTCTCGCCCGTCGACACCGGCGTGGCGGTCGGCAAGGTGACCTGGACCGATCCCGAATCGGTTTCCGATGCCGTGAGTGCGGCGATTGCGGCGCAGAAGGACTGGGACGGTCGCGGCGCGGCCGAGCGCGCCGACATTCTCGATCGCATCGGCGATCTCTACGAGACGCACTGCGAGGAATTGATGGCCATCTGCGCCCGGGAAGGCGGCAAGTCGCTGCTCGACGGCATTGCCGAAGTGCGCGAAGCGGTCGACTTCTGCCGCTATTACGCCATGCAGGCCCGCAACGAGATGGCCGAACCGGTCGAACTGCCGGGGCCGACCGGCGAGTCCAACACCCTTCGCATGCACGGCAAGGGCGTGTTCGTGTGCATCAGCCCCTGGAACTTCCCCCTGGCCATCTTCACCGGCCAGATCGTGGCCGCGCTGGTCACCGGCAACGCCGTGCTGGCCAAGCCCGCCGAGCAGACGCCCCTGATCGCCGCCCGGGCGGTGAGTCTGATGCAAGAGGCCGGCGTGCCCGAGGACGTCATCCAGTGCCTGCCCGGCGACGGCAAGGTGGGCGCGGCGCTCACCGGCGATCCGCGCATCGCCGGCGTGGCCTTCACCGGCTCCACCGAGACGGCGCGGATCATCAATCGCAGCCTGGCCGAGCGCGAAGGCCCGCTGGCCACCCTGATCGCCGAGACCGGCGGCCAGAACGCCATGGTCGTCGACTCCTCCGCGCTGCCCGAGCAGGTTGTCAAGGACGTGATCCACTCGGCCTTTCTCAGCGCCGGCCAGCGCTGCTCGGCGCTGCGCGTGCTCTACGTCCAGGCCGACGTTGCCGACCGCATGCTCGAGATGCTCGCCGGCGCCATGGAAGAGATTGCCGTGGGCGACCCGGGCCTGCTCGAGACCGACATCGGGCCGGTCATCGACGCCGACCAGCTGAAGATGCTCCAGGACCATGCCGAGCGCATGGACCGTGAAGCGAAGCTGATCGCCAGGACCCCGCTGCGCGAAGATCTGCCCAAGGGGCACTGGTTCGCGCCGCGCGCCTACGAGATCGACGGCATCGACCGGCTCGAGCGCGAGATATTCGGACCGATCCTGCACGTGGTGCGCTACAAGTCGAGCGAACTCGATGCCGTCATCGACAAGATCAACGGCACCGGCTACGGCCTGACCCTGGGCGTGCACAGCCGCATCGACCGCGTCTATCGCCATATCGCCCATCGGGCCTGCGTGGGCAACGCCTACGTCAACCGCAACATGACCGGGGCGGTCGTGGGCGTCCAGCCCTTCGGCGGCGAGGGTCTGTCGGGAACCGGACCGAAAGCCGGCGGCCCGCATTACCTGTATCGTTTCGTGACCGAGCGGACGCTGACCAATAACACGGCCGCGATCGGCGGCAACGCTTCGCTGATGGCGTTGTCGGACTGACAGGGCCCGGAGTCAGGATCGGAAGGCGGATTGAACAAGCAGACTGACGGAATCGCGAGCTGATGTACGAGCCGTTCTATGGATTGAGCGAGCGTCCGTTCTCGATCACGCCCAACCCGCGCTTCGTCTACCTGAGCCAGCGCCACCGCGATGCGCTGGCCCACCTGCTGTACGGCGTGGGGCAGGGCGGCAGCGGCGGCTTCGTCCAGCTCACCGGCGAGGTCGGTACCGGCAAGACCACCCTGTGCCGCGTGGTGCTCGAGCAGGTGCCCGAAAACACGCGCATCGCGCTGATCCTCAATCCCATGCTCTCGCCGGCGGAGCTGCTGCGCGCCGTTTGCCACGAACTCGAGATCTCCATCGAGGGTACCGACGGCAGCCTCCAGCAGCTCCAGGAACGGCTCAACACGTATCTTCTCGAGCGCCATGCCGAAGGCGAGCGGGTCGTGCTGATCATCGACGAAGCCCAGAACATGAGCCGCGAAGGGCTCGAGCAGATCCGGCTGCTGACCAACCTGGAAACCGCCACCGACAAGCTGCTGCAGATCATCCTCATCGGCCAGCCGGAACTGCGCGAGGTGCTCTCGAGGCCCGAACTGCGTCAGCTCGCCCAGCGCATCACCGCGCGCTATCACCTCGACCCCCTCAACGAGGACGAAACCGAGGCCTACATCCGCCATCGGCTGCAGATCGCCGGCGCCGAGCGCTGTCCCTTTACCGACGACGGCCTGCGCGCGATCTATCTGAGCTCCGAAGGCGTGCCGCGCCTGGTCAACATCATCGCCGACCGGGCGCTGATGGCCGGCTACGCACGCGAGGAAGAGCGCATCGGCGCCGGCCTGGTGCGGGCGGCGGCGCGCGAAGTCGCCGGTGAAGAGCAGGAACAGGACGGCGGCTGGCTGCGCGGCGTGATCGCCGCGCTCGCCCTGCTCGTCGTGCTGGCCGGCGGCGGCGCGCTGTCCTGGCTGATGCTGCAGCCGCGGGAATCCGCACCGCAGGGCGGCAACCCGGCCTGGGAAGCCATGCTCGAGGACGCCGGCGCGCAAGCGGCCTGGGTTGAAATGGCCGCGCTGTGGCCGGGAATGGACGCCGCAGAAGTCGACCGCGCCTGCCGCGGCGAGATCGTCGAGGGCCTGGCCTGCCTGCAGCTGCGCGGCAACTGGTCTTTCGTGCGCGAAATCGACCTGCCGGTCATCCTGCGTCTGGCCGATCCCGCCGATACCTACGTCCTGCTGGCGGGGTTGAGCGAGGGCGACGCGCTGCTGCGCCACGGCGGTCAGGACTGGCGGGTGCCGCGATCGCAGCTCGACCGGCGCTGGCGGGGCGACCTGCTGGTTGCCTGGCCGGACACGGGTGTCGTGCTCAAGCGCGGCGACTCCGGTGCCCTGGTCGAGCGCATGAAGCGACTGGCCGCCGAGTCGACGCCCCAGCCGTGGACCGGCGGCGTCGACGCCACTTATGATGAACCGTTCCGCGACTGGGTGGTGGCCTTCCAGCGCCGGCACGGGCTCAACGAGGACGGGGTCATCGGGCCCGCCACGCGCCTGTTCCTGCGCGCGCCGCACGGCGACGCCCCGATCCTGCTGACCGAAAACGACGGAGCCTGAACGTGTCTTTCATTCTCGACGCCCTGCGCAAGTCCGACGCACGCCGCCAGCAGTCCGGTGCACCGGGGATCAACTCGCCCGAGCCGCCGCGTCCGCCGGGCAAGCGGCGCCGTCGCAAGCTGTCCTGGCTCGCCGCCGTCCTGGTCCTGGTCGTTGCGGTCTCCGCCGCGGTGTATGTGGTGCGGCCGGAATGGCTGCCGCAGCGCCTCGTCGGCGCACCGGCCGACAGTGCAGCCGGCGGCGAGAGCGCCACTGCCGAGCGACCCGCCCCGTCCGAAGACGGTGCCGCGGCCCGGGACAGGCGAGCGGTGCCGACCCCGCCATCCGAGTCGGACGCCGGGCCCAGGGCGCAAAAGGATGCCGAGCCCGAGCAGGACGAGGCAGACGACAGCCTGCCGGATCGTCGCCGGCCGATTCCCGCCGACCCCGATCGCGTCGTTCGCCGCACTCGGGCCGAGCGCGAATCCGCCCCCGTGCCCGCCGAAGAGGCGGCCGAAGAACTGGAGCGTCGCATTGCCGCCGAGGAGGCGCGCCGGAGCCGCGAGGCCGCAGCCGAACAGGCGCGGCGCTCGAGCCAGCCGCCTTCGGATCCTGCCCGCCCACGTCCCGATCGCGCCCCCGAGGCCGAAATCGAAGCTCAGTCTCCCGGCGAGGTCGAGCCGCTGAACGAGGGCGTGCCGGAGTACCTCCGGGCCTGGGAGCTGCCCCTGTCGGTTCGGCGCAACCTGCCCGAGCTAAACCTGAGCATCCACGTGTTCTCCCCCAACGAGGCGGAGCGCTTCGTCCTGATCAACGGCGAGCGCTACGTCCCGGGGGATGCCATCGGTGAGGTGAACATCGTCGACATCAGCCGCGACGGCGCCATCGTCGACTTCCGTTCGCACCGCTTCCTGCTCGAGCCGCGATGATCGACTCCGGCGGGATGCGCCGGCGCCGGCTGGCCTGGCCCTGGGTGCTGACCGTCTTCAGCCTGATCATGCTCGTCACCTGGGTGTATGCGGAGTGGCGCCTGGGCGACGGGGCGGGCGAATGGATCCGCAGCTGGGGGTTCGTGCCGGCCCGGGTGCTCGCCGCCCTGGATCACCTGCCGGGGAGCTGGAACAGCCGCGACCTGCTCGCCGTGCTCACATCGCTTTTCGTGCATGGTGACTGGCTGCATCTGGCCGGCAACCTCGCCTATCTGTGGGTGTTCGGCACGACCGTCGAGCGCGCCCTGGGCCATGCGGGGCTGGCGCTGAGCTTCCTCGTCCTGGGTGCCCTGGCCAACCTGATCCTGGCCTGGCAACTGGGGACCACGCAGACGCCGGTGATCGGTGCCAGCGGCGGCGTTTCGGCGCTGATCGGGATCTACCTGGGACTCTTCCCGGTCAGCCGGATGGGCCTTTGGCTGCCGCTCGGGCTGTACCTGCAGTTCGCCCGCGTCCCGGCCATCCTGGTGATCGGATCATGGTTCACGCTGCAGCTGATCTACACGGTTTTCGGCGGCCAGGACGGCGCGGTGGCCTGGTGGGCGCACATCGCGGGCTTCGTGGCCGGCGTCGTCGTGGCCATCCTGCTGCGTCCCTTCCCGGGCCTGGTCGATCTCACGCTCCAGGATGATTGACAGGCGCCGAACCAGGCGGCGGCGAGTGGCCGGGGCAGGGCAGTTGTGGTAACGTTTTCGGCGCTTTCGGCGCCGCCGCCCACTCGGGCCGGTCGGAGCCGCGAGGGAATCAATCGACCATAAAAACGACTCGACGGGGACCATCCAAGGACATGAACAGCACCGAGCAACAACCCGCCGGCGACGCCGGCAGCGAGCGCGGCTGGCTCAATCGCGCGCTGAACTTCATCGAGGTCGTCGGCAACAAGCTGCCCGACCCGGCCATGCTCTTCCTCCTGCTGATGGTGGTGGTCTGGATCCTCTCCTGGCTGCTGTCGGGCATCCAGTTCGGCGCGCAGCACCCGTCGACCGGCGAGGCGATCACCATCACCAACCTGCTCACCGGCGAGCAACTGGTGAGTTTCCTGACCACCATGGTCAATACCTTCACCGGTTTCGCTCCCTTGGGTGTGGTTCTCGTCGCCATGCTGGGCGTGGGCGTGGCCGAGCAGAGCGGCTACATCAACGCCCTGTTGAAGAAGCTGCTGGCTTTCACGCCCAAGCTGCTGCTCACGCCGATGCTGATCCTGATCGCCATCGTCAGCCACACCGCGGTCGACGCCGGTTACGTGGTCGTGATCCCGCTCGGCGGCATCATCTTCTATGCCGCCGGCCGGCATCCCCTGGCCGGCATCGCCGCGGCCTTCGCCGGCGTCTCGGGCGGTTTCTCGGCCAACTTCGTGCCGTCGGCGCTCGATCCGCTGCTGATGGGCTTCACCCAGCCCGCCGCACAGATCGTCGACGCCAGCCTCTCGCTGCACCCGCTGATCAACTGGTACTTCACCTCGGCCTCCTGCCTGGTCATCGTGCTGCTGGGCTGGTGGCTCACCGATCGGGTCATCGAACCGCGCCTGGCCAACACGCCGCTCGACGGCGACGAAGACGACATGCCCGAAATGCACCCCATCGACACGAAGGAAAGCCGGGCGATGTGGGTGGCGACGACGGTCATGGTCGTCGGTTTCGTGCTGCTGATCTTGTCGTTGATTCCCGAAACCTCGCCCTTCCGCGATCCGGGCACGGGTCAGCTGACCGATTTCTCGGCGCCCATCATGCAGTCGATCGTGCCGCTGATCTTCATCTTCTTCGTGCTTCCCGGTGTGATCTACGGCTTCATGACCGGCAGTTTCAAGAAGAGCAAGGACGTGGTCGACGCCATGTCGGAAACTATGGGCTCGATGGCCTACTACATCGTCATGGCCTTCTTCTGCGCCCTGTTCGTGGCCGAATTCGGCCGCTCGGGTCTGGGCGTGCTGCTGGCCGTCGAGGGCGGCAACTTCCTGCGCGAGCTGGCCCTGCCGGGCGGGGCGACCCTGTTCGGCATCATCATCCTGGTCGGTTTCGTGAACCTGTTCGTCGGCTCCGCTTCGGCCAAGTGGGCCTTGCTGGCGCCCATCTTCGTGCCCATGCTGATGCAGGTCGGTTTCTCGCCGGAACTGACGCAGGCCGCCTACCGCGTGGGCGATTCCTCGACCAACATCATCACGCCGCTGATGCCGTACTTCCCGCTGGTGGTCGTCTACTGCCAGCGCTACGTCAAGGGCACCGGCATCGGCACCCTGGTGTCGCTGATGCTGCCGTACTCGGTGGTGTTCCTGCTGGTGTGGTCGGTCTTCCTGATCGGCTACTGGATGCTCGGCCTGCCGCTCGGCCCGGGCACGAGCTACGTCTACCCGCCGGCCGGCTAAGCGACTACCTTTGTATCCAGGCGGCCGGGTCCACCGGCCGCCCGCCTTTTCTGAGCTCGAAATACAGCGCGGGGTTGTCCACGCCGCCGGAACGGCCGGCCAGGGCCACCACGTCGCCCGGGGCGACCCAGTCGCCCACGTCGCGCATCAGCGCTTCGTTGTGGGCGTAGAGGCTCATGTATTCGTCGCCGTGGTCGATGATCAGCAGCAGGCCGTAGCCGCGCAGCCAGTCGGCGTAGGCCACGCGGCCGTGGGCGACCGAGCGGACCTCCTCGCCGGTGTCGACGTCGATCAGCCAACCCGTCCACAGCAGTTCGCCGCTGCGGTGGTCGCCGAAGGCTTCCAGCACCCGGCCGGAAACGGGCATGTCCAGCTCACCCGCCAGCTCGGCGAAAGGCGGGATCTCGACGTCCGCGGGCACGTCGGCGAGCACGTCGGCGAGCTGTTCGAGCAGGCGCGTCAGTTCGGCGGCATCGCGTTCCAGGTCGGCCAGCTGCTCGCGGTCGCTGGCCAGGCGCCGGTCCAGCGCGGCCAGTGCCTCTTCCCGCTGCCCCATGGCCGACTCCAGGCGCTGCGTTTCGCGCTTGCGCTCGGCCAGCAGCTCGCCGAGCCGCTCGGCCTCGTCGGCCAGTTCCCGGCGCGTGCGCTCGAGCGCGGCGACGGTCTCGCGCAATTCCTCGATCGCCGACAGCCGAGCCCGTGACAGGTAGCCGTGGTAGGCCAGCCGACGAGAGAGGCGGCGCGGGTCGTCCTGGTTGAGGAGCATCTTCAGCCGCGACTGGCTGCCCTGGCGATAGGCCGTGACGAGTTGCACGGCGAGCTCGCCGGCGCGCTCGCCGACCTGCGCCTCGAGCTCGTCCTGCCGCGACTCCAGTGTGACGATTTCGCCGCGCACTTCCGAGAGCGCCTGGTCGGTTTCGGCCTGGGCGCGCCGGGCGCGGCCGACCGCACGTTCGGCGTCGGCCAGGCCTTCGAGCAGGCGGTCGCGATTGCCCAGGCTCTCGTCGATGCGCGACTGGATCTCGGCGATCTCGGCGCGCACTTCCTCGAGCTCGGCCTCGACGGCCTCGCGATCCTCCTGGGCCCGCAGCGGCGCGAGCGGCGACGCCGACAGCGCCGCCGCTAGGAGCAGGGGCAGGAGCGACCGGGCCGGACGCACTGGCCTTCAGTCGATCCGGATCAGGGAACGGCCGGTCATCGCCCCGGGGTGGGGCAGTTCGAGCAGGGCCAGCATCGTCGGGGCGATGTCGCGCAGGCTGCCGCCGTCGCGCAACGCGGCCGAGCGCGGTCCGAAGTAGACCAGCGGCACCGGGTTGGTGGTGTGGGAGGTATGCGCCTGGCCGCTGTCGGGATCGCTCATCTGCTCGACGTTGCCGTGGTCGGCCGTGACCAGGGCCTCGCCGCCGGCGCGCTCGAGCACCGGCAGCACCTCGCCGAGGACGCGATCGACCGCTTCGACCGCGGCCACGGCGGCCTCGAACTTGCCGCTGTGGCCGACCATGTCGGGATTGGCGATGTTGCAGACGATGACGTCGTATTCGCCGCTCTCGATGGCTTCGGTGAGTTCGCGCGAGAGCGTCGGCGCGCTCATCTCCGGCTGCAGGTCGTAGGTGGCCACCTTGGGCGAGGGGATCAGCTTGCGGTCCTCGCCTTCGAAGACCTTCTCCTCGCCGCCGTTGAAGAAATAGGTGACGTGGGCGTACTTCTCGGTCTCGGCAATGCGCAGTTGCCTCAGGCCCGCGGCGGCCAGTTCCGCGCCGAACAGGTGCTCGAAGTGCTGCTTGTCGAAGGCCACGTCCACCGGCAGGTCATCCTGGTAGCGGGTCATGGTGACCATGGCCGAAAGCCGTGGTCGGCGGCACTCGAAGCCGTCGAAACCGGGCTCCACGAAGGCCCGCGTGAGCTGGCGCGCGCGGTCGGCGCGGAAATTGATGAAGATCACGGCATCGCCGTCGGCCACCCTGCGGCCGCCCCCGATCACCGTCGGCTTGACGAACTCGTCGTCCTCGTCGCGCTCGTAGGCGGCTGCCAGCGCGGCCGAGGCAGTCCCGGCCGTGAACTCGGCCTGCGCCTCGACGATCGCGTTCCAGGCCAGCTCGGTGCGCTCCCAGCGCTGGTCGCGGTCCATCGCGTAGTAGCGCCCGCTGACGCTGGCGATGCTGGCGCGGTCGTCGGCGGCCACCGCCGCTTCCAGGCGCTCGATCGATTCGGCGGCGCTGCGCGGCGGCACGTCGCGGCCGTCGAGAAAGGCGTGGACGGCGACTTCCGTAGCGCCGTTGTCCAGGGCCATCGCCAGCGTGGCCAGCAGGTGATTTTCGTGGCTGTGCACGCCGCCGGGCGAGAGCAGGCCCATGATGTGCACGCAGCCGCCCGCGCCGCGCGCCTTCTCGATGCCGCCGAGCAGGGCGGGGTTCTTCGCGAAGCTGCCGTCTTCGATCGCCTTGCCGATGCGCGTGAGTTCCTGGTAGACGATGCGGCCGGCGCCGAGGTTCATGTGGCCGACTTCGGAATTGCCCATCTGGCCGGCGGGCAGGCCGACCGATTCGCCGGAAGTGTCGAGCAGGGTGCGCGGATGATCGGCCCACAGGGCGTCCCAGTTGGGCGTGCGGCCGGTCGTGATGGCGTTGTCTTCGGCAGCTTCGCGCTGCCCCCAGCCATCGAGAATCAGGAGCATCAGCGGTCGGGGTCGTGACATCGTTCCTCGGTTTCCGGGTTTTGGGCGGGTCGGGAGGAATTATCACACAGCCGACCGGCACGGTGCTGGCAACAAAGCGCCGGATCAAGGATAATGGGCGGCTTTGACCCGAGCCGATTCACTCCATGGAACAAGTCCTCGAGTTCACAGGCAACCACCCGCTGCTGACCGGCGCGCTGGCCGTGGCCATCCTCGCCTTCATCGCCTACGAGATCAGCCGCCTGTTCCGCAAGTGGAAGGAGCTGGGCACGCTCGAAGCGGTGCAGCTGCTCAACCGCGAGGATCCGGTGGTGATTGATGTCTCCAACAGCACGGACTACGCCAAGGGTCATATCCGCGGCGCACTGCACATGCCGCCTTCCCGCATCGAGTCCGGCAACCAGCAGCTGCTCAAGTACCGCGAGCGCCCGGTGCTGGTCTATTGCCGCAACAACCAGGTCGCGCCGCAGATGGCCGGGCGCCTGGTCAAGCTGGGGTTCACCAACGTCAACGTCCTCGGCGGCGGTCTGAGCCAGTGGGTCAGCGACCAGCAGCCCGTCTCGCGTCACAAGGGCGCGGGCAAGGCCGAAGAGGGCAAGGGCAAGCGCCGCAAGAAGTCCAAGGACCGCAAGGCGGCCGAAACCAAGGAATCGGAGCAGTAGGCGTTCAGGCCGAACCTCCGTTTTTGCAATTAATTCAAATCACTGCAAAGGAAAGTTCAAGCAATGGCAGAAGAAGAGAATCAGCAGGCTGCGGCCGGCAACGAACAGGAAGCCCAGATGGCCGTCCAGCACGTCTACCTCAAGGACGCGTCCTTCGAGGCTCCCAACGTGCTGGAACTCAACCAGAGCGGCGCCGAGCCGGAAGTCAACCTGAGCCTCTCGCAGCGCAGCGAGAACGTCGGCGAGGGCCGCAACCACGTCGTCCTTTCGGTAACCGTCACCTCCAAGCAGGGCGACAAGACCGCCTTCCTGTGTGAAGTCCAGTACGGCGGCTTCTTCCAGCTCACCGGCTTCAGCGAGCAGCAGATCCCCTACGTGCTCAACGTGCTGTGCCCGAACGTGCTGTTCCCGTACTGTCGCTCGCAGATCGGCTCGATGGTCAGCGCCGGCGGTTTCTTCATGCCGCCGCTGCAGCCGGTCAACTTCGAGGCGGTCTTCCGCCAGCGCCTGGAAGAGGCCAGCCAGCGGCAGCAGGCCGAAGGCGCCGAATCCGGCGGCGAAAGCGAGTAAGCGGCGCCGGGCATGGCCACGACCATCGCGGTTCTGGGTGCCGGCTCCTGGGGCACGGCCCTGGGCATGCAGCTCGCGCGCATGGGGCACGAGGTGCGCCTGTGGGCGCGTGATGCCGAGCGCGCCGAAGCCATGGAGCGCGACCGCGTCAACCAGCGCTACCTGCCCGAGTGCCCGTTTCCCGAATCGCTGCACGCCACCGGTGATTTCGACGCCGCCTGCCGCGGTGCCGAGCACCTGCTGGTGGCCACGCCCAGCCACGCCTTCGGCGAGACCCTGGACCGCATCACGCCCTTCGTGACCGCCGAGACGGGTCTGGCCTGGGCCAGCAAGGGTTTCGAGCCCGGCACCGGCCGCCTGCTGCACGAGGTGGCCCGCGATCGCTTCGGGCCGGAGATTCCGCTGGCGCTGATCACCGGCCCGTCCTTCGCGCGTGAAGTGGCCCAGTCACTGCCCACGGCCGTGACCGTGGCGGCCACGGATCCCGAGTTCGGGCAGGCCTGGGCGGAACTGCTGCACGGCAACAATTTCCGCGCCTACTACACGGCCGACCTGGTCGGCGCGGAACTCGGCGGCGCCATCAAGAACGTGCTGGCCGTCGCCTGCGGCATGGCCGACGGCATGGGCCTGGGCCACAACACCCGGGCCGCGCTGATCACCCGCGGGCTGGCCGAGATGCGGCGGCTCGGGCGCGCCCTGGGCGCCGACGACCACACCCTGATGGGCCTGGCCGGCATCGGCGACCTGGTCCTGACCTGCACCGGCGACCAGTCGCGCAACCGGCGGCTGGGCATGGCCCTGGGGCAGGGGCGCTCGGTCGACGAGGCCCTCGCCGAAATCGGCCAGGTGGTCGAAGGCATCAAGACCGCCGAGGAAGTCATGCGCCTGGCCGAACGGGCCGGCGTGGAGATGCCCATCGCCGAACAGGTGCACGGCATCCTGTTCCGCGGCTGGAACGCCCGCAAGGGCGTCCAGGTTCTGATGGAGCGTGATCTCAAGCCCGAAACCGACTAGTCGTCCGGCCCCGTCCGGGGTCGATTCGGTTTCGATCCGAACTGCATTGAACTCGCGAACGCCCGCAGCTGCTGGCTGTCGGGCGCGTCGCGTTTTGTTGCTCAAAAAGTGAGCTATCACAGAGCTTGAATCGCCCGGTTCTTGGGCGTAAGGTATGTCCGCTGACACAATATCTTGTGGTCGGTAATCGAGATTGGCACAACTGGTTGTGAAAAAGGCGGTGGAAAGCCTGTGCATAACCGGGACTAGGACACAATAATCAAGAGGTTGCGGCATGAGCGTTTCGGCAGAAGCTTTGACGGCCGCGCTTCCGGATATCGCCTTCCAGGAAGCGTCGCTGGACATCTGGGACAAGAAGTACCGTCTCAAGTCGAAATCGGGGGAGATCATCGACCAGGAAATCGACGACACCTACAAGCGTGTCGCGCGTGCGCTGGCCGAAGTGGAAGAGGGCGACGACAAGCGCTCTCACTGGTATCGTGAATTCCTGTGGGCGCTGCGGCGCGGGGCCATTCCCGCCGGGCGCATCACCTCCAACGCGGGGGCGCTGGCGCACAAGCCGGCGACCTCGACCATCAACTGCACGGTCTCGGGCACCATCCGGGATTCGATGAACGACATCCTGGGCAAGGTCCACGAAGCGGGCCTGACGCTCAAGGCCGGCTGCGGCATCGGCTACGAGTTCTCCACGCTGCGGCCCAAGGGCGCCTACGTTTCGGGGGCGGGCGCCTACACCTCGGGCCCGATGTCGTTCATGGACATCTACGACAAGATGTGTTTCACCGTCTCGTCGGCCGGCGGCCGCCGCGGCGCGCAGATGGCCACATTCGACGTCTCGCACCCGGATGTGATGGACTTCATCCGCGCCAAGCGCGAAGACGGCGTGCTGCGCCAGTTCAACTGCTCGCTTCTGATCACCGACGATTTCGTCCAGGCCGTGGTCGACGACGCCGACTGGCCGCTGGTCTTCCCGGTGCTCGACAGCGAGGCCGAAGAAATCGACGTCAACGATCCCGAGCAGGTGATCTGGCGCGAATGGCCGACCACCGAGGGCTACGTCAGCAACGGCGAAGGCCTGGTGGCCTGCAAGATCTACCGCAAGGTGCCGGCCAAGCGCCTGTGGAACATGATCATGACCAGCACCTACGACTACGCCGAGCCCGGCTTCGTGCTGGTCGATCGCATCAACGAACAGAACAACAACTGGTGGTGCGAGAACATCCGCGCCACCAATCCCTGCGGCGAACAGCCGCTGCCGCCCTACGGCGCCTGCCTGCTCGGTTCGGTCAACCTGACGCGCTTCGTCGAGGAGCCGTTCACCGAGAACGCGCGCTTCAACTGGGACGAGTACCGCCGCACGGTCAAGATCTTCACGCGCATGCTCGACAACGTCGTCGAGATCAACGGCCTGCCGCTGGAAAAGCAGCGCGCCGAGATCATGTACAAGCGCCGCCACGGCATGGGCTTCCTGGGCCTGGGTTCGGCCCTGACCATGCTGCGCAAGCAGTACGGTCGGCCCGAGTCGCTGGAATTCACCGAGCGCGTCTCGCGCGAGATGGCCGTGGCCGGCTGGGAAACCGCCGCCGAACTGGCCGAGGAAAAGGGCGCCGCCCCGATCATGGACGACGAGTTCGAAGTCACCCCCGAGATGCTGCGCAAGCGTCCGGAGATGAAGCGCGACGGCTACAAGCCCGGCGACAAGGTGCCCGGCCGCATCCTGCACGCGCGCTACAGCCGCTACATGCAGAAGGTGGCCGAAGTCTCGCCCGAGCTGGTCGACAAGCTGGCCGAAACGGGCGCGCGCTTCACGCACCACACCTCGATCGCGCCGACCGGCACCATCTCGCTGTCGCTGGCCAACAACGCCTCCAACGGCATCGAGCCGAGCTTCGCGCATCACTACAACCGCAACGTGATCCGCGAAGGCCGCAAGTCCAAGGAGAAGGTCAGCGTCTATTCCTACGAGCTGCTGGCCTACCGCACCCTGGTCAACCCGGGCGCCATGCCGTACTCCGAAGACCCGGCCGAACAGCTGCCGGACTACTTCGTGACCGCCGAGTCGATTACGCCCAGGGAACACGTCGGCATCCAGGCCGCGGCCCAGAAATGGATCGACTCGTCGATTTCCAAGACGGCCAACGTCCCCACCGACTATCCCTACGAGGACTTCAAGGACATCTACCTGTTCGCCTGGGAACAGGGCCTGAAGGGCTGCACCACCTTCCGCTTCAACCCGCAGGCCTTCCAGGGCGTGCTGGTCACCGACAAGGACCTGGAGTCGACCACCTACGTGTTCGAACTCGAGGACGGCTCCAAGGTCGAGGTCAAGGGCCACGAGGAAATCGAATACGACGGCGAAGTCCACACCGCCGCGAATCTATTCGACGCACTCAAAGAAGGCTATTACGGGAAATTTTGACATGACCATCAGAATCGACAAGAAGATCGTGGACTACGCAGTCCAGGACAAGAAGAAGGAAGAAGAGTCGAAGGCGGCCGAGAACAACAACGAAGGTCGCCGCGAGAAGGCCGAGATCATCCGGATGCACGAAAAGCTTGAGCGTCCGGAAGGCATGGAGTGCCTCGAAGGTGCGACCTACAAGATCCGCACGCCGCTCGACGACCACGCCCTGTACGTCACCATCAACGACATCGTGCTCAACCAGGGCACCGAACACGAACAGCGCCGTCCCTTCGAGATCTTCATCAACTCGAAGAACATGGACCACTTCCAGTGGATCGTGGCCCTGACGCGCGTGATGTCGGCCGTGTTCCGCAAGGGCGGCGACGTCACCTTCCTGGCCGAGGAACTGCAGGCCGTGTTCGACCCCAAGGGCGGCTACTTCAAGCCCGGCGGCCGCTTCGTGCCCTCGATCGTCGCCGACATCGGCGCGGTGGTCGAAAACCACCTCAAGCGCATCGGCATGATCGAGCCCGACGAACTGTCCGAACAGCAGCAGCTCATCCTCGAACAGAAGCGCGCCGAAGCCGAAGCCCGCGAACAGAAGCAGGCCGACGCCGAAGCGGCCCAGCCCAAGACGGGCAACGCCAGCGCAGGGCAGGGCGAGGAGGCCTCCTACCCGGCCTCGGCCACGCTCTGCCACAAGTGCAACACCAAGGCCATGGTCCTGCTCGACGGCTGCCAGACCTGCCTGGCCTGCGGCTATTCCAAGTGCGGGTGAACTGACCCGCGAAACAGCGGCGCGGGGATCTCCATGCCGTTGACCTGAATCAACGCGAACCGGGCAGCCGATGGGTAGCATGAAGTTCAGCTACCCATCGGCGTCTGCGCTCAGGTCATGCCCTTCTCCCGAATCCTGGTTCCACTCGACGGTTCGGATTTCGCCGAGCAGGCACTGGTGCATGCAGGAAGAATGGCCCGGGCCTTTTCCGGGCGCGTTTTCCTGCTGCGGGTGCTCTCCGAGCCGAAGGACGCGCAGGGCGAGCACAGCGCCGGCTGCGTGGACTGGCGGCTGCGCAAGGCCGAGGCCAAGCGATACCTGCAGAAACTCATCGGGGACGAGCGCCTGGCCGGCGCGCCGACCGAAGTCGAGGTGCTCGACGGCCGGCCGGCCGAGGCCGTGGCCCAGTTCATCGAGCATCACGACATCAGCCTGGTGGTTCTCTCGGCCTGGGGCGCCGGGGGCGCTTCGGAGTTGCCTTACGGCGGCACGGTGCACAAGGTGCTGGCCAACACCCGCATTCCCTACCTGATCGTTCGCGGGCAGGCCGACGAGGCCAGGCCGGGCGAACCGTACCGCCACATCATGGTTTCGCTGGACGGCTCGCAGCCGGCCGAAGTGGCCCTGCACGTGGCCAGCGCGCTGGACGCCGGCGGCGGGGCGACGCTGGAGTTGCTGCACCTGGTCAGCGAACCCCTGATGCCGCGGCGCCGGCCGCTGACGACGCGCGAGGAATCGCTCAAGTCCGAACTGCTCGAGTGCAACCGGCGCGTGGCCGCCGGCTACCTCGAGGAGCTGCGCGACCGTCTGGGTTCCCGCCACGAGATCCGCACGCGCCTGGAGGCCTCCGCGCGGCCGGTCGAAACCATCGCCGAAGTGTGCCGGCGGGAGCGGCCCGACCTGCTGGTGCTGGCCGTACACCACGGCGAGGGCAGCAGCGGCTGGAGCAGCGAAGCCGTTCGCCAGGTGCTGCTGACGCGCATCACCACGCCGGTGCTTGCGCTGCAGGACGGCATGCGCGTGGGGCAGGAACTGCTGCAGGGCAGCCACTGAGCGGCCGGACGTGTCGAGCCCCCCGCCGACCGGCAACCCGGAACCCGACGATCAGTCGCTGAAGCACGCTCTCCACGGCCTGGCGCGCAGCCCGCTCGGCCGGAGATCCGACGGCCGGCGTTTCCGGCGTGAACTGGACCGGCAGCGCAAGCGGCTGATCCGGCTCTATGCGGATCTCGATTCGCTCCTGTCCGGTCGGCGCTACGCCTCGCGCGGCGAGGAATGGTTGCTCGACAACCGGCACGTGATCGAGGACGCGCTCGCCGGCGTCCGCCGCGACCTGCCGAAAGCCTACGTGCAGAGCCTGCCGGCAGTCGATACCGAAGGCGAGACGGCCCGCCCCTCGGTCCAGGCCCTGGCTGCCATCCTGGTGGAGCAGGGCGGCCAGCCCGTCGACCCCGCGTGGATGGAGCGCGCCATCGAGGCCTTTCAGTCCGAACGCTCCCTGAGAATCGGCGAGCTGTGGGCCCTGCCGGCCTTCGTGATCCTGGCCGAGACCATGCAGCTGATCGACACCGGCGAGGCCCTGATCGAACAGGTGCGGGCCGGGCACGAGGAAGAAAGTCGCCTGGTCGAGCGCATCGCCAGCGGCGTCATCAGCCTGCGAACCCTGGCCGCCCACGACTGGCGAGAGAGCTTCGAGCGCCTGAGCGTCGTCGAGCGCCTGCTGCGCGACGATCCCGCGGCTGCCTACGCCGACATGGACTTCGAGTCGCGCGACCGCTACCGGCGGGTGATCGAGGAGCTGGCCCGGGGCAGCCGACACGACGAGGCGGGCATTGTCGGGCGCTGCCTGTCCCTGGCCCGGGCGTCGGCGGCGGATTCCCGTCACGCTCACGTCGGCTACTGGCTGGTCGGCGGCGGACGGTCCCAGACCGAGCGCGAGATCGGCTATCGTCCGCGGCCGGGCAGGCGCCTGCTGGAACTCTCCCGGCGCCGGCCGGGCGGGGTCTATTTCCTGCTGGTCTTCGCGCTGGCGGGTATCACCCTCGCGCTGCCCGCCGCCTATCTCGGTCATCACCAGGCTGGCGCAAGCTTGTCGGCCGCGCTGCTGGTGCTGCTGCTGGTCCCCGCCCTGGGCCTGGCCGTGACCCTGGCCAACGGCCTGCTGACCCGCCTGGTGCCGCCGCGTACCCTGGCGCGACTGGATTTCGAGGCGGGCATTCCGCCGGCGTGCCGCAGCGCGGTCGCCGTGCCGGTCATCTTCGCCGGCCCCGAAGACGTCGACCATGCCTTCGAGCGCCTGGAAATCAACTTCCTGGCCAACGACGACCCGCAACTGGTCTGGGTCGTGCTGGGCGACCTGCGCGATGCCGACGAGCCGGTGCTCGAGACCGACCGGGCCATCCTGAGAAGGGGGCGTCAGCACATCGAAGGCCTGAAACGCCAGTATCCCGAAGCCGACTTCCTCTTTCTGTGCCGCTCGCGCGAATTCAACGAGCGCGAGGCTTGCTGGATGGGGCGCGAGCGCAAGCGCGGCAAGCTGATGGCTTTCAACCGCCTGCTCGCCGGGCATCAGGACTCGGGCTTCACGGACAACTTCGGCGAGCAAGCGCGGCTCGACGGCGTCCGCTACGTGATCACGCTCGATGCCGACACCCGTCTGCCGCCGGGAGCGGCCCGGCAGATGGTCGGCACGCTGGCCCATCCGCTCAGCCGCGCGGTCTATGCCGACGACGGCCGCTCGCTGAAGGCCGGCTACGGCATCATCCAGCCGCGCGTCGAGATCGACCCGGACACCACGCGCAACAACGCCTTCACCCGTGCCTTCTCGGGCGACACGACCGTCGATCTCTACACCCATGCCAGCTCGGACGTCTACCAGGACCTGTTCGGCGAGGGCATCTTCGCCGGCAAGGGGATCTACGACTGGCGCGCCATCGAGGCCACGCTGGCCGGTCGCATTCCCGACAACAGCCTGCTCAGCCACGACCTGCTCGAGGGCATCTTCGCGCGCGTGGGCCTGGCCACCGACATCGTGCTCATGGAGCAGTTTCCGCCCAGCGTGATCGCCTGGACGCGCCGGCAGCATCGCTGGGTGCGCGGCGACTGGCAGTTGTTGCCGTGGCTGGGACGCCGCGTTCGGGGCAACGACGGAAAGCGACATCGCAACCGGCTCTCGCTCGTCCACCGCTGGATGATCGTCGACAACCTGCGCCGCAGCCTGCAGCCGCCGGTCACCCTGCTGCTGATCCTGCTGGCCTTCAGCGGCATCCTGCCCGGCAGCGACCTGCTGTGGTCGCTGCTCTTCCTCCTCTTGCCGGCCGCCGGCCTGATGAGCGAACTGCTGGGTTCGACCAGCCACCTGCTGGCCGCACCGCGCGCCGCCTTCCTGAGATTGCGCCCGGCTCTGCACGGCCTGCGATTGCAGGCCCAGCACTGGCTGTTGAGCCTGGTGCTGCTGCCGTACCAGAGCCTGATGATCGGCGATGCGGTGGCCCGCACGCTGGCCCGGCTGTTCGTCACCCACCGCCACCTGCTGGAATGGACCACGGCCGCGCACGTCCATCGCAGCCTCGGCCAGGCCCGCCAGAGCCTGTGGCGCGAGTTGTGGCCCTGTCCGCTGCTGGGAGCGGCCGTGCTGGCGGGCGTGGGCCTGTCGCAGCCCGCGCTGCTGCTCGTGGCCGCGCCGGTGGCGCTTGCGTGGCTGGCCGCGCCGGCCATCGTCAAGCGCGTCGAGCGGCCGCGCCGCCGCGAAATCGAACGTCCGGACCCCGAGGCCGTCAGGCTGTTGCGCCGCGTCGCCCGGCGAACCTGGCTGTTCTTCGACCATTTCGTCGGCCCCGACACCCACTGGCTGCCGCCCGACAATTACCAGGACGACCCCAAGGTGGTGCTGGCCGCGCGCACCTCGCCGACCAACATGGGCATGGCGCTCAACTCGGCCGTGGTTGCCCACGACTTCGGCTGGATCGACCCGCACACGCTCACCGCCTGGCTGCGCAACAGCATGGAAGGCATGGCCCAGCTCGAGCGCTACCGGGGACACTGGTTCAACTGGTACGAGATCCACGATCTCGAACGCCTGTCCCCGGCCTACGTTTCCACCGTCGACAGCGGCAACCTGGCCGTGGCCCTGGTCACCGTGGCGCGCGCGCTCGAGGAGATCGGAAACCGGCCGCTGGCGCTGACGAGGCTGGCGCGCGGCCTGGCCGACACGCTCGATCTCATCGAATGCACTGCGCGCCCGCTGGCTGCACAGGCGCCGCCCGATCACGCACTGGCGAAGTGGCTCGACCGCGTTCACGCGCAGTACCGAAAGGCGCTGGCGGGCGACGCCGCCGAATGCCGACAGCTCCTGGACAGCTGGCACGAGCACCAGCTCGACGAACTGGCCGAGTCGATCATCGAACTGGCCGAAGACGAGAGCCTGGACGTCAGCGCCGATGTCATCGTCGAGCTCAGGACCTGGCTGACGCAGCTGATCGGGCAGGTGCGCCAGGCCCGGCGCGCCATCGAATCGCTGCAGCCCTGGCTGCCCGACCTGCCCACGCTCAGGGGCCTCGCCGAAGAAAGCGATTGCCGGGCGCTGACCAGGCTCGCCGACCTGCTCGAGACCGGTTGGTGCCCGAACGCGCACGGAAGACACAGCCGGCGCGCCATGCGCCTGATGAACGAGGCGCGCGAGGCGGGGGCAGGGCTGCCCGCGGCCCTGGCCGAGCGCATCGAGCGCCGCCTGGAGCAGGCCCGGGAAGCCAACCGGCAACTGGCCGAGGATTGCGCGGACCTGGCCCGCCTGGCCGAACGCTGGGTCGACGAGATGGACTTCGGCTTTCTCTACGACGGCGAGCGCCACCAGTTCCGCATCGGCTTCGACGCCGACAACGCCGTGCTCGACTCCGGCTGCTACGACCTGCTGGCCTCCGAGGCCCGGCTGACCAGCCTGCTGGCGATCTCCCGCGGCCAGGTGCCGATGCGCCACTGGCTGCACCTGGGTCGTCCGTTCCGACGTTACGGCGGGCGCCGCCTGCTGATGTCCTGGGGCGCGACCCTGTTCGAATACCTCATGCCGCGGCTGTATTGCCCGACCCCGGTCACCGGCCTGCTCGAGACGGCCAGCATCAACGCCATCGATCTGCACCGGGACTTTGCCGAGGCGCACGGCGCCATGCCCTGGGGCGTTTCGGAGTCGGCCTACTACCAGCTCAACGAAGAGCGCCATTACGCCTATCGCAGTTTCGGCGTGCCCGGGCTGGGTTTTCGCCGCGACCTGGGCGAGCGTCTGGTGGTGGCGCCCTATGCCAGCATGATGGCCTTGCCGTACCGCCCGTCCGCCGTTGTCGACAACCTGAAGAAACTCTCGGCCATGCACGCCATCGGGCTGTTCGGCTGCTACGAGGCGGTCGACTTCGGGCGTCGCACCAGCGACAAGCCGCGCCGCGCCCGGGTGGTGCGGGCCTGGATGAGCCACCACCAGGGCATGATCCTGACGGCCATCGACAACTACCTCAACGAGGACATCATGGTCCGGCGCTTCATGGCCGACCGGCACGTCGCCGGGGTGTCGATGCTGCTGCACGAGCGCCTGCCGCGCACCAGCCCCGAACTGGCCATCCGCATGCGGCTCGAACCCGAACGCACCCTGGCCGTCGCCGCCAGCCCGATGGACTGGACGGTCGACCCGTGGGCCGCCCCGTCGGCGCGCTACTGCCTGCTGTCCAACGGCAGTTTCTGCACGATCCTCGACGCCTGCGGCGGCGGAGGCAGCTGGTGGCAGGGCATTGCCGTCGACCGCTGGCAGCCGGATGTCACCACCCGGCGGCACGGCGCGCGGGTCTATGTCGCCGAACCCGACGAAGACCGCCTGTTCACGATCGCTGCCGACCCGGCCTTGCGCGACGAGGCCGACGAGGCCCAGGTCGTCCAGGCACCCCACCGGGTCGAATTCCGGCGCCGGAAACATGCGCTGCTGTGCCGGCTCGACGTTGCCATTGCCGGCCAGCACGACGTCGAGGCGCGCCGCCTGGTCATCAACAACGAATCGGGCGTGCCGCGACGCCTGGTCATCGCCAGCTTTGCCGAACTGGCCATGGCGCCGGCGCGTGATTTCGAGCGCCACCCGGCCTTTGCCCGCCTGTTCGTCGAAAGCGAGTGCCTGCCGGCCGAGCACACGCTGATCTTTCGCCGGCGCCCCCGCAGCGACGAGGAGATGTCGCTCTACGTCGGCCATGCGCTGGTTCCGCCGCCGGGCGCGGCCGCCCGCTTCGGATGGGAGACCGACCGCGCGAAGTTCATCGGGCGCGGCGGCAACCTGCGGCGTCCACTGGGCCTGTCGAAGGGACTCGATCGCCTCAGCGGCACCACGGGCGCGGTGATCAATCCGTCCAGCACCACGGCCGTCGAAGTCACCATCGAACCCTACGGTCGCCTGGAAATCGGCCTGCTGACCGCGGCGGCCCGTTCGCACGACGAGTTGCTTGGCGCGATGAGCCGCTATCGTTCCCCGAGCCGGATCAGCTGGCTGTTCGAACAGGCCCGCATGCAGTCCGCGCTGGAACTGCACCACCTGCAGATGCCGCCCGGCGAGGTGCCGTTCGCCATGCAGCTGATGTCGGCCATGCTCGAACCGCAGCCGGAATGGCGGCATTCGGGTGAACGCACCGACGAACCGCTGCAGTCGCTGCTTTGGTCGCGCGGCATCTCGGGCGACTGGCCGATCATCACCGGCCTGCTGAGCAACCGCGGCAACCTCGAGCAGATCGAACGCCTGGTCCGGGCCCACACCTTCATTTCCGGGCGGCAGTTGCGCTCGGACCTGCTGCTGATCGACGAGATGGCCGGCGGCTACGAGCAGACCGGCCGGGACCGCCTGCAGGAGCTGGTCGAGTCGGTGCGCTCGCGGACCCAGCGCGTGCTGCTCGGCCAGGTCACCGTGATCCCCGGGCGCGAGCTTTCCGCCGACCAGCGCCGCGCGCTGCTGGCCGCCGCCAGCGTCGTGCTGGACCTCGACCGGCCCGACCTGCACGGCCAGCTGCAGGTCGCGAAGCCGGCCCGCCTGCCGCCGCTGGTGCCGTCGCGCGACGAACGCGATGCCGACGGCATCATCGCGCCCCTGGCGCGCCCCGATGACCTCGTCTGCGACAACGGCATCGGCGGCTTCAGCGCCGACGGCCGCGAATACATCATGCACTTCGAGCCCGGGCAGCATACGCCGGCGCCCTGGTCCAACGTGCTGTCCAATCCCGACTTCGGCACCCTGGTGACCGAATCGGGCAGCAGCTTCACCTGGGCGGGCAACAGCAGCGAGTACCGCCTGACCGCCTGGCCGGACGATCCGGTCACCGATCCCTCCGGTGAGGTCATCTACCTGCGCGACGAGGAGACCGGGCGTGTATGGACGCCCACGCCGGGGCCTCGGCCCGGCCCGGGCGCCAGCCGGGTGCACCACGGCCTGGGCTACAGTCGCTTCGTGCGCCACGACAGCGGCCTCGAACAGGTCCTGGACATTCACGTCGACACAGCCGATCCGGTCAAGATCTGCCGTCTGTCGCTGGTCAATCGCTGCGACTGGACGCGGCGGGTGACGGCCACCTGTTATCTCGAATGGGTGCTGGGCAACCGCCGCGGCGACACCGCACTGCATCTCGACTGCGACCTGGACCTGGAGCGCCATGCCTTGCTGGCCAGCAACCGCTACGATCGCTTCGCCGGCAAGGGCCACGCCTTCGTCGCCAGCGACCTGCCGGTACACGGTTTCACCACCGACCGCAGCGAATTCCTGGGGCAGGGCGGCAGTCTCGATCAACCCGCGGCGCTGTGGCGGATCGGGCTGAGCGGCTCGCTGGCGGCCGGCAGCGATCCCTGCGCGGCATTGCAGGTTCACCTGGACCTGCCGCCGGGCGAGGAACGCATCGTGCACTTCGTGATCGGCCACGGCGCTACCCGCGAGTCGGCCCTGGCGCTGGCCGAGCGCTACATCGCGCCGGCGCAGAACGAACACAGCCGCAAGCGAAGCCGGCAGCGCTGGCGGCGACTGCTGTCGGGCGTGGAGGTGGAAACGCCGGATACGACTTTCAACCTGCTCTACAACCACTGGCTGCCGTACCAGGCGATCACCTCCAGGCTGTGGGGGCGCACGGGCTACTACCAGTCCAGCGGCGGGTTCGGATTCCGCGACCAGTTGCAGGACGTCATGGCCATGACCTGGCTGGCACCGGAAGCCGCGCGGACGCAGATCCTGCGCGCCGCCTCGAGACAGTTCCCGGAAGGCGATGTGCTCCACTGGTGGCACGAATCGCCGCTGAGGGGCGTGAGAACGCGCTGCTCCGACGACCTGCTGTGGCTGCCGTTCGTGACCGCACAGTATGTCGAGGCCACCGGCGACCGCGACATCCTCGACGAGCCGGTGGCCTGGCTCGACGGCGCGCCGCTGGCTGCCGGCGAAGTGGAGCGCTACGCCGAGTTCGGCCAGAGCGAACGCCGGGCGAGCCTGTTCGATCACTGCTGCCGGGCCATCGACCGCGCCAGCATCGTCGGCCCCCACGGCCTGCCGGTGATCGGCAGCGGCGACTGGAACGACGGCCTCAACCGCGTCAGCACGACCGGCCGCGGCGAGAGCGTGTGGCTGGCCTGGTTCCTGGTTCGCGTGCTCGAGGACTTCGCCCGGATCTGCGACGCCCGCGAGCAGGCCGAAAGCGCCGGACAATTCCGCCAACTGGCCCAGCTGCTGCTTGGACGGATCGAAAAGCACGCCTGGGACGGCCGCTGGTACCTGCGCGCCTGGTTCGACGACGGCACGCCGCTGGGATCGGAAGACAACGAGGAGTGTCGCATCGACCTGATCGCGCAGGCCTGGTCGGTGCTGGGGCCCGTCAGTCCGCCCGATCGCGCCGCGACCGCCATGACGTCCGCGCTGGAGCAACTCGTCGACGACGACGCCCGTCTGATCAAGCTCCTGCGCCCGCCGTTCAACCGCATCCAGCACGATCCGGGCTATATCCGCGGTTATCCGCCGGGCATCCGCGAGAACGGTGCGCAGTACACGCACGCAGCGACCTGGGCGCTGTGGGCGGCGGCGCGCCTGGGATGGTCCGACCAGGTCGAGCGCCTGCTGGGCATTCTCGACCCGATCAAGCGGAGCGCCAGCGAATCGGAGGCCCGGCACTACCGCCTGGAGCCCTACGTGCTTGCCGGAGACGTCTACAGCCAGGGCGACAACCGCGGCCGGGGAGGGTGGAGCTGGTACACCGGCGCGGCCGCCTGGGCCTGGCGCGGCGCGATCGAGTCCGTATTCGGGCTCAAGCGCCAGGGCAAGCGGCTGCTGATCGACCCCTGCCTGCCGCCGGGCTGGGACCGATGCCGCGTCACCATCCAGGCCGGGGCATCACCCTATGTCATCGAATACCGCCAGAGTGCCGGAGCCGAGCGCAAGGTCCGGATCGAAGTCGACGATCGAAAGATCGAAGGCCAGATGATCGACTTCCTCGACGACGGCGATGCCCACCACGTCATCGTCAACGTGCAGCGGGCATAAAAACAACAAAAGCAATTATTTACGGGTCAAACCTAAACGACGGTCACAAGACCCGGAGCGTGTGCCGCGATCTTGCTGCTCACGCTTCCCATCAGCAGCGACTTGATCTTCGACAGACCCCGGCGGCCCATGACCAGATGCGTGCCCGGATTGCCTTCCATGAAGGCGATGATTTCCTCGGCCGGGTCGCCGGTGAGCACGTAGCGGTGTGCGAAGGCGTTGCCGAGTCGGGATTCCGCCTCCGAGAAAATCTCCTTGGCCTTGTCTTCCTTCATGCGCTCCAGGTTTTCCCTGGAAGTCTGTTCGTCCAGCCCGGCAGGCGTCGCCGATACGCCGCGATGATGCGGATACACATAAAGCGCGGAAAGCTCGCGCCCCATGGCCCTGGCCAGGTCACGCGCTTCGTCGAGCGCGTCGAAGGACGGATCGGAACCGTCGAGCGCGATGACCAGATTGCGTGGTTGATTCATGGCAAGCCTCCTTGTTGTGGAACCGGTTCGCTGGCTTGCGAGCGTCCCACATCGGAACAGGCGGCGTGTTGACCTGAATCAGTCCGCGCCGTCAACGCTGGGGCGGCAGCTGTATAAAGCTGGAAAAAAGGCGAAGAAAGGCGCGTAACTAGCTGAAAAGCCGATTAACACTGTGCACGGGCCTTGCGAGGGCCCTGACCAGGGGGCTCCGTCCGGCCTGACAGCTAACTTTACATAATATACATTATGCGAACTACTGGATGGGCAACCAAGCCGGCGCTTTCCGTTCCCTACACGAACAAGAAAAGGTGGAAACATTCTCCAAGTAACCTTGGAAACTTTCCAAGTAACCCTGGAAACGATTCGTTTTTCCCAAGCAACCCTGGAAACGCCTCGTGCACCATCAGATGACTCGGGCTTCTAGAGCTGCCAGACGCGTCCAATTCCCGAGCGGGAGGTGTAACGTCTTCGTTGGGGGTGTAATGGCGTCAGTTTGAGCGTAAATGGCGGGTGCCGGGTTTGGGTAGAATCCCTGCATGTTCGGAGCGGCGCCGTAAATTTGTGGTGCTTGGGTAGGTGGGAAATGAATTACCAAGATTTCACCGAGCTAGTCGAGCAAATGCGTTCCAAGCTACTACTTTCGGAGCGCGCACAAGCTGGATGTCGGAATTCGCCCGATCGGGCCCTCTTCGCGGGTCTCATTGGCTGGAACGTGATGCTTAAGTATCAGATTGGCGAGCCCGAGAGAAAGAGGATGCAGGAAGCTTAGACAGACGCCGAGAGACCCCAGCTCCTGGAAGATATTTATCGCGGCGAGAATCCAGACAATCGAATCTGGGACTCTCTCAAGCCATTCTGCCAAGCAGTGCCCCAGGATAAGAAAGAGGCGGGAGAGGTGCTAAATTTAGCGATTCGAAGCGCTTTGGAGGCGGCATTCGCGAGCCTGTCCCGATTTCTGTGTAACCGCCCATCCTCATAGGTGATCGGTAATCCGATCCT